>CAJUBE010000066.1 GCA_910584725.1 uncultured Lachnospiraceae bacterium | reverse complement strand
TTCGCCCTATGCATCCATTCGGATAACCATTTCGGTGAGCAAGCTCCCCTCTCTGCTTATCCTCTGTATGCGCACTGCTCATTGCTTTCGCGAACATTATACCAAGAATGACATTGGGTTGACAACAAAAACTTCATATGAAACGCTATGCGGTCATCATCCGCTGAAAATTTTTGGAGACTTTCTGAAAGATTTGGTGTAAAATGGTAACATTAATGATTAGGAGGCCGTTTTCGGGGCAGATGCCTTCTGACAGATGGAAAACGGCGGGAAGGAGACGGTGATGGATTTAAAGGGATCAAAGACGGAAAAGAACCTGCTGGCGGCGTTTGCGGGGGAATCACAGGCGTACACGAAGTATACTTACTATGCGTCCAAGGCAAAGAAGGACGGGTATGTGCAGATGGCAAATATTTTCGCGGAGACGGCGGCAAACGAGAAAGAGCACGCCAAGATCTGGTTTAAGTATCTGCACGGCGGCCAGATTCCGGAGACGAGGGAGAATCTGCGGGACGCGGCAGAGGGCGAGAACTACGAGTGGACGGACATGTACGCGGGATTTGCGGAGGATGCGAGAAAGGAAGGCTTTGAGGAGCTTGCCCTGCTCTTTGAGGGCGTTGCAAAGATCGAGAAGGAGCACGAGGAGAGATACCGCAAGCTGATTCAGAACATCGAGGACGGCGTTGTGTTCTCCAAGGACGGCGACTGCGTATGGCAGTGTTTAAACTGCGGTCATGTCGTGATCGGCAAGAAGGCGCCGGAGCTCTGCCCCGTGTGCAAACATCCCCAGTCCTACTTCCAGGTGAAGCCGGAGAACTACTAAAATGCGAAAAGAATTTCTAAAACGTGCTTCGTTAAGAAGTTCTATGTCTCGCACATGATAAGATGTAAGAGCAAGACAGCCCGCCGGGCTGTCTTTTTTTAGATACATAACATGTGTTTTTTGAAACAATATTGTAAAGGAAACGGCAATGTGGTATGATACAGCCGTATTGTATCTCGGATGAGAATAATAACAGGAGGATTGTACCATGAAAAATGAAAAGACTTACGAACTTGTGCTTACGGCACTGTTCACCGCCATAATCGTGATTATGGCATTCACACCGTTGGGATATATCCCGCTTGTAGTCATCAACGCGACGATCATTCACATCCCGGTAATCCTTGGAGCGCTATTTCTCGGACCGAAGAAAGGTGCATTTTTGGGATTCACATTCGGACTCACCAGCTTTATCAACAACACAATAAATCCGGCTACGGCATCGGCGTTTGTGTTTTCGCCGGTTCTTGCCTACCGGGTTGCGGGGGTGTCGGGCATTTTTAGGAGCCTGTACATCTGTTTTGTGCCGCGCATTTTAGTCGGCGTGGTTCCCTACTTTGTATGGCTCCTGATCCGCAGGATCGTGAAGGGCGACAACAAGGCGGGAAAGATTGTTGTGGATGTGGTAGCATCTGTTATATTATTTTTCTCCGTCAGAGCATTCCTGATGCGGCTGTTTCCGGAGGCGCTGAGCGCGGTTGTCTGCACGGTGATCGGTCTGGTGGTGGGTGCGGCGCTCATGGCGGCGCTGACCGCGGGCGGCATGAAGAAGGCGTCCGCCAATATTGCGCTCTCCTATGCGGGGCTTGCAGGCGCGTTTACCAATACGCTTTTTGTGATGAGCGGTATTTTCATTCTGTATAAGGACGCCTACGCGAACGCTATGGGCGTGGCGGGCGACGCGGTGCTGGACGTCATCATGGGCGTGGTGGCATTCAACGGCGTGGTGGAGGCTGTGGTCGCGGCGATCATTGTCACCGGCGTCGGTCTTGCGCTTGTCAGGGTGAAGCCTTTGTATGCGAATAAGGGACATGAGGCGGAGGACGCCGCGTTGCCGGCAGCAAGGAAAGTCTGACGGAAGCATGTGCGGTCGGAGCAAAGACCGGGCAGAGCGCTGCGTAAATAGCGCAAATAAATAGAGTGAAAAGAACTTCTAAAACTCAGCAGCAGAGGCTGCTTCGTTAAGAA
>CAJUBE010000065.1 GCA_910584725.1 uncultured Lachnospiraceae bacterium | reverse complement strand
TAGCATACAGTCCTTGGAGAGGGACTATAAACACTACTACTTTATAATACGAGGATGACAAGGTGTATGTTAGAGCAGGCGGGAAGTATGTTTGACAGTATGGAGGCGATGATGGACCGCATCAAGAAGAAAGTGTATGCGGAACGGATGGAGCGGTTTCGGGAGAAGAATCTGGAGATTCTTGCACAGATGACGGACTTTGTGGAGCAGGCGGAAGAACAGGAGAGGGATAAGGCGGCGGCGCAGATGGCAAAAGCCCTTGCGGACGCGGTGGAGGCGCGCTTTGCCAAACGGGGAAAAATCAGCGGCAGAACCCAGATGGACATCAATCTGTTTATGATCTACTTTGTGTTCCCGGCGATTCTTCTGACACAGAGCGAGTATGCGGGACTGCTTGCGGATGCCATTCGGGACGAGTGGCGGAGGCGGTTTAAGAACAGCGAGCAGCTTAGCTATACGACGTATGAGGAAATTCACGGCACTTTTCAGGAGAAAATTTTCGGGATGTTCTGAGGCAGGGACTGCGTCAAAGATCACCCGCGGCAATGGGAACGGCAGAGAGGAGACGAACGCGCATGGAACTTCGTGTACTCAGATATTTTCTCGCGGTGGCGAGGGAGGAAAACATAACAAAGGCGGCGGGGCTTCTCCATATCTCACAGCCGTCCCTGTCGAGGCAGCTCATGCAGATGGAAGAAACGCTCGGTGTGAAGCTGTTTCAGAGAAGTAAGCACAGAATTATCCTGACGGACGAGGGGCAGCTTTTGCGCCGCAGGGCACAGGAAATCGTAGCGCTGGCGGAAAAAGCGGAGAAGGAGCTTAAGCAGAGCGAAGACACTGTTTCCGGGGAAATTGCGATCGGCTGCGGGGAGACGAAAAATATGGCCTGCCTCTCGCAGTTGATGGTCTCTTTCAGAGAGCGGTATCCGGAGGTGACCTTTGAGATCTTTACGGCGATTGCGGACGATGTAAAAGAGCAGATTGAGAACGGGGTGTTGGACTTTGGCCTGATGCTGGAGCCGGTTGAGATCAGCAAGTATCATTTTATTCGACTGCCGCTCAGGGAAAAATGGTGCGTGCTGATGCGCAGGGATTCCCCGCTGGCGGAGAAGGAAAGGATTACGCCTGCCGACCTGGCCGGGGTGCCGTTAATGATCGCGAAGCGGAAATCTGTCCGCAATGAACTGGAAAACTGGTTCGGGGAATACTATGAAAAGCTGAATATTGTCGTCACCCGCAACCTGTCTTACAACAACTGCTGTATTATGGTGGAAAATCATGTGGGTGCGGCTCTGGTGCTTGCGTTTGAAAATACTTACGAAAATCTATGCTTGCGGCCGCTGTTTCCGGAAATGGAAACAAGGAGCGTCCTTGTATGGAAAAAGAACCAGGTACTCTCTCCTGCCGTCACGAAGTTTGTGGAGTGGGCTAAAAATGCAGTTTAGGCATTTATCGTCATTTCATATAGGTATTAGACATTATGAACCGTGGTAAATTATAATGTAGGTGTCCCGAGGGGATACCTATTTTTTTGCACACGCGAAAGATAGCTCTTTCCTGCTCGATTCTAAAAAGCACGGAGGATATGGATGATGAAAGCGGACAGGAGAGCGAAGCTCATAGCGCTGGCGGCAGCGGTTGTGTGTCTGGCGGCAGTCGGCGGCGGTATTTTCTTTTTTGCGAGGGGGAAGGAAACAAAATCGGCACAGAGTCAGGAAACGGCACGGGAGGAATCGGAAATGGTACAGAAACCTGAAACAGCGCAGGCGGTGGAAGCGGAGACAGCTTCGGCGTCTGGCACGGCAGCATCGGAGACGGAGAAAACGGCACGCATAGAAGACGGTCTGCTCCTGCTTCCCGGCGGGACATTTTCCATGGGAAGCCCTTCTACGGAGCGGCAGCGGCAGGAGGATGAGGCACAGCATGAGGTGGCGGTGGACGGGTTTTATATGGATCCCTGCGAGGTGACGCAGGTGGATTATATGGCGGTCATGGGGGAAAATCCGAGCCTGTTTGACGGGGAGAACCTCCCGGTGGACAACGTGACATGGTACGACGCCGTTGAATACTGCAATCGGCTGAGCGAGAGCCGCGGTCTGACGCCGGCCTATACAGTGGAAGGAAATACGGTGAGCTGGAACCGTGCCGCGGACGGTTATCGCCTCCCTACCGAGGCGGAATGGGAATACGCCGCACGCGGCGGAACGGAAACGATTTACAGCTTCGGAAATCAGGTGCACAGCGACTATGCCAATTTCGAGGGCAGTTATCCTTACCTGATCGAAGAAAATTATGTGTCGCACAGCAATCCGGAGGTCGTTACCAGCCAGAACCGAGGGACGACGATTGCGGTGGATGAGCTGCCGCCCAATGCCTTCGGTCTGTATCAGATGCATGGCAACGTGGCGGAGTGGTGCTTTGACTATTACGGAGCCTATGATCTGACTAACACAGTTAATCCGGCAGGGGCGAAAAGCGGTTCCCTGCGCGTCAACCGCGGCGGCAGCTACAATGATTTTGGAAAGCATCTGCGCAGCGCGTACCGCAGCGCCGCGAATCCCGTTGACGCCGACCAGAATCTGGGATTCCGCATCTGCCGGAATGCGAAAGGAATGGAGGAGACGGTGACAACGGCCTATTCGCTGAACATTGCCATGCCCGAGAACCCGAAGATTTTGGTCGCGTACTTTTCCTACTCCGGCAATACGGAAAACGCGGCACAAATCATTCGGGATAAGACGGGGGCGGATCTGTTTGAAATTACGATGGAGCATCCCTATAATGGCAATATCTACGATGTGTCGTAGTACGACCTGATGCATGACATCCATCCGGCGCTCGCTTCTCATGTGGATAATATGTCGCAGTATGATGTAATCCTGTTGGGCTACCCAACGTGGCTTGCGTACCACAATTTGATACAATGCACCCAAGTATGAGTTTGGGTGCAAATTTTAACGATAGGAATTTATTCTGGAGAATATCCCAGTTTCAACTATGAAATTTATTAGTGACTCACTAATTTGTTAATATCTTGTATCTC
>CAJUBE010000064.1 GCA_910584725.1 uncultured Lachnospiraceae bacterium | reverse complement strand
CGTCGCAGTTAAGCGGCGCTTAAATTTTAGGTAGGGCGTTGGATTTGACGCTTACCAAGATCCACGGATGAGATGCCGGAGATTTCCCGCAGATGTACGCAAATCTTGAAGTCGATGCCTTTTTGCTCCGCCTTTTTCTGATAGGCAAGAAACAGACTGTTGAGGGCGGGGTCTGTGCTGTATTGCGGGATCGCCTTTTCCTCCTCGATCCGTTCATACTCCTCCAGATACGAGAGGATGCCCGCATAGTCTTTCTGCTTGGCAAGGTTCGCGATCACGGTGTTGTGATGATGAAAATCGTGGCGCGTCTGCTTTGCGTCCTGCTCAATCTGCTCGTAGCCGGACAGCCGTGCCGTCAGAAGTTCCTCGTGCAGCTTGAGCTGACGGAGCTGGTACATGCGGGTCGTCTGTTTCAGAAAATAGAACAGCAGAAGGTAGATCATCAGCGCAAACAGATAGGAGATGATGACGAAAGGGGCATTCTGCGCGCCGATTTTGGTCAGATGATTGTGATAGATCGTAATTGCGGACATGAGCACAAAAGTCATAACGGAGCTGATGGTAAGCATCCCGTAACCGCCCTGCATTTCCAGATAGATTCGTTTGAGTCGGTCGCGGAAAAAGCGACGGTAAACAAACAGGAAAAAGAGGTTCAGCCCGATCCGAAGCCCCCAGATTACCGCGTCTCCCGCGCCGGCGATGCTGTTTGTGACAAGGGAGATAAAACAGTAGATAAAAGTCCACAGGCAGAAGTAGCTGCACAGCAGGAACGCGGATTTGGCGGGATGGGAGGCGGAGAGCGTGCATAAAAACATCAGGGTAAGGATCACGGCGAAAAGCATAAATCCGACCAGATGTATCAAATTTGAGGGAACGTGCAGCATCACGAGCGCCAGCGCTGACATTTCTTCAAATACGGTGAAGAGCACGGAAAAGAAAATCTGTCCCCGTTTGTCGTGTCTGGGTTCCAGCGCGAGATGATAGAGCCAGACGCTGTGAAAGATGTTGTTGATCAGATTCGTGATGAGTGCTTCCATCATGTCATTTGCCTTCCATTTCCGTTCCAAAATAGTGATTAAAGTACCTGTCCGACAGAGGCTTGTAGGAGCCCCGCGGCAGATAGATTTCCTTGCCGTTGTCGAACTGCAGCGTCTCCGTGCCCAGCCGGTCAATATGTTTCAGATTTACGATATAAGATATGCCCATCTTCATAAATTCCTGGCGGGCGGCAAGCATTTCACCGAGCCGAGTCATCGACGTATGTAAGATAAGCTGTTCCTCATTTTTCAGATAAACGCACTGCCTCTTGCGCTGCGCTTCACAGTAGATGATATCGTCAGCATTGACTCGGTGAATCTGGCTCTCCGTCTGGAAGAGCAGATAGCGGGTCGCGTTCTTTTCAAAATGCGCGAGTGCCCTGTCCAGAGAAGCGAAAAGAGATTCCCTGGAAACCGGCTTGACCAGATAGTGAAAGACGTTGAGATTATAGGCTTCCAGCGCGTGATCATTAGAAGTAGAAGAAGTCAGAAAAATGATCAGGCACGGAAGTTCCATCCCACTCAGCTTTTCCGCCGCCTCAAGCCCCGACAGCTCCGGCATATAGATATCCAGAAAAATAAGGTCCGGCGCGTAGGTTTCCTGTTCGATCGCAAAAAACAGCGCATTCGCGCTCTCGAACGATCTGACGGAAAGGGTGTCTTTTATGGAATGCCCGCGATAGGAGCGCAGCATCTGTTCCAGCGTATGAAGTTCTGTTGTCTCGTCGTCACAGAGCGCAATCTGATACATGGCGTTTTCTCCTCAGTTCATCTTATCTTATGATATTATCGCACATCCTCTTTGTACAGCCTAGAGTCAAAAACTGCAAATGGTTCCCTCAAAACGACAATTCATACCCAAGCGCTGGAAAAATCCCCCTTCCTGTCATATTATGAATGAAAAATAGGGAGGGTGGGAAAGCATGATAAACGAGGTTGAATTTAGGAAAGCGAACAATTATTCACTGAAATGTATGCGCGTCACTTTGATCGTAATGGTGACAGCGTGGATATTGAACGTACTGCACATTTTTATAGTGGATCAGACTATTATGAACACTGCTCTCATTGGCATGGTTATCTTTGTGGCGCTGGGCCATGTTGTGAAATACGCACTTGGTTTTGAGAAAGCGGTATCCAACTATATCATGATTTTTTTGCTGGTGGCAATGATATCTTTTGCAAATATGGAGCTGGCTTACCACGCAACCCTCTTTATGATTTTCCCCATGGTATGTTCTATTGTCTATACGGAGAAAAAGTATAAAACCTTTACCCTGGTATTGACCGCTGGCGGTTTCTTCCTCTCTGTGATCGGCGGATATTATTGGGGACTGTGTGACGCCAACACATTGATTTTGACTACGACAACTGCAGCGAAGGAAGCAGAAACACTTCTGGCAGGCGCTTTTACCATCAATACGAATCTTATCAATATTATTTTGTTCTTTGTATTCCCCAGAATCATGGCGCTGGCGGCGTTTAACGCCGTCTTAAATTACATCAAAAACACCCTTTTGGAAAAGACAAAAAAAGAGCAGGAAGGGATGCTGCTGGCTGAACTGTTAAAGAAGTGTGAATCTGCTTCCGAGGAGCTGGTCACTATGGTGGGGGATGTGGAAGAAAATCTGGAAAATTCCCGGCACGCCAATGAACAGATCGTTTCTTCTGCCCGCGACACATCGGTGGATTGTGACGAAAGCCGTAATCAGGTGGTGCGTATCCAGGAAAGTGTGTCGGAGATGTCAGAGGCGATTGACGGTATTTATCAAAATACCAAAGAAATGTTCCGGATATCCGAGGATGTTACCAACCATACGCTAGGGTTTGTCAAGACGATGGACGTGGCGGTAGAATCCATGCATCAGATCAAAGAAACGGCAAATCAGACCGGCGCATCGATCAGCCAGTTGGAGAATGGAATTGATGAGATCACAGGCTTTGTAGGACAGATTGCCGGTATTTCAGCGCATACGAATCTTTTGGCTTTGAATGCGAGCATTGAAGCGGCACGGGCGGGAGAACACGGCAGAGGCTTTGCAGTTGTGGCGGATAATGTACAGCAGTTGGCGGAACAGTCTAAAGCGGCAAGTAATTCCATTCAGGAGTTAGTCCCCAAGATCCTTGATAAGCTGGAAGGGGTAAAATCGATCAATGAACAAAATCGTTTATCTGTTGAGACGGGAATTGATAAGATCTTAGATGCCAGGAGCAAAGCAGAATCCTTGGGGAACATGCAGAAGAATTCCATAACCATGACCGAACAGATCGTAGAGCGCAGTGACAAAACCAGAACGTACAGCGAGCAGGTGCGCGATATGGCACTTTCTCTGGACGAGCTGGTTTCCAACTTTAAGAGCAGGGCGGATGAGATCGTGGATGATGCAAACAATGAAGGTGAAATCACGGGTCTGGCAGAAGAGTCTTTTGCCAGAGTAAAAGGCATTGCGGAGGAATTGCTGGCTTTGTCGCATGCAACCTGATCCACGTGGGGAAATTCTCTTTCTGTTTTATGCTATCTATACAAATTAGTACGCAACCGGCAGAACCAACTGTGAACAATACCTGTCCGGATCGATCTCTTTGCCGACATAGGGAGCGACCAGAGCGATTACCCGGATATATCCGGCGGGAGCAAGCCCGCGTTTACGCACCTGTTCTCCCAGATACAGATATGCTTCATTGAGATTGCTGTAGTTGCCATACACTAACAGGGATAAGGCGGTACAGGCGGGGATAGGAACCGCATCCTCCGGCGCCTGTTCCGGTAGAACGGGAATGCAGACATAAAAATCATAGGGTGTGGAAGTGATCTTCCCCTCCAGATAGTCCGTGCGTTCATTGATCATGAAAAACGGTTTTGGCGCGAGGGCGATCCCTTTTTCTGCGCATTTATGGAAAAAGTCATACGAGGCATGGTATTTATCCTGTATCAGAGCGCCTTCATATTTGCGGACGCAGCATAAGGTTTCAGGTATCTTCACGATGGACAGGGACATATCCGGCACATCATGGGAACGCATACGCATTTCTTCGATCTGCTGCTGCAATGCGGACAGCTTTTGTTCCAAAGTATCAAGAAGCCCGTCCGCTTTCCCGCCGCTCCCAAAGTAGGAGACGATCTCCTCCGGGGAAAAGTGTAACGCGGCACTTTATAGTAGACGGAAAAAGCATTTTATTTTCGACAGT
>CAJUBE010000063.1 GCA_910584725.1 uncultured Lachnospiraceae bacterium | reverse complement strand
TTATACTGTCGAAAATAAAATGCTTTTTCCGTCTACTATAAAGTGCCGCGTTACATTATCTCCCTGACACTGTAGCTGAAATCCGTGTGAAACAGGTCATATAAAATGGAGATCAGCTCCTCCGGTCTGTCCGCCTCGTAGCTCTCTCCTCCTGTCTGATCTGCTATTCTTTTTAGCGCCGCCTCTTCTCCCTCGTAGTCCCTGCCAAATGCGACTGTAACGATGGGAGTCCCCTCCGCTTGGCATAGCTGCACTATATCATCTATATCCTGTTCCGAATCCTGCTCCGTCCTCCCCGTATCAGACCGAGCCAGATCCGTCTCGCCGTCTGATATCAGCACCACCATCTTTTTCCCGCTGCAGCCGTCCATCAAGTGATAGGCTTCCTTAAGTCCGAGCCCGATATCTGTCTCACCGCGGTTTTCCGCATCCGCAATCGTCTGCTTCAATGCCAGACGTTTGTCTTCCTGATCCACTGCTATGGGCGTTTTCTGGGCGACAATTTTATCATTATAGGCAAGATATCCAATCCTTATATTTTCCCCGTGCATCGTATCTGTGAAGATCTGCAGCATCTTCGGTATGATATGTCCCGCATCCTGTTCGTTCATGGATCCGCTGTGATCTACCGCAAAGACAATATTCAGATCTTCCTTTGCCATCGCGGTTTCCTGCGCCTGACACCGAAAGGCTGATGTACAGAATAGAAGCAGCGACGACGCCACTGCGTATATTATTTTTTTCATCTCTCTCCCCGCTAAAGCTTTGCAATCCATCGTCTATAGCTTGCGCTTTTTTATATCATACATCTTCAAATTTCACATTTTTCTATCTGTAAAAAATAAGGTTAGGGATGTAATTTTTTTCTACAATTTTTCTTTTAAACAGACATAATTCGACCCAATTATAATATTGATTTTCTTCTGCTTTTATTGATTAAAGTGTTCCCTTCCCTGCACAGACCACGGTGGACCATACCATAGTCCACCGGTCTGCGCACTGCCCTCTTGTTGCCTATTTTAATATTTCAAAAAGCAGACTGCTCCTACCCCGTTCTCACTATTTCAACCCTTGCACGGATGACCTCTCCTATCGTTCCATAGCAGAGACGCCCCACATACTTCTGGTCTTTCAGTATGCCGCTTCCCGCCACGATCTTTCTTAATTCCTGTTCAAAAAAATTCATTTACTTCCTCCTTTTGGACACAAAAAAACTACCCGCCAATGGGTAGTTTTCAATCATTTTCTATGAAGAGTTACAGCAACGTTGATCCAGCTTCCCCGCATCCTCTTCCCTGCGGTAGATACCGCTTCTTTTTTCCAATAATCCTGTTATATCCAAAACTGCACCTCATCCCCAAAATAGTTTACAACCATTATATCTGTGTTCCGGCAAACCCGCAGCAGGAACATCCGTACCGCGTCAATCGTTTAAGATGATTTTTATTATTACCTCAATATTCCCCGTAAAAGGAAACATATCCACCGGCGTGATCTCCCTCACCGCGTCTTTGTTTAATTGCACGCCGATCACTTTGCCTGCCTGTCCTGCCACTGCCAGCGCAATGGTGCCGATGCCACAGTATTCCCCGGCTATGATAAGTGGTTTTGTACCGTTGCCATAAGATATAAAAAAAAGGAAGCGGTCTTTTGACAACTTCCCGACATTTTTTAATCTTCATAATGTCCTTTGCAGGATTTCACAATAATTTGATTGCCAGACATTTCATATACAAGGCGGTTTGCATCGTCTATCCGTCTGCTATATAGCCCTGATTTATTATACTTTAGCAGTTCAGGCTTTCCTATACCCTGTATTGCCCCATCCCGATCTATGCTCTTTAGCAATTGGTTTATTCGTTTTATAATCCTTTTATCGTGCGCCTGCCATTCTGTGTACTGCTTCCAGCCGGTATCTGTAAATAAAATGTTCATGGTTTCAGTTCTCCATGGCTTCCAGTTCTTCCATAGTCTTTACTATTACTTTCCCAGCGTTCAGTTCTTCATCTGATTTATCAAGCATAGCAAAATATTCAGCGTTTCGCTTTGCTTTCTGCAAAGCGTTATATTCGGCTTCATTTATCATGTAAATATTTTCGTTTCGTGGTCTTGAAATGACAACGGTTTCCCCCATGATGATTTTATCACACCATTCTTTAAAATTATCCCGGACATTTACAGATTTTACAGCTAACATGATCTATGCCCCTTTCTAAAAGTGTACGTTTTGATGTATTTATTTTCGTGCTTTTATTATATTCAAAGCATGCCCTAGTGTCAATGAAAATAAAAAGGAAAATATTGCTTTCCCTGATTTGTAACATTCCTCTTCCTCTGTAAGCACATGGATCAGCGTCAAAACTTTTAGTCTAATGTCAATCAGTAATAAATTTTTTAAAAAAATCTGAGGTGATTCAGTGCTTTATACCCCGTCTTCCATTTCGCGATTTTGCACGCGTGACCCCGCGCCGTTCCCTGGGAGCCATACGTCTAGAGATCTGCACCGCCCCTACCCGCGAAGGTTCCCCCCAGTAGTCCCCTCTCTTTGCGTGTATCGTAGAATGACACGACTTGCACAGCGCGATCAGATTACTCAGATCATGCGTACCACCTTCAGAGAGCGGCTTCTTATGGTGTATCTCTTCAGTAAGCACGATAATTCCACGTTCATAACACAGCTCACAGAAGGGATGCTCCGCAGCATACAAGCTGCAGAATACGGATTTTCTTTTCCGCATCTGCAGCTTATCTATTCAAATTCCTATTCGATTGCGAGGCTTACTTGCCGGTGTTAGAATTCTTCCCTTCGTTCTTGATGCGATAGTAGTCTTCCATCTCAACATCAAGCGTAATATAAGATTCTTTCTTCTTTCTTTGGGTGTCGCTCAAGAGGCACACAGTTTCTATATTCCCCGTAAAAGGAAACATATCCACCGGCGTGATCTCCCTCACCCGGTAGCCACTCTTCCCCGTCAAATACTTTAAATCCCTCGCCAGCGTCTCCGGTTCACAGGAAATATAAACGATCCGTTTTGGGCGAATACGAATCAGCGCGTCGAGAAATTCCTCCGTGCTGCCACTTCTGGGCGGATCCATAAACACCACGTCCACCTTCTCCCCTGCGTCAGCCATCTGGGTCAGGAAACGCCCCGCGTCGTTCTGGTAAAAGTCCGCGTTTTTGATCTGATTCACTTTTGCGTTCGTGACGGCATCCCTCACCGCGTCTTTGTTTAATTCCACGCCGATCACTTTGCCTGCCTGTCCCGCCACTGCCAGCGCAATGGTACCGATGCCGCAGTATGCGTCCACCACCGTCTCTTTTCCCGTAAGCTGCGCATACTCCGCCGCCTTCGCATAAAGCGCCTCCGTCTGTACGGAATTGACCTGATAAAAGGATTTCGCGGATATCTTAAACCGCCTGCCGCAAAGCTCGTCTTCTATATAGCCTTTCCCGTAGATTACCTGCTCTTTATCACTCAGCACCATGCTTGTTCTCTTATTATTCACATTAATCAGAATCGTAGTAATCTCCGGGTGTAGTTTACATAACTCATTTATAAAATTTCTCTTGGACGGTAAGATCGGGGATCCCAGCACCAGCACTACCATAATTTCCCCTGTGACATGCCCCACGCGCACAAGCACATGCCGAAGCAGACCATAACCGCTGTCCTCATCATAGGCTTTCAGTTTAAAGGATTTCGCCAGCTCCCGCACGGATTGAATGATCTCTCCCGCTTTCTGATCTTCCAGAAGACAGCTCTCCACAGGTACCACCCGATGGCTCTTTTCCTGATAAATCCCGGAAACGATTCCTCTTCCTTTCTGGAACGCAAATACCGCATGGACCTTATTGCGGTAATGGGCCGGCTCCTCCATGCCGATGATCGGCTTCACTTTCCCGTATTCTTTTAAAAGCAGTTCCACCTGTCTCTGCTTTCTCCTTAGCTGCTCCTTATAGGGCATGTCCACAAACTGACACCCGCCGCATTTCCCGAAAACCGGGCAGAGACTTTTCTTCTGCTTTTCTCCCGTTCCCGTATCCTTCTCTTTTCCCGCCTCACGGCTGTACACTCTCTTCTTATCCATCCCTGATTCCTTTCCCTGCACTTTCCTATACAGAGCTGGCGGCCGCGCAGCCTGTGCGCCGCCCGACAGCATATTCTCCTATAATCGAGTAGGGAAGAGTTATCTTTACCTACTCGCCGCGCGGCCCGCATGCTGTGAAACAGCAAACTTCCATATGCGGGACTGTGCATAACAAAACCCCGGGAACCTTCCCAGGGTCATTTTATCATATTCTCTGCAATTTTGACAGTCCGCCTAGGCTGACGCAATCTGTACGCTCTCAATCCCTTCCGCCAGATTTCTGGCAAGAGTCGTGTCCGCCTCGTTGATATGTATGGTAAAAACCTCTTTGCCCATACCGCCAAAAAAGCGCTCCCAGAAACGCTGTTCCGGCCATTCCACAAAAAAGGAAATGCGGTTGGAAACCAGAAGTTTTTCCAGTTGATCCTTACTCTCCGCATTATATACCTTGCAGAAGGATATCTCGTGATTAAAAAATAGTGCGTTCAAATTCAATGCCGCCATATCGCTACCTCCAAGCCCCTCATTCTCTTACGCCGCGATCAGCTTTATGTCAACTTTCCTTACACATTATATAACGCATATCTGCCAAAATGCAAGATTTTTCTACATTTTCCACAATATGACCAAATATTTATGTAAATCTTGTGGAAAATCACACCTCCGTCCACGGTTTATGCAGATTTTCCAGCCAATAATCCTTTCTGGTCTCATACTGCTCGTTGAGCCAATCCGCCGCCTGCTCCACCCCCTCCGCCGTGAGAGGCACCTCCGTCCAAGTCTTCCTTTCCTCCGGCGTGCGGTAAATCCCGAGCGGTTCCGGCCAGACAGTCACCCGGATCACATCGTCCTCACCGCTCTTCACCTTTTTTAAAAGATAGCGCATCCCATCCATACTGCCGGAGTATTCCTCTTTCTTTATATAGTTCAAGGGATGAAAGGTTTCTTTGTCAAGCATGTCATTTTCCTCTGTATGCCGCCTTCCTTTATCAAGCGCCATACGAATCTCTTTCCCATTCATTTCTTATCATATTATAGCAGGAAGGCTTTTTTTCGTCAAAAAATTTGCGGCTCCTCTCCGCGCTCCTTAAGAGAAAAATCAGGTAGAAATATTTCGACTTTAAAATTAATATTAAATATAAAACGCCAAATACAAAGGAGAAAAAACATGGACACTCTGAACGAATGCATCAAAAACTATTTGGAATACTGTAATTTTCAAAAATGTCTTGACACAAAAACACTCAAAGCATACCGAATTGATTTGCGCCAATTCTCGGATCAAATTCGCACAATTGCTATCAATGAAATAACCGCCGCGTCATTGGAACAGTATATAGCGCATCTGCACGGACGGTACAAGCCCAAAACCGTAAAACGCAAAATCGCTTCTGTAAAAGCATTGTTTCATTATCTGGAATACAGGGAAATCCTTGACTGTAATCCCTTCAATAAGATGCGCATCCGTTTCCGCGAACCTGTCATACTGCCCAAAACCATACCTCTGCACACGGTCGAACTTTTTTTATCTACCATATACCGCCAGCGACAGGCCGCCGTGACTTACTGTCAAAAACAAAACACCCTGCGAGACGCCGCCGTTGCGGAACTGTTATTTGCAACCGGGATGAGAATATCTGAGCTGTGCTCACTGAAAATCGACGACGTAAATTTGTGCGACGGAACCATCCTGATCTACGGAAAGGGAAGCAAAGAACGCCGCATCCAGATCGGCAGTGAGGCCGTCATTCATATTCTGAAAGAATACAATGATAGCTTTCGTGACAAAAGACAGTCCTGCAGCAATTTTTTTATCAATTACTCCGGGAAAGCACTCTCCGATCAGGCGGTGCGCAGGATGATAAACAAATACACCTCTCTGGCATCCATTGAACAGCACATCACACCGCATATGTTCCGCCACACCTTTGCGACAAGCCTTTTGGACGCGGATGTGGATATCCGCTATATTCAAGAGATGCTGGGACACAGCTCCATCAATGTGACGGAAATCTATACGCATGTATCTATGGCTAAACAGAGAAACATTCTTGCAACAAAGCATCCTAGAAAATATTTTCATGTGTAAGTTTTGGGGGCGATCCGGGTGGGTTGCCCCCTTTTGTGTGGGTGAGGGATAATTAGAAGTTATCT
>CAJUBE010000062.1 GCA_910584725.1 uncultured Lachnospiraceae bacterium | reverse complement strand
TTCTTAGCGAAGCAGCCTTTGCTGCTGAGCTTTAGAAGTACTTCTCACGCTAACCGCCATGATTCCGCATCGCGGAATCTCAAATCTGCAAATACCGCTCCGGCTCATTCAAAAACACGTCCGTAATTCCACGCTTCTCCAACACATCCAAATCGAGCTTCGTCCCCGTCGGTTTCTCCGGATACAGATGCCCGGAAAACCATGCCCGCACCGCATATCCCTGCAATTTTTCAGACGGCAGGTCAATCCCCTGCCAATATGGGTGGAGTGCATTCGCGCCGCAGCCGCCTTTTACCTTATAGATGCAGTCAGAAACCTTAGTATCCAGGATCCCGATCTCCGCCTGCGGCTCTATCTCCCGCAGCTTTTCCAGAGACAGCGCGTAAAACGAAGAATAGACAATATTCTCCTGTAAACCACACCGCCCGATCAGCTCCACGATCTTTTCTTCCATCCCCGCATAGGGATACACGCTGTTTTTCAGTTCTATATTGAGCTGTAATCCGCCCTTCATTCTGTCCTGCAGCAGATCAAGCACTTCCTTCATGGTCGGAATGGACTGCACCGGATTTTCGTCCGCGCAAATATGCAGTCTTTTTAGTTCCGAAAGCGTAAAATCCTTCACATACCCGGTTCCCTCCGTCGTCCTGTCCACTCTCTCATCATGAATCACGACGATCTCCCCATCCTTTGTGAGCTGTATATCCAATTCTATCCCCGTCAGCCCCTTTAGCTCCGCCGCCTTTTCAAAGGCAAGCATCGTGTTTTCCGGATATCGCTGACTGCATCCTCTGTGCGCCCAAATTTTCATCGAAACCGCTCCTATTCCCCCAACTCCTGACAGCCTGTCATCTGTCCGTTCAAAACCATCATGGCCGCATTCTATTTCTCTGCGCGCCCCTCCGCTTTCAAAAACTTCTCCATGATATCGGCAAGCGCCACCGACTCGCTTCTGGTCAGCTTAAATTCGCTGCTGTTCCTGCCGTTTATCATGGAAAGAAAATCGCTGATCTCATACCGCAGACCCTCTCCCAGAAACCGTTCGGAGTACTTTTCCACCTCCAACGGATTTTCATAGTGCACCTCAAAATAGGATGTCTTCCACCAGGGTGCCTCCGCAATCATATATCCCTTCGTTCCGGCAATCAAAAGCCGCCCCTCCGACTTCACGCCCAACCCACAGGTGGCCGTTGCAATGCCGTTGGCATAGCTGGCTGAAATTTTTGTAAACAGATCCAGTCCATTCTCTCCTCTGATGACATCAAAACGGATCTCTTCATAATTTTCTCCAAAAAGTTTTAATATGGGGAGCATCACATAACTGCCAAGCTCCGTCAGGCTGCCGCCATACTTCCGGTCAGTCAATTCCCGGTTATCCGGATTTTCCAATTTGGTAAAGCACACTTCCACATTTCTTATACTCCCGATGATACCGCTGCAGGCAACCCCCAGAAGCTTATTAAATCCCGGACAGTACGCGGTCTTTATTCCCTCAAACAAAATCAGTTCATGCGCTCTCGCATAGCGAAACAGTTCCTCCGCCTGCGCGGCTTTCAGCACCATGGGTTTCTCACAGAGCACATGCTTGCCGTGCTCCAGCGCTGACTTAATATACGCATAATGTGTCTCATGGGGCGACGCGATATAGACCGCATCCATTGCCCCGTAAAAGCTCTCTATATCTTCATATGCCTCAATTTCCCATCTTTCGGCAAACCGCTTTGCGCTCTCCACATGCGGATTGTAACACCCCTGTGTGGTAATGCCGCTGACCAGTTTGGCTTCCGGGACAAACCGTTCCGCAATCCGCCCCGTACCGATTATCCCGATTCTCTGAATCCGCTTATTCTGTACCCGCAGCATGGTACTGGAAATATTTTTTGTCCTTTCCAGATAAACTACCTGGCAGTAGTCCTTCATATAGTCAAATGTGCCTGTCCAATCAGAGCCTACCGTAAAAATATCAATCTTGTACTTCTTGACGTCCTGCACCTTCTGCCCATGAGATTCCTCCACAATGATCTCATCGGCAAAACCTGTCTTTCTCACATTTTCAATTCGCGTCGCCAGAGAATCTATCACATTCAATTTCCCTCTCGCCTTGTCATAAGCCTCCGAGGTGACACCGACGATCAGATAATCTCCCAATGCCTTCGCCCGCTCCAAAAGACGGTAATGTCCCTCATGCAAGAGATCGAAGGTGCCGTATGTAATCACTTTTTTCATATAGAACTCCGTTTCCTGTGTTATCTGTCACAGCATCACCGATTTTTCCGTTATATCCCCGTAAGTTTATCCCGCACAAACGCATATGTCTTTTCTCCGCATGTCCCGTCACTGTTTGCCGCAATCTGTGCAAACTCGCGCTCCGCCCGCTCCGGATCAAAAGGTTTGCCCGGCAGAGTCTCCTGTAAAAAATCTGCAAGCGTATGAAAGGCATCCTCCTCGCAGGCCGTATACCTGTTCCATTCAGAGGCACGGTCGAATCCAACCGCCAGTTTCTGTATACCCTCGGCCTGAAAGGTAAGCGGCTGTTCCCGACAGTCGCCGGTAAACAAATTGATCTCATACAATTTTTTATCCGCATATGTGTAAAGCTGCCATTCCTCTTCCGCTTTGCCCTCCGAAACTTTGATAAATATGGCGGACTCTCCGCTCGGCGGGTAATAGCAGCCGGCCGTTTTTTGTTTTTCTCCCCACGCCGGCTCCCAGACGCTGCTCTCCCCTGTCTCCTTATCCAGACGCAGATACCGATTTCCCCATCCCGGCGGCAGGTACAGGGCCTCCTCCAGAACAGCCGGAAAACCGAACGGCGCCGTATCACACGCATATCCGAAAATAGGATGCTTACATTCCAATCCGTCTATCCTGCAGTCATACTCCCGCATCTCTCCGCTTTCCGGATTCCATCTGGTAATGGTGTAACCCTCATAGGGCAGGAGCCAGAGCTCTTCCCCGTCTGCGATCAGGAAAACGCATCCGCAGGTATTTTCCGCCTTCGTGGTCATGATTTGTGTCTTTCCTGTCGGCACATGAATCCCCGTCACATAATTGTTCACGGGAGATGCCAGAAAGAGATACTCCTTCCAGACGCAGAAACCGCCAAACCGCTTTTCCCCCGTTGACTCATCGACAAAGACGTCCAGTCCCTCCGTAAAATAACGGATTTCCCCCGTCACTGTGTCATAGCGTACAAGAGCCGGATACCTGTTTGGCAGCAAGAGCAGATATTTCCCGCAGGCTGTCGCTGCACAGAACGCGCCCGGCTGTTCAAGCCTTCTTTCCAGTCCGATCCTTTTTACTATTTTTCCCTGCTCCAAAAGCAGAATCTCCTGCGCATTGCCGGGACACGCATAGTCTTTTCCCAGAACAGAGACCACATAGGACAAATAGTAACCGGCATAAATGGATTGATATTCACACAGACTGCCCGCATATTTATACTGATAGCTGCCGTCCGCATCATAAAACAACGCCCCGCCGCCGGTCACCATATATCTGCCGTTCCCATCATGGAAAAATCCCGATATTACATTGCCCCGCCAGTCCTCTTTCTCCGGCTCGCGGTCAATCTGATGGTCTAACAGAAAAAGCGGTTTCCCCGCCGCCGCAAACAGCGCCGTCACCGAAGTGGCTCCGTCACCGATATAGGCATCGCATAATGCAATCGTCGGCTCGATCTCAGGCGTATCGTCATAAATACCAAGATTATTTGCCATAAAATACTGCTTCAATTTGTCGTAAACAGGCTTATACTCCGCACGCATGGAAGCAAAGGAAGACTCTAACAGCGGATGCGGACGCCACAGCAGACAGGCATCCTCACATTTTGCGAAGCAGCGAAACACATATTCCATCTTCCTTAAAAACGCTTCCGTATTGGCCAGCATACCGTTAATGCTCGTGTTAAAGAAATACACTTTCCGTCCCGCCATCTTCTCTTTCCAGGCCTCGGGCGGTTCGGACGGATTCCGGCATAGCCGTATCACCTTATCAAACTTAGGTGAGCCTAGGGGCACGAGTTTTTCTTTCGGCAGCTCCGGATCAAAAAATTTACGATGTTTTTCTGCCTGTATGATGATATAATCCGCAAAATAATAAGCCATACAGGATGCCTGCGCCTCGCTCATGTTTCCGGAAGTTGCATAATAGGGAATATAAACCAGACACGGCGTATGTTTTTTTATTTCAAAAGAATAAAACCTTGGCTCTACACTCGTCACAAAATTCATATTATCATATGGATTATGTATAAAAACGGCGTCAGGTTCTCTTTCCTCCAAACGGTACTCCTCATAATGCACCACCGGCACATCCGCCGGGAATCTGTCGCCTTCATAATGATACGTTCCAAGCGTACCGTCCCTGTTTTTATCATAATAGGGAATCGGCACTACATAGGCATCGCAGTCCGGATCCGCATCCGCGGCGCGCCAGACGCTCTCCAGAGAATCCCACATACTCGCTTTATAGGGCAGGAAAACCATTTCCAACCGGATTTTTATATCATTTTTCACACTGTTCTCAACCTGAATGAGAGCTTTTCGCAGTCTTTTCCCCGTCTTTGCCGGATTAAATTGCGTCCCATTAGAAAGCAAATCATAGGCTTCATAAACCGTTTCGCAGTATTCTTCCAGCTTCGATATGGTGGGGCTGCCTTCCCCCTCTGTCTTTTCAATCAGCTCCCCGATCTGCACGGCGCTGTCTTGACACTGTGCCAGCAAATCCATAGCCTTCGCATTCTCTCTATGCTCTATGCCGCTCCTGATCTCGTCATGCGCCTGCTCCAAAAGCGCAAGTATTTCCTGTATTTGTTTTTGCTGCGCTTTTCTCATGGTTTCCTCTTCCTGCGGGCAGTTAGTTTCTATGTTTTCTCTCTACTCCGCCGTGCCAGCTCGACTTCATCTCGCTGCGGGCTTTCGCCCTAACCGCCATGATTCCGCTCTGCGGAATCTCAAATCTATGCGGAGAATGCCGTATTTCAGGCATTCTCCTGAGTGAAACATAGAACTTCTTAGCGAAGCAGCCATTGCTGCTGAGCTTTAGAAGTTCTTTTCACTCTATAGTCTCAGGTAAACACAGAAAATTGACTGCAAGCAGTCATTTTCTGCATTTACCCGAGACTGCATGGCTCAATGCTAAACAAATAAGGCATATTGGCCGTTCTTTGAACGGTGCGTTCTATCCGTGGACAGATCGCTTCGCTCCCCCGTACGTCACCCGAAAGTGTTCCGAAGGTCTTGGCGCACCCAATTCACGTTACCGTTATTCCAGCGCCGTTTCTGTTTTTTATCTTCAAAAAATGTTCCGCAGTCCGTTTCCGGTAAAATTCCGACATGCGCCGGCATTTATCTGCAAAATATTTTTTAATGATCTACTCTGTTCCTACTTTTTCATCCGATTCCGCAGTTTTATCGACATAGTTCCCTGTTTGTCCGCGTTTCAGTGCGTTACGGGCGGCATTCTGTTTTTTATCCGCCTCATATCCACAGTTTCCGCATCGGAAACCATTTCCGCTGTATTTCCCCATGCTCCCACAGTTACTGCATTCTGAACTGATTGCCTTCCCGAACACTTCCACCAATGCAATCGAATGCTCCAGACACTTTTGTTCCAATCTTTCACGGATGAGACCTTTTCTCCACACGCCGACGGAATAATTGACCCGCCTGTTATAACCGGCCCGGCTGTTCCCCGGCAGCTTCGGCAAATAGATCACCTTCGGCTTCTCCTGATCAATCATGCGGTTTAATTCCTGATTAATGTAAGTTTCCAGTTTGGCATCCAGTCTCGCTTTTTGCGCCCTGTATTTTCTCCTCCCTGCATTGTTCGCCTTTTCTCTGCGATAGGTTTCTGCAGACGCCCGCATATATTGCGCCAGCTCTTCTTGTATTTCCCAAAAATGTTTCCCGTAAACTGTTCCATCCTGGGTAGTAAACATGCACCGCATTCCTGCCGAAAGACCAATCTCATTGGTATAATCCCGATGCATCCTGACTTTTATTGCAAGAGGAATGCTGATGTCAACACCGCTCTCCTCCGGTATCAACTTTAAATAAATCTGCTTCTGATAACTGTTTTCATCTGTGAGTGGTATAAATACGCGTCTTCTCTTTTCCTTTGTGGCAATGAAAATCCCGTATTTTGGTTTTCTCCCCGCATCGTCGGCCTGATCCATACCATACCGGTATGCCCGTTCTGTCAGATAAAATCCGTCTGCCCGATTAGTAACCAACTCTCTTTGATGATATTTTCTGACCTGCCTGCAAAGATATCTGTGCAGCTTTTCTGTATTCACTTCATTGGAAAGTTCTTTGTACTTCCACTGCATTTCCTGCGGCAGCTGAATTGATTTTTTATTTAATATCGCTTCAAAAGCATTGCTTGACTTTAGTAAAAACCTGAGATAATGTTTCTCCTGTGCAGTAAAATTTTCATTCTGTCCTACCAATTTTGCAAGCTTCGCCTTCGTCGCCGCCCACTGGCTTTTGATATCGCCAAGCGCATCAAAAACGGCGCGGTAAAAGTATACTGACGGCAGATCTAACTCTGACCGCAGACTGCTCGCCGTCATCTCGTTCTGCACGGTATAGCCCGGATACAGTTTGGAAAGGCTCCCGATCCCGCCATAGCGGGCATATACATAATTCTTTACTCTTCGGTAATCCTCGGCAATTTCCCGAAGTTTTTTCATGTCCTCCCCAGGAATCGGCTCTTTGTTATATTGGTGAACCGTCCTGCAGGCTGTCTCCCGCTTATTTTTCCTTGTCGTTTCCTCCTGTACGTTATCCATATATCCTTCCGGGGCGCTTGAATAGCCTGGTTATAATTTCGCAGAATGTTCTCTTCTGCGAAA
>CAJUBE010000061.1 GCA_910584725.1 uncultured Lachnospiraceae bacterium | reverse complement strand
GGCATTCTCCTGAGTGAAACATAGAACTTCTTAACGAAGCAGCCTCTGCTGCTGAGTTTTAGAAGTTCTTTTCACTCTAGACTCAGCGTTCCCCCGTTGAAAACTGATACAGTCCCGGCATCATCCTTTTCCATACCATACCCGCCAGAACACAGCCTGTCATGACCACAATCGGAAGCAGCAGATATTCCAGAAGCCAAAACAGCGGGGTTGCCGGAAACAGGCGAAAACATATCTTGCGCAGCGAAGACAGCGTCATCTCGTGCAGCACATATACGATAAAAACCCACTCCGACAGCCTTAGGAAAATCCGCCTCAGCTTCTTTCGCTCATAGATTTCTTTTGACAGCCGCAGCCAAAACACAATGCCCGGTAACAGGAAAATATTTCTGAGCGTCGGATTGTCCAAACACAATGCCGCAGCCACGCATCCGAAATACAGGACTGCGATTTTTCCCATAGCATACCTGTCAAAAAACAGAATGGTCATTTTCTTTTTCACTACAGCCGCTCCGACCAAAAACCAGCCAAGCGCTGTTTTCCCGAAAAAAGAAAAAGGAAGAATCACCAGCCATGTCCCTATACCCAGCGCCGTTTCCGGACTTTTGTCCGCCATTTTCCCAATCAATGGAAAGAGCAGAACCACCGCCATCAAATCCCGCATAAACCATAACGGATAGCACTGCGGATATTCCTGTCCGATACCATATAGTCCAAGCCATTCCCGCACAGAACATTGTAAAATCGGCGTATGATTTCCCGAAAAATAAGCGGCTGTAAACGGCAGGCTCTGCAACATGAGAAATACGACAATCCAAAACGTATTCCAGAATAAGTACGGCCCAAGCAGCGTCCTTACCTTTTTTGCAATCACTATTTTATAGGTATGCTCCGCACGGAACAATAAAACGGCAGAGAGCAGGAAAAAAATCGGCACGCCGCACCTTGCAAGAATCTGCGACACACCGGTTTCCAACAGCATCAGCCAATCCGGAAGCGCCGCCGTCTGACTGCCGTCTGCAAAACCGACTTCCGTCGTATAGGCATGTAAAAACACCACCAAAACAATCGCGATACATTTAACGATTCTGATTCTGTCGCTCTCCTCTTTTGTCATCTGCATTTTCATTTTCTCCCCGTTTCAACCTAAAAAGGCTTCCGCTTATGATTATAAGCAGAACCCTTTTTCTTTTGGTCTACCACGGGTAGATATTCCGGCTTTTGAGAAATTTTTGGCATTCCCCGCGCGCATCTGCGAAAAGCAGTTAGGAATCCTGAGGCACGGGCTCAGGTACGCCTGTCACAGTAATTTCCGAAACAGTGGCATCTTTTTCAAAATCCAGGTCACCATTCCTCCCAGAAACATACTGACTATGCACCATCCAAAGGAGGCAAAAATAGACGGCATAAATCTCTCCGAAAAGGCTTCATAGCCTTCATACAAAACCAGTTTAAAATAGTGATCCAGCAGATAAATACCAAACGTAAGAGAGCCTATAAAGCAACCCCCCCCCCGCAATTTTTCCGGATGACAATACCGGTATGCTGACAGTTGTCATATATTTGACAAACAAAAAAACCGTTATGGCGAGCAGATAATCAAACAGAGAGAGAAACGTTTCGTCCGCCGTGCCATCCAAATATACACAAAAACAGGACAGACTGATTCCTGCAGCCGCTGCCGCGCAAAGTCCCATCCATTTTCTTTTGGGAACCGCCCCGATCTCTATTTTATGGTCTATATAATAACCTGTAAGCGGATAAAAAAATGCCGCTGTCGTGGCAAGCGGGACAGAAAACTCCCCCGCCAGGGAAAAACATTCACGCCCCGCCAGACGCAGGCAAAGATTGCAAATGGGAATCACCGACCAAAGTGCGAAATGCAGTACAAGCAGCGTATAAAAGTCGCTGCGGCTCATCTGTTTCGCCATTTTCTGCATAAGAGGAAGCAGGCAGAGAAATCCAAGATAGGCATAAAGATACCAGTAAGCTCCCGTCTCATCCAAATTTTTTGCAATCACCCCATATAGAAAGCGTTCCCATGTAAACTCGTAGTCCCTTCCCTGCGCAAGCGCATAAACCCGGCACTCCGCGTAAATACCAAACGAAAAAAGCAGGATCACCATACCAATCCTGCTGATTCTTTTTTTCAAAACCGTTAAAATATCCTCTTGCTTTTCTAAGAGCAAAGCGCCGGAAACCATGAAAAACAGTGGTACATTGATTTTGGTAATAACTGACAGGCTCATGTAAAACATTTGTTTCACACCAGAAGCGTTCATAAACAGCCTATAGCCTTTCAGGTGATTAAATATAACAAAAAAGCAGGCAATCAGACGTATCCACTCATAATATACCCTCTTCGCCTTTCCCGGCTCCGACAAGACTATCTCTGTTCTTTCCATATTTTCCTTCCCCCATGAGAGTATTATACCTGTTTATGGCGGGCGTGGCAACTGTGGGAGTTCTTTGTAAAACCAGAAGCAGCATCGGCAGGCAGCAAATAAGCAGGTATGAAAAAAGCCTGCCATGTGTTACAATGATTCCAATACACAACTAACTGACATTGGGTGTGAAAAGTAACGGAAAAATACAAGAAGGACTGTACGGAAGAATGAGTGAAAGATCGACAGATGAATTACGACATGAAATTCAGAATGCAACAAATATAGAAGATTATCTGGACAGCAACAGAGAACATCTGCTGACAGAAAGTCTGTCTGCGCATCTGCACACGCTGTTATCCCAAAAGAACCTCAAGCGTGCGGACGTGATACGCGGCTCGCTCTTAGGCCGCGCTTACGTGTATCGGATTTTTGCCGGAGATAAAATTCCCTCCCGGGATAAACTGATTGCCCTCGCCTTCGGGCTGCGTCTGTCCGAGGAGGAAACACAGAAAATGCTGAAACTGTCCGGCTGCCGGGAATTGTACGCCCGAGACGCGCGAGACGCGCTGCTTCTCTTTGCCGTGCAGAGAAATATGACGATTATGGATGCCAATGAAATGCTGCTCGAGCACGGGCTTGCGGTGCTGGATACGGCGAAGGAATGATTGTATCTTACCTCTCCATAGAATCCGGATCCAGTAAAAAATCATATATATAGATATTTCGGTTAAATTTAACCAAAATATCTTCCAGACTTCACTCATGTCTCAGTGCTTCCATCGGATTTAGCTTCGCTGCCTTTCCCGCGGGATAGATGTTCACCCCATCTTCCCTATTCCCGATTCGATATTTGCAGCGTGTCATTTTCCAATTCAACAACCACTTCCAAATAGTTGTTTTCAGGGCATCCCCAGCTCATGGAGCCGCCTCTTTCTTTTGAAAAATTATTATGATACTGTAAATGATATAACGTGATCCTTTTCCCACACACTTCATTGCGGTCGTTCAAAATATCTTCGCTTTTCCCATCAAAATAAAGTGATTTTCCGGCTTTTGTTTCTAAAATAATATAAGTATATCCGTCCTCTGTTTTTGTTGACAGGCAGATACTGTCTTTCGTCACCGGGTAGCTGATTCCCGTATAAAGCAATACCGCACTAAACAGGACCGCAAACACGAGACATACGGCAGCCACCGCTTTCAAAATTCTTCTGGCGATTTTCTTTTTAACCGCCTTTATTGCCTCTGCGTCACGTTCTCTTTGCGGTGTTTCTGTCACATCAATCTGCCTGCCCGATCTGAGACGTTCCAGTTCTGCGGCACAGTCGGCGCAATCCTCAAGGTGTTCCTCCACAAATACCTTTGTTCCTTCACTTACCATATTTTCAAGGTACAGTGGCAGCACGTCACGAACAACACTACACTCTTTTTTCATCATCGATTTCCTCCAATCTGTCCTGCATCATTTTTCTTGCCCGATGGTAGGTAACACAAGCCCAGTTATCTGTCTTGCTGTACAGCGCGCCTATTTCTTTAAAGGACAATTCTCCAAACACACGCCACATAAACACTTCCTTATAGGGATCCGGCATCGTATGCAGGATTTTCCGTATCTGCTGCGCTTCATCCCGTCTGCCGATCTGTTCTTCGACGAAAGCGTTTGGATCCGCTATGCTTTGCAATTCTGTTTCATCCACACATACCGCCCTGTGACTTTTTTTCAGATGGGAGTAGTACGTGTTTTTCGCGATCTGGCAGATCCACACCCGCAGATCGCAGTCGCCGCGAAAATCTCCAATGGACTTCATTGCCTTCAGAAACGTTTCGCTTGTAATTTCCTCCGCTATATGCTCGTCCCCTGAAAGCTTCCAGATATAGCGGTATACCGATTTAAAATAGGCGTTGTATATCTGTTCAAACTCCATCCCGCTTTCACCTCCTTCAACAATAAGACTTCATATAAGGAAGAAATCTTACAAACTTTTTTGAAATCTTTTTTAAATAGCAAAACGGCGACTTGACGATTGTTTCGCCAGTTCACCGTTGCTCAAATTCCTGTTATCAATTTTATCATAATTCATAAAAAGGGACGCGCCTTTGGAACCTTAGATGACCGAATACGATATCAAATCACAAGCATCGCATCCCCGAAAGAGAAAAACCGATACCTCTCCTCCACCGCCTCCCGGTACGCCGCCAGCACATTCTCCCTGCCCGCAAGCGCGGAGACAAGCATCACCAGCGTGGACTCTGGCAGGTGGAAATTCGTGATCAGACAGTCCAGCACCTTGAAGCGGTATCCCGGGTAAATAAAGATTTCCGTGTCGCCGCATCCCGGCTGCACCCGGCCGTTTTCGTCCGCCGCGCTCTCCACCGTGCGGCAGCTTGTCGTCCCCACGCAGATCACCCGCCCGCCGCTCTCCTTCGTGCGATTGATCAGATCCGCCGTCTCCGGCGTCACCTCATAATGTTCGGAATGCATATGGTGTTCTGATAGGTTGTCCGCTTTCACGGGACGGAAGGTGCCCAGCCCCACATGGAGGGTCACATAGGCAATGTGTACGCCCATCTTCTCGATCTGTGCAAGTAATTCTTCGGTAAAGTGAAGTCCCGCCGTCGGCGCCGCCGCAGAGCCCTCGTATCTCGCGTACACGGTCTGGTAACGGTTCTTATCCTGCAATTTATGTGTGATATAAGGCGGCAGAGGCATTTCACCGAGTCGGTCAAGCACCTCCTCAAAAATCCCCTCATAGTCAAAGCGGATCAGTCGGTTTCCCTCCTCCACCACCTCAAGCACTTCCGCCCGCAGGCACCCGTCCCCAAAGACAATCTTTGCGCCGGGTCTCGCCTTTTTCCCGGGTTTTACGAGAGTTTCCCAGACGTCGCTGTCCCGCCGCTTTAAAAGCAGGACCTCGATGGCCGCCCCCGTGTCCTCCTTCACGCCCAAAAGCCTTGCCGGAATCACCTTGGTGTTATTTAAGACCAGACAATCGCCTGGTCTTAAATAGTTGGTAATCTCTTTAAAATGGTGATGCTCCACCGCACCCGTCTGCCGGTTCAGCACAAGGAGTCTGGACGCGGAACGGTCCTCCAAAGGATCCTGCGCGATCAACTCCTGCGGCAGATCAAAATAAAAATCGGATTTCTTTAATGTTGTCATAAACTTGCATTCTCCAAGAAAGCCACATACCCGCGCTTCGTCTCGTACACATCCGCCTTGCTTGTCGCCTCCCATGGCGCGTGCATATTGAGTACCGCCACGCCGCTGTCAATCACGTTCATGCCGTAGAGCGCAAGGATATAAGCGATCGTACCGCCGCCGCCAAGGTCCACCTTGCCAAGCTCCGCCGTCTGGAAATTCACCTTCTCCTTCTCAAAGATCGCACGGATATGACCGAGATACTCCGCGTTGGCATCGTTGGAGCCGGACTTGCCGCCCCTGCCCGTAAACTTGTTAAACACCATGCCGCCGCCAAGGTAAGCCACGTTCTTCTTATCAAAGCTGGACGCGTATGCCGGATCATAGGCGCTGCTCACGTCGGAGGAAAGCATACAGGAGCGCGCAAGGCATCTGCGCAGACCAAGCTCACTGTACTCGCCGAGAAGGTTCATCACCTCCGCCACCGCGTTCTCAAAGAATTTAGACTGCATACCGGTCGCGCCTACGCTGCCGATCTCCTCTTTATCCACAAGAATACAGCATGCCGTTCTGGCGGTCTGCCCGATCTCCAGCATCGCTTTCAAGGAAGAGAACGCGCACACGCGGTCATCCTGTCCGTAGGAAAGAATCATGCTCCGGTCGAAGCCTGCCTCCCTCGCCTTCCCGGCGGGCACCACTTCAAGCTCCGCGGAGATAAAGTCCTCCTCCTCAAAATCGTAATCTCTCTTTAAAATTTCAAGGATTCCCTTCTTCACAGCGTCCTTCGGCGCGCTGTCCTCCTCGTCGTCTTTCTTTTTCTTCTTGTCAATCACGAGCGGCTTGTTGCCGATGACAATGTCAAGCGCCTCGCCCTCGATCACCTTATCTGCTTTTTTCTCGAGCTGCTCATGTGCAAGATGGATCAGCAGGTCGGACACGAAGAAAACGGGATCGTCCTCGTTCTCCCCCACATTGATCTCCACGGTACTGCCATCCTTCTTCACAACCACGCCGTGAATGGAAAGGGGAATCGTCACCCACTGGTACTTTTTCACGCCGCCGTAATAATGGGTGTCCAGATAGGCGAAACCGCCGTCCTCATAGAGAGGATTCTGTTTCACGTCCAGACGGGGAGAGTCGATGTGCGCCCCGAGAATATTGATGCCGTCCTCCATCTTCTCCTTACCAATCTGAAACATCACAATGGATTTATTCATCCATACGGAATACACCTTGTCCCCGGCTTTCAGCTTTTTGCCATCCTTCACCAACGCCTCCAGTTCCTGATAGCCCGCCTCATCCAGCGTATTTACGATCTGGTCGATGCACTCCCGCTCGGTCTTTCCTCTGTCCAGAAAGTCCATATACTCTCTGGCAAAAGCGTCCACTTCTTTAAGCTGTTTCTCATCATAAGTTTCCCATGTGTTTTTCTGCTCCAAATTTACCACTCCTCTCTTTTCGGCTTTCTGGCAGTCCGCGCCGCAAATACGCAGACATGTACTGCATAATTATCTCTATTCTATCACATCGCAGTACCTTTTACTTCCAAAATCTGTCTTTTCTCTAACTATTTTCTCCACCATTTGAAATTAATCCATATATCAGCCTCTTGCCAAAGACAAAACCACATTCCCGGAAATCCTGCAATGACAATAAAAATTCCCATAAAAGATACAATCATTCATTCCTTCGGATGCCAGCAATTCTTTAACTTCTCAGTTCAATTCCCAT
This sequence comes from uncultured Lachnospiraceae bacterium, assembly GCA_910584725.1. GTDB lineage: Bacteria > Bacillota > Clostridia > Lachnospirales > Lachnospiraceae > UBA3282. The sequence goes on along the minus strand of CAJUBE010000061.1, from coordinate 363 downwards.
GCCCTCAAGCCCGTTCAGAATCTTCTTCATGGCGCTTGTCACATCCGCCTCCTCAAGCGTCCTGTCCTTGGCGCGGAAGGTGATGGAGTAAGCCATGGACTTGAATCCCTCCTTGATCTGGCTGCCCTCATAAATATCAAAGAGCTGGTAATCTTCCAGAATCTTTCCGCCGCGCTGTGCGATGACAGCCTCGATCTGACCAGCCATCACGGTTTTCGGCACAACCATGCTGATATCCCGGAGAACCGCCGGGTATTTCGCAATGCCCTCATATTTGCGGTCGAAGGTCGCAAACGGCAGAATCGCCGGAATGTCGAGCACCGCCACATAAGCTCTTGTCTTTAAGTCATAGTTGTCGCATAC
>CAJUBE010000060.1 GCA_910584725.1 uncultured Lachnospiraceae bacterium | reverse complement strand
TTTTCAATAAATCAAAGCGGTTGCCGATTGTTTCGCAGAAGAGAACATTCTGCGATTTTTTTATACAATATAGCATTTCACCTCAAACAAAAAAAGACTTCCGGTGATCTCCTCATCAAAAGCCCTTTCTTCCTTATTCCCGTACTAACCGCCATGTCACAGCTCTGCTGTGACTCAAATCAGTGCGGAGAATGCCGTATTTTAGGCATTCTCCTGAGTGAAACGGAGTTGCGAAGCAACTCCTAGAACTTCTTAGCGAAGCAGCCTCTGCTGCTGAGTTTTAGAAGTTCTTTTCACTCTATTTCTACCGCGAAACCTTTAATCCCCTCAGATACCCTTTCTGTTCCGGCGTAATCCGATAGCTCTCCACCGCCTTCTGGATCGCCTTATTGTGCGTCCAGGTCTCCAGTCTCTTTTCCTCGATATAAGGCAGAATCGCCTCATACTGCTTCGCCAGCGCCGTGGCAAAATACCACGCGATCATCATATTGACATAGTACTCCTCCGAGCGGATTTTTGAAATCATCTCGGGGTATGTCTTATCAAAATCCTCATCCAGAAAATGCTCCATCAGCATCCCAATGCCAAACCGTACCGTATACGTTTCGTCGGAGGCAATCCACTCCCTGATGTAAGGCATCAGCTCCTGCCGGTGCTTTTTTAACACCTTCGGGGACATCTGGTCGCAGGTCGCCCAGTTATCCACATAGGGCAAAAATGCGGTAAGCTCCTCCATGCACTGTGCAAAATCTTTCCTCTCCGCTATGATAAACGCGTGAAGCTGGTTTTCCTCAAAATACTTGTGGGGAAGCGCCTCCAGAAATGCAGGGATGTCCTCCCGCTTCGCAAATTGCTTCGCCATCTTCCGAAGCGCGGGCGTGCGCACGCCAATCACGGTTTCTTTGTCGATCGTCGGTATCAGCTTCGCCTGAAAATCCCGGTAAGCAATATCCTTTTCTGCATACAGCATTTCTCTGATCTCAGCAGATATCCTCGTCCTATTCATCATCCACCACTCCATCCAGCAGTTCTTCCAGTTCCTCATCTACCCCTCTGGTCGCAAAATAGAAACCGACCCTTGCATAAATCCAGAAGCACAATTCCACAAAGCACATAAAACCAAATACCAGTTTATAGATAAACGGCGGAAACGGTCCTTCCACAATCACAAAACCTATTCCCATCAGAAAATATAAGGGAAAAAGCAGATACACCTGCCACGGAAAACGCATGTTCACATCCACCACCGTCTCTCCGTCCTCTGTCCTTATACTGCCCTCCAGCACCGCCATAGAGTAAGTCCTGTGGAACCATGACGGTCTTGGCACTACCTTGAAATCCGACGTACCGACCTCCCCGACAAACGCGCCGTCTCCCAAAGGATAGTGCGCGATTCCCCAGGTCGCCGTTTCCCCCTGCAGGAGATTGTGTACCTCCTCCGGCAGCTTATCGGTATAAATGCGGAACTTCTTAAGATAAGGAAATTTACCCATCACACATCCCCCAGCAGATCTTCCAATTTCCGTTTCGCACTCTTCGCCGGAATGTAAAAACCGCCTCTCACAAGAAGCTGCCCGACAAGGATAAACCCGGCTGCCGACGCCGTAATCCCCCAGCCATCCGGCTGACCCGAGATTACTGCGAGCAGACCAGCCAGAAAAACCATCCCCGTTATACCGAACCATACGCATAAAAAGGCAAACACAAACCATAATAAACGCATACGGACAATCACTGTCGTCCCGCTTCCCTGCCCCTGTATCTGCCCGGTGATCACTGGCAGAAAAGAATCCTTCACGTGCATGACAATACCCGCAAAAAGAACTTCTCCAAGCCTTGGCAGAAACTTAAAATCCGTTTCACCGACTTTCCCGATAAATGCCTTATCCCCCGGAACAATCAGCCATTTGTTCTGCGTATCAGTGGCAGACCGCAAAAGCGCCTGCACTTCCTCCGGACTCTTTCCTGTTTGGATGATAAATTTCATGCGCGGTATGATATGTATCATTCTTCCCTCTTCAAAAGGTTATTGATCTCATCCACCATCCCGTTAATGGTAGTAATCTGGTTGGTCATTTCCGCGATATCATTCACGTTGCTCTCCACCATAGCGTTAATGGACTGGAACTGGGTGTTCTCGTTGCTGATGTCGTCGGCAATCTCTTTGTTGATGGTGACGGTACTCTGGATCACCATCGCCTGTTTATGATGCGCCTCTCCCATAGCGCTCACTGCATCCGCCGCAACGCCGAGAAGCAGCGTCATATCCTGTATACCCGCATATACATTGGTAAAGTACTCATTCTGTCTCTCCAGCTTTTGGGAATTATCGTTGACATACATGGTTATCTCTTTCACATTGTTCTGCACGGTCTGTATGACCTTCGACACCTCTTCCAGAGATTCCTGCGTGCTGTTCGCCAGATTGCCGACCTCCTGCGCAACCACGGCAAAGCCTTTGCCCGCCTCTCCCGCTCTGGCCGCCTCGATGGAGGCATTCAAAGCCAGCAGATTCGTGGACGAGGAAATATCGCTGATCAGATTTAACGTCATGCCGATCTGCTCCACCGCCTTCGACAGCTTCTGCGCCACATCCGTCGTGGCCGCCATGGACTTGGACACATCACTGTTAATTTCTTTTAATTCCGCAAGCCGCTTTTCATTCTCCCTCGTCTTGTCTAACAAATCGTTGGAAGTCTGCTCTACCTTCTCCACATTATCCGCAACGACATTTTTCCATTCGTCCAATTCATTCAGATTATCCATACTTTCTCTGGTCTTCCCGTCCAGCCTGTTGCTGCTCGCAAGAAGCTGCTCACTGGTGGCTGACAGTTCTTCCACGGAAGCGCTCTCGTTTTCCGAAATCTGCGAGAGGGCCTGCCCCGCGCTCAATAGGTTTTCCGAAAGAGACTGCACGGAATCGAGCACATTTTTCACCTTCTCATTGTTGCGCTCCATCTCGTCCTTTTTTGCGTTCACAAGAAAGCGGTTAATCAGATATGTCAACAGCACCGTAGTGGGGAGGGACAGACTCAGACAAACGCCTCTGTCAGCTATGTTCGCAATAAACATCTCACCCCTGGCCGACAAAAGCGTCTGCGCCCTTACAAACCACGCAATTACCAGAGAGACCACAATCTCTGCCGATGTAACGGCAACCAGTTTATAATCAAGGAAAAAGGTGGTAAGCACTACAAAGAAAAAGGCAAAGCCCCAAAAGTCCGTGGCGGGAACCATGTACTGGATAAAGTTCCACTGAATGAGCATAATCACAGCCACAAAAATCTTTCCGCCTTTCAGGCTGGATGCTTTCACCACACCGTCCTCAAATCCTGTCCTGACAAAATAGATACCGATTCCCAGATAAATCAGACAGGTCATGTCAAAAATAAGCAGCGCAGTCCATGAGACGGGCGGAAGCCACCCCATAATCTTCATAAACGTGTACATAATACCAGCGCACTGACAGGCTCCCGGTATCAGCAGCAGAACCAGCACATACACCTTATTGATGTACTCGTCAAGCGCAGTCAGACTTCTCTTTTTGTTTTCTCCCATAACCCTTATTCCTCCTGTTTGAAAAAATGTGCCGCGCCCTTCCCCATACACGTTTTTCCATTCATGAGTCGTCGCAATTATGCCGGTATTCCCTGTCGTTTTCAGGAATTTTTTATAGCACAAAAAAGCCAGACCATGATATATCCGAGTATATCATAACCTTGCTTCCTCTTCCACTATTATTTTTTATTCGGCCCTCCCCTCCGCTATGTTCACACTCTGTCAGCTCTTGATATTCAGTGCCAGCATCGTGATATCGTCAAACTGCTCCGCCTCTCCCACAAACCGGTCGATATCTGCTTTTACCTCCAGAAGCAGTTCTTTGGAACCGGCGTTTTCCTTTCTGTTCAGAGCATCCAGCATTCGCTCCGTTCCATAAAGCCGATCGTTCGCGTCTGTGGCCTCCGCCACGCCATCCGTATACACAAACAGCGTATCCCCCGGGTGAAGCTCCAGTTCATACTCCCGGTATTTCACATCCTCCATACCCGCCATCACAAAGCCATGCTTATCTTTAAACAGGATAAATTTACCGTCCGCCCGTTTGAGAGCCGGATACTCATGCCCCGCGTTGGCAGCGGTCAGCCTGCCCGTAGAAATCTCATAAATTCCCAGCCATACCGTGACAAACATCCCCGCCTCATTGTTTTCCAAAAGCTGGTTATTCACCGTTTCCAGCGCTGCCCCGGCAGAAAGTCCAGACTGCGCCGCATTCTTTATCAGCGTTTTGGTAATCATCATAAACAGAGCCGCCGGTACACCCTTGCCTGACACGTCCGCTATTACAAGCGCCAAATGATCCGCATCCACAAGAAAAAAGTCGTAAAAATCGCCTCCCACCTCCTTGGCCGGATTCATGGACGCATAAATATCAAACTCTTTATACTCCGGGAAAGCCGGAAAGATACAGGGAAGCATGGATGCCTGAATCTGCGTAGCCACATTCAATTCCGCGCCGATCCGCTCCTTCTCCCGATTGTCTTCCTCCTGCTTTTTCAAAAGGCCATGCGTCCGCCTGGACAGCGTAATGCTGATCAGATACACCACAATTACGATAGCGGCGCGGGGAATATAGTAAAAATTAAAAACCCGCAGGAGCAGATTATCTCCCGCCGCTGTCGCTTCCCTGATGAACTCCGCCCGAAACGCGGCGTCTCCCGGCATCTCCACAGACCGCATCATATTGGCGTCCCATACGCCACAGTACAGTCCGACATAGGTGGCGCAAAGCATACCGAGCAGCGCTCCCGTCAAGGTAAAATGCGTAAATCTGGGGGAATAATAGTGACAGGAAAGAACCACCGGACAAGACCACGCAAGCACAAGCTGAATCGTCAGCGCAGAATTTAAAATAGCTATCCCAATCATAAAGCAGCACATCATGGCATACTTTAACAGCCTCGTATCCCCGTTCCATATCCTCACAAGCAGAGAGGGCAGCAAAAACAACGCCACACCGGCAGGCATGGCAACATTCATAAGGTGCTGATCTACGATAAAAAAACCGCACAGATTAAGTACCCACATCAGCACGGCAACCACTGCCGCAACGAAAGTGCAAAAAGCTGTGTACCTGTTCGCTTTTTCCTCATTCACTCTGAAAATATCCAAATGCAATGTATCTTCCACCATACTTTCCTCACCTGCCCCTTTCCCATTTTACAATAGTTTTTCCATAAAAAAAGCGTCAGGCAACATTTGTTACCTGACGTTTACTTTCCCTGCAAAAATTAGCATCCCTTTATATTAACCCGTCACACAAAATTATCCTTTTACGCCGCCGAGCGTCACGCCCGCGATGATATACTTGGACAAAAGCAGATAAACCAGAATGATCGGCACGATTGCCACTAGGATCATCATGTATATTTTCCCCATATCGCGGTTCATATAATCGGCGCCTCGAAGGAGCGCAATCAAAATCGGCACTGTCATCTTATCTTTAGACTGAATTACAAGCGCGGGAACGAAGTAATTGTTCCATGAACCTACAAAAGTAAATATCGCCTGTACCGCCATTGCCGGTTTCATAATGGGAAGAACGATCTGGTTAAATGTCCGAAATTCCCACGAGCCGTCAATCCTTGCCGCTTCTACCAGCGAAAGCGGAAGCGAGGATTCCAGATAGCTGTACATAAAATAGAATACGGCAGGCGATGCGATCGACGGAATGATCAGCGGAAGGAGGGAATCGTACATGCCCATCTTTGTAATCAGTCGCAGGAACCCCATTGCGGTAACCTGCGTGGGCATGACAAGAATCATCATAATAAAGGTAAACGCCACCTTCTTGAGCTTGAAATCGTAAGCGTAGATCCCGTATGCGGTCAGCGCGGAAAAATACGTGCAGATCGCCGCGCAGGAGCCGGAGACAATCAGACTGTTTAAAACGCCCCGCATCATGGGAAATTCCCCGTTATTTGCAACACTGTTAAAATTCTTCAAAAAGCTGGTTCCGGGCAGCGCATAAAAGCCTTTTTGCAGTTCCGCATGGGAATGCGTCGCGTTTATAATCAGGATATAGAAGAAAAACAAGCACAATAAGGACAGAAATATCAACAGCACATGCGCGAAAACTGTGCGCAGACGGTTAAATGATTTTGAACTCATACTCTATCGCTCTCCTCTCTTTTTCTTTGCTCTGGCAGCTGCCTTGGAGCCATCCGGGTCATCGTCATTTGTTATTTTGTATACGATAAAGCATAAAATGCCGCTGACGATGAACAGATAAACCGAAAGCGCACCCGCCATGCCATAGTTCTTGCTTCTCAAATGGCTGTTGAGGAACATGATCAGCGTCATGGATGTGCGGTCAGGATTTCCCTGTCCGTTCGTCAAAATCTGAGGCACATCAAACATCTGCAGACCGCCGATAATGGATGTTATCAATGTATAAGCAAGAATCGGACGGATCAAGGGAAGCGTGATGCGGAAAAATCTCTGCGTACTGTTGCATCCGTCTATTTCCGACGCCTCAAAAATATCAGGGCTGATACCCATGATCGCCGCCATCAGCATAATCGTCGTATTACCAAACCACATCAGAAAATTCATAGTTCCGACCAAAGACCTTACGCCAAATGCGGTGCGCATAAAATCAATGACCTCGCTTATCACCCCAAGCGACATCAATATGGAATTGACCGGACCCGTCTTGGAAAACAAAGTAAAAAACAGCATTGCAAACGCACTTGCCATAATCAGGTTCGGCAGATAAATGACTACCTTGAAAAACTGTGGGCAGCGGATCTTCATCCGCACATCCACAAACCACGAAGCAAGTGTCAGCGCGATTACAATCTGCGGAATAAAACCAATCAACCACAAAATCAACATATTTCCTGCGTATTTCAACATGTCGGACTGAATCAGGCTCGCATAATTTGCCATCCCGATAAAATGGGGACCGATTTCTTTAATCCCCGAACGATAATATTCATAAAAGCTGTACCTGATAGTATCTACCAATGGTATGAGCGAAAAAATAAAAAAGCTTGCGAAAAAAGGCAGAATAAAAATATATCCCCATTTTGCGTAATTGACCAATTTACGTTTTTTTTTGCACGAACAGCACCCCTTTCTTGTATTGAGAATGCGGTGTAACAAGTACACCGCATTCCGAATCACTTTAAAAATTACGGCCACTGAATTTCTGAAATCTCAGGATAACGCTCCTTGATAGCTGTCTCGAAATTAGCCTTTGCTGTGTCGTAATCAATCTGTCCCTGTAAATAATCGCCAAACGCATTCTGAATCAGCTCTACACAACCTTGGTCATAGGAGGATAACGGAGCCATCTTGATGTTGGAAAGACTGTCTGCAAAATAGCCATACGGATTCTGACCGCCAAGGAAAGCGGAGTTAAACTCGCCGTCGCTTGCCGCCGCATCAGAGAAATATTGTCAAGTGTGTTTGTAAATTTTTAGCAAAATCTAATTACTTTCACCCCAAATACCGAACACAATCATAAATCCGTATTGCCGTCCTTCCCTAAAATCTGGATAACCAAGCATACACTCCCTCATAATTGAATCTAAAAAGGTGCATCGTTTAAAAGCTCTTACTTCATCACGATACACCTTCGATTGTCTGACAATCCACTGTTGCTTTTCTTTGTGCGCTTTCGTACATTCTCATACGCTGTTATCAAAATGCGCTCTTACCTTTTCAATATCTGAATTACCGCATCATAATTTTCAGGCTGATGGGGAAAGGTACAGTTTGTACAGTCTTTTATCTTTCTCCCATCCTTTTCTATATATGCAGGATTCCCCGGACAATTATCCCTTAAATATAGCGGGCAATAGCAAAACAGGCAATTTAAGTTTCCCAATCCCTTGTGACAGGGAAAATACTTACAGTTCCTGTTCTCAAAAAATCGATATGAATTTTCCATACTCACTTTTCCATACTTCCTTTCCTATATTACCTATATCATTACTTGATATATACCCTTGCCTTATCAATAAATACTCTTGCAAATGCAGGATTTGACGGATAATACAAATGCGGAAATCCCATCCACTGCGTTTTATTTTCTATAATGCAGGCATATTCTTTTCCAGTAATTGGCTTAACTGCTATTACGTCTGCACCATTAAAGGTGCTGTCGTAATAATGAAATTCATGTCCTTTTATCCCCCTGCCATTTGGCAGGAAATGCTTTTGCTTTTCATGTAGTTCTATGTAGCCGAAACGAACCAGTTTCCCGGTATAATAGCAGGATGCAGGAATAACTCCCGCCATATCATAAGAAAATCCTTCTTTATCTTTCAAAAAAGAATGTAAATACATAAAACCACCGCATTCTGCCACGACTGGCATTTCATTTTCAACCGCATTCCTGACTGCCTCGCGCATTCTTGTATTTGCGCTAAGCTGAGCTGCGTACAATTCTGGATATCCGCCGCCAATTAACAGGGCATGACATCTTTCCGGCAGTTTTTCATCCCGCAGCGGAGAAAAATACGTTATATTTGCACCATATTCTTCCAGCAATCGGATATTATCAGCATAATAGAAGCAGAAGGCTTCATCTTTTGCCACTGCTATCGT
>CAJUBE010000059.1 GCA_910584725.1 uncultured Lachnospiraceae bacterium | reverse complement strand
AATTTAATCTGCAGGAAAGCCGCAGTAGATGGGTACTTTATTTCGCCGCGTTACACTTCCGCGCGTTTATCACATCGGGAATCATTGCGGACGGCGGGAACATCGCGGAGAGCCTGCAGGTGGTGGCAAACGATGATATGACCACCACACTGAAAAAAGGAAATCTGATGATCGACGGTTATCGGTATGAACTTATGGAGGACATGATCTTTCACCATACGGCGGCAGACGGGGTTCTGGATCGGATCGACAGAATTTCGGTCACACTGGATACGGCGGAGCGGGAAATCCATGCGATTGTAAGAGAGGGAGAATACTCTTATAAGCCGGTGGCGCCGCAATGCCGCAGAAATTCAGAACATCTTGATTACGTGGTGGCCGACGTGAGAGTGGTCGCCGGTGCAATTAAGATTGTGCAGGCAAACATAACGGATACCAGACTGAGCAAGGAATTGTGCGGTGTTGCATTTCCGTTTTGGAAATTAGATACACAGCCGTTTTTTGCCCAGCTCAATTCCTTCTACAATGAGTTTGTGGCAAAGTCCGACAGCTCATACAAGCGGTTCCAGGACTGGCAGGAGGACAAGAAGGCGGAGATCGCGGCCTGGCAGACGGAGGAAACGAAACAGACAGACGACTGGCAGGAAGAAAAGAGAGCAGAGATCGAAGCCTGGAAGGCAGCGGAGACAAAGCAGACAGACGACTGGCAGCAGAAGGAGACGGAAGACTTCACGGAGTGGGCACAGGAGTTTGTTAACAGATGGGAGTCCTGGCTTCTCGGCGAGACTAAAGGCTGGCAGGAAGAGATCATCGACTGGTTCAACAACCTGCGTGAGCAGCTTACAGAAAATGCGGCGGTGAGCCTGCAGGAACAGATCGGCAACCTGAACAAACTCGAGACAGAAGAAAAGGAAGACCTTGTTTCTGCGATCAACAGCCTCGCCCTCACTTATGATGAGACAATGGCGATACTCGCAGGGGTAAAGATTGTGACACTGACCCTGAGCGCGAACGACGGTGCCAGCGTGGAAGGCAAGACCGTGACGCTGCACAATGTAGCGACAGGGGAAGATACGGTTATGACGTACAGCGGCGACGGAATTTCTTTTGAAGTGATTGGAGAGATGGAGTATATCCTGACGGTGGAAAGTATGGAACTGCATACGACACCCGAGCCGTTAGAGATTATCGTGACAGACGAAGAGCCGCTGGAACTGAATCTGGTATATAGAATCAGGTCTTTAAAAGATTTATCGTGGGCTGAAATCAATAGTGTGTCAGAGAGCGGGAAAGCGGGTGAAGTATTTAATCTTCACGACACGAAAGAGATCGAGCTGACGACGGGGGAGAAAGTAGTATTAGAGATTGTCGGTTTTGACCATGATACGCTAGCGTCAGATGCGACAAAGAAAGCAGGGATAACCTTTGGCACGAAAAACAGTCTTACACAATACTGTAAGATGCATTCTTCGGAAGAGACGATCAAAGGCGGATGGAAAACGTCGGAAATGAGGACGGTATACATCAGGGAACGTTTTTACAATGTTCTGCCGGAAGACTTAAAGGCGGTGATCAAGCCAGTCAGTAAGAATTCAATAGGAAATACCACAATTAGTTTATATGGTTACATGGCTTATAATGTTGAGACGACAGTAGACGATGTCTGGCTGTTTTCCGCAAGAGAAGCAGGAGCTGAAAGAGACCTGAGCAGCACATCGGGTCCAAGCGTACTGGATGAAAGAGAAGGGATACCATATCCGGCATTGACAGATGGCGATCAATACGGAAGCGCAAGAAAGAAGAACAGAGGAACGAGCGGGGAAGGAGCATCGTACTTTACAAGATCAATACGGCCCCAAAGCTATGGCGGCAACGATACAACTTATGAATGTATATGGGAAAATGGGAATATATACGGAATGCTGCAGTATGAAGAATATGGCATGGTGGTAGGGTTCTGCATATAGGCAGGGAAAGGAGGACGGAATGAAGCAGGCGGAAGAGATGATCAGGGCAGTCAGGGATTGGGCAAAGGGCATGGTCAGGGGAAAAATAGAAGGTTTCAAGAAAGAGCTTGATCTGGAAACGATATTGAGAGACACGGGCGACGCGAGCAAAGTGACGAATATCTTTTCCAATTATGCGTCAAGAACGCTTCCGGCAAGCGGTGAGACTCTCGACATCACGCTGGGAAAGATCAGAAAGTATCTGAGTGACCTCGGTGCGGCAGCATTTTCTAACGTAACGCCGACGAGAGACTATGATGTGATAACCTATAAAATTATAAAACGGCATACGGTATGGAATGACATTACAGGGAACACAGCCCTGACGAAGCAGATAACGCTAAACAAGTCTAACGCCTATCTGATATATGGAATAGGCGGAGCGACGTCCAGTAGTGCATCATACCTCGCTCTTACGGGTGATTTCTGCAGGGTTTACTTAGCGTGGAATAAAGGATGTAAAGATGCGAGCGGCGGCTCGCCGGTCTGGAATATGTTACAGCTTGGGTCGGTGGGATCAACGGCAAGATTTACGGTAAAGGACGATGGGTCTAATTCCACAGATGATATCATTCTGACAATCCCGAAAGGTTCATATGCGGCAATCGTGGTTTTGGAGCTGATACTGGCAAATAAATATGTTAATGGTTCAGGAACTTAAGGGAGGCGAGAAGCATATGGGAGAAAAAATTATTTTTAAGGGCTCACAGGATGCAATAGACATATACGGCTACTTTGTATCGGAAAGGCTTGTATCGCTCCATTATAAGGAGCCAAAAGAAAACCTCAGCGGGTTTTATATAGTAGATAAAGACGGCAACATGATATTCGATGCTTCTGACTTTATATACCGTTTTGATGTGGTGGATACGAAAGCAGATGAAATCTGCTATACAAACGATCCCAACTACCGTCAGACCGAACCGTGGCCGAATTTAGACAGCATCCCCGAACAGGCGGAACCATTAAGCAATGAAGAATTAACAGAGGCTGTGGCCGATCTCATGTACGAGGTCAGCGTGACACAGCTTGGGTTATAGAGGGGAGGTGAGGGCATGGCATACAGAATTATGAAAAGTCTGATTTCAAACAGCAGCAAGACCAATGAGGAACTGTCAACCATGGCGGACGTATACTACGGTACCGGCAGGCTGACGGAGGAGCAGTACACGGAGATCGCAGGGCTGATCGGGCAGAGGAAACAGGAGGAGACAGGGGAATGATATCAGTAATTCCGGCAATTATATCTGCGGCAGCCGCTATAATCGTGTGTCTGATCAATAACCATTTGCAGAGGAAACGGGACGAGAGCAAGAGAGCGGCGGAAAAAGAACAGCAGCAGGCTGATTTAAAGGCAGATTTGACTGCACATCTGGAGGAGGTCATTGCGAACCAGAATGAATCCACAAGCCAGATACATAATGAAATCGAAATGATAAGGTACCAGCTTTCCGAGCTGGCGAAGCATGTGGACAAGCATAACAATGTGATCGAGCGTACATATGAGTTAGAAAAGCGCACGGAACTGCAGGAGGAGAAGATCAAGGTAGCTAACCACCGGCTGAGTGATTTAGAGAAGGCGGTGGATCAATGAAAAAGCTGATCAAAAACCGCGGGTATACGGACAAGCTGTATTTCTATAACTTCTGTGCAGTTAACGTGATTATTGTGGCGATTCTGGTCATCACAGCGCTGGGAGGGGTGCTTGGGCTTACAGACCTGTCTCCGCTGGCAGATATTCCACAGTGGGCGTATGGGGAGCTTGGTATACATACAGGATTTATCGTGTGGAAAGCAAAAGCGGAGAACCAGCGAAAGTACAGGTTCGGAAGGGACGGACAAAGTTACAAAGAGGATGAAGATGCGCCGGTGCAGCCGGTAGAAGAAATGGAGGAAACGGATTATGAATGATATGGTAATGGAGATTTTAAAGGTAATCGTGATGCTGGCGGTGCTTGTGGTGACAAGATATCTTGTGCCCTGGATCAAGGCAAAGATCGGAGCAGAGCAGTTGGAAGAGGTAAAGACCTGGGTTAACGCCGCCGTGCTGATGGCACAGCAGGTTTATGACGCGAAGCCAGGGGCGGAGCGGAAGGCGATTGTTGTGGATCTGATCCGCGGGATGCTTCTTAAGAAGAACATTGATATTTCCGCAGAACAGCTTGACACGCTGATCGAGGCGGCCGTGAAAGCCATGAAGATGCAGACAAAAGAAACCAATATCAAGCTGATCGGACAGTAGGAGGAAACGGGATGAAGACAAGCCAGACAGGCATAGACATGATAAAAAAGTTTGAGGGCTGCCGCCTCGATTCATACAAGTGCCCGGAAGGCAAGTGGACAGTCGGCTATGGACATACGGAAGGAGTCAGGGCAGGGCAGAAGATATCACAGGCGCAGGCGGAAGCATATCTCCGCACCGATCTGGAAAAGTTTGAAAAATTGGTCGCGAAGTATGACAACGTATATCGCTGGACGCAGAATGAGTTTGATGCGATGGTATCATTCGCGTATAACACGGGCAGCATCGACAAGCTGACAGTGAACGGGAAACGGACAAAGGAGGAAGTTTCGGAGAAGATTCTCCTTTATGTCAAGGACAGAAACGGCAATGTTCTGCAGGGGCTCGTGAAGCGCCGTAAGGAGGAACAGAAGTTGTTTCTCGCAGGGGAAAAGGAAAACGCATCAGAGGCAGCAGGCGGCGCTGTCAGGACATATTCCCTTGCGGCGGACGGAAACAAGGCTGTGTCAGCTAATTTCAAGGTGAAAGAGTTCCGCTGTAAAGATGGATCGGACAAGATTCTGGTTGATGTTGATTTTGTGAGGGACAAGCTGCAGGCGATCCGGGACCATTTCGACGCGCCTGTTACGATCAACAGCGCGTATAGGACGGCGGAACATAATGCAAAAGTGAAAGGTGCGAAAGCATCCTACCATCTGCAGGGGCGGGCATTTGACATTGTCGTTAAGGGACACACGCCGCAGGAAGTGGCCAGATATGCGCAGACGCTCGGCATCAGTGGCATTATTCAGTACAATGGATTTGTACATGTGGACAGCCGCGAAGCGAAGTATTGGGCGCGGGATAACGGCGGGAAAGCGATTAAGGTGAAAGGATTTTAGGGGAGAAATGAAACGGGCGGTAGGTGTTATCCTGCCGCTCCATTCTTTCTTCCAGAGCAACCCCGCCGGGCGGGTGGTGTGGTTACTATGCCGCCATGTACTTATATACGGCCATGTCGTGGCAATGCCTGGCTTCATTTTTGTAAGGCTCCGCATGACAGTAAACCTCATCACCAAAGCTGTCAAAAACCATTGTTTCCCAAGCCTTGCCGATCTTGAGAGTGCTGACCTTGTAGCCGTTCGGTAATTCTGTAACCATGTGTTCTTTCGTTCCCTTACCTGTTGTCATAATTTTGTACCTCCTGTATTTGAAATATGATTTATGGTTTCTTTCATGTTGGAGTTTCACCCCGTAAGTCTTTAGCCGCTTACGGTCGCTGTTGCCGAACTCTACGCCCCGGCAACCGGGCGCTTGTATTAAGTTAAGCTGTATACTACAGGTTTTACAATGCTGTATTCCGTAAATGTTTTAGCCATAACTTCTGCGATTTCTTTGTCGATTCCCTGTCTAATCAGGTCTTCCTTGTATGCTTTTCTTGCTGCTCTTTCTGCCTTTGTCATTTCCCGTATCCTCCGTTCCTTTGATAAGTCTATATTAGCATAGTTTAAATATGCTGTCAATACATATTTATAAAAAAGTTTAAAAATGCTTGAAAATATTTCTCGCTGATGATACTATGAAATTGGATAGGGGGTGATGGAATGGCGTTTGCGGATAAAAAAGCGGCGTTTGCTTATGTAAATGAATATCAAAAAGAGAAATACGATAGAATCACTGTCATGGCAGGAAAGGGGAAGAAAGCAAAGTATCAGGCGGCAGCGAAGGCGGCAGGAATGTCCCTGTCTGCATTTATTGAAATGTGTGTGGATGAAAAAATCTCAAAAGAATAGTTTAAAAATGCTTGACGGGATAGTTTAAATATGCTACAATAGTATTATCAGATGAGGGAAATGAATCTGATAATAACCCGAAAGGGAGAAAGGAGAACAGATGGACGATATGAACATGACAGAAACAGCAAGGTTAATTTTAGACCTTAGATCAAAAGGCTGGAGCGATACGGACATTGTAAACCACATCTTGTACATCGTAACAGGCGAGGAAAAGTACAAAGCAAACGGGGCTGAATAAACAGCCCCAACACAACAGAAAAGGGCGGCAGACACACAAGCCGCCCGATTCGTAAAGATTATAGCAGATTATGAAATAATATACTATCAAAACATCGCAAATAACTGTATCAAGTATTCTCCGTTAATATCTGTTTCGTCTCTGTCCAGTGTCCTTTTTCCAAATACTTTAAAATTATTTTCTTTATAAAATGATAATAATTTTTCGTTATCTTCGCATTCAAGATACATAAATCTTCCACCGATTTCGTTTTGGATATTACGAATTTTATTAACCGCTAAATGAAGTAAGTCGGCGCCGGAGATAAGGGTATCATTTCCAGCAGAATAGTTCTTACCTAATTGGGCGATCAGTGGGGCAGAAACCGTGTATTCTTGTTTGGCTTCGTCATATACACCTTGATTTTTTAGTTTTTTCGCTTGCGTATTGCTTAAGACAACTCTATCAACAGTGATAACTTTATATGTAATCGTATAATAGCCCACAAACTCCTTATTTTTTTTATCTTCGGTTTCCCAGAAAACCAAATGTGTTTTTGCGGTAGTTCTTTTTGAAAACTCAATGGCTTTATACTTTATAAAATTTTCAATATCTTTATTTATCGGGCACGAAAAAGAGGAGAGAATGTTTTTTGTTTCATCCTCTCCCAGTTGGTTAAGCATATTACACAGATTCATTTCTACAAAATGTGTTTTGACAAACTTTTGTTCCATATCATATGTTTTTACCAAAGAATTCTTTGATTTTATCTCCCGTAAGTTCGTTACATTCCCTTGTCAGTGGTGCTGGTTTGTACTTACTATTTTCCGCTTGACTCAAAGCGGCAACAAATGTATGGGCAAGTTGTTTATCTCTTATTTTTACGTCTTTTAGAATACTTTTAGTTGCCATACGTATCACCTCCAAATAATACATCGGCAAAATCTTCTTTTTTGTTTTTCTTGAGTAATAAAATATAATATTATATAAATAAATATTATTTAATTATATATATATTATATAATATATAATTTTTGTTATTGTCATTATAACCGAAAAAGGGAAAAAAACAATACATTTCAAAAAAATAATCCACCTAAATGAATTTATTTGTGTTATGCCGACAGGTATGATACAAGATATAGTAATTTGATATTTCATTCTGATCGGCACGCCCATCATCGCCGTGGAATCCGGTTACGTGGAAGCACTCGGCTGGAACCAGTACGGCGGCTGGCGTATCGGCATCCGCAGCTTTGACAAAAAACGTTACTATTACTATGCCCATCTGCGGCAGAACTATCCTTATGCGGAGGGGCTTGCGGAAGGATCTGTGGTAACGGCGGGGGATGTGATCGGCTACATGGGGCATACCGGCTACAGTACGACGGAAAATGTAAACAATATCAAAACCGTACATCTGCACTGGGGACTGCAGCTTATCTTTGACGAGTCCCAGAAAGAAGGGAACAACGAAATTTGGGTGGACTGTTATGAGCTGTCCAAATTTCTTTACAAAAATCGCTGCGAGGTGGAGAAGGTGGGAGACACCAGAGAGTGGAAAAGAGTCGTGCCCATGACAGATCCGGCAGCGGAGACATACAGGAAACGGACGGAAACCGGCGTTCAAAACAAAAATTAGCAAAGTGCACAAAAATAATCCGGAAGTGGAAAATAACTTGTTGAAAATAAGTAATGATTCAGCTATACTTTTGGTAAAGCTATTTGTTATTTTGGCAAATGTTTTAGTAACAGGAGAGAGGGGTTATAGGAGAGGGATTATGGGTAAAACAGAAAACAGTGTATCAGAAAACAAGAGTCAGGCGGCGCGGTTGAAAAGGCTTGTGCGTCAGGCGTTTGTGTCAGTGGCAGTTGGGGCGGTGCTGCTGCTTGCGCTCATCTTTTTCAACATGGCTATGTCCGCCATACATAGCGCGCAGCTCAACACGACCGTGGCGTTAAATCAGTACCGGATTGCGTCAAAGACACTGACGTATGACATTCAATCCTACGCTGTCACGGGGGATCAGCGTTACTATGAAGGCTATATGAAGGAGCTGAACGAGGACAAGAACAGGGAGCAGGCGCTTGCGACGCTGGAGAAGTGCGACCTCAAAGAGAGTGAGTGGACAAGCTTAAACCAGATCGCCGATATGTCGAACCACCTTGTTCCTCTGGAGGAGCAGGCGATCGCGCATGTGCAGGCGGGAGACTTGGCGGCAGCGCAGGCATGTGTGTTCAGCGCGGAATACGGTGATTCGGTAGAGCAGATCAGCAAACAGACGGATGATACGATTCTTACCATTCTGAACAGAAAAGACAAAAGGCAGGCGGCAATGAAAGTGCTGCAGTATCTGATGGAGCTTTTGTTTGCACTGTCTTTCCTGTATCTGGTAAGAGAGTTTATCAAGACGATTAAGTTTTCCGAGAAAGAGCTTTTGGAGCCAATCATGAAGGTGTCTGACCAGATGGAAGTGCTGGCGGGCGGCGAATTTCATGTGGAGCTCGAGCTGGAAGCGGATGAGAGCGAGGTCGGCAGGATGGTTGCGGCCATCGCCTTTATGAAGGAAAATCTGCTAGGCATGATACAGGAGATTACCCAGACGCTGGAGCAGATGGGCAACGGCAATTATCGGGTTGACATCAGGCAGGAGTATGTGGGCGAGTTTATCTCCATCAAAGATTCTCTTGTGCAGATTGCGGAGAAGATGCGGGAAACGCTCGGAACTCTCCGCAATGTCTCGGGGCAGATCGACAGCGGGTCGGAGCAGCTTGCGTTTGCGGCGCAGGATCTGGCCGAGAACTGTACGCTGCAGGCAGCGCAGGTATCGGAGCTGATGACGGCTTTCGACGCGATGACCAAGAGCATGGAGGAGAATGCGCGGGAGGCGGAAGAATCCGCGAGCATGGCTTCGGCGGCAGGTATGACACTGTCAAAGGGCAATGAGAAATTACAGGAGTTGAAGGGTTCGATTCAGGAGATCGGCAGATGTTCGGAGCAGATCAGTACCATTATTGAGGCGATCGAGGACATTGCGTCCCAGACCAACCTGCTGGCGCTGAACGCGGCGATCGAGGCGGCGAGAGCGGGCGAGGCAGGAAAGGGCTTTGCCGTCGTGGCGGAGCAGGTGAAAAATCTGGCCAACGAGTCGGCAAATGCGGCGGGCAGGACGACGGAGCTGATAGAGACGAC
>CAJUBE010000058.1 GCA_910584725.1 uncultured Lachnospiraceae bacterium | reverse complement strand
CCGACCCCGAAGACCCGACTGTGCCCGAGGAGCCTGAGGACACGGAGGACACCATCACGGTGGATGGGGCAGAGGTGGATGCGGATGAGGAGACCTATACCGTTTCCATCGCGGACTTTGAGAGCGTAAGCGCTTATATCACGGCAAACGCTGAGATCGGCGGTACTCGTGACAAGAGCTTCACCAAGACCGGTTCCCTGACTGCGGCCAAGGGCGCGGCTGTAGTGGTTACCGTTAGGGCAAAGAGCGGCGCGAAGATCACGAGCGTAAAGAACGGCGAGACAAATGCGGCAGTTACAGGCGGAGCCGCTACGATCACTCTGTCAAATCTTGCGGCTGACGCTTCCATCTCAGTAGAGGCGGCAGCGGCTTACGCACTGACTACAGAGTTCGGCGAGAGCGGCGTAACCGCAATCAAGCTGGATGCGAGTCTGAAGGAAGCTGCCGGTGCAGCGACTGATGCGGCTCTGTCCGTTACGACTGCTGATATCGCGCAGGGCGATGACCTGAAGTTTACGCTGGCAGGCTCTGCGGCTGGCGACGATGCGAGATACAACGTATCCTATCAGGCAAACGGTTCTGATGAAAAGACACCGATTGAAGCGGCTGAGGAAACCGTTGGTGAAGGACAGAGTGCAACTAAGGTTGACACCTATACGGTAAAGAAGGAAGACCTCGCAGATTTCCACTCCATTAATATTATTGTGGAAAAGGAAGAAAAGGTTGATTTTACTACAGCACTGGGTGCTGTTACCAATGTTGACATCGTATATAGAGGTAAAAAGAATGCAAACGCGGCAGAAGCAGATCCTGCGGAAGCATGGATAACAACGGAGAATGCCTCAAAGTATGATGCAATTAAAAAAGCTTATATCGGCGAGACCTTCCAGTTTAAGGCGGCCGTAAAAGAGGCTGATAAGAACACCAAAGCAATCACCAAGGTGACAAGAACGGTAAATGGCAAGGAGGTAGAAATCCAGGCTGCAGAAGGCGGCGTTTACTCCTTTACCGTAGAGGAAAACACGACAGCTTTCACGGTAGAGACCGATTATATCACGACTGCAACAAATGCGCTGACCTATACCCTCAAGGATACCTGCGATGAGGATTCCGTTGCCAGCGTGAAGATCAGCAAGATCACAGTGGGCACCACTGATAAGACGAGCGATGCAGATATCGAGGCTCTTCTTGGCGGCAAGAATCCTTCCGCAACCTTGAAGGCTGGCGAGGCTGTGTCTATTTTGAAGACGAGCGGTGAGGATGAGATTACGGCGATTGAGGTTACCGTGACGCCCGCAGAGGATTATAAAGTAGTAAAGGGAACTGCGGATAAGCATATCACGATCGCTGCTGCTGACGGTACCGGCCCGGCTGTCTATAAGTTCACGAAGACGGAAGGCACAGACAGCATTGCAATCGCAGCGGCCATGGCTGTTACTGTTGAAACGGATGTTGTGGAGACCGCAGCGGCAAATGAGAAATTCTTCATGGTAACCCGCGCTAAGGGTACCGAGAGCGATCCGTTGAACACCCATATCACCGACCCTGTTGTGACTCCGGTAACTGGTAAGGTCGAGGCGGTTCCCACCAGCGAAACCGACACAACAACTAAGGCATATAAGGTATTAGCAGGCGTTAAGACGGTAGAGTTCTCGGTAACCGCGGACGCAGGCTATAAACTGAAAGATTATAAGAACTACACAGGATTTAAGTCCATCAAGGAAGAAGCGGCAGGCGAAGGGAAAGTAAAATATACCGTAACGCTGTTTGCATCAAAGCTGGTGGGCGCAGATGCGGATAACCCGACTTCGATTGAAGTTGAGGAAGACGGCGTTCTGCTCGCTGCGGAAGTGAAGCCCGGCGCTGATGATGAAGCGAGCGCTAACTTCACCGTTGGAAGTGCAGAGTATACCGAAAAGGGAGAGGGCAAGACACCTCAGTCATATACATTTGGACAGGAGACCATCCCTTACGGTTCCAAGCTGACCACCACAATCACAGCGGCTACAGGCTGCCATCTTGTGAGCGTGTCCTACAACATGGGCGGCACGGATACGCCTGTAACTCTGAACGACGGCGTGGCGGAAGTTACCGTTCCCGAGGTAACTGCTAAGGTGACCATCAATGTGACGGCTGAGAAAGACTATGAGAAGACTGCTTTAGAAGCGGCATCTGATTATGGCGTAGAGCCTAGCGTAGCAGATGGTGTTTACAGTGTAAGATACGACGGAAAGTACCTCGTAGGTCTTACCAATGGCGGCACTCCTGTTCCCGCAAAGGACTTCAAGGCTGTTGTGAAGGACGAGGCAGGCGCAGAAGTATCAGTGCCCAGAATCGTGAATGGCACCAAGTATAAGATTGACCTTACCAGAGCTAAGACCAACGTAGCAGGTCAGGTTATCACCATCGACATGGTTGTCGGTGACAAGGTAGTTGACACTTACATCCTGAATGTCAACAAGAAGACCTCCAAGCTCACCATCGAGGGCGTGGCGAAGGCAGAGAAAGAGCAGCGCGTTGACAGCACTGCCAAGTATGCCATTGATACGGACGGTAAGATAACTTATACTACCGACGATAAGGATAGTCTCATTTATGATTGTGACATCGTTGGCAAGAACCTTGTGGTTACCTTAAATCCGATGACCACAGCAGAGATCACAAAGACTGCAGCTACCGCTACAGCACCTGCAGTATACAAGAGCGCAACCATCACTCTGACTTCGGATGATGATCCGGATCTGGAAGCGAGCATCGTTGTGACGGCGAAGCCTTTCATTGAGGATATTGCGAATCAGGAAATCACGCTGAAAGCAGGCGATCAGGCGGATACCGTACTGAACGTACAGCTTGGCATCGACGGCGTGGAAGAGCCTGAAAACGGTGAATTGTATTATGAACTGACTGTAACACCGAAGCCCGCAACAGGCACGACCCTCAGCGACAAACTGCTGTCTTCTGTGACAGTTGCTCCTATTGCAAAGCGCGGCAACAGCCAGAATAAGCAGATTGTAGTTGCCAAGAGCAATAAGCTGGGCGAAGGTGCAGCCTGCGATTACGAAGTAAAAGCAAAACTGACATACAATGCGGATGGAAGTACAGAGTCCACCAAGGAAGTGACCTCGACAGAGTTTGCTACCATCGACGGCAAGGAGATTAAGTACGAGAACAACTTAAAGCTTACCAAGGACAAAGGCTTTAAGGGAACGCTTTACACCGGTCAAAACGGCGAGATCGTGATTGCGAACCCGAAGTGGAGCGCGAAGAATGTAAACTATAAGATCCTCAGCGGCGATATTTCCGACGGCGTGAAATATGACAATGACGGCAATGAGCTGACCGGACTGGAAGTCGGACAGAATGCATCCGGACAGATTGTAGTTACGGATGTACCTACAGATACTTGGCTCGGCAAACACACTATCACGGTAGAGGCGACTGCTGACCAGACAACCGGTCACGAGATGTATAAGTCCCGCGCGACCATTACCGTCAACGTGGTAAAGGGCATCGAGGACATTACGGTTACACCCGCCAGCTATCAGATCTATAAGAAGGATGCCAAATCAAAGGCAACGTTAAAAGTGACGGTAGTCCTTAATGATCCTGAAGATGTTTACTCAAGCTGGGATGGCAAGAAATATGTAACCGCGCCTAAGTCCAAGAGCCTGAAGTGGGAGCTTGTCGGCGCAGGCAGCTCTGACGGAAGTGAAACTTCCCTTCCTGACAGCTTTGGCAACAAGGCCGTAACCATCAATGCGAAGAACGGCACGATCACTGTGGATAAGAAGTTTGCAGTCAGCCAGAACAAGGCAAACAATCGTTTCTGCGTAAAGGCGACGGCGACGGACTATGCAGGAAATACAAGGGTTGCTTACAGCGAAGATATCGAGATCACAAGCAAGGCACTGGGCATTGCTAAGATTGCACTTGTAAAACGGAATGACGGCAAATACGAAGTAGTGGCTGTTCAGAGCTCCAATAACGAAGAGATTAAGAAGACCGCATCTGAAATTAATGAAACAACCGTATATGCCGTACCGGAAGGCGTAGAACTGGCGAAAGAGTACACAAGTGCACAGTGGAGCACGGTACGCGGAAAACTGATTGATTTCAGCAACTACAGCGTTACCTCTTCCAGCAAGAAGGTCGTAACCGTAGACAGCGAGAAAGAGCTTAGTGTGCTGGCAGCAGGCAAGAAAGTGAAGCTGACAGTTACGGCAAATGACGGCAGCAAGCAGAAACGCGTCGTACCTTTGAACCTTGATTGGGCCGGCGCGGAGAAGGATCTGGCGCTGATGATTACATCTGCGGGCGGCAGTGATGGCGACGTATTTAATCCTGGCACAGAGTACAAGGCACAGAAGGACAAAGCGGCTATTACCGTAAAACCCATCACCACCACAGGCGCAGTCAGACTTTCTATCAACCTGATGGAAGGCGATAAGAATGAAGGCAGCTCCACGACCTTTAATTACGCGGACGGCTTTATCAACTACAAGCTGGCGGCAAAGGGCGGCAAGCTGACCAATAACAGCAATGGTTCTGCTGATCTGACAACCACCGCCAAGGTGACAACACTGACACTTACAGTCGGCAAGGGAAGAGACGCGAAGAAGAGCGTTTATACCATTACCAACAATGCTTACGCTGATAAGGACAAGGCACCTAAGGTAACCATAAAGGGCAGCCTGCATCAGAACGGCCATAAGAGCGAGCAGCAGGTAACCATGACTGTAAAGAACGGCAAGGATGTTTATGGCAAGAAGACAGCGAAGGTTGAAATAGACTGGTCTTCCCTGAACGCTAAGAATGCGGATGAGCTGTATCATCTGAACCGCACGCTTACCAACAACGTGATTGCACTTGACGAGAAGACCGGTGAGATGACCCTGTCCTTTGCGGAAGCTGGCGGTGATTGGATCGCATTTACCCCTGGCAGCTATAAGTTGAAGGTGACTGTCGGTACAGGAACAGCGGCTAACTTTAAGCCTGAGACTTTACCTGCAAACGCGACCTTAAAGGTTGTAAAGAATAAGGCGTTTACCTTTAAACCTCAGACCACTTACACCATCGGCAAGATCGATGGCGGTGCAATTCTGACAGGTAAGAGCAACGCGGCAAAGGGCGAGAAGACCTTTATGAACTTCTACGACCTGCGCAATGCAAACGTACAGGGACGCCCGAATGACTTTACGCATTACTTTACGATTGAGTATGATGCGATCAACAATACGCAGAGACTCGTATTGAATGAGGATGATCCTGTATTTAAGGAGAAGTTCGGCATCACGGCACAGGCGCCTCTCAACTGGGAGACCATTGATCTGACAAAGATTGACAAGAAGGATCTGACCGGTTATGTCAGCTACGACGCGCGTGCCAACAGGAAGTTCTACGGCATCGGCACAACAGGCTGGTCAAACAGCGTAGAGGGCACGGTGAAGATCACCGTGAAGCTCGCTCCCAACCCGAAGAATAACGGTGCATGGAAGGCTTCCTTGAAGTACACGACCAACAAAGCGGAAGTGCTCGCAAAGGACAACGAGAAGGCAGTCATCAACGTAATGTCCGGCAACGAGTATGTAACGGTAGGCGGCGCTGTCATTTATGAGACAGACAATTTGAAAGCCGACACAATCAATGAGAAGGGACAGGTGCTCATTGCGGTAAAGGATGTTGTGGCAAAGAAGTCCTACAGCGCAAACATGAAGATTGTACCTCTCAGCAGTCGTTTCTTTGACGAGGTGAACGCTCTGAATGTAAAGGGCAAAGAGGCGGAGTACAAAGCAGCCATTGAGAAGTACGGCATTCCCGTAAAGGTGACGGTAGTGGCTAAGGCAACGGCAGCGGAAGTTACCGCAACGCCCGACCCCGTAACCGTATCCGCGGCAGCTAACCTGATCAACGCGAAGTCAGAGACAACCGGCTGGACGACGAAGCTGATGGCAGCAGATATTGACGACATTAAGGATGCAGAGAAGAACACCGCTAAGAATGCTCTTGCGACAGAGGTTAGCAATTACCTTAAGACCTTCAAGCCTTACGAAACCGGATTTACCGTGACAGGCAATCGTGTGTACACTAGTGATAATCGTGGTAATGCTCTGGTAGATGAAGATGGTAATCAATATGCAGTTGTTGTTTTAACGGTTGCGAAAGGCTCTGATCTGGAAGAGATGTGGATTCGGATTGAGACTGAGCAGGGCAGCGGACCGGTAGTTCCTCCGGTAGAAGAAAAAACACCTGATGATGCTGTAACATTGTTAGGTACGCACACAGGCACATGGACCGGAAGTGACGGAAATGAGATTAAGGTAATCTTGAATCAAGACGGGAACACTGTAGTGACTGACAATGCGGCGACACTTGCTACTGCGGTTCAGACATGGATTAATTCTCAGGATGGTTATAGCGACTTCACGGTTGCACAGAAATCAGGTACAACCGTAGGTACAGACGGAAAGGTAACTTTGACCATCTCTAAAGACGGTGAGACCGATGCGGATGTTGAAATTACATTAGCTACGGAAAATCAGTCATAACACGCGAAAAGCGTAAAATTATGAAAAGGAGCTGCTGTACTAAGAATTAGTACACGGCTCCTTTTCTATACAAGATAAAAATTTGCTTCTACCGTTTCTTCCTCGTAAATGCGTACCGTTCATGTACAAGTTCGGCACCCGTGCCATCGCGAATCACAGTTCCGCGGTAGGTATCTTTTTCCACCGCACGATTCACGCGCACGCTGTCGCATCCGCGAAAAGGATACCCGGCCAACGCCTGAACTCCCCCGGCTGTCATAATGCCCATGGAAGCATCAAACAGCAAAGGCTCCTGCAGACCCTGAATGCGTCGTTGTGGCGGGACTTCTACCAGTAAATGCCCGAAAAATTCAAAATTCTGCCCTACAGGCGCGTTCCATCCTGCCGGATAGACATTTTCAAAATGAAGCTTTTCGTGTATACAAGACACCTCATCCGCCAAAAGAGGATTAACCATCTGGACAATATTCGCCTTCACGCGATGCAGGAGAAAGAAATAGTAAAGAATAGCCGCATAAACATCACATTCAATTGCCCGTGATTCGGCTCCCACCCCCTGAGTTTCCATTAAAAAGCTGTTTTCATGAAATATCATCAGCGTTATGTTATGCGTCCCTTTGCCGCTTATCACTTGCTGTTTGAGAAATTTACCCGGATGATAGAAAGGGTCGCCTTCCGCCAGATATTTAAATGCCCTGTTTTTATATAAGCTCTGTGTAATATCCTTCAAGTCCTGCAGGGTGCGGAGTCTGCCAAAACATGTTTCCGACCCGCCCTCCACATTTTCCGCCCGTTCATCCTTCTGCAGCGTTGACAAAATATCCAAATATTCCACCGCAATAAAATTCTCGTCACAGCCCTTGTCAAGATAAATAGGCGGACAGGGTGCGGTAGGAATCACATAAAGTTTGGTTTTGGTATTCGGTAGTACAGCGGCGCTTTTATTGACCCTGCCGCCCCAGAAAAGCTCGACCTCTGTACAAGAAAAATCCGCCGTCGGATGCGCGTCGTTTTCGCACTCCAAAACCGCCTCATACTCCTGATTCGCCGTCAGACCATCCTTTTTGTAACTGAATCCGTCAAACAGGCGGCTTTCCCCGCCGATTACATCCGCTCCGATATAAACTTCGTAAGGGCCTGCTGACTCCGCCGATTGGTTTGTAATCTTAAAACGGATTTTTACTTTGACTTTTTCAATCTCATCGGCAATATAGACGGCGGAGCCTACGCTCTTGTCTTTGCTCGTCCATTCGGCTCCGGAAATGACGCCCGCATGATTCCGACAGCGGATCGCGCTATAGGCATGGTCGTCCGGTTCGTGCTGGAAGCAGACGGAGAGAAGCTGCAGATGCCCCTCCTCCACGTCAGGTTTCTTTCTGCGCAGTTGGTTGACCAGCGTCAGAATAGTCATGCCGATCGTCAAAAGTATGCTCAGACCGATAGCGATGTAGGCAGGAAGATTTTCATAGAGCGACGCTGCTGCCGCACCAGCCATAAGGGCAGTCGGCGCCGAAAGGGCAGCCTCGCTCTCCAGTACACCGTCCATGCCTTGATATATCTTATAGTATGTAGTCTTATCTTTTCCGCTGACGGCTTGCAGCACTTCCTCCGGTTTCAGCAGGGGCTTTGTATATAATTCCGAAACCTGTGCCAGAACCTCCGCGCGATTGGAGTAGTAGCGGATCATCGCATCCCGAACCGCCTCAGACCGTTTCCCCGGGCGTGGAACCAATCCAAACGTTCCTTTCATGAAGCCCAGATGTGCGCCGACAAAAAGCTCCGCCTTCCAGCGGCTCAGTTCCGAGGGCGGCTGTGCCGTGTATGCAATGCGGTATTGATAGGGGGAATCCGGCAGAGCGTCCACGGTATTTTCCGCTAAAAACAGATTTTTGTCGTCTACCTGAAATATTTCCCCGCTGACGCATTCCAAGGCGGAATTGTCTTCGAATCTGACCAATGCAGTCAAATCATCTTCAAAAAGGAAAGGATGGTTTTCCATAAAATCCGCCGCATCCTTTGCATTCAGCGCCTTTTGAAAAACGGCTGTTGTATGAAAATAATGCGCACTGCTTGTCTGGGGCAGATCGGCTTTTCCGCCAATCCGAAAATCCCCCTTCCGTGTTCTCTTAAATCCGTCCGTCATGGAAATCTTTTCCTCTACGCCGTTGATGTCGGCGGTGACGGTTTTTCCCTGAACGACCGCAAGCACATCTGCCCATTGGAAGCTGCCGATTTCCTGCCGGAACAGATACTCCTGATTTCCGAGGCGGATTCCGAATTTCATGTTTTCCCCGCTTTTTCTCCCGAAAATCTCTACATAGTCGTCCTCGCTGCTCTCGCCGTATGCGGCGAGCACGTGGAGCTCCTGTTCCGAAGGGCGTATGTACAGTTTGTTGTAGATAGAAAATGTGTCCGTAAAAAGCTTTTCCGTATTCTGTGCGGATTTCGGAAAAAGAATGCCGTTTCCCAAAGAAGGGCAGTATACGCTCACCAGATTTACGGGCGAACATCCCTCGTGAATCCGTACATCAACGTTACCCGGACACAGATTCGAAATTTCACCCTTCGTAAAATCTATAAACGCAGTTATATGCGGCATGGTCTTTTCGTTATATACAGAAGCGAGGCAATAGTTTTTGTAATCTTCTTCTCCGATCGCGCAGTCATAAATCCGAAAGGAACGGATATATCCCGTAAGGTCTTCTCCCAGCATAAATTCATCGGACGTGAAGGGAGAAACACTGCACGTCTTCTTCCAGAAAAGGATGCCGTCCACGTAAATTTGAATCTCTTTATCGTTATATCCCATATAGAGATTATGCCATGTCTGAGCGGTGAGCCGTTCCATATTGCTTTGCTTACACAGGGTTTTGGGAATCCGGGGGTGCTTCAATACAAATCCTTGTTGCTGGATACCTAAAGAAAAACCGTTTTTCTGGGAAATCAGCGTATCCCCGCAATCTATCACATAAAACCAGAGATCGAAGGCGGCAATGCTTTTGCCGGACGATGCGCTGCCGACGGAGATAAAACTTCCAAAGGAGTCGTTGTTGTCAATGCGGTATGCGGCATACGCATTTTTTACTTTATTTTCCATATCCGTCCGCCTCCTTTCCCGCATTCAATTCAGACGCAAGGTCTGACATTTCCTCCTGAAAGGCTTCCAAAACCGACGTGCGGTTCTCCTTTGCAGCCGAGCATTTATTCTGGCAGCCGAAATCACCCATGAAAAATCCTTCGGCAATGATTGCGCCGTCGGTTTCTATTTGGATGGAGAAAACCCTGTCATGGTAGTCGCATATATAAAGCTGTGCGATGTTGTCTTTTCCGTATTCCATCATAAGGGTATCGCTGACTGTAAGGTCCCGCGCCCGCTTCCAGCCGTTCTCAGTCATGACAGGATGGTCCTCAGTGACCGTAATGGTATGCCCGCGTCCCGAACCAATCCGAACCATTTTTCCTTCGTTTCCGGAAATCAGGTCAAGCACCTCTTTAGAGCCGTTGTCCGTCATGACCCGGTCCCCCGGTCTGATATCCTGAATCCGTTTTGCGGAACCGTCCGCCATCCTAATGTCCGTATCCTTTGCAAAACATCCCCATAGGATTTCCAGCCTCTCTATCACTTTGCAGGCAGAATCGTCAAAAGGTGAGTCGTTACAGGTGATAACTGCGGACAGTCGTTGTGGTTTTCCTATCTGATTTTTATTCTCCGCCATGATATACATTTTGCAGTAGAAGTTCAGATTTTCCATGATTCCCACTTGACTGGGATGCAATGCGGTGTGCCAGCAGTCTGGGAACTGCCAGAAAAGCGTCGAGCCGCTTATTTTCCATTTAATCTTGTTCCAGAATGCAGGGTTAAAACTTGCGACTCCGTTTTTTATATTTTCAATGTGAAGCTGGAATCCGTAATTTTTATCTACAAACAACGGTCGGTAATTACTGTTAAATTCGATGCTTCCCGTAAAAGGTATGTAAATCTCCACACGACTGCTTTCGGCATCCACACAGTTATAAGAGTAATCACAGCCATCCCCTTGCCTGTTGTAATAAATGACTGTTTTTTCTGCTCCCGGATGTCTGCGCGGCGTCGGGTCTGCAACGGTAATCTGCTTCACAGGATCTTCCCCGACCGCACTCTTCACGGCTGCGGTCTGTTCGCTCATACTTTCAACATACGGTCTTCCGTTTTCATCCCTACAGACTTTTACAAAGGTAGTTTCTGCGCTGAAACGGTAACTGTCAGCCGCCGGAAGTGCGTGCGCATCCAAGGTCACACCGCCGCGCAGCCTGTGGCTGTTGCTGCTGCATTCCGCAAAGCTGCGGAGCGTCTGTCCGTGACTGCTGTCTTTCAGATTTCCGACCATGAACAGAGACGGCGATTCCTCCACCGTATGTATACTGGAAACCGTGGCTGCGCCCCGGTTGGAATGATAAGACAGATATCTTATTTTCATGGAATCGCCCAAACCGTCCGATGGCGTCTCCTCCCTCATCCCGCCGCTTTCTACAGATTCCGCCTGCAGGAGCTGCCGCTCTCTTGTGTGCAGAAGAATCTTGTATAGCTCAGGGTATTTCTTTTTAAGCAGAGCCTCCCCGCCCATCCTTTCGGACAGCCAGTCGAACTGCGCCCGTTCCGCCAGGTTGTGCCGGAGCGTTCCCCGCTGCGCAAAGTATTTTTCCATGTGTGTCCTCCTTTTCGGTATTGGTAAATTGCGTGATTTTATAAAAAATAAGAAAAGAAATGCCGTGGAAAAGCTGCTGAGAGCACTGTCCCTCAAAGTCCGATTTCGTGATATAATTTGTTTCTATATTCTGCGTCGGAAGCCGCTTTTTCCAAATCCTTTAAGCGGCCGGCCGCCAATAAAATGCGGGTTAATTTCGCAAAATATTCCTCCCCTTGGGATTGACCTTCTTCACGGCCCTTCGCTTCGCCTTCCGCAAGGCCGATCTCGCGGCCCTTCGCTTCGCCTTCCGCAAGGCCGATCTCGCGGCCCTTCGCTTCGCCTTCCGCAAGGCCGATCTCGCGGCCCTTCGCTTCACCTTCCTGCGTCGCCCGCCACTTGCTCCGCTCCAGCGCAATCTTATACAGTGAAGACATATCTACATTATTAACGAAATTTTCAAATAGTTCTGCCATCTTTCTCTCCTTCACCTGTTCTGTAAATCCCGTGACCTCGTCTTCGGGTATGTCTAAATGTCTCAGCATGGAGGCTGTCACTCTGGCGATGATGTCAAGGAGTTCGTCCGTAGAATGTTCCGACAAGTCTTTCAGATAGTCTTTCGGCAAGTTAAGTTTTCGGGACTCGTCAGAGTCCTGTAAACGGTTGACCAACATTAACAGCGACAACTCGTCGTTCTTACTGACCAGCTCCTCTATACTGTATGCATTCAGCTGCACCAGCTTGTAGAAAAACGCAGGAGTGAACGGTTCAAATGCCTGCTCGCAAAAAATCCTGTCCCTGATATTGCAGGGAGCTGTCCATTTTCCGGCACCTTCATAGTACACGATGGGCAAAATCGGCGGATAACGGAAATCCTTAGTTTTGCTGATACCTTTCTTCTTACGTTCCATCTCCCGCTCATAGTCTTCCCATATGTAGACCATATATCGGAGTAACTGCATACTCACATTATAATCTACTTTTGTTTTATGTTCAATAAGTGAAACGAAGTAGAAAGTATTATTTTCTGATATTTTTACACGTTTTACCGTATCTGAATTTCGTTCCTCGGTGAACATTGGGACATAGCGTTCTGTAACGTCCTCGATATCCTCCGCCCTGACATTTTTGAGCAGGGGAATATCCATATAATTGCGTAAAAACTGGGAGCAGAGCTCGGCGTTTCCGAAAATAAGTTTACTGCTGCTGTCATGGGGTTTGCTGTTGGAGAGTTGGTCTCTTTGTGACGTGGTTTTCTTTTGTTCCATTTAGAAGCTCCTTTCGATGTGGACAGATACAGAAATGCTTTCTGCACAGTCAATGGTAGACGGGCGGTCTGCGGCAAATGCGGCAGCCGTTTGGTTGACATGAGATATAAAGTATAAGTTTTAGGAAAATCTGACAGAAAGTGTCATATGCGCGAAATCCTGCGCCGGGAAATTCCTGATGTGTTTATCATAGTGGATGTGAGATGGTATGTCAATGGTTTTGAGGGAATAAATTGTGTCTGTTACAATTGCAGCGG
>CAJUBE010000057.1 GCA_910584725.1 uncultured Lachnospiraceae bacterium | reverse complement strand
TGCCGCCCAGCATGTTGCTCCACTGGTCGTCCCCGCCAAACTGCATGTTGCAGCCGTATCTCTTGTAAAGCTCCAGAAAATCGTAGCTCTGCATGATCATATAGTTAAATTCAAGAAAGCTTAAGCCCTTCTCCATTCTCTGCTTATAGCACTCCGCGCGGAGCATATTGTTCACGGAAAAGCACGCCCCCACGTCCCTGATAAACTCCACATAGTTTAAGTCGAGCAGCCAGTCCGCGTTGTTCACCATCAGCGCCTTGCCCTCGGAAAAGTCGATAAAACGGCTCATCTGTTTCTTGAAGCACTCGCAGTTGTGCTCGATGGTCTCCTTCGTCATCATGGAACGCATGTCCGTCCGCCCGGAAGGATCGCCGATCATAGCCGTGCCGCCGCCGATCAGGGCGATCGGCTTATTGCCCGCCTCCTGCAGTCTCTTCATCAGACATAACGCCATGAAGTGCCCCACATGCAGACTGTCCGCCGTGGGATCAAACCCGATATAAAAGGTCGCCTTTCCGTTGTTGATCAGATCGCGGATCTCCTCCGCGTCTGTGAGCTGTGCGAGAAGCCCTCTCGCCTGTAATTCTTCGTAGATTCCCATTTGATTGTCTCCTTTCTTCATCGTACACGCGAATAAGCAGGCTCGAAATGCTTCGCATTCCTCACTCGCGGTCTACGTTCCACGTCGGTCCGCGCAAAGCAGACGTCCCCCGGACGTCTTGCGCCTCGTCATAAGTCTTGCGAACCATTCGCTCGTGCAAGCACGGCGCCTGCTTCACAAAACTTCTGACTCTGCTTATTCGCACACAACATGAAACCCCCGTCCCGATTATCAGGACGAGGGTTGAACTCGTGTTACCACCTAATTTCACAGACGGCTCACACCGGCTGCCTCACTGGGTACAGTCATAGAATAACATGTGATATTCTAAACTGACAATACCCTCCTGCTGTAACGTGCATTCCTCCGTCGCGACCTACTAGGCTGTATGCCTGCCGTTCTGCCGTGAAGCTCCGAGATGTATTCATGGAAAAGTTCCCGCGCGCCTCTCATCTGCCGGCTGCTTTCTGTCCGTTTCCCGATCCACTACTTGTTCTCTTCAACGCCTGTCATATTGTGTGATATATTGTTTTACTGCCTTATAATGTAAATGAAAATGTTTCGTTTGTCAACACTTTTTCAGATATTTGGTCCTTGGAACATTTTGTGTACAACAAGCTGGACTGTTATGCGCTCGGCGCTCAGTGAAGCCCCAAATCTTCTCCCCCGATGGTGCCGATCCCAGCCTTGTCGAGAACCGCAGCCAGTCCGTCCGTATCCGCCACGCGGAAGATCATGCACGCCTGCCCGTCCTTCTGCCCGAACACGGAGTACATATATTCCACGTCCATCCCGGCTTCGGAGATAACGCCGAGCACTTTGCTCAAGCCCCCGGGCGTATCGGGAACCGCCACGCCCACAACCGGCGTCATGGTCAGGATGAAGCCGTGCTCCAAAAGAATGGCGGATGCCTTGGACGCGTCGTCCACGATCAGGCGCAGAACACCGTAGTCCGCTGTCTCCGCGATATTGAGCGCCCGCATGTTTACCTCATTCTCCGAGAGAATATGGGTAATGTCCGCAAGCTGTCCCGCTTTATTTTCCAGAAATACAGAAATCTGAGGTATTGTCATATGTTTGTCCCCCTTCTTAAATTTTCCGCTTGTCGATCACGCGCACAGCCTTGCCCTCGCTTCTCGTGATGGACTTGGGCGCCACCAGACGCACCTTCGCGTAGATGCCAAGCATTGCCTTGAGAGCCGATACAAGCCCTTTCTCCATCTCCGTGATCTTACCGAGATTGTCGGAGAAGTTCTCAGGCGTCATCTCCACCATGACCTCAATCGTGTCGGAGTTATTGACACGATCCACGATAATCTGATAGTTTGCAGGATACCCCTGCTCTAAAAGCACCGTCTCGATCTGGGACGGGAATACGTTGACGCCCTTCACGATCAGCATGTCGTCGCTTCTGCCCATGGGCTTACTCATCTTCACATGGGTGCGGCCGCAGGAGCATTTCTTTCTGGAAAGGATACAGATATCCCTCGTGCGGTAACGCAGCAGCGGGAACGCCTCCTTGGTAATCGCCGTAAATACCAGCTCGCCCTTGCTGCCCTCGGGAAGCACCTCCCCCGTATCGGGATCAATGATCTCCGCAATAAAATGGTCTTCATTAATGTGCATACCTGTCTGCTCGCTGCACTCAAATGCCACACCGGGACCGCTTGTCTCCGTCAGCCCGTAAATATCGTATGCCTTGATACCCAGCTTATCCTGAATATCCTGACGCATCTCCTCACTCCACGCTTCCGCGCCGAAGATACCCGCTTTCAGTTTAATCTTGTCCCGCAGCCCGCGCTCATGGATGCTCTCCGCCAGAAACGCGGCATAAGACGGCGTACAGCACAAAATCGTCGCTTCCAGATCCACCATAAACTGTAACTGCCTGTCCGTATTGCCGGAGGACATGGGAAGCGTCAGGCACCCTACCTTATGGCTGCCGCCGTTTAGACCCGGGCCTCCTGTAAAGAGCCCGTAGCCGTAGCAGACGTGGCAGACGTCCTCGTTGGTACCGCCTGCCGCCGTAATGGCGCGGGCGCAGCAGTCCTCCCACAAATCCAAATCATGCTGGGTATAAAAAGCAACGACCCGGCGTCCCGTCGTGCCGGATGTAGACTGAATACGCACACAGTCCTTAAGCGGCATCGCCAACAAACCATAAGGATAAGCCTCCCGTAAATCATCTTTCGTCAGGAAGGGCAGCTTATGTAAGTCTTCCACGCTCTGGATATCCTCTGGCGCAACCCCTTTCTCTTCCATCTTTTTCCGATAGTAGGGCACATTGTCCCACACATGGCGCACCTGTTTCACCAGCCGCTCATTCTGCCATGCGAGAATCTGCTCCCTGTCCGCAGTCTCAATTTCTTTCTGGTAATACCGTTCCATACCTTCCTCCTTTATATTATTTCACTTTTCATGCGTCAGGCACTCCTCCCCGCCTCAAACGCTTTTTTATTCATCTCTAAGAATTTCGGCGGCACGCTCTGCTCGATCGCGTCCATCCACTCCTCGTCCGTAAAGTCGAAGTGTTTTGCAAGCCTGCCCAGCAGCACCAGATTCACCGCCTTGCTGCTCCCCGCCTCCTCCGCTAAAGAGAGCGCGTCAAAGGCATCTACCTCGGCATCCAGAGCTGCCATCTTCTCCGCCAGATTCTCCGGGTACGCCGCCGCGCCGGCAATCACCGGCATCGGGTTAATCTGCTGGCTGTTCACAATGATTCTGCCGCCAGACTTTAAAAATTCCGTGTAGCGCGCCGCTTCCAGAAGTTCAAAGGAGAGGATGAAGTCCGCCTGCCCCTTGTCGATAATGGGCGAGCAGACCCTGTCGCCCCAGCGCACATAGGTGACCACGCTGCCACCGCGCTGGCTCATGCCGTGCACCTCGCTGACCTTTACGTCAAATCCTTTTGTGAGAAGCAGACGCCCCAGAAGTTTGCTTGCAAGTAACGTCCCCTGTCCGCCCACGCCCACGATCATCATATTTTTTGTTTCCATACTTTCCTCCATGTCAGAGCCATTTTATCCCTCGATATCCCTCTTTGTCTTGTAAGATATCTTCATTTTTCTTCTCACGCTAACCTCCATGATTCCGCATAGCGGAATCTCAAATCTGTGCGGAGAATGCCGTATTTCAGGCATTCTCTTATGCGAAACTTAGTACTTCTTGGCGTCCCGTCCAATGGCGGGACGTCTTTAGAAGTACTTTTCGCATTTCTCACGCTAGTGCCCCAAACTTACAGAGCTGCTCGCAGACCCCGCAGCCCACGCAGAGCGTCTCGTCGATGACCGCTTTGCCGTCCACCATGCTGATCGCCGGACAGCCGATATTCATGCACGCCTTACAACCCTTGCACTTCTCGGGATCGGAACAGATCGGTCCCGGATGCTTCACATATTTGAGCAGCGCGCAGGGACGGCGGGAAATGATCACCGAAGGCTCCTTCGCCGCAAGCTCCTCCTTGATCACCGTCTGACTGGTTTCCATATCGTAGGGGTCTACCACTTTCACCCGCTTGATACCCACCGCATGGCACAGGCTCTCCAGATCAATCTTCGTACAGGGGTCGCCTTTCAGGTTATAGCCCGTCGTCGGGTTCTGCTGGTGCCCCGTCATGCCCGTAATCGAATTATCTAGGATAATCACCGTAGAATTGGATTCGTTATAAGCAATATTGATGAGCCCCGTCACGCCGGAATGGATAAAGGTGGAATCACCGATCACCGCCACCGTTTTGCCCGCGCTCTCCTCGTCGCCCGCCTTCACAAAACCGTGAAGCCCGGAGACGGACGCGCCCATGCAGACCGTCGTGTCAATCGCGTTAAGCGGCGCCACCGCGCCCAATGTATAACACCCGATATCTCCAAGTACAGTTAAGTTCAATTTTTTCAGCACATAGAAAAGGCTTCTGTGAGGGCAGCCCGCACACATCACGGGCGGCCTTGCCGGGATCTCCTCAGACAGCTTCTCTCCCGTCTGCACCGTACCCCCGAGCTTCTCCTTCACCTGATTCTGGCTTAACTCTCCGATTTCGGTAAACCTGTCTTTCCCCGATACAGAAAGCCCGAGGTTCCTGCATTGCGCCTCAATAAAACCGTCCAGCTCCTCCACCACCACCAGTTGATCTACCGTGGCTGCAAAGTCTTTGATCTTCTGCTCGGGCATAGGCCAGATCATGCCAAACTTTAAAACGGGGTATGTATCGCCGAATGCCTCCTTCACATACTGGTAGCAGGTGGAGGAAGTGATAATACCCACGGAAGTATCCTGTCCCGGCTCAATCCGGTTGATCTCGGCCGTCTCCGCCCATGCGGTCAGCGCCTTCGTGCGCTCCTCCACCATGGGATGCTTTTTCTTCGCATAAGCCGGCATCATAATATATTTCGCAGGGTTCTTCTCATACTTCTTCTGCTCCGGCACTACCCGCTCTCCCGTCTCCACAACGCTCTGGGAATGGCTGACGCGGGTGCACATCTTCATCAGCACAGCCGTGTCAAACTTCTCGGAAAGCTCATAGGCGAGCTTCGCAAAGGCAAGCGCCTCCGCCGAATCGGAAGGCTCCAGCATAGGAATCTTCGCCGCCCGCGCATAATGGCGGGAATCCTGCTCGTTCTGGGAACTGTGCATTCCCGCATCGTCGGCCACACCGATAATCAACCCCGCGTTCACCCCGGTGTAGGAAATCGTAAACAGAGGATCCGCCGCCACGTTTAAGCCCACATGCTTCATGGCGCAAAAGCTCCGCACACCGCGCAGGGAAGCGCCAAACGCCGCCTCCAGCGCCACTTTCTCGTTGGGCGCCCACTCCGCATAAACCTCCTCATACTTCGCCACGCACTCCGTAATCTCCGTACTCGGCGTCCCCGGATAGCTGGACACAAAACTGCACCCCGCTTCATACAAACCTCTGGCAACCGCCTCGTTGCCAAGCATTAATGTTTTCATAAGTACATTCGTTCCTTTCTCAATACATTACATTGCGGAGAATGCGCTTTTTGCATTCTCCTGAGTGAGACATAGAATTTCTTAACGAAGCAGCCTCTGCTGCTGAGTTTTTAGAAATTCTTCTCACTCTCCGATGGAGTCTTTCACCGAAACCGTCACCTTCTGGTCATAGCAGGAGAAAATCTCCGCAAGCTTTTTCTCCTCGGGCGCCTTCGTCACCATACTCACCACAGGCACAATCACCAGCCCTGCCAGCATACAGAATGCGCCTGCATTGATCGGGGACTGTAAAAGCGCGGGAAAATTCGACCGGAAAAAGATGTTCGCAAGCATTACAACCGTGGAGAACAAAAAGCTCACCCAGCACGCCGCTTTCGTCGTCCGTTTCCAGTACAAACCGTAGAGGAACGGAGCAAGGAAGGCACCTGCAAGCGCGCCCCAGCTCACACCCATAAGCTGCGCGATAAAGGTGACGTTAGAACGGTATTGGATCAGGGCAAGCACCACGGAAATCGCAATGAACACCACCAGAAGCCCACGCATCCATTTCACCTGTTTCTTCTCGTCCATCTCCTTAATTATATTACCTTTAATGAAGTCCAGCGTCAAGGTGGAGCTGGATGCCAATACAAGGGAAGACAGGGTGGACATGGAGGCGGAAAGCACTAAGATGACCACCACCGCTATCAAAATCGTAGGAAGTCCCGAAAGCATGGTAGGTACCACCGAATCATAACCGTTTGCCGCGATATCTATCTTATCACTGAACAATCTGCCGAAACCGCCGAGGAAATAACAGCCGCCTGCAACGATTGTTGCAAATACAGTGGAAATAATCATTCCTTTGTTGATCGCGCTCTCACTCTTGATGGCATAGAATTTCTGCACCATCTGCGGCAGTCCCCATGTGCCGAGGCTGGTGAGGATCACCACGCCCAGAAGCCCCACGGGATCGGGACCAAAAAAGGAGTTAAACACGCCGGGAGCAGCGGAAACCGTCTCGTCGCTCACCGCAGCCAGCTTATCAAGCGCCGCAAGGAAGCCGCCCTGACTGTTTAAAACAGCGACCACCACCGCCGCAATGCCGAAGATCATAATAATACCCTGAATAAAATCGTTGATTGCCGTCGCCATGTAACCGCCCGCGATGACATAAATGCCCGTAAGCACCGCCATAACGATCACGCACACGCTGTAATCGATATCAAACGCCATACCGAAAAGCCGGCTCAACCCGTTGTAAAGGCTTGCCGTATAGGGAATCAGGAAGATGAAAATAATCGCCGATGCCGCGAGCTTTAACGGCTTGCTCTCAAACCGCTCGCCAAAAAACTGAGGCATGGTGGCGCTGTCCAGATGCTGTGTCATAATGCGGGTGCGGCGCCCCAGCACCGCCCAGGCAAGCAGCGACCCCAAAAAGGCGTTGCCGAGTCCTGCCCATGTCGCAGCAATGCCGTATTTCCAGCCGAACTGCCCCGCGTATCCCACGAAAACCACCGCCGAAAAGTAGCTGGTTCCGTAGGCGAAAGCCGTCAGCCACGGTCCCACATTTCTGCCGCCCAGCACAAACCCGTTTACATCTGTCGCATGCTTACGGCAGTAAAGCCCAATGCCGATCATCACGCCAAAGAAAATGACAAGCATGATTACTTTAATAAACAAATCCATAATCCTTTTCTCCTTCTCGCTGAAATATAGTGTGTAGCAAAGCCAAATAATAACTATTGCTATTTTATGACATCATCCGTCTTTCAGTTTTTGATCTGCGCCTCCACGAGACTGCCGTGGCAGTACCGCTCCCTGAGTACGGGTTTCTCGATCTTGCCCGTGGGATTTCTGGGCACTTTGTCAAATATCACTTTTCTTGGACGTTTGTAGCGTGGCAGCTCCTTGCAGAAAGTATTGATCTCCTCCTCCGTGCAGGTTACGCCCTCCTTGATTTCTATGATCGCCGCCGCGATCTCTCCAAGTCTTGCGTCCGGCAGGCCGATCACCGCCACGTCCTTGATCTTATCGTTCCTGCGCAGAAAATCCTCGATCTGCACGGGATAGAGATTTTCCCCGCCGGAGATAATGACGTCCTTCTTTCTGTCCACCAGATAGATAAAGCCGTCCTCGTCCATGCGCGCCATATCCCCCGTGTACAGCCAGCCGTCTTTTAAAATCTCAGCCGTCGCCTCGGGATTCTTGTAATAGCATAGCATCACGCCGGGACCATGGACAATCAGCTCGCCCACGTCGCCCTGAGAGACTTCCGTCCCCTGCTCGTCCACAATCTTCGCCTCCCAGTGATAGCCCGGTTTCCCGATGGCTCCCACCTTATGTATGTTGTCCACACCCAGATGCACGCAGCCGGGACCGATGGACTCGCTTAAGCCGTAATTGGTGTCGTACTGGTGATGTGGGAAATGCTTTTTCCACCGCTGGATCAGACTGGGCGGAACGGGCTGCGCGCCGATGTGCATCAGCCGCCACTGTTCCAGCAGATAGTGTTCCATATCCACCTGCCCCGAATCTATGGCATCCAGAAGGTCCTGCGCCCACGGCACCAGCAGCCACACGATGGTACACTGCTCCTCCGTCACCGCCCGCAGAATCCACTCCGGTTTTACGCCGCGCAGAAGCACCGCCTTGCCCGCCGTGATCAGGGAACCGAACCAGTGCATTTTTGCCCCCGTGTGGTAAAGCGGCGGAATACAGAGGAACACATCGTCCTTGGTCTGCCCGTGATGGTTCTGCTCCGTCTCACAGGAGGAGCGCAGCGCCCGGTGGTTGTGCAGGATTGCTTTCGGGAAGCCTGTTGTGCCGGAGGAAAAATAAATCGCCGCGTAATCGTCCTCACACAGCGCCACTGGCGGCGCACTGGAAGAACAGAAACCCATCAGCTTCAGGCAGTCCTCCGTGTAATCCGGTCCTCCCTTCCCCGGGAAAAACATCATCCCGACCCCCGGCAGATCGTCCGCAATGCTGTCCATGCGCTCGATAAACTCCGGTCCAAATACTAGGATTTCAACATCTGCAAGTTCCAGACAATACTTGATTTCCTCCGCGGAATAGCGGAAATTCAAAGGCACCGCCACACCGCCCGCCTTCAGAATGCCAAAATAGACAGGCAGCCACTCCAGACAGTTCATCATCAGAATGCCCACCTTCGTCTCCCGCTCCATCCCTCGGGACAAAAGCAGATTGGCAAAACGATTTGCACGTCTGTCAAAATCAGCCCAACTCAGTTCTCTCCGATAAGGCGCGCCATCACCCGCGCTCTCGATCAGACTTGCCTCCCGCCAGGTCACCGCGCTGTCGCGCTCCTGGGAGGGATTCAGCTCCACAAGCGCCGTGTCCGAGCCGTACAGACGGGCGTTGCGCTCCAAAAACTCCGTGATTACCATTCCTCTTCCTCCTCTTCCGTTTCCTTTTTATAACGTACGTTATTATATTCTCATACAGATCAGCCGAACAGGTTTTGCTCACTGTCCGATTACATATGCATTCACCGTGGCGTGCGCCACATAGGTGTCCAGCTCATCCCGGATATCCACCGTCAAAAGCGCGGTGGTGCGCCCGCTTCTCAGACAATTCGCCTCCGCAGTCAGCCTCTCTCCCCTTGCGGGCGCGAGAAAAGTGATAGACGCGTTCTGGCTGACCGTCATCTTCTCCGAATACCCGTTTGCCGCCACCGCGCAGGTAAAATCCGCCAGTGTAAAAATGGCGCCTCCCATGGGCACATTGTTGGCGTTCATATGATGCGGCTTAAGCGTCAGAGAGCAGACCGCCTTTCCCGGTTCGGCGCAGTCGATCACAATTCCCACCGCCTCCGTGGC
Organism: uncultured Lachnospiraceae bacterium; assembly: GCA_910584725.1. Classification (GTDB taxonomy): domain Bacteria; phylum Bacillota; class Clostridia; order Lachnospirales; family Lachnospiraceae; genus UBA3282. The sequence goes on along the minus strand of CAJUBE010000057.1, from coordinate 3,929 downwards.
GAAACGATCCTTTTTGAACTCCTCCCGAATCTCTTCCAGTTTTGACATAACCGATCCCCTTTCCGCGACTGCGCCCAGTCCCGATTTCTATTTCTTTTCCTACTTCTACACAAATATAAAAACTACATTCACCACTTTAACACTTTTACTCGTTAAAGTCAACTATGCAAGAAGAAACAGCCCTGCATCTCCGGCTGTTTCTCCTTCATCATGTCCAGTTCTGTCAAATTAGCGCCGAGGCTTCTCACCGATTCACCATCAGCTTCATCATCGCCTGATTCAAACCATCCACCGTCAGTTTATACATCGGAAAGACCGTCTTGATCGCCGTCTCCGCCTCCCGCCACGGCGCATGACCCGGCGCCATCTTGGGATTGAGCCAGACGATCTTTTTGTAATGCTGTTTCATCAACAGCAGCCAGTCCATCCCGGAAAGCCCGCCGTTTGGTCCTCTGTAATTGCCCGTCGTGGAGTAAAGCTCCTCCGGCGCCATCGCCGCATCCCCCACGATGATCACCTTGTAATCGCTGTCCAGATTGCGGAACATCCACTCCGTCTCGATCCACTCGCCGTTCTCGCACTCCGGCGTCTTGTAGAGGTTGGAATAGATGCAGTTATGGAAAAAGTACGTCTTTACATCCTTATAATGGTTGGACTTGTGCACGGACTGGAACAGCTCGCTGAGAAGCGTGGTGTACGGGATCATGGTGCCGCCCGAGTCCATCAGAAGCAGAAGCTTCACCGAATTTTTCCGGGGCTTCTCCATGACGATCTGCAGACAGCCGCCGTTGTTGCATGTCGCGTCCACCGTGCCGTTGATGTCAAGCTCTGTCTCCGGGATATCCAGCTTCGTGGAAAACTGCCGCAGTTTCCGAAGCGCCATCTGGAACTGCCTGTTGTCCAGCACCTTGTCATTCCTGAAATCCCGGTACTTTCTGGCACCCACCACCTGAAAGGCGGACTGGTAGCCTGTGGTGCCGCCCACACGGATGCCGCCCATGTTGCCGCCCATATTGCCGAAGGACGTCTTTCCCATGGTGCCGATCCAGTAGCTGCCGCCGTTGTGCTCCTCGTTCTGGTCCCGCAGCCTGTCCTTGAACTTGTTTTCGATGTCGTCCTTGTCCATCGTGATGACTTCCTGATTCATCTCGTGGCGCATCTCCTCGAAGACGTCCTGCATCTCCGGCTTATCCAGCCAGCGCAGCAGATTTTTACCCACCTCGTTCTCCGACATGATGCCCTTGAACACTTCGTCAAACGCCATGTCGAACTTGTCGAACTCCGTCTCCGACTTCACGAGAATCATCCGCGCCAGATAATAAAATTCCGTCAGGCTGCTGTGGCAGAGCCCCTTCTGTAAGGCGTCCTGCAAGGTCAGCCACTCGCTTAAGGACACTTCCAGCCCCTTATCCTTCAAAGTATAAAAGAATTTACTGAACATAGAATCTCCATTCCTACTTCCGAAACATTCCTATGGCAACAGAACCCTCATATTGCACCTGAACCTATTTTGACAACAGAATCACCGATTCCATTCATGCCGTTTTTCATATCATTAGTTATTAAAAATCCGTCTTATTTCTTACCGTCTCCAGATCCTCGTCCTTCTTCACCACCACCCCGATAAAAGGAAGCTCCTTTCTGAGCGTGTCCGTCGGAATCCCGCCGATCTGCAAAGCGTTGATCCAGTCGATCAGCTCCGAGGTGCTGGGCTTTTTGCGGATGTCTTTCATGGAGCGGATCCAGTAAAACACTTCCATGGCGTCCTTAAGCAATTTATCCTCCACGTCCGGATAGTGGGTTCTCACGATCTCCTCCATCAGCGCCTGGTCCGGGAAATCAATATAGTGGAAGATGCATCTGCGCAGAAACGCGTCCGGCAGCTCCTTCTCCGCATTGGACGTAATGATCACGATCGGTCTGTGCTTCGCCTGCACGGTCCGCTTCGTCTCATGGATATAGAACTCCATCTGGTCAAGCTCCCAGAGCAGGTCATTGGGGAACTCCAGATCCGCCTTGTCGATCTCATCGATCAGAAGGATCACCTGCTCGTCGGACTCAAACGCCTCACCCAGCTTTCCCAGCTTGATATAATGGGCGATATCGTCCACGCCCTCCTCGCCAAACTGCCCGTCGTAAAGACGCTGGATCGTGTCGTACATGTAAAGCCCGTCCTGCGCCTTCGTGGTAGACTTGATGTTCCAGATAATCAGCTTCTTTCCCAGCGACTCAGCCACCGCCTGCGCCAGCATCGTCTTGCCCGTGCCCGGTTCCCCTTTGATCAGAAGGGGCTTCTGCAGGGCGATCGCCACGTTTACGCTCGCCAAAAGCTGCTCGGAAGCCACATATTGGGCTGTGCTCTCAAATTTCGTATTTGCCATTTCGCTTTCCTTTCTCCTGTCTCTCAACTGATGTTTTATCCGCAAATGATTCTGATTCTATGCTCATCCCACGGATTTCGGTTATTGCACACATTATAGATTTATGTTACGATATTTCAGATGTAAAAGCAAGGGATTGTTTCTCCAATCAAAAACCCCGCCGCAAGCGGCATGACATCAAATTTGATACGCCTCAAGGGGCTGGGGATTTGACCCTCGCGGCAGTCGCCAATATGCCAAGCCAGTCGCCGATTGGCTTTAAGCAAGTCACTTGGCTCGTTGCTCGCGGGAATAAACGCACCAAAATCAGATAACCAAAAGAAGAAAGGAAACGGAAAGGAATCCACATCATGTCAAACACTACAAGTCTCTCTTTCGAGGTTTTCCCCCCGAAAAAGGAAGAAGAATTTGAAAACATATTTGATTTTTTGAGAGAGGCAGCAAAACTGCATCCCGATTTTATAAGCTGTACTTACGGCGCAGGCGGCTCCCGTGCGGGAAAGACCATCGAGATCGCCTCCTTCATCCAGAAAGAACTCGGCATCGACGCGATTGCACACATCACCTGCGTCGGCTTCACCAAAGCGGACCTTGAGAAAAACTGTAAAGCGCTTGAAGCCGCCGGCGTAAACCACGTGCTGGCGCTTCGCGGGGACAGACCCCAGCATATGACGGACGAGCAGTTTAACAGCCGGGAATTTTTCTATGCGACGGATCTGGTGCGCCATTTGAAAGCGCACACTTCCCTGCAGATCTCCGGCGCCTGCTACCCCGAAAAGCATTTTGAAGCGCCGAGTCTGGAAGAAGATTTAATCCATTTAAAAGAAAAAGTGGACGCGGGCGTCACCTCTCTGGTGACCCAGATGTTTTTCGATAACGCCTGTTTTTACCGTTTTATAGAGCTGGTGCGGGCGAAGGGCATCACGGTTCCCATCCATGCCGGCATCATGCCCATCACCACGGCGAAGCAGCTCGGCACCACCGTCTCCCTCTCCGGCTCCTCCGTTCCCAAAGAGCTGGCTGACATGATCGCCACTTACGGGGAAAACAAGGAGGACATGCGCAAGGCGGGAATCGACTACGCGGTGCGCCAGATCCGCGATCTGAAAGAGCACGGGGTGGACGGCATCCACATTTATTCCATGAACAAATTGAAGACGACGACGGAAATCTGCGGGTTGATCTGATAAAAATAATACGTTATTTATTCAAAAACCTCTTTGCTTTTGACGTAACATCCATTATAGTTAAAGTAACAAGGCGTTGGCAGGAAGGGGCATATGTTTATGGAGGTAATGGAAACTATGGGAATGACCGATTTACAATTTAAAAGCTGGCTTAAACAGATTATCAGAGGACTTGAAGGGGCAAAAGAAAAAACCACCAAGGAAGATACCGACAAAAAAATTGAGGAATTGTTAAAAGACTTAAAAGAAGATTTGCAGGGTTAACAAGATTGGTCACCCGCCTTAAGTTAAGCGACGGATGACCAATCGAGAGAGTTTCAAGTTTTGTGTAAACCCAAAATCTGATATAAGATAAGTCAAT
>CAJUBE010000056.1 GCA_910584725.1 uncultured Lachnospiraceae bacterium | reverse complement strand
AGGCATTCCCCTGCTGGTAACCGCCGCCCTGTTGATAGGCATTCCCCTGCTGGTAACCGCCGCCCTGTTGATAGGCATTCCCCTGCTGGTATGTATTGCCCTGCTGGTAGCTGCCTCCCTGTTGATTGATCTGATTATCCATAGTTGCCTCCATGGGTCAGGCAAACATGCTTGCATGTTCATTTGACCCTCATATCAACGTTGAAAGATTTTCTTTCAACCTTCTTCCCTGCTGCATTCCCTATTAATTCGTATTTTCCGATCACATGTAAAGCACTTTTCCGTCAGCGGACTCTCTCGGGAAAGCCCACCTTTTTCTGTACCTTCCGCAAGGTTTTATTGGCAAAGTACGCTGCCTTCTCACCGTTCTCCTTAATGATCTTGTCGATGTAATCCTTATTCCTGCCGAGTTCCTCATATCTCTCCTGCAGGGGCTTTAGCACGTCCACAACGGACTCGCCCACAGCCATCTTAAAGTCGCCGTAACCCTTGCCGTCGAACTCTCTCTCCGTCTCCTCCGGGGTCTTTCCCGTGCAGGCACAGTAAATGTCGATCAGGTTACGGATCCCCGGCTGCTCCTCGCTGTAACGGACACACGCCTCCGAATCTGTCACCGCGCGCTTAAACTTGCGAATCACCGTGTCCGGGTCATCCATCAGATAAATGCTGCCGTTCGGATTTTCATCCGACTTGGACATCTTCTTCTCCGGATTCTGCAGGCTCATAATCTTTGCGCCCGCCTTTCCGATATAAGGCTCGGGAATCGTAAACACATCGCCATAAATCGCGTTAAAACGCTGCGCGATATCCCGGGTGATTTCCAAATGCTGCAGCTGATCCTTCCCCACAGGCACCACATCCGCCTGGTAGAGAAGAATATCCGCCGCCATCAGCACAGGATACGTGAAAAGTCCCGCATTGATGTTGTCCGCGTGTTTCGCCGCCTTGTCCTTAAACTGGGTCATGCGGTTTAACTCTCCCATATAAGTAAAGCAGTTTAATATCCAGGCAAGCTCTGCGTGTCCCGACACATGGGACTGATAATAAAGGCAGTTCTTCTCGGGATCAATCCCCGCCGCAATGTAGAGCGTGAGAAGATTTCTCGCCCGCTTCCTCAGCTCCGCCGGATCCTGCCTGATGGTGATGGAATGCAGATCCACCACAGAATAAAAACACTGGTACTCGTCACAGAGCGTCACCCAGTTTTTCAGCGCCCCCAGATAATTCCCCAATGTCAAGTTCCCCGTTGCCTGCATACCGCTGAATAATATCTTATTTCCGTCCAACATAATCATTTTCCTCCCATACTTAAATAATATATCACCGCCCTTCGGTTCCGTCAAGAAAACGTAAAGGGACCGCTTGCGCGATCCCTTCCGACATTACAATTCACACCCATGCCAGATTTCGCATCAATTTACGATTATCGGTGTGAATTGCAACGATGATGCACACAAAATGCCAAAAAACAGGCATTCTGGCGCTGGCTCCGACACCATGCAGCAAGTGCATGGCGCGGGTGCGAAAAGTAACCTTCCGGCATTTTACTCTCAGTTGCTTTCTCCCTCGCATCCGCAGGTAGAACCGTTCCCGCTAAAAGGTCTCTGCTCAAAGCGGGGCTCAAAACGGGAATCCTCACAGGGGCAGGGTTCCGGATCCGGTCTGCCGCAGGGTGGTTCCGGTCTGCAGGGCGGTTCGGGCCTTGCACATGGCGGTTTCGGCCTCGCAGGTTCCTCACAGCCGCAGCCATTCCCATTCTGCCCAAAGAAACCGTTTCCGTTTCCGCCACAGAAAAGCAACAAAAGTATCAACCAACAACAATTCATAGGGTTTCATCTCCTTTTTCTCTCATACCATATCCTATGCGAGAGAAAAAGAGCGGTTACTTCTTCAATATTTTTTTGCGAATATAGCGGAAGGTTTTCTCCTCCCCATGCTCCGCCAGCATATGCAGCAGAAATTCCAACATCCGCTTCGTCTTTTTGTGAAGCGGAGGCGGTGTTTTGGAGGACTCATAGTAGGCCAGCGGATCCTGATCTTTGTATGCGTCCCCGTGATAAACCTTACAGGCGGCCACACGGTCCATAAACATCTCTACAATATAGCGGGTAGGCATCGGGGCAGGCGCCATGCCGCCTTCAATCTCCTTCGAGCTGTAATCAATCCAATATTCATAGTGGTGCTTGTTGCGGCCTTTATGGTGAAGCCATGCCGAAGAATAGCCGATATCCTCCCTCTCCGCGTTGTTAGGGCTCCTGTCGCCCTGATAATATTTCGCTCCCACCATAAATTCCGTCGGACTGTATTTCGACAGGTCATGGAGAAGCCCCTGTCTGTAAAGCCCTACCCGAAAGCATCCGTCCATAACCAAAAGCTTATGGTGCGTAATCGTCTTAAAGTGTTCCCATGCCTTGTTCATCAGCCCCTGTCATCCCCTTTATTCTTCCTTGCCTTTTTCCGCCCCGTCTTTTCCGCCTCCACGGGCACGTCCTTTGTGGTGCACAGCACAATCGTGCGGGCCGGCACACAAATTTCCTGAGAGGACGCGTTCTCCTCAATTTCCGGCATCTCTTTTCCCGTGGAAGCCGAATACGTCCACAGCTTTCCCTTCGGAAGCTTCGGCAGACCCAGATAATCTACCTGCCAGTGCATATTGACCGCGATATAGAAAAAACATTCCCTCTCCCGCTCTCCTTTCATTGCATAGAAACCGCAGTACATGATTCCCACACAGCGGCTGGCCGGGCTTGTGTCAGGCCGCCACGCCTCCCGCCCGTGAAAAGAGATATCCGGGAAACCGCAGGACAAGGTATCTATCCCGCGAAGAAGCGTCCTGCTGTGCAAAATGCGATGCGCCCTCCGCATCCCGATCATAAACTTCGTATAATCGAAAAGTTCTCTTCCCACGCCCGTCTGATTCCATTTAATCCATGCCGTCTCGTTGTCCTGACAGTAGGGGTTGTTGTTCCCCCCCTGTGTATTGGCAAACTCGTCTCCGCCGTAAATCAGCGGCGTTCCCTGTGACATCAGCAGAATGGTCATCGCGTTTTTCATCTGCCGCAGGCGAAGCTCCTGAATCCCTTTCTTTCGGCTTTTTCCTTCTACCCCGCAGTTCCAGCTGCAGTTGTAGTCCACGCCATCCTTATTGTCCTCACCGTTTTCCTCGTTGTGCTTGCGTTCGTAGGATACCAGATCCATCAGCCGCATTCCGTCCCATCTTGCCATGCTGTTCACAATGCCAAGCTCTTCCTTGTTTTCCCGCACATGGAAGAGGAACTGGTTTATCATATTGTCATCGCCCTTGAGAAACCGCCGCATGTTATATAGGAACCCATCGCTGAGCCGGCCCAGATTCCGCGTTTTCGCCGCGCCAAAATGGGCGTTCCCCTCACTTGTGAGGAGCATCGTCTTCGCAAGCAGCGGCTCTCCCGCGATCAGTGCCATATCCAGCGACGCGCTCATCAGATGGAAGCCGTCAATGTGGTACTCCAATACCCAATATTTCAGGATGTCCAGAATTTCCACAGACCGCATTTCCGGCGGAAAATAAAACTGCATCGCCACGCCGATGCCGGCTTTATGAAAAGCGCGCACCATATCCTTGTACTCTGTGGCGGCATCCCGGCTGTAGGCATATGCGCTCTTTGGCACATAGTAAAGTCCGGGCTGATACCCCCAGTAATTGATCCTCGGCCTTTTCTCTTCCTCCTCACCGGGAGACGGCAGCTTTTGTGTATAGGATAAAACCGCCTGCTCCATGGTCTGGGCCGTGTTGTTCTCAGGCATCACCTCGTCAAACTCATAGGCGGGCATAAGCAGAACCATATTGATGCCCAGTTCCTGTAAGTACGGAATCTTTTCCGTCAGCCCTGCATATGTTCCCTTCCGCTTTACGCCGGAAGACCGGTGCTTCGTATACCCGCGCACATGCAGCGCATACAAAATCATCTCCTCATAGGGGATATGGATGTTGCCATCGCCGCCCCAATCGTAGGGCTCACTGACTGCTTTACACCGCGGCGGAATTGGCTTTGGCGCGCCGTATCCGTAAGCATTGTCTACCCGCTTACAGTAAGGATCCTGATAGACCTCTTCTCCCCTGTAAAAAAGATAACTGCAGCTTTTATCCCGATAGCCGGCCAACATCATGGCACAAACCGACCCAATCCGGCAGTTTTCCTGAAAGGGAATGCGCCTCCCTTCCCGATGCTTTCTGTCATAGAGGATAATTCCTTCCTCTCCCCTGCCGCCGCACACTGCGGAAATCCGCAACCCTTCTTCCTCCAGGGACACGCCCAGCGGATAGATCCGTGCCCTGTCTAAACCCTTTATCTGAAATGTCTTCTGCATCAAATCCTCCGTTCCTGCAAGCCGGGTTCCCGTCACACAGTCATTCTTTCCGGGAATCAAAGTTTAAGTCATTTTATATTATACAATAACAGCGGACGGCATTTCAATCTAAATCTATTTCTGGTTTTGTTCCTGCATCTGTGGTATACTGTTTTTATCGAAACGGAGGTACTTATGGGCAAAAACGAAAAGGAAACCACACAGGAAGAACTCGAAAAGGAAGAAATGACCGTGGATTTAGAGCTTGATGACGGCTCTCAGGTCACTTGCGCCGTCGTCACAATTCTGACCGTGGCAGGAAAGGATTATATCGCCCTCCTGCCGCTTGATGAGTCCGGGGAAAACGCGGACGGTGAGGTCTGGTTCTACCGCTACAGCGAAAATCCGAAAGATCCCAATGAGGAGCCGGAGCTCGGCTACATTGAGGACGATGAGGAATACGAAGCCGTCGCGGACGCATTTGACGAATTTCTGGATGCCGCAGAGTTTGATGAGATTGTGGACGAAAGTGAGAAATGCGAAAAGTAATTCTAAAGACGTCCCGCCAATGGACGGGACGCCAAGAATTACTAAATTTCGCATATTGTCAGGGAGCAGATAACAGAGGGGTCAAAAACCTGGAGGGCGCATCCTTCCCGGTTTTTTTGTCATGGTACACGAGGCAGAGTGTATTTTTCGCACGGGTCATCGCCACGTAAAACATCCGCCTCTCCTCCTCGATCTCAGCCTCCGTTTTTGACTTGTCAGCGGGTATCTTCCCCTCGTTGCACTCCGGCACGTAAACCGTCGAAAATTCCAGCCCCTTAGACGCGTGCATGGTCATAAGCTGCACACCCTCCGCACTCTTTTCCGGCTCCTTTATCACTTCCGCGTACTGTTCCATATAAATCTTCATCTCACGCACCGAAGAAAACCTTCTGGAAAACAGCTCAAACTCCTCTCCGATCTGTATCAGCTCCTCCGCTTTCTCCGATCCATACTTTTCCTGTAAAAAGGACTCGTACCCGATCACCTTCCGTATGTAATGAATCTGCAGATGTACCCGTTTTCCCGCCAGACTGTCAATCTCACGGAAAAACTTTTTCACCCGCGCCTGTATCAGAGGCGTATCGACATAATAACGGATCACAGCTTCCCGCTCTACCCTGGTCTCCGGCAGACTATCCCGCTTCATATATCTGACAGGGCGGTTCATTACCCGTAAGAAATGCCGCCTGGCATGATCGCCCTGCCCCAGCGCCAGGTAAGCGCAAATATCCTGTATCACAAAATGACTGAATCGGTTTTTCGGCTTTTCTCTCATGGTGTAAGGGATTCCCGCCTCATGCAGCGTCTGCGCCCAGAAGCCGCACTCCAGATTCGTCCGGCAGATCATGGCGCACTGTGCAAGCGTCCCCGCTCTTTGTTCCTCCACAAGCATGTCTGTGACCGTCTTCCTGAGTGTATCTTCCGACGCCGCAAGGCAGAGCCGCAGCCCCGCCCCGTCCTCATGCACCGAAAAAATCTCCTTGGGAATGCGGTTTGCATTTTCCGCGATCACTCTTGATGCCGCTCTCACAATGGCCCCATGGCAGCGAAAATTCACATCCAGCAAAATCTGTTTCGCCTGTGGAAAGTCCGAAAGAAACCGCTTCATGCTGTCAGGGCTTGCACCCCGGAACCCGTAAATGGACTGATCGTCGTCCCCCACCACAAAGAGATTATTCTCCGGTGCCGCCAGCAGTCGGATGATTTCATACTGGATTGGGGAGATATCCTGAAACTCGTCCACCAGAATATAGCGAAACTGTGCCCGCCACTTTGCCAGCGTTTCCGCGTCATTCTGCAAGAGCCACAGACAGGATGTCATCAGATCGTCGAAATCGAATTTAAAAAATTCCGCAAGCCAGCTTTGATATTCTTCATATAGAAACAAAAAATCTTCCCGCTTCATTTTTTGAAATTCCGGCATTCCGGACAACTCCCCTGTTTTCTCCTCTTCCGCCCGCTCAGCTTTTCTGCCATCCGCTCCCGCCGACCCATTTTGCATCTCCGCCGTTTTTATCTTATACCTGCTGACAGCCGTCAAAATCTCCTCGATGTCCTCCTCCTGTAAATAAACAAATCTCTTATGATTGTGTATGATATCCCGAACCAGCTTTCTTTTTTCTGTCTCCGTAATAATGGTATAGTTGCGATACTGCGCCGATTGTTTCAAGATATGATAGAATACTGCGTGAAACGTGCCAAACCGTACTGGAAGGTTTTCCTCCCCCATCAGCCGGAAAAAACGCTGCTGCATCTCCAGCGCGGCTGCTTTTGTGAACGTAATGACAAGGATATGTGCGGGATCAATGCCCTGTGATGTGATGAGTCTGCGAATGCGATGTACTGTGACGAAAGTTTTGCCGCTGCCCGGTCCGGCTAACACCATAGCCGGACCGTCAGTATGACTGATTGCCTTTTCCTGATTCGGGGTGCAGGAAAACTCAGGCTTTTTCAAGCATTTCAATTCCTTTGCGGATTCTCGCAAGGGACTCTTCCTTTCCCAGTACCTCCATAAGCTCCGTCGCTCCGCCCGGCGTCATCTGCTTACCGGAAACGGCGGTTCTCACAGGCCACATCACATATCCGTTTTTATATCCTTTCTCCTCCACGTAAGCGGAAAGAGTCGCGTAAAGCGCGTCGTTTGTGTAATCATCCTGCGCCTCCAGACGGGGCAGAAGATCTTTTAAGACGGAAAGCGAAGTCTCCGCATTGGTTTTCATCTTCTTGTGCGTGTACATCGCCACGTCATACACAGGAAGCTCGTCAAAGAAATCCACGTGCTCCTTAATATCCGGGAAAATTTCGATTCTCGTCTTTACCATGGCGGCTATCTTTTTCAAGTCGTAATCCTTTGTCACCGCCTCTTTCAGATAAGGCTCCGCCATCCTGTAAAAGCGGTCGAAATCCATCACTTTTAAATATTCCCCGTTCATCCATTTCAGTTTCGTATAGTCGAACACCGCCGGAGACTTGGAGAGATGGTGATAATCGAAGCGCTTGATCAGCTCCTCAAGCGAAAAAATCTCCTCATTGTCCTCAGGACTCCATCCGAGCAGCGCCACGAAATTGACAATCGCCTCCGAGAGAAAGCCCTGCTCGATCAGATCTTCGTAGGAGGAATGACCGCACCGTTTGGACAGCTTCTGGTGATTCTCGTCCGTGATCAGCGGACAGTGCACATACTCCGGCACCTCCCAGCCAAAAGCGTCGTAAAGCCGGTTATATTTCGGTGAGGAAGACAGATACTCGTTGCCCCGCACCACATGGGTAATGCCCATCAGATGGTCGTCCACCACATTCGCAAAATTGTAAGTGGGGTAGCCATCTGACTTAATCAGAATCATGTCGTCAAGCTCCGCGTTGTCCACCGTGATATCCCCGTAGATGTCATCATGGAAGGTCGTCTGCCCCTCCGTCGGGTTATTCTGGCGGATCACATAGGGCTTGCCCGCCGCCAGATTTGCCTCCACCTCTTCTTTTGACAGATGCAGACAGTGCTTGTCGTAGACATTGATTTCCTTGCCAGCCACCGTCTGCGTCAGCGACGCCAGCCTCTCCTTGTCGCAGAAGCAATAATATGCCTCGCCCTTCTCGATCAGCTTTTTCGCGTATTCCAGATAAATGCCCTGCTTCTGGCGGTCACTCTGCACGTAAGGACCTACGCCGCCGTCCTTGTCGGGACCTTCGTCGTGCAAAAGTCCCGTGTTCTCCAGCGTGCGGTAAATAATATCCACCGCTCCCTCCACATACCGCTCCTGATCCGTATCTTCAATGCGCAGGATAAAATCCCCGCCCTCATGCTTTGCGATCAGATAGGCGTAAAGCGCCGTCCTTAAATTTCCCACATGCATCCGCCCCGTCGGACTGGGCGCATATCTTGTTCTTATTTTCTCCATTGTTGTCAATTTCCTCTGTCTTCTATGTTTTTTCTCACAATTTGATCCATCTATACAGAGAATGCCGTTTCTCAGGCATTCTCTCGAGTGAAATGGAGTTGCGGTGCAACTCCTAGAACTTCTTAACGAGACAGCCTTTGCTGTCGAGTTTTAGAAGTTCTTTTCACTCTGTTCGACGCGGTTCTGGTGCATACTCGGATCGGGTATCTTCTCCGGCGCCGCCTCCTTGAAGGATGCAACCGCCTTTGCCGCAACAGGAATTGCAATGTTCGTGCCCGCGCCCGCCACGCAGCCGCCGGGACACGCCATACCCTCGATCAGACAGCCGTTTTTCTTGCCTGCCTTTGCAAGCATCAGCATCTTTTTGCACTCGGAAAGGCTCTCCGCGTGCTCTATGTGCACCTCCACGTCAGGATAGTACTCCCTCACGCACTCCTCGATGGCAGAGGCAACGCCGCCCGCCACACCGTAACCGCGCCCCGCGCCGGTAGCGCCCTTCAGCTCATCCATCGCCTTGATCTGGTCTAACAGGATGCCCTTCGCCTCGAATATTCCCGTCAGCTCCTCAAAGGTGATGACGAAATCCACATCCGAGCGGATCGTCCTGCGGGAAGCCTCCAGCTTTTTGGATGCGCAGGGGCCGATAAAGACCACTCTGGCGTCCGGGTGCTCCTCCTTGATCACCCTCGCCGTCGCCACCATGGGCGTCAGCGCATTAGATATCTTGTCAATGGTTTCCGGGAAGAATTTCTTCGCCAACACCGACCAAGACGGACAGCAGGATGTCAGGGAAAACGGCAGTTTTCCCGTAGCCACTTCCTTCGCGTAGTGTTCCGCCTCCGCAATAGCGCCCATATCCGCGCCCACAGCCGTCTCATACACATCGTTAAACCCAAGTTCCTTCAAGACTGTTTTCAACATATCCGGTGTCACGTCAGGGCCAAACTGTCCCGCAAAAGCCGGTGCCACCTGCGCGATAATCTTCTCTCCCGTCTGCAGCGCGCGGATCAGCTGAAAAATCTGTGACTTATCCGCGATCGCCCCGAACGGGCAGTTCACCATACACTGTCCGCAGGAAACGCACAGATCATTGTCAATCACGGCACGCCCCTTCTCATCATTCTTAATCGCGTTCACGCCGCAGGCACCCGCACAGGGTCTCACTTGATGGGCGATCGCGTCATAAGGACATACCGCCTTGCATTTACCGCATTTGATACATTTTTCCGGGTCGATCACCGACCTGCCGTTTACCATGGAGATCGCCCCTCTCGGACATACCTCACGGCAGGGGTGCGCCACGCATCCCATACAGCGGTCCGTCACATAGTAGCTGTTCTCCGGACAGGCGTTGCACGCCGATGGGATCACCTGCATCAGCGGCGGCTCGTAATATTTCTCAGAAATATTGCTCTCCTCAAGCCCCTGCGTCAGATGCACAGGCACATTTTCCGGCCGCAGGGAAAGCCCCATTGCCAGACGGATTCTCTCGCGCACAATGGCGCGGTCCCTGTAAATGTTCTCATACTCGGACTCTTCATAGTCCACAATCTTATAGGGCAGCGCCTCGATATCATCCTTCAAATTCTCCGACTCATAGGCAAGATGCGCCACCTCTTTGAAAATACGTCTCCTGTTCTTCCGAACCTGCGTATCAATTCCTCTCATAATGCCTCCGTTCATGCATTGCTCGCAGTGCAAACTCGAAAAACCTTCGGTTTTCCTCGTTCGCGTGCTGTCTCCGCTCCGCTTCGGTCCGTGCTGGACAAGCGCCACTGGCGCTTAGCACCGCACTATGCATCCGCAATCTGAAAAAATTGTCAGCAAGCTGCCATTTTTTCATCTTACGTCTGCGCACTGCTCATTGCCATCACGTACATTTTTACACAAAGTCCTGCGGAAGTCAATCATTCTGAGGAAAATCCCGTTCGTCAGCGCCGCCTTCTTTTCAGCCAGATCACAAGTCCTGCCATAAGGGTCGCAAGAGGAATCACGATCACGCAGAGAACAGCCGCTATATATGCCGTCTGCGCCGTAAATACAAGGTTCGGCATGGAAAGACTCTTGACGGGAATCGCCACTGAGGATTCATGATCCGCAAGCATACTGATCATGCTGCCAAAAAGTTTCACATTATTGCCAGGTGCCATATCGTCCGCAAGTGTGGTGAAGAGACTCTCTCCGCCCACCACAAAAGCGTGGGAAATACCGCCGTCCTCCGTGCTCTTCTCCACCTCCACACTGACGGTAAAAGGTCCGTCAATGTCGCTTTCGCCTTTTTCAAAATCACTGTTGTCCGTAATATCCGTCTTGGAAAATGCGCTGCTGCTTGTAGTTAAAAGCGGCGTATAATGTATTTCATCCATGGTTTCCTCATCATAGGAAAGCCCCTTGGAAAAAGGTGCAAATACCAAGCCGTCCGCCAGGGATGCCGTCACTTCCGTTGATGCAATCTCGGGGAAGAGGTAATACGGATTCTGGTAGTAATAATTGCGATCCTGCTCAATGATCGTGCCACCAACCTCGGAAATTCCGTAAAAACCCAAAATACTCTTAAAGTTCGTCATCTCTCCTTCCGCCATAGTCGGAACAATCAACGCATTGCCGCCCTTTTGCAGATAGGCGATAACCTTTTCGGCATCCTCCTTCGAGTAATCGCTTGTGGGCGCATTTAAAATAATCCCCTGTGCGTCCTCCGGAATTTCGTCCACCGAGTAAAGCATCAGTGTCTCATAGGACGCGTTTTCCTTTGTTATGGTATTGGCAAACTTCTCCTCCAGCTCCAGTTCACCGTGTCCGCCAATCGCATAAAAAACTGGCATATCTTCCGTGGTAACGTAGGCCAAAGCTGAAATGACCTGCCCTTCCCCGTCATAACCCGTGGTCTGGTAGCTGTAGGTGGAATAGTCCATCTCATAGGCATAAATATCCCCGTAATCCACTACCGTACTGCGCTTTTCCCCCTCCACGATCAAACTGCCCGTGGACGGCTGGGTATCCGTGTAATTCTGATAAAAATTCGGATTCTTTGCCGGGCTGACATACTTTATTTTAATATGCGGCGACTGATCCGCCACCCGCTCCAGCGTTTTGGAAAAGTCTGCATCCCCCGCGCCTTCCTCAGCCAGCACATAAATCGTCACATCCTCGGACACCCCGGCGAGAAACGTCTTTGTCTCGTCCGTCAGTGCATACAGTCTGTTTTCTGTCAGATCAAAGGAGGAATACTGCTCCGGCACATAGTTTAATCCCAAATTAACCGCTACAGTCAGCGCAATCGCCAGCAAAATCCCCGTAACACTGTATGCCCCAACTTTCAGTCCGCCCCCGGCAATATTGTAGCGGCGCTTCTGAATGGTCTGCGCCGTACAGAACAGTGCCAGAGCGATAGCCGTCAGATAATAGGCCACCGCCTCCAGCTCAAAATAGCCGGAAGAAAGCGTATCAAACCGGCTGACCATGTCAAAGCAGGACAGAATCCTGCCGATCACGGTGGTAACCGCGGAAGTTCCCGTAGTGGTGAGCAGATTCGATATGCCCGGCATAATATAACCGAGAAACAGCGCGCCAAAGGAAAGCACCGCCGCGATCACCACGCTCTCCGTCAGCGACGAGAGAAAGAGCCCTACCGCCAGCGCAAGGCACCCGTACAGGAAAAAGCCCAGAAGCGATGCGTAGGAAACACCCAGTTGAAACTCACCGCCCTGCATCAGAAACAGAGGCAAAATCCCCATAAACGCCGTCGGCACAAAAAGTACTGTAGCAAGCGCCAGATACTTGCCAAGTACAATCTTCCCAACCGAGACAGGCGCCGTCAGAATCAACTGATCCGTCTTGTTTTTCCGCTCCTCGGAGAGCGTCCGCATGGTGAGAATCGGTATCGTTACAATAAATGTAAACACTATGCTCTGCAGCACATAGGCTATAGTCGGATAGCCCATAAGCATATTGTAGACAACAAAGTACAACCCCATTACGAAAAGGTTCACCGCCACAAAAAGCCAGCCTGTAAAGGAGTAGAAATAAGATTTTAATTCTCTTTTATAAATCGCTCTCATCGCTCTCCTCCTCTCCCGCTGCGGTTTCCTTTTCTATTTCGTCCGTTTCCGTTTTCTCCTCCACAGCATCCTTCTCTTCCTGCCCTGCGTCATTCACGGGCTCATCCTGAGATTCTACGGTCGTCTCCATTTCTTCCTTCTCTGCCTTATCAGACACTTCCGTTTCGTCTTCTTCCTCTAATGCATCAGGCAATTCCGTTTCCGTCAATTCCAGAAAGATGTCTTCCAGCGATTTCTCCGACCTGCTCATGGACAGAATTGGCATTCCCGCACCCGCGAGCGCCACGGACAAGGATTTCCGTATGTCCACATCCTCTTTCGTCGAAATGTGAATCAGAATACTTCCCTTCTCGCTTCCATCCTCAAATGCAACCCTCTCAATTTCCTCTATCTGCTCCAGTACCGCCTTCGCCTGTTCCTGCTCCCCGATCACCGTCACCGCAAGCTCCGCCGTGCCCTGCATCATCTTTTGCAGTTCTTCGGGAGAACCGCTTGCCGTCAATTTCCCTTTCGAGATAATAAGAATATGATCGCATACTGCACTGATTTCCGAAAGAATATGGGAACTTAAAATTACCGTATGTTTTCCGGCAAGTCCTTTGATCAGATCGCGCATCTCTATGATTTGTTTTGGATCAAGCCCCACCATCGGCTCATCCAGAATCAGCACCTTCGGATCGCCCACAAGAGCCTGCGCCAGCCCTACTCTCTGCTTATACCCTTTGGAGAGATTTTTGATCAGCCGATGGCTCATCTCCGAGAGAGAAAGCCGCTCCTCCAGATCTGCCACCCGATTCTTCCGCTCCGCTCCCGGTACCTTTCTCAATTCCGCTGCGAAGAGCAGGAACTCCCGCACCGTCATATCCGGATAAAGCGGCGGCACCTCAGGCAGATACCCAACGCAGGCTTTCGCCGCCAGCGGCTCCTTCAGAATATCATGCCCGTCGATCACAACCGTTCCTCCGTCGGCGGCAATATATCCTGTCATCACATTCATTGTCGTTGTCTTTCCCGCGCCGTTCGGTCCGAGAAAGCCATAAATTTTTCCCTCTTCCACTGTAAACGACATGCCGTCTACCGCCACATGGCCGCCGTACCGTTTGACCAAATTCTCTACCTGTATCAAAGCATACTCCTCCCTTTTTATTGTAAAACTGTATGTTCCTCCATTTGGAGAATGCCACACTTAAGGCTTTCTCCTATGTGAGACTTAGTGTTTCTTAACGAAGTAGCCTCTGCTGCTGAGTTTTAGAAGCACATCTCACATTAATATACTGGCAAAATGTGTCCCTATTCGTATCAAATTGTGAAAATTCTGTGTCCTTCCCACATTGCACGCCCAAGTGATTATAACATACTATATTATCAAAGAACACATGAAATTCGTGCGACCGGTCCAATCCGGCGCACCAATAGAAAGGATGTATATGAAGGACTATCTCTACAGGGAACCCTGCGATGATTTTCCGATCGCGATGGCTTATGTCCCCTGGCAGCATTTTAACGGTATCTGTGAAAATCTGGAAAAAGGATACTGTAACGGCACCGTCTTTCCTGAGCTCGACAAACCATTTACAGGAAGGAGATGTTGTAACCGATGAACACACAATTTGCTACCGAGCAGGAAAAACTGCTCCACGATATCGGCGTCTTAAGCTTCGTTGTCATCGAACTGTCCCTTTATCTGGACACCCATCCCACTGACCAGAACGCATTAAAATATTTCAACCATTACAACCGTCTGGCAAATCAGGCAAGGCAGGAGTATTCCGCCAAATATACGCCCCTCACAATTTCCTGTGCGGATGTATCGACATGTGACGACTGGAAATGGGCTTTGGCACCCATGCCCTGGGAAGGAGGCTGTAACTAATGTGGAATTATGAAAGAAGATTAGAGTTCCCCGTAAACATCAAAGAGGCCAACGCGGATATCGCCCAGGCCATTATCAGCCAGTATGGCGGTCCCGACGGCGAGATGGGCGCGTCCATGCGCTATCTGTCCCAGCGGTACGCCTGTCCTTACAGGGAAGTTTCCGCTGTTCTTACGGACATCGGCACCGAGGAACTCGCTCACCTGGAAATGGTAGCCGCCATTGTGCACCAGCTCACCAAAAACCTTTCCATGGAGCAGATCGAGGCAAGCGGTTTCCGCAATTATTACGTGGATCACACTGTCGGCATCTGGCCCCAGGCGGCGGGCGGCGTTCCCTTCAACGCCTGCGAGTTCCAGTCCAAAGGCGATATCATTACGGATTTGATGGAAGATATGGCAGCAGAGCAGAAGGCACGCTCCACCTATGACAATATACTTCGTCTCGTAAGGGATGAGCCCGATGTGTACGAACCGATCAAATTCCTGCGGGCAAGGGAGGTTGTGCACTTCCAGAGGTTTGGTGAAGCCCTCCGCATCGTGCAGGATCACCTTGACTCCAAGAACTTCTACGCGTTCAATCCGGGCTTTGACTGCTGTGAGGGGAATGTGAAATAAACACTGTCATCAGACAAGGCTAAAACAGAGTGGTCCCATGCTACAGTTTTGTAACATGGGACTACTCTGCAATTCCTCTTAAACACTGATAATAAAAGATTCGTTGTAATATGGAATTAATCCATCATGTGTCAAAAACTTCATCCCCTTCGATTTTGCCTGTGCAAGCAAAATTCTGTCAAAGGGATCTTTATGTGGCGGAGCATCTTTCTCACGTACCAAAGTCTCTAATTCAGCCGAATGTTTATTGAATATTGGCAATGACATAAAACCATTCGCTTCACACCCTTTTATCCTCGTCAAGTATCATTGCCCGTGCTTCGTCCGGCAATTCCTCCGAATCCAGTACTGCCCATATTGCAATATGTGTATCCAGCAAAATCTTCATCAACCATCCACCTCAAATAATCTGGCTATTTCATCATTGCACTCGTCTATATCATGACCATCCGCAATAAATTTCTGCCCTTTCATACTTCCAAGCCTGCGTTTTTTGCCCTGTGTGACAACGCCATAATTTATACTCACACTCCTTGACTCTGATGGCAGCACAAAGCGCTGTATCATATCAAGAATAAAGCGCAGGCTGTCATCCGAAAGTCCTTCCAGAGATTGTGTAATCTGATTCTGCAATGTTGACATAACAGACACCACCTTTCTACATGATTTAGAAAACATATATCTGATTAAATCTTTACCTTCTGTCACGGTTTTATTATACTAAAGAAACCGCTTTTTATCAAGAATATCCA
>CAJUBE010000055.1:13956-15895 GCA_910584725.1 uncultured Lachnospiraceae bacterium | reverse complement strand
CTAGAACTTCTTAACGAAGCAGCCTCTGCTGCTGAGTTTTAGAAGTTCTTTTCACGCTACGTCAGAAGCCGGCTGTCGAATTTGCCTGCAGCGGGCAAATATCAGAAATATCACATTGTCCCCCGCCGCATATCTTGTTATGATAGGAATATACTTGATTCATTTATGGGAGGCTCAGCCTATGACAGAAAAAATCAGAAACGCGCTGGAGGGAAAGGAAATGTTCGTCTTCAGCGTTGCAACAGCCCTGCTCTTGTTTACAGCCGCCTTTCTTCTGGCTCCGCCGGGAGAACTTCTTCGCGGTCTGGTTACCATCGTGCTTACAAGGGATGCCCTTGTCACGGATTATTTCGAGCTTGCCGGGTTCGGTGCCGCCTTCTTCAATGCGGGGCTGATCTTAAGTCTGGCCATTCTTCTGATCCGCCTGCTGAAACTCCCCTTTACCGGACTCACCATGGCGGTTCTCTTTATCAATGCGGGGTTTGCGCTCTTCGGTAAAAACCCCGTGAACGTCCTGCCCATGCTGCTTGGGACCTGGCTCTACGCAAGGTTTCACGGCGCAGGCATGAACCGCTATATTTACACGGCTCTCTTCGGATCCTGTCTGGCACCCATGGTAACAGAGCTTGTCTACATGCTGCCGTTCTCCTTTGTCGTCAATCTGACAATTGCCCTAACCGTTGGCGTCTTTGCCGGTTTTGTGCTGCCGCCGCTCTCCGTACATACCGCCTCCATGCATATGGGATACAATCTTTTCAACATGGGATTTGCCGGCGGCCTTTTCGCCTTTGTCATGATGTGTGTACTGCAGTCCTTCGGTCTGGAAAGCAACAATGTATTCATCTGGAGTTACGGCCGCCCTTCCTGGTTGCTCGCCAGTCTGTACCTGTACTTTGCGGCAGCTCTGCTTTTCGGGCTGTACATGGACAGAAGCTGTATGCGCTCCCTTTTCAGGCTGATGCGCCACCCCGGCCGCGCAGTCGCAGATTTCGTTTTGATGGACGGCGCGCCGGCTTCTCTGGTCAACATGGGGATCATCGGTATTTTGTGCACCACTTATATCGTGCTGATCGGCGGCGATCTGTCTGGCCCTGTAGTGGGCGCGATTCTGACAGCGTTTGGCTTTGCCGCTTTCGGCGGTCATGCCAAAAATTATCTGCCGATACTGACAGGCGTCTTTCTTTCTACTTTTATCAACCATATGCAGCCCACCACGCCGGGCATACAGATGGGCGCCGTTTTTGCCATCGGACTGGCCCCCATTGCCGGGCAGTTCGGCATCCTCGCCGGAATCATCGCCGGTATGCTGCACGCCGCGGTTGTGGTATGCTCCTCCTCCCTCTACGGCGGATTAAATTTATACAATAACGGCTTCTCCACCGGTCTGGTTGCCATTGTGCTCGTACCGACACTGGAAAGTTTTATCAAAGGATTTCAGACTAAAAAAGAACGGAAAAATAAACACTGAAAGTAATGACAGCGCAGTTTTCGCGCGGAATGGAGATTACCATGACACATGAGGAAAAAAAGACCGCTAAGATCGTTGAAGAACTGACCATGTTTTTCTTTGCGCTGGAGGCGTCCTATATCGACACCCGGATCGAGCGGAAGGAGAATGAGGTCACAATTCGTCTGGAAGCAGACTTCCATCCGTCCTTCGCAGACAAGCTTTCCCATCTGGATCACTATCTGAACGGACAGAAAAACGACGGCATGGGCGATATCTACTGGGAGCTTGCCGGCAGCGGCGACCCCGGCGAAACGAGCCAGCTTCTCCTAGTCGGCATGATGATAGACCGCGCGAAAATCGAGCTGGGCGCGGATCGTGTAAAACTGACCATGTATCGGAATCTGTGATGACTCTGCTTATGCGCATAAGCAGACTCGAACTGCTTCGCATTTCTCGTTCGCGTTGCTCGTCATAAGGCTTCCAAAGTAT
>CAJUBE010000055.1:0-13856 GCA_910584725.1 uncultured Lachnospiraceae bacterium | reverse complement strand
GCCCTCATGCAAGCATGGTGCATACTTCGCCATCCTTCTGACTCTGCTTATGCGCATAAGCAGACTCGAATTGCTTCGCATTTCTCGTTCGCGTTGCTCGTCATAAGGCTTCCAAAGTATGCCCTCATGCAAGCATGGTGCATACTTCGCCATCCTTCTGACTCTGCTTATGCGCGAAAATAGCAGGGTGGATTGCTCCGCCCTGCCGCCAGTATAAATCCTTTTAAAATTCAGGCTCGATCAGCCCGTAGGTGTTTCCCTTTCTCTT
Organism: uncultured Lachnospiraceae bacterium; assembly: GCA_910584725.1. GTDB lineage: Bacteria > Bacillota > Clostridia > Lachnospirales > Lachnospiraceae > UBA3282. The sequence goes on along the minus strand of CAJUBE010000055.1, from coordinate 13,588 downwards.
ATAAACCACGTTCACCTGATCCGTCTCCGCATTGCAGAACACAAAGAAATTGTGGCCCAGAAGCTCCATCTGCACACAGGCGTCCTCTGGATACATGGGCTTGATGTCGAACTTCTTCGTGCGGATGATCTGCACTTCCTCCTCATCCATATAATCTTTGTCAATGAACTCCTGACGGAAATAACCGACTCCCTGTTTCTTGTCTACCAGCTTGTTCTTATATTTCTTAAGCTGTCTCTCGATAATCTCCTCCACCAGATCAATCGAAACATACATGTCGCTGCTGACCTGCTCGGAACGGATGATATTACCCTTCACGGGAATCGTCACTTCAATCTTCTGGCGATCCTTCTCTACGCTGAGAGTTACATGCACCTCTGTATCCTCTGTAAAAAACTTTTCCAGCTTACCGATCTTGTCCTCTACCGCTGCCCGCAATCCTTCTGTTACCTCGATATTTTTTCCGACAATATTAAATTTCATATCACTCATCCCCTTCCAGTTGGAGTCATAAGCTATGTCGTTTCATGCTTATGTGAACAGTATAGCATATCCACCTCCTTTATTGCAACAATTTGCTCCCAAATTATAGGAAATAAACAAAACATACGTTCCTTCCGTTTCCATAAATAGAATGATTGACCCAGTCAAAAAGTTGTGGATATGGTGGATAAGTCCGTGTATAAAACCATTTTATGCTGAAACCCTGCCTTTTTCATGTGCATAAGTCGCATTTACAGTATATTCACTATTCCCCAATCTCCAAAATCTTTGTGCACTGTAGACAAATCGAGTGTGCGCGCAAAACGGGAGATGCCCCGATGGAACATCTCCCGCCATATAATCGTATTCTGTCTGTACCGCCGCGCAGCTTTTTCTTAAAGGATTCTTCTGATGGAAAGAATCGAACGGTAGGTTGCGCTGGATTCGATAATGCCTGTTCTGGATGTAGACGCATGCACGATCTGGCCGTTGCCCGCGTAAATTCCCACATGACCCGAGTAGCAGATGATATCGCCGGGCTGCGCGTTTTCCAGACCGTTAACCGCCGCGCCCACGCTTCTGTCCGCCGCCGATGAATGAGGCAGATTTACGCCAAAGTTCTTGTACACGCTCATGACAAACCCGGAGCAGTCCGCACCGTTTGTCAGGCTGGTGCCGCCGTACACGTAGGGATTACCCACGAACTGTCTCGCAAACTGTACCACATCGGATCCGGAGCTGCCTGTCGGGTTCGCATAAGTCTTGCCGCCTTCCTCAACTTTACTGCCGGATGCCGCATTTTCGGAAGTCTTCTTTTTAGCCGCAGCCTGCGCCGCCTTCCTCGCCTCTTCCTCCTTGGCAAGTCTTGCCTTCTCCTCGGCTACGGACTCGGCCTTCACAAACTCCGTGGAAAGGGTAACGTAATCCAAAGAAACATAACCGTCACCTTCCTCGATGTTTACCTTAACCCAGCCGTCCAGTTCCTCCGTGACAATCAGCTCATCCTCGATCGGAACCAGACCGAGAACTGTCTCCTCCAGACCGGGCTGCTCGCGAACCTTCAAGGTCGTAGTCGTAACGGTCGCAATACGGGTTCCCACTTCCTTCGCGTAATCGACGGCTTCGTCACCGGTCACACAATATTCACCCTTCACATATCCCTCTACAGAGCCGGAACTGATCTTATACCAGCCGTCCTCCTCCTCGATATAACTGCCGACGGACTTATTGTAAAGTTTGCCGACGATCTCGCCATCCTCGCTGGGAATATCACGCACATTCACATAATCATTTACTCTGGCAATCACCAGATTCTTAAAGCTCTCTTCCTCCTCAGACAGACCGCTGCCGGCCGCCGCCTTCAGATCCTTTGTATAGCCCTCACTGACTACAATTGTATCCGCAATCTTTTTTTCAGGCGCCTTGCTCACCTTATCAGATGTGCTGGCAAGATCGGAAAACCCACCCACCTGGACGCTTCCGACACTGATACCTTCATTTTCAAACTCTGACGATGCGTTCTCTGCGCTGTTTTCTTCCTGCTCCGCCGCTTCCTTGTCAGATTCTTCCTTTAAAGCAGATAACGCAGTGGACTTCTCCTCATCCTGAAGAGAAAACTCTATTCCTGCCGAGGGCAGAACGCTTCCCACATTCCCTGTGGCATTTGCCTCAATTCCCGTGCCGCCAAATCCAACCACTGCCGCCAATGCACATGCTGTCCATTTTAGTCTGTTTTTGTTCATAAAAACACCTCATTTGTTACAGAATTGTTACATCTGGCTATAATATAGCATTGAATAAACGTTTTGTCAACCACAGCATCTACCATCAAAACGCACACTCATACGCAAGTTATTGTGCCTTTCTCACAAAAAGCCCGATTTTTCGGTGTTTGAGGTGTAAAACTTATGTCAAATTATGGCATATTTTACCTGAAACCGCTTCGTAATATTTTTGTAATTATTACGGGCGGGAAATTAAATATTTCTCCGCCGAAGCCACCGCGCACGCCCCGTCGGAGACTGCCGTCACAATCTGACGGAGCGCCTTTGTACGGATATCCCCCGCCGCAAAGATGCCCGGAACACTGGTGGCGCAGTCTTCCCCCGCAATGAGATAACCGCCCTCGTCACATGCTATTATCTCACGGTAGACCTCTGTTTTCGGACGCATCCCCACCGCGATAAAGACGCCGTCCACCGCAAGCGCCCGCTCCGCATTCCCGCCCTTTGTGCGGATGCATATGCCTTCTACCAGGTCACTTCCCCGTATCTCCTGCAGGGTGCTGTTCCAAATCACTTCCGCATTCTCGCAGGAAAACAGCTTGTCCTGTAAACTCTTTGCCGCCCGCAAGCTGTCTCTCCTGTGGATCAGATACACCTTACGGCAGAATCTGGAGAGATAGACGGCGTCCTCCACCGCCACATCACCGCCGCCCACGACCGCCACGTCTCTCTTCTTAAAGAAAGCGCCGTCACAGGTGGCGCAGTAGGACACGCCCTGTCCTCTGTACGCCTCCTCTCCCGGCACGCCCAGCTTCGCGTGTTCCGCACCGCCCGCCACGATCAGCGCCCGCGCCTCATAAGACTTGCCGTCCGCGGTTTCCACCACTTTTTTCTCTCCCTCGTCCCGAACCGCCGTAACCCGTCCGCTCTTAAAGACCGCGCCGAGCCCGTCCGCGTGACTGCGGAATTTCTGCGCCAGATCAAACCCGTTGATGCCGGGAAGCCCCAGATAATTGTCCACCTCGTAAGTGTCAACCACCTGCCCGCCGCCCATGGGCTTCTGTTCTATTACAATAAGGTCAAGCCCGGCGCGCCTGCCGTAAACCGCCGCCGACAAACCGGCCGGCCCCGCTCCAACAATAATAAGATCATACATAAGTTTCCGCACTCCTCTCTTACATTTCCGCAGCAATTCCATATCCGTAACATTTCTGCCTTCGGCCATACTTTATTTTCTCTGCCCGGATGACATTCCCTGCCATCTGTAGTATACTTCTTTTAATATACTCTTTACAGTATAAGCCTTTTCACCGCAAATATCTAACGCAAATATTGAAATAAAAAGTTCTTAGCCATTACTATGTATTTGAAAATGAATCAGGAAAGTCAAGAATCAAGAACGAAAAATGAAAAAACAAGATAGCAAAACCATCACAGAACCATACGGAAACAAGCCTGCTGCTCCCGGCTCCGCCCTCGTAACCGGCGCTTCCCGGGGAATCGGCCGCGCCATAGCCGAGGCTCTGGCTGAAGAAGGCTACCGCCTGTATCTCACCTGCCGCCGCTCCGAAAGGGAGTTGACAGAGCTGTCATACCGTCTGTCGGGAACCTACAACATCGCATGTACGCCTATTATAGCGGATATGGGAAACATGCAGGCCGTGAATGAGGCATTTTCACAGATAGAAGACTTGACCCTATTAGTCAACAACGCCGGTGTCTCCCACATCGGACTGCTTCACGAGATGACGGTGGAAGAATGGCAGTCCCTTATGAACGTCAACCTGAACGCGCTGTTCTACACGTGCCGACTTGCCATCCCCATGATGTTAAAACATCACGCCGGTCATATCGTCAACATTTCCTCCGTCTGGGGTAATGTGGGCGCCTCCATGGAAGTGGCATACTCCGCCTCCAAGGGCGGCGTGAACGTCTTCACGAAAGCGCTGGCAAAGGAACTGGCTCCCAGCGGCATCCGGGTCAACGCCATCGCCTGCGGCGTCATTGACACAGACATGAACCGCTGTTTTTCGGAAGAGGAATTGTCCGCTTTGCGGGCGGAAATACCTGCTGACCGCTTTGGTCAACCTTCTGAAGTCGCAGATCTTCTTCTCTCCATCGTCAACGCGCCCTCCTATCTGACCGGGCAGGTCATCACTTTGGACGGCTCTTGGCAAACATGAGAAGAAGTTCTAAAGCTCAGCAGCAAAGGCTGCTTCGCTAAGAACTTCTAAATCTCATGTAAGAGAATGCCCAGAATACGGGCATTCTCTGCATGTCATCCCTGCAACTTCTTCATCTGCGAAAAATAGCTAATGACCAGCACCACGTCCGCGCCGAGCCAGGCGGCGATCTCCGCAAAGAAGATGCCGTTTTCTCCCAGAAGAAGGGGGAGAAAAATGACCGACAGGGTACGCATCACAAACTCCGCCACGCCGGACAGCATCGGCAGGACCGTATTGCCCATTCCCTGCAGGGCGGAGCGGGTCACATGCAGCACATAGAGGACCGGCAGGCAGACGCTCATGACTGCCAGATAGAAATAGGCGATCCGCATGGTCTGTTCCACCACCTCCGGCGTCCCGGAGATAAACAATCCCAGAAGGAATTTCCCGAATACAAGCATACACACCGCAATGAACGCGGATGTCGCCATGGCGATTCCCATCGCCGCGCGCATCCCGCTTTTGATGCGGTCGTACCTGCCCGCACCCAGATTCTGCCCCACATAAGTCACCATCGCGTAGCCGTAAGAAGTGCCCGCGATCTCCAACAGCCCGTAGAGCTTGTTCGTCGCCGTAAATCCCGCAATGAAGATTACACCGTACCCGTTCACCACAAACTGCACAATCATGCCGCCGATCGCAATGATTCCATTCTGGAACGCCATGGGCAGCCCCAGCATGAACAGCCTGGCAGAAAGTTCCCTCTCTAAGTGAAAATCTTTCCGCGTAAGCTTCAGGAAGGCGATCTTTTTAATATGGTAGAAACAGAACACGCTGGAGACTGCCTGCGCGATCAGAGTGGCTGCCGCCGCGCCCGCAATGCCCCAGCCAAAACCCAGTACAAAGAGATAATCCAGCACAATGTTTGTCACCGACGCGACAATCATGGCGTTGAGCGGCGTCCTGCTGTCACCCAGCGAGCGGAGAATACACGCCAGCAGATTGTAAACCATCACGATCGGCACGCCCGCGAACATGATCCGCAGATAGAGAAGCGAATACCCGATGATCTCCTGCGGCGTCTGTAAGAGCGTCAGCACAGGTCTTGCAAAAAACTGCCCTGCCGCCACCAGCACAATAGCAGAAAGCATGGACAGCACCGCCGCGCTCCCCACGCTTCTTTTTAACTCATCTGTTCTGCCCGCACCAAACTCCTGTGCCATCCTGATGCCAAACCCCTGCGTCAGACCTTGTATCACGCCCAGCATCAGCCAGTTCATCCAGTCAGAAGCCCCCAGCGCCGCCAGCGCGCTCACACCGAGAAATTTCCCGACCACCATGGTATCGACCACAGTGTATAGCTGCTGAAAGACATTGCCTGCCACGAGGGAAAGGGAAAAAGCCAGAATCAGTTTCCCGGGCTTTCCCGTTGTCATATTCTTTACATGTACTGCCATCTTCAGATATACCTCTTAAATCCCTTTCCCATAATCTCGCTGCTCTTCGTCACCATAAGAAAAGCCTCCGGGTCCACGCTCTGAATATGCCGCTCCAAGAGCACCGCCTGTTTCGGGTCCATCACCGTAAGGATGACCACCCTGTCTTTGTGCGTGTAAGCGCCCTCCGCCTTGTAAACCGTTGCGCTCCGATGCAGATCCTTCATAATAAAATCGCAGATCGGCTGCGGTTTGCTGCATATGATTGTAAAATACTTGCTCAGCTTCATGCGCTCAATGGCTTTATCGATCACCAGCGACTTCGCCATCAGTCCGCATATGGAAAAAAGCCCCGTCCTCGTGTCAAAGGCAAAACATGCCACCACCACGATAATGGCGTCCACCGCCATAAGCGCCGCCGATATGTCCATGGTCGAATATTTCTTCAGCACCATTGCTATGATGTCCGTGCCGCCGCCGGAGGCGTTCTCATAAAAGAGAAGCGCCGAAGCCAGAGCCGGAAGCGCTATCGCATAGATAAGTTCCAAGGTTGTCTCATTGGTGAGCGGCGCGCTCATAGGGAACAGCACTTCCATCAGATTCAGCAGTAAAGATGACACAACTGTCACATATGCGGTCTTTACCCCGAAATTCCTTCCCAGAAACAGAAACCCGAACACCAACAGAATCATGTTGATGATGAGGTTGATCTGGGAAGCCGTAAAAGGTGTATAGTGCGTCACCACCACCGCCAGACCCGACACCCCGCCGAAGGAAAAGTTGTTCGGGAACTTAAACACATAGACGCCGATATCCATAATAATGACTGCTATCGTAATCAGAATATATTCCTTTATGATCTTTTTTCGCTTTGTCATAGATACCTCCTGCATTCGTCCTGTCCCTGCCGTCTTCTGACTCTGCTTATGCGCATAAGCAGAGAACTCGAAATGCTTTCGCATTTCTCGTTCGCGTTGCTCTTTGCTTCCATGCGCGGAAAAAAAAGCCGGAATGGCACCGTCTCATTCCGACTTCTTTTCTTAAGATAATGGAAGCAATGGGGCTCGAACCCATGACCTCTCGCGTGTGAGGCGAACGCTCATCCCGGCTGAGCTATGCTTCCAGAGTGGAGATAGGGGGACTCGAACCCCTGACCTATACGTTGCGAACGTATCGCTCTCCCAACTGAGCTATATCCCCATAACAAAAATTATAACATGGAATGAAAAAAAAGCAATAAAAATCTGTTCACTTTCTAAAAAACTCCGCAGGAAAATCCTGCGGAGTCCATATTCTTGAATTTGTAAAAATAACTATTATCTCTTGGAGAACTGCGGCGCTCTTCTCGCTGCTTTGAGACCGTATTTCTTTCTCTCCTTCATACGAGGGTCTCTGGTCAGATAGCCCGCTTTCTTCAAGGTAGGTCTGTAATCGGGATCCGCCTGAAGAAGCGCTCTTGCGATACCGTGTCTCACCGCGCCTGCCTGTCCTGTATAGCCGCCGCCCTTCACCGTGATGACCGCGTCGAACTTATCTACCGTATCGGTCGCAGCCAGAGGCTGACGAACGATCACCTTCAAGGTCTCAAGGCCGAAGTAATCGTCAATACTTCTCTTATTTATAGTAATCTCACCCTTACCGGGCATTAAATATACTCTGGCAATGGATTTCTTTCTCCTGCCGGTTCCGTAATATTTTGCTGATTTATCTGCTTTAGCCATGATTCTTTATCCCTTTCTTAAAATGTTAATACCTCAGGTTTCTGTGCCGCATGCTTATGCTCAGGTCCTACATATACAAAAAGCTTCTTGTACATCTGGCTGCCGAGCGGTCCCTTGGGAAGCATACCCTTCACCGCATGTTCCACAACTCTCTCAGGGTGCTTCTGTAACATCTCTTTCAGGGTGGTTTCTTTCATGCCGCCTACATAGTCGGAATGGTGGTAGTAAATCTTCTGATCCAGCTTTTTGCCGGTTACTTTCACCTTCTCCGCATTGACTACGATCACATAGTCCCCTGTATCCATATGGGGAGTAAAGATCGGTTTATTTTTTCCTCTCAGCACCTTGGCAATCTCGGATGCCAGGCGTCCCAGTGTCATATCAGTCGCATCAACTACGTACCACTTTCTCTCGATCGTAGCCGGACTCGCCATAAAAGTTTTCATCAATATTACCTCCATAGTAACTGTCTGTACCGCTTCCGAAGACCCTCATGCAGATGTCCGGCCACACTCGGTATCCCTCCACGGCAGTTTGTAGTGCACATGTAAAATGTCTCACCGGGGCTTTGGTCAGACATTTATAAACAATTCGTCACAGTTAAATATTATATTATACGGTTCCGCGCGTGTCAACTGGTTTTCCCCGAAATTTCCCTGAATTTTTCCATCGCTCCGACACCATACAGCAAGTGCATGATGCGGGTTTGAAAAGTAACCATGAAATTCCATGGGATGTCCCGCTGCACTCTTACAGCAGAAATTCATACCCCACAAGGGTCAGCCCACAGGCCGGGGCCGTAGGCCCTGCCGCCTGCCTGTCACATGCCGCTAGAATATCCTTCACTCGCTCGGGCGGTATATGTCCTCTGCCCACCTCCATCAGCGTCCCTGCCATAATTCTTACCATATTATATAGGAAGCCTCTGCCCGCCACGCGGATCACAATCTCCCTGCCGGCCTGTGCCTCTGCCCGCCCGGCCGCAGCTCCTCCAGCCGCACACGGCTTTTCCACGACTGCACTCCCCTGCACGCTGCAGGACGCAACATCTTCCGCCGCATACTTTATGCCGACAACGCCTTCCTCCCATACTTCCACACTGTCCACGCGCCGCACGGTGGTCTTCGCCTGGGTGTCCACGCTGCAGAAACTCTTAAAATCATGTTCTCCCACCAGATATGCCGCCCCATGCCGCATCCGCTCTACATCAAGCGGCACATAGGTAAAATGGGAATAAAGCCGCCTCACAGGCTGCGCAAACGGCGCGTTATAAATTCGATACTCATAGGTCTTCCTGCTCGCACAATGCCGTGGATGAAAGTGCGCAGGCACTTCCTCGGAACCCTGAATCCGAATATCCTCCGGCAGCCGCTGGTTTAGGGCATAGGAAAACTTCTCCGCGGGGATCAGACTTTCCGTATCAAACACCGCCACATTTCCCATGGCGTGCACGCCGGAATCCGTGCGGCTTGCGCCGATCACCTCCACCGGCTCACCCGTAAGCCCGCCGATACAGCGGTTTAATACCCCTTCTATGGTTTCCCTCCCCGGCTGAACCTGCCACCCGCTATAATTTGTCCCGTCATAGGCGACGGTTAACATAACTCTTCTCATCTTCCCAGCTCCCACCGGTCCAAAAACCAACCGCCGCAGCCCACCCGTTCATCGTCTGTCCGCCTCGCTCGGGTTTCCACTCCCGCTCCGGCATACGCAGACCACCCGAAACCTTTTACAGCCATACCCGCAGCGCCACGCATCCCGCAAAATACAGCAGCAGCACGCAATACGCCGCCCTGTCGGCGGCCCGATACTGCAGAGGCTTCATTTTCGTTCTGTGCTCTCCGCCCCGATAACACCTCGCCTCCATCGCCATCGCCAGATCATTGGCCCTGCGGAAAGCGGAAATAAACAGCGGCACCAGCAGCGGCACCATGGCCTTTGCCTTCTTAATCAGATTGCCGCTCTCAAAGTCCGCTCCTCTCGCGATCTGCGCCTTCATAATTTTGTCCGTCTCTTCCAGCAAAATCGGGATAAAGCGCAGGGCAATGGACATCATCATCGCCACCTCGTGCACCGGCACCTTTACATATTTCAACGGTCCCATCAACTTTTCCATGCCATCCGTCAGGCTGTTCGGCGTAGTCGTCAATGTCATCAGCGAGGAACCTACAATCAGAAATGAGAGTCGAATCGCCATCATTACCGCAATCCGCAGTCCCTCCTTTGTGATTGTCAGCTTCCAAAACGTCACTAAGGGCTCTCCCGGCGTGAGAAAGAGATTAAACACCACCGTAATCATCAGGATAAAGACGATGGCCTTCATCCCCTTTACCATATAGCGAAAGGGAACCTTTGACAGCTTAATCATACAGGCCAGAAACAGGGCCGCCACCACATACCCCACCCAACTGTCCACCACAAAAAGGGATATGATAAAGCCTATTGTGGCCACCAATTTTACCCGCGGGTCCAGTTTATGAATGACGGAATCCGCCTGATAATACTGGCCCAATGTAATATCTCGAATCATGTTTTCTCCATTCCGAAGCATTCCCGCGGCAAGCCGAAGAGAATCTCCAATCTTCCTTCGCTTTCATCCGGCATCTAATATGCCTTTCAGACAGCTCCTCCGGCTCCGAGTGCCCTCAGAATCTCCTGCTCCGCTTCTTTGATCGTGGTGACGGCAGTATCCACCTTCATGCCCCGCTTTGATAACGCCTGCATAATATATGTCACCTGTGGCGCCGCCAGCCCCACCTGTTCCAGCTCCTTATAGTGTTTGAATACCTCGCGCGGCACATCGTCATAGAGGACGCTCCCCCGGTTCATCACGATAATCCGCTCCACATATTTCGCCACATCCTCCATGCTGTGGGAAACCAGAATCACCGTAATTCCCGTCTCCTCCTTCAGCCTGGCGATCTGGTCGAGAATTTCGTCCCGCCCTTTCGGATCAAGGCCCGCCGTGGGCTCGTCAAGTATCAGTATCTCAGGTTTCATGGCAAGCACGCCCGCGATTGCCACCCGGCGCTTCTGTCCGCCGGAGAGGTCAAAGGGCGACTGATAAAAATATTCATCCGCAAGGCCTACCTGCTTTAAAGCGGCATAGGCGCGAAGCTCCGTCTCTTTCTGGGAAAGTCCCAGATTCTTTGGCCCGAAACACACATCTTTAAACACGTCGATCTCAAAAAGCTGGTGCTCCGGATACTGAAACACAAGCCCTACCTTGCTTCGCAGTTTCTTCTTATCGTAATCCCCGTCGTGAACGTCTTCGCCGTTGTAATAGATCGCCCCGCTTGTCGGTTTGATCAGCCCGTTTAAATGCTGCACCAGCGTAGATTTTCCGGAGCCGGTGTGCCCGATCAGCCCGATAAACTGTCCGTCGGGAATCACGAGGTTAATATCCTTTAAGGCGTGCACCGCAAGCGGCGTGTCCTCTCCGTATATATAGTTGACATGATCCAAAATCAAAGACATCGAACAACCGCCTCCGTAAATTCCTCTATGGTCAGAATCCCCTCCGGCAGATTTACCCCCTTCTGCCGCAGTTCGTGCGCAAGGAGTGTCACCTGGGGTACATCCAGCCGCAATTCCTTTAGTTCATCAACTCTGGAAAAAATCTCCCTCGGCGTCCCTTCCATGGCGATATGTCCCTGATCCATGACAAAAACCATATCCGCATGAATAATTTCTTCCATATAATGGGTGATCAATACGATCGTAATTCCCTCCACATCATTCAAAGCGCGAACCGCTCGTATCACTTCTTTTCGACCGTTCGGGTCAAGCATGGCCGTTGGCTCATCCAGAATAATGCACTTCGGATGCATAGCGATCACGCCCGCAATGGAAACACGCTGCTTCTGCCCGCCGGAAAGCTTGTTGGGCGAATGCTTGCGGTACTCGTACATCCCCACCGCCTTAAGGCTCTCCTCCACGCGCTCCCAGATTTCCTTCGTGGGCACGCCCATATTTTCAGGGCCGAACCCCACATCCTCCTCAACCACCTGTCCGATGATCTGATTGTCCGGGTTCTGGAATACCATACCCGCCTCCTGACGGATATCCCAAAGGTGATTCTCATCCTGCGTGTCCATACCGTCCACCCAGACAGTCCCTTCCGTCGGATAAAGAATCGCATTGATATGCTTGGCAAGCGTAGACTTTCCAGAGCCGTTATGCCCCAGAATGGCGATAAAGTCACCCTGCTTTATATCCAGATCCACCTCATCCACGGCGCGGGTAATGCCTTCCACATTGCCCTCCTCGTCGCGGCGAATATATTCAAATGTCAGCTTATCCGTCTTGATGATTCCCATAACATTTCCTTTATCTGCTGTAACTGTTCCGTTCCCCACAGTTACCATCCATTTTCCGCCGTTTCCTGCTCAGATACGGCGTTTCACCACCGCCTATTTTACTGGATTACCGTGAAAAAAGCAAGTGCGGACGCCCATCCTTCCCATATTGCAGCAAAATATGATATAATGTCCGGGATAGCAATGAGCTATATATAAATTTTACACGAAGGAATGAAACAGCCATGTCTAATATCAAAACGTTACTGCGGCAGGCAGCGAAACCCACCCTGTTCCTGCTGACCTTTATTTTCATATGCGCATTTCTGGCACGCTATCTGACGGGTGATGAAACCCTGCTGGAATATGCAAAAAACAATCCCGAGCTCGCCTACGGCACGCAATCTGACATTGAAAGTCCGCCAAATCCCGACTCACCGTCCGACAGCGGCAGCGCATCAGCCGAAAAGGATTTGACCGGCGCAGTTAACTCTACCCTGTCAGAAACGACGCCTGCGTCATCTGCAGGCAAAAATGCGGGAACTTCCACTCCGCCGGAAGCCGACACCTCTATCACAACGGACAACTCCGACACATATACTGAAACAAACGACGGTACGTCAGACGCCGCTGGCAGCGGTTCCGCCGGAAACGCTGATGATACCGCCATCCCCGTCAAGGAGCCCGACCCTATGACCGAACATCCCGACCGCATCACTTATGAGGAAGGTTTTTATTACGAGCCACTGACCGAAGAAGTCAAAGAAAGAATTACCGGCATTTCCTATCCGGAAACCGGCTGTACCGTCCCCTACGAAGATTTAAACTATGTAGGACTTAAGTATATTGATTTCAAGGGGCAGGAGCAGACCGGCGAACTGATCTGCAACAAGGCCATTGCGCAGGATATGGTGGAAATTTTTCACGAGCTTTACAGAAATGAATATCAGCTTGAAAGTGTCCGCCTGATCGACGAGTATGACGGTGACGACACCGCCTCGATGGCGGAAAATAATACTTCCTGTTTCAACTACAGGGTCGTTGACGGCACTGCCAGCCTCTCCAAGCACGCCTACGGACTGGCCATCGATGTCAACCCCTACTATAACCCCTATGTGGTCTTTGGCAGAAACAGCGACGGAAGCGACTATATCTCTCCGCCTGGCAGCGAAATCTATGCCGACCGCAGCCAGAGCTTCGCCTACAAGATCGACGAGAACGATCTGTGCTACCGCCTTTTCACCGAGCATGGCTTCACCTGGGGCGGCAACTGGAACTCTACCAAAGATTACCAGCATTTTCAGAAAAAGATTGACTGATATCTTTCAAAACCTGCCTTCATGCAGCCATGATGCATACTTTGCTTTCTGACTCTGCTTATTCGCGCAAAAAAGGGAGCTCTTCCGCTCCCTTTTTTCAAGCATATCCTTCTTCTCATCGTCAAGATATCTTTTGTAATATCTGGCTGTGTTTAATTACTGTCTGATTCAAAAGCTTTATGTTCTCATATACACAATCCATCTGATCCGCATAGTCCTGATAGCGTTGATAAGTACTCGTATAGCACGCCTCAATCGTATTCAGTCTGGGAATCACATTGTTTTCCAGCAAATCGACTTCAATCTTCACAACCTTACGTTCCATGCGGTTGGTTCTTCCCTCCACATGATCAAGCTTTCCCTCCATTCGGTCGAATCTTTCCTCCACATGGTCAAGCCTCTCTTCCACTCGGTCGAGTCTTTCCTCCACATGGTCAAGCCT
>CAJUBE010000054.1 GCA_910584725.1 uncultured Lachnospiraceae bacterium | reverse complement strand
CTGATGTGATCGTGATACCTCTCTCCTGCTCCTGCTCCATCCAGTCCATGGTAGCTGTGCCTTCGTGAGTATCACCGATCTTATAGTTTACGCCAGTATAATAAAGGATACGCTCTGTCAGTGTGGTTTTACCCGCATCGATATGAGCCATAATACCAATATTTCTGGTTCTCTCTAGTGGATATTCTCTTCCAGCCAAGATTTTGTCCTCCTTAAAATTTACCAAAACGCGAAAGAAATCTTTAGATTTCTTCCAAGCGAGACATAGATGTTCTTAGGCGGCGCTTTTAGACGCCTTAGAATATCTTCTCGCTTTAGAATCGATAGTGCGCAAAAGCCTTGTTCGCCTCTGCCATCTTGTGCATATCTTCTTTTCTCTTAACCGCTGCGCCCGTATTGTTCGCCGCGTCTAAAATCTCGTTTGCAAGTCTCTGCTCCATGGTCTTTTCACCTCTCTTACGAGAAAACATAACCAACCAGCGGAGTGCAAGCGCCTGACGTCTGTCAGGGCGAACCTCGATGGGCACCTGATACGTTGCGCCGCCGATACGTCTCGCCTTAACCTCCAGAAGCGGCATGATGTTGTTCATAGCCTCCTCAAATACGTCGAGTGCCGGTTTTCCGGCCTTCTCCTCCACTTTTGCAAACGCCCCATATACAATCTTCTGCGCTACGCCCTTCTTACCATCCAGCATGATGTTGTTGATAAGCTTGGTCACAACCTTGTTATTGTATAAAGGATCTGCTAATACATCTCTCTTTGGAATATGTCCTTTACGTGGCACGATTCTTCCCTCCTTATTAATCAACTGAGCAGGGCAGGTTTCTCGCCCCTGCTCGCTGCGCCAGACGCCTGTTGCGAAGCAACTGATTTCCTCATGCGTCTGTGTGCATAATAAATCTCAGGTACTCACATGTGTCCTCTAATTCAATGTGTCCGTGCGGTATTTCTTCTATTAATATCAGATGAGAAATTTTTCTCACCTGCCGCGCGGTACGTGCGCCGTTTAACGGCAATTTCCCTAACACGTGCCTGCGCAAAAAAGAATCCCAACACTAAATTAGTTCTGTTTGTGGTACTGACGACCTTCTCAGCCTGAAATACTTCATTCACAAGTCTGCTATGCAGACTTGGTAGTTATTTGCGCAGCAAATTACTACGCTTATTTCGCGGCCTTCGGTCTCTTAGCGCCGTACTTGGAACGAGCCTGTCTTCTGTTCGCGACTCCTGCGGTATCCAGTGTACCTCTGATAATGTGGTATCTGGTACCGGGCAGATCCTTGACTCTTCCGCCGCGGATCAGGACAACGCTATGCTCCTGCAGGTTATGACCCTCACCGGGAATGTAGCTTGTCACCTCAATTCCGTTAGAAAGACGTACTCTGGCAATCTTTCTGAGCGCTGAGTTAGGCTTCTTAGGGGTTGCTGTCTTAACAGCGGTGCAGACACCTCTCTTCTGCGGAGAAGCGGTATCGGTAGCAGCTTTGTGAAGGGAGTTGTAACCCTTTAACAAAGCAGGCGCCGTAGACTTCTTCACGGATGTCTGACGTCCCTTTCTGACTAACTGGTTAAATGTTGGCATTCTTTTCACCTCCTGTTGGAATATAAAATAATGGTATTTTGGCACACAAAAGCGCGCAAAAAAAACGCATTCATGTGCACACTATCCTAGTATACTTGCCCATGAATGCGTTGTCAATACATTTTTTACTTAACTTATTCCACCGGCTCCAGCTCTTCCTCGGCTTCCACGAACTCCTCCGCCTCATCAATATCGCCATCCAGCTCGTCGATCTCCTCGATCTCTTCCATGTCGTCCGCGTTCTCGAACTCTTCGTCCTCGTAGGAGCCGTCCTCAAATTCCAGTTCGTCCTCCATCTGCAGGCGGCTGAGAAGATTCTCGTCCGTGCTCAGTCTCGTGTCGCGGTAGCGTCTCATACCCGTACCTGCAGGAATCAGCTTACCGATAATCACGTTCTCCTTCAGACCGATCAGGGAATCTACCTTGCCCTTGATCGCAGCCTCTGTCAGCACCTTAGTCGTCTCCTGGAAGGATGCCGCAGACAGGAAGGAATCGGTTGCTAACGCTGCTTTCGTGATACCGAGCAGAATCTGTTTGCCTTCCGCGGGCTCCTTGCCCTCCTTGAAGAGCTCCTCGTTCATGTCCTCATAGTCCAGAACATCCACAAGCGTGCCCGGCAGGAAATCGGTATCGCCGCTGTTCTCAATGCGGACTTTTTTGAGCATCTGGCGCACGATCACCTCGATGTGCTTATCGGAGATATCCACACCCTGCAGGCGGTACACTCTCTGTACCTCGCGGAGCATGTAATCCTGTACGGCACGAATGCCTTTGATTTTCAGCAAATCATGCGGATTCACACTACCCTCTGTCAGCTCGTCGCCCGCCTCCAGCGTGGCGCCATCCAACACCTTGATTCTGGAACCGTAAGGAATCAGATAGGTCTTGGACTCGCCAGTCTCGTCGTTGGTGATCACAATCTCTCTCTTCTTCTTTGTATCCTTAATGGTCGCCACGCCGCCGAACTCCGCGATAATCGCCAGTCCTTTCGGCTTACGCGCCTCAAAAAGCTCCTCTACACGGGGAAGACCCTGTGTGATATCGTCACCTGCCACACCGCCGGTATGGAAGGTACGCATGGTAAGCTGTGTACCGGGCTCACCGATGGACTGCGCCGCAATGATGCCGACAGCCTCACCGACCTGAACCGCCTCGCCGGTCGCCATGTTCGCGCCGTAGCACTTCGCGCAAATGCCTACATGGGAGCGGCAGGTTAAGATCGTGCGGATCTTGACCTCCTCCACGGGCTCACCCTTCTCGTTCACGCCTACGCTTAAGATCTTCTCCGCGCGGGCGGGCGTGATCATGTGGTTTCTCTTCACGATCATCTTACCGTCTTTATCCTTGATATCCTCACAGGAGAAACGTCCCGTGATTCTGTCCTTCAATCCCTCGATGGTCTCCTTGCCGTCCATGAACGCCTTGACCACCATGCCGGGCAGCTCATCTTTGCCCTCGCAGCAGTCTGTCTCGCGGATAATCAGCTCCTGCGAAACGTCCACCATACGTCTGGTCAGATAACCGGAGTCAGCGGTACGAAGAGCGGTATCGGACAAACCTTTCCGTGCGCCGTGGGCCGACATGAAGTACTCCAGCACATCCAGTCCTTCACGGAAATTGGACTTGATCGGCAGCTCGATGGTACGTCCTGTGGTATCCGCCATCAGACCGCGCATACCCGCAAGCTGTTTGATCTGCTGGTTGGATCCACGGGCTCCGGAATCCGCCATCATATAAATGTTATTGTATTTATCCAGACCGGAAAGCAGCACTTCCGTCAATTCTTTATCGGTGTCGTTCCAAGTCTCCACAACCGCACGGTATCTCTCCTCCTCCGTGATCAATCCACGGCGGAAATTCATGGAAATCTTATCTACAGTCGCCTGCGCCGCCTCAAGCATTTCCTCTTTCTTCGCGGGCACCGTCATATCGGAAATGGAAACCGTCATAGCCGCCTGCGTGGAATATTTATAGCCGGTTGACTTAATCAGGTCAAGCACCTCGGCCGTCCGCACCGCACCGTGGATGTTAATGACTTTCTCAAGGATCTGCTTTAACTGCTTTTTGCCTACATGGAAATCCACTTCCGGCTTCAGGAAATTCGCCGGGTCGCTCCTGTCCACATAGCCAAGATCCTGCGGCAGAATTTCGTTAAAGAGGAATCTTCCCAGCGTTGACTCCACATTGCCGGACACCTCTTTCCCGTCGGCATCCCTCTTTGTCACCCTGACATTAATCCTTGAGTGAAGGGTACATGCCTTATTCTCGTAGGCAAGAATCGCCTCGTTCACATTCTTAAAGAACTTGCCTTCTCCAAGCGCGCCGGGTCTCTCCTGTGTCAGATAATAGATACCGAGCACCATATCCTGAGAGGGCACCGCCACGGGCCCGCCGTCCGAAGGCTTAAGCAGGTTATTCGGGGAAAGCAGAAGGAATCTGCACTCCGCCTGCGCCTCCACGGACAGAGGAAGATGGACGGCCATCTGGTCGCCGTCGAAATCGGCGTTAAACGCGGTACATACAAGAGGGTGAAGCTTGATTGCCTTACCTTCCACCAGAATCGGCTCAAATGCCTGAATACCGAGTCTGTGCAAGGTAGGCGCACGGTTTAACATCACCGGATGCTCCTTGATAACCTCCTCCAGCACATCCCAGACCTGGGTATCCAACCTCTCCACCAGCTTTTTCGCAGCCTTGATGTTCTGCGAAATGCCGCGGAATACCAGCTCCTTCATCACGAAAGGCTTAAACAGCTCGATCGCCATCTCCTTGGGCAGACCGCACTGATAAATCTTTAACTCGGGGCCCACCACGATAACGGAACGGCCGGAATAATCCACACGCTTGCCGAGCAGGTTCTGACGGAAACGGCCGGACTTACCCTTAAGCATATCGGAAAGGGATTTAAGCGCCCTGTTGCCGGGTCCTGTCACGGGTCTGCCTCTTCTGCCGTTATCGATCAGCGCGTCAACCGCCTCCTGCAGCATGCGCTTCTCGTTGCGGACAATGATATCGGGAGCGCCAAGCTCCAGCAGTCTTTTCAGACGATTGTTTCTGTTGATGATTCTTCTGTACAAATCATTCAGATCGGAGGTTGCAAACCGACCGCCGTCAAGCTGCACCATGGGACGCAGATCCGGCGGAATCACCGGGATCACATCCATAATCATCCACTCAGGCTGGTTGCCGGACTCGCGGAAAGCCTCCACAACCTCCAGCCTCTTGATGATGCGGGCGCGCTTCTGCCCGGTGGACTCTTTTAAGCCCTCCTTCAGCTCCGCCGCTTCCTCTTCCAGATCAATGGCCTGCAGAAGCTCTTTGATCGCTTCCGCACCCATGCCTACTCGGAATTTATTTCCCCAGGTCTCCCTGGCATCCTGATACTCCTTCTCGGAGAGCACCTGCTTGTAATCCAGATCTGTCTCACCGCCGTCCAGCACGATATAGGACGCAAAGTAGAGCACTTTTTCAAGCACTCTGGGGGAGAGATCCAAAATCAGTCCCATGCGGCTCGGGATTCCCTTGAAATACCAGATGTGGGACACCGGCGCCGCCAACTCAATGCGGCCCATACGCTCTCTGCGGACGCTGGACTTCGTCACCTCAACGCCGCATCGGTCACAGACAACACCCTTATACCTGATCTTCTTATACTTACCGCAATGGCATTCCCAGTCCTTGCTGGGCCCGAAAATTCTCTCACAGAACAGGCCTTCCTTCTCGGGCTTCAAGGTTCTATAGTTGATCGTCTCCGGCTTTGTCACCTCACCTCTCGACCATTCCCTGATCTTTTCCGGTGACGCCAGCCCGATCTTGATCGCGTCAAATGTCATGGGTTGATACGCTTCCTGTTTCATATCTGACATGCTGCACTACCCTCCATCTGTCATATATTTCTTTTCGCACTGTTATTCGGTATAAGTCTCCTCAAATACCTCTTCCGGCTCTTCATCAAAGGAATCAGCTTCCTCCTCATCGCTGCTCACAAGTTCTCCGCTGTCCTCGTCAAACTCCTGACGCTGATAGCCCATCGACCCGAAGGATTCTCTCTCGTAATCGTAACCGCGGGAATCGCCCTCGATCTCATAGCGGTAATCGCTCTCACCATAGTCGATGGTTTCCATGATCTCCACTTCTGTCTGGTCGTCACGAAGCACTCTGACATCCAGTCCAAGGGACTGCAGCTCTTTCAAAAGCACCTTGAAGGACTCCGGCACACCGGGTTCCGGGATGTTATCGCCCTTGATGATGGCCTCATAAGTCTTCACACGGCCTACCACATCATCCGACTTCACAGTCAAAATCTCCTGCAGCGTATAAGCCGCGCCGTAAGCCTCCAGCGCCCAAACCTCCATCTCACCGAAACGCTGTCCGCCGAACTGTGCTTTACCGCCCAGAGGCTGCTGCGTTACCAGCGAATAAGGACCGGTAGAACGCGCATGAATCTTATCGTCTACCAGATGATGCAGTTTCAGGTAATGCATGTGTCCGATGGTGACCGGGGAGTCAAAATACTCGCCCGTTCTGCCGTCGCGCAGACGCACCTTGCCGTCTCTGGAAATCGGCACGCCCTTCCAGACCTTTCTGTGCTCCCTGTTCTCGGACAGATATTCCATCACCTCAGGCAGCAATTCATCTTTATGTTTCTTCTCAAACTCTTCCCACTCCAGATTGACATAGTCGTTTGCCAAATCCAGCGTGTCCATGATATCATCCTCTTTTGCGCCGTCAAACACAGGCGTAGCCACGTTGAAGCCGAGCGCCTTCGCCGCCAGCGACAGATGAATCTCCAGCACCTGCCCGATATTCATACGGGAAGGCACACCCAGAGGATTCAACACAATGTCAAGAGGACGGCCGTTTGGCAGATAAGGCATATCCTCCACAGGCAGCACGCGGGAAACCACACCCTTGTTACCATGACGGCCTGCCATCTTATCACCGACGGAAATCTTTCTCTTCTGCGCAATATAAATGCGAACCGCCTGGTTCACGCCGGGAGACAGCTCGTCGCCGTTCTCTCTCGTGAACACCTTCGCGTCCACAACAATACCATATTCACCGTGAGGCACTTTCAGAGAAGTATCGCGCACTTCTCTCGCCTTTTCACCGAAGATCGCCCGGAGCAGTCTCTCCTCCGCGGTAAGCTCCGTCTCGCCCTTAGGTGTCACCTTGCCTACCAGAATATCCCCGGCACGCACCTCCGCACCGATGCGGATAATGCCTCTGTCGTCCAGATCCTTCAGCGCATCGTCGCCGACGCCCGGCACGTCCCTCGTGATTTCTTCGGGTCCGAGTTTGGTATCCCGCGCCTCCGCCTCATATTCCTCCATATGCACGGAAGTGTAAACGTCTTCCTGCACCAGTCTCTCGCTGAGGAGTACGGCATCCTCGTAGTTGTAGCCTTCCCAGGTCATAAAGCCGATCAGCGGATTCTTGCCCAGAGCCAGCTCGCCGCCGTCCGTGGAGGGACCGTCCGCAATCACGTCGCCCTGCTCCACACGCATCCCCTTCTGCACAATGGGCTTCTGGTTATAGCAGTTGGACTGGTTACTGCGGGAGAATTTCATCAGACGGTACTCGTCCTTCTCCCCGTCGTCACATGTCATCCGAATGAGGTCAGCCGACACAAAATCAATCACGCCGGATTTTCTCGCCACAACGCAGACACCAGAGTCCACAGCCGCTTTCGGCTCCATACCGGTACCCACCACAGGCGCCTCCGTGAAGAGAAGGGGTACTGCCTGTCTCTGCATGTTAGAGCCCATCAGCGCACGGTTCGCGTCGTCGTTCTGCAGGAACGGGATGAGCGCCGTAGCTACCGAAAATACCATCTTCGGGGACACATCCATATAATCAAACATGGCTTTCGGATATTCCTGCGTCTCCGTCTTGTAACGACCGGAAATGCTGTTTCTCCTGAAGTAGCCGTTCTCGTCAAGAGGCGCGGATGCCTGCGCCACATGATAATTGTCTTCCTCATCCGCCGTCATGTAGACAGTCTCGTCCGTAACGCGCGGATTCTGCGGATCGCTCTTGTCAATCTTTCTGTAAGGCGCCTCCACAAAACCATATTCATTGATTCTCGCATAGGACGCCAGCGAGTTGATCAGACCGATATTCGGGCCCTCAGGCGTCTCGATGGGGCACATTCTGCCGTAATGCGTATAGTGCACGTCACGCACCTCGAATCCTGCACGGTCTCTGGACAGACCGCCCGGACCCAGCGCGGAGAGACGTCTCTTGTGGGTCAGCTCACCGAGCGGGTTGTTCTGATCCATGAACTGGGACAGCTGAGAAGAACCGAAGAACTCCTTCACCGCCGCCTGCACGGGCTTGATGTTAATGAGCACCTGGGGCGAAATCTCCTCCGCGTCATGGGTGGTCATTCTTTCACGCACCACTCTCTCCAAACGGGAAAGACCGATGCGGTACTGGTTCTGCAAAAGCTCGCCCACCGCGCGGATACGTCTGTTGCCCAGATGGTCGATATCGTCATCGTTGCCGATGCCGTACTCCAAGTGGATGTTATAGTTAATGGAAGCCAAGATATCTTCCTTCGTAATATGCTTCGGAATCAGCTCGTGCACATTCTTGCGGATCGCCTCCGCAAGCTGCGCCGGATCCTCACTGTACTCGTCCAAAATCTGCTGCAGCACAGGGTAATAAACCAGCTCAGTGATACCCAGCTCCTTGGGATTGCAGTCAACGAAATTTGTGATGTCCACCATCATATTGGAGAGAACCTTGACGTTCCTCTCCTCCGTCTGAATCCACACGGCGGGAACCGCGGCGTTCTGAATGGCATCCGCCATCTCTGCCGTTACCTTGTCTCCCGCTTTTGCCAAAATCTCCCCGGTCTGGGTATCTACCACATCCTCCGCGAGAACGTGATGCCTGATTCTGTTCCTAAACATCAGTTTCTTGTTAAATTTATATCTGCCGACTTTTGCCAGATCATATCTTCTGGGGTCAAAAAACATAGCCATAATCAAGCTTTCCGCACTCTCTACACTGAGCGGCTCGCCGGGACGAATCTTTTTGTACAGCTCAAGCAGACCCTCCTGATAATTCTCAGAAGCGTCCTTCGTAAAGCTTGCCTCAATCTTCGGTTCATCACCGAAAAGCTCTCTGATCTCGTCATTGGAACTTACACCCAAGGCACGAATCAGCACAGTGATCGGAACCTTTCTGGTTCGATCCACACGCACGTAAAACACGTCATTGGAGTCCGTCTCGTACTCCAGCCACGCGCCTCGATTCGGGATCACGGTCGCGGAAAAGAGCCGTTTACCGATCTTGTCATGCCCGATTCCGTAATAAATGCCGGGGGAACGGACAAGCTGGCTGACAATGACACGCTCCGCGCCGTTGATCACAAAGGTGCCAGTCTGCGTCATAAGCGGCAGATCGCCCATAAAGATCTCATGCTCGGTAATCTCGTCCTTCTCTTTGTTAATCAGACGTACTTTCACCTTGAGAGGGGCTGCGTAAGTGGCGTCTCTCTCTTTACATTTCTCAATAGAATATTTGACGTCTTCCTCGCACAGCTCAAAGTCGACAAATTCCAGACTCAGATGTCCGCTGTAATCCGAGATCGGAGAAATATCGTCAAACACTTCCTTCAAGCCTTCATTCAGGAACCACTGATAGGAGTTCTTCTGAACTTCGATCAGGTTCGGCATTTCCAGAACCTCTTTCTGTCGTGCATAGGTCATACGCGTATTTCTGCCGGCCGCAGTCTTACGGATCCTGTTTTTTTCCATTGACACTTCACCCCGTTCTTTATGATTGATCCATGCTTCATCGGAGACAACACTTCAAGAAAGCATAGCACACCACAATAGTGCATCATACATTCTACTACAAATTGCCATGGAGAGTCAATGACTTTTTTCAGAAACTAATAAAGAATTTAGAAATAAAACCGTCCACATGCTTTTACGAAAACATGTGAACGGTCTCTCTTTTCAGATATGTCCTGCGATTACTTAAGGGTAACCTTCGCGCCCTCAGCCTCAAGCTTAGCCTTGATGTCGTCAGCCTCTTCCTTGGAAGCAGCCTCCTTAACCATCTTCGGAGCGGAATCTACAAGATCCTTCGCCTCCTTCAGACCAAGGCCGGTAGCCTCACGAACCACCTTGATCACCTTAACCTTGTTCGGGCCAACCTCTGTCAGCTCAACGTCGAACTCAGTCTTCTCCTCCGCTGCTGCGCCTGCGTCGCCGCCTGCTGCCGCAACTACCACGCCCGCTGCTGCGGATACGCCGTATTTCTCCTCACATGCCTTTACCAGATCATTCAATTCCAATACTGTCATCTCATCAATCGCGCTAAGGATTTCTTCAACAGATAATTTTGCCATGATTGTTTTCCTCCATTTTTTATTCATTATTTACGTTTCAAGACTGCTTTAGTAGGCTCGGGTTTTGGTTTTAATGCGTTGGTTTTAATGCGAAGCATTTAAACCGTTTTAACCGTTTATTCTGCTGCGGGTGCTTCTTCTACAGGTGCAGCTTCTGCCTCGGCGGGCGCTTCCTCTGCTGCGGGAGCGGCCTCTGCCTCAGCGGGCGCTTCTTCAGCCGCAGGCGCCTCGCACCCGGATGCCCCACCTTTCTCCGCCAACTGGTTCATCACACGTGCGAAGTTGGTGATCGGAGACTGGATGCTGCCAAGCAGCTTGGACAGCAGCTCTTCTCTGGAAGGAATCTTCGCAACTTCCTTGATGCCGTCCGCATCATAAGCGATGCCTTCCACGATGCCGCCTTTCACTTCGAGGGCATCTGCCGTCTTAGCGAATTTGCATAACACTCTCGCGGGAGCCGTAGCGTCCTCTGTAGAGATGGCAACCGCACTGGGGCCTTCCAGATAAGGAAGAAGCGCTTCGCAGTCCGTGCCCTTGAATGCAAAATTCATCATTGTGTTCTTGTAAACCTTGTAGGTGATCCCGGCCTCACGCAATGCCTTACGAAGCTGTGTGTCCTGCTCCACCGTAAGTCCGCGGTAGTCAACGAGAACGACTGACTGGGCGTCTTTCACGGCAGCGGCGATCTCATCCACGATCGGTTTCTTCAATTCCACCTTTGCCATTACATTACCTCCTTATAGATTTTGTTGCCGATTAAGGAGCGTGTGTCCGTCGGACACAATCGAAAACCCTCCCCGCAAAGACAGGGAGGGCAATAAACATCAATGATAGCTCTTCTCTCCTCGGCAGGCGGACTCTTACGCCGGCAATACGGCACCTGCTGTCTTCGGCATTTGCTACTATAGCACAGCGCGCGCAGGGCTGTCAACTGTTTTTGCCAAATATAACAGCATTTTTGTCCGCCGTGGGCATTTTCCGCCCACAAACCGCTTAACTCTTCTTATCTCCAGCTTGAAAGCGGGCGGGACATCTCCTCCTCGTACTTTCTGATCGCCTCGTCGCGCACATTGCGCGCCACGCCCCACTTGTCGCCGACCTCACGGATTTTTCCGTGCCGCACCTCGCATTTCGTGCCGTTTAAGATAAATTCCCGGTCGGTATCCACGCCAAGCTGCCGCAGCAGCTCCAACAGCATGGGCGTCGTGCCTCCCATCAGGTCGCTCCTGTCGGACGCGGCAGTCACCTTGTCGCCAAACTCGATCATGGTGGCAGACCACTGTCCCTCCGCAAAGTGGATCAGAGCGCCGAGACCCCACGCCAGCGCCTGCAGTTTTTCATCGGTTTCCCCGTTCCTGTATCCGTGCCCTTCGCCGTAGACCTGATCCGCCCCCACGCGCAGTCTGTACCCGTTTCCAAGGTCAAACACATCACCCACGGCAATATTGACACTGTTGTCAGAAGGGTCGTACCCCTTATGTTCGTATGTCTGGAACGGTCCTGCTTTTTGAAAGAGTGCGGAAGGATCGGCATAGGCAAATAAGCCGCCGTGGTAGCATTTAAAAATTTTGCCGCCGTCCACCTGCACGGTGGAAGTCACCGCGTCAACGGACTCCGTGGTAATCTCATATTCCACTTTCCCCTGTTCGTTAAAAAGACTCTTGTCGATCTGCGCCCAAGTTTCAATCAAATTTTCTATTTCCGCTTTTCTTGCCCTGTCAAACCCATTGAGGGTATCATCCTCATCACCGCTGATATCTCCGTTAAAGTAATCCACAAAGGCGTCCTGCTGCCCGTCCTTCGAGGAAAGCTTTCCCGTCTGTGTATTATAGATGTAAGTATTCCGACTTCCCACGCCGCTGACGCCCATATATTTTCCTCCTGTTCAAATCCGTGCGGAGAATGCCCGTATTTTGGGCATTTTCCCGAGTGAAAGTGATTTGCAAAGCAAATCTAGAACTTCTTAACGAAGCAGCCTCTGCTGCTGAGTTTTAGAAGTTCTTTTCACTCCAGGCTCCTGCCGACACGCTTCTGCCGCCCCGCGCCGCCGGGCGCGCCTCGTACTGCAGCCCGAACTTCTGCGCCTCCGTGATTTCCACCTCCATCACGCCGTAGCTTGTTTTGATCTCTAACACCGTGGAACCGTCAGGTTTGGTGATAATATTCGTCTCGAGGTCATCGTCCTCCTCGTCCTTTCCGGTTCCGGATCCCGCATCTTTCGGAACCGTCATCTGACCGTTATAGTCAGAAATTTTCTGCAACCCTTTTCGGTTCTCATGGATCACCGCCCGCCAGATCAGATCCATCTCCTCCGCCGTGTAAAAATGCGCACCAAAGCCGTTCATATATTTGGCGTACTTCATCTTCCCCCGGTCTATGTAAGTGGAGCCGTCCTTCTCATAGGTATAATCCGGCACACCGTTCTCGTCGGTGGACGTCTCAAAGAAATTGACGAAATCGTCCTCGTCGATCTTCCCCGCCAGAAAGTCTTCCCAGAACTCTTTGTGGGATGCAAAACGCAGGTTCGCATCCTGCGGAAAACGCTCCAAAAACGCCATCACCTTCTCGTACTGCCCCGGCTCCGTATAGGAAAATTTCCAGCAGTCTTTATTCACCCATTTATTCCCGTCAAAATAGGCTTCCTTGCACCAGATCCCATCCTGACCGTAGCAGGTGATAAACCAGTGCTTGTGCTTGGGATCGTCTGTTGGGAAGGTGCTCTTGGTCACCTCGCCCGTAAGAAGCTCCACAAGCTCCTCCGGATCCGTCACCTCCACGTCTGTACAATTATCATCCATGCCGTCTATCTCCCACGGTTTTACCCCGGAAGCCGCCGCACTGCCGCCCGTGACTGTCGGAGCCGCCGGGGGAGCTGCCGCGCCGCCGCTCTCAGCCGTCTTGGGATTCGCCACGCTGCCTCCCGATTCCACCGTCGGCTGCGCCGCTCTAGGAACTGACACGTTTGTCACATCCGTCCCCGTACTGTCGCCCTCAGGCTTGCCTTCCGCTTCCCTTCTCATCGCCTCTTTCGCCGCCTGCTTCTCCACTTCCGCAATGAGCTCCTTGATCTGCTCCTGCAAAGCCTCCTCCGCGTCGTCAAAATTCGCCAGAAGCTTTTCCCATTCCCTTCTGGTAAAAGACTGCGCACCCGTCTGGAAGGTCGGCTCCACCTTACCTTCCCTCAGCTTTTTCGCCATCTCCTCCATGTGGGCAAGGATCTGTTCACGGTACGTCATATCTTCCTTTTTTTTCTCTTCGCCCTTTTTTTCCGCCTCTGTTTTACTCGAAGCCTCGTCATTTATGACATCCGTATCATTTTTCTCATTTCTCCCGGAAAAGGGTTTATCAGCATCCGCCGTTTTACCGGTCTGCCTGGTATGGTTCCCATACCCCGTCGGGGGCGTATTATGCATCCATGAAGCGTAACGGTTCCCTATGTTCATAGTTTTTATCTTCCTTTCTTTCCGGCAATTTGCTTCGGCAGACAGCGCGCCAAACGTTACAATTCACACCCAATGTAACCGCCAAACAGTCATTTGTATGGATTTCGCATCTGTCCCGAAATTCGTCCCTCTGCCAATAATACGATACAACTGCCGGGAAAGTTTCATCTTTCCATATAAAATAATATTTTTTTCATATTCTGCCTCAAGCGCCCGTATCCTGCGCCTTACCAGCTCACATACCCGTCCCCGTCAATCCGCACGCCCTCCGAAATGACGCGCATATAGGCGAGCACCCGCTCCTTCTCGGCGCCTTGCAGAAGTGTGGTTTTACACCCGCTCTGCAGACAGGGGATAAATTGATAACTCACAATTCCCGTCTCGTCGATCACCACTTCCACCATACCGGTATCCAAAGTCTTTGAGTTAAACCAGAAATTACCCAGACTGTAAATCACGGGCACGCCCTGAATCACGCCGATGGGCTGCAGACAGTGGGGATGATCCCCGATCACCAGATCGGCCCCCGCCGCAATCAGTTCCGGCGCCTGCTTGAGCTGCGCCCAGTCCAGTTCCGCCTGATTTTCCGTACCCCAGTGTATGTAGGCCACCACGAAATCGCTGTTCTGTGCCGCCTCCCGTATCGTCTCCATAAGCTTTTCCCCGTTCCAGCAGCGGAACACGCCGGGCGTAGTTTCCGTAGCCTCCTTGGTATCCGGCGTATCGAGCCGCTCGATCTGGGTCGCCGACACAAAGGCAATCTTCATATCCCCCACAATATAGTAGACCGGCTTTCTCGCCTCGTCGATATTGCGCCCAGCGCCCACATAGGGGATTCCCGTCTCACGCAGGGTGTCCAGTGTATCCTCCAGAGCCGTCGGTCCGTAATCGTAGGCATGGTTATTCGCCAGCGACACCAGATCCACTCCCAGATCTGTCAGATATGCCGCCGTCCCCGGTCTGGCACGGAACGTAAACTGTTTGTCCGCCGTGGGCGTCCCACGGTCGGAATAGGCAAACTCATTGTTGAGCATCATAATGTCCGCCGCCTGCATCCGCTCGATCACCTCGGGCATAATCCCCTGCGAGATATCGCCGCTCCCACGCACCGTACCCATAATGGCATAATTTGTATCAAAAAGAATGTCGCCCGCAAAAGTCATGGTCACCCTGTCTGGTTCTGCAGGTTCCACCACATAGATATTGTTCTCTTCCATGTAGGCGGGATTGTCCAGCTCCTCCTGATATTTGGAGACCGTTTCCGGCTCTTCCTCCGGCATGACAGGCTCCGTCCCCTCTCCGACACCTGTGTCATTTCCTTCCGTCTCCACACGGTCGGTTTTCTGTGTCTCCTTTTCGTAATCCAACCGGACTTCATCCGCCGGTTTCGTCTTCACCGGCTCCATAATCCACTGATGCGCCGCCAGCGCCAGAACCCCCAGCGCCACCGCCGCCGTCAGGGTGATAATAAAAGGAAGGATAAAACTTTTGTGAAACCGTATTCTCTTTTTCTTTTTGTTTTTGCGCGATCTTTTCTTAGCCATGCGACCATTATACCATCAAACCGCCGCCTTAGCAAAATCCAATCAGACAATTCCAAGTTCTTTTCGCTTTACTGCCATGTTTTGACTGCCACCCCGTTTTCCAGTTCCCGGTCGCACTCTGTCACCACTTTTATATCACCCGTCAGCAGCTCGTCGGCAATCGCCGCATAGTCCTCGTTTTTGTCAAGCAGGCGAACCGTCATGCTCCTGACGCTCAGCTCCGTGCCAAGGATCCCCCCTTTCTCCTCCAGCACATATATCGCGTTGCCACCGTCATTGTAAAGCGCCTTTGCCGGCACAACAAAATCGTAAATTTCCGATGTGGAGTTCACTTCCATCACACCCTCGGCGCGCCCCTGCGCCACGCCCGGCTCCAGCCGGATCGTCACCGTATAACCGCCGTTTTCCTGCACAATGGAATCAATCGTCTCGGATACTTCCTCCCCGCTGCCCGGGAATGTAAGCCGGACGTTGTCCCCCGTATGCACGTAAGGCTTCTGTTCCTGCGTGATGACTGTGCGGAATATCCTGCTGCACGCATCGTCGGCATAGCGCAAAACGGCTGACGATCCCATCCGCATACCGGACTGCATCATCACCTCCAAAACATCACCCGCACTCTTTGCCGCCACCCTGCCCTCGTTCTCGGAAAGTTCCGTCAAAAGCGCGATCCGTTCCTGCCGCTCCCGCACCTGGCTGACGCCGGAAGCCCCCAATTCCAGACCGCTCTCCGCCGCGCTCTGGGCGCGCCTTGCATCCTCTAATTCCCTGTCCGCCTCTCTTAAACGCTTCTCCTTCTCAAGCTGTATATCTTCGATCATGCGCCTTTTTTCCGCGATCTCCCTGTCAAACCGCAGCCGCTCATCCGCCCATGCAATCCAGATTTCGTCGGAGGCGTCCTCCTCGGGAATGCGGAACATGTGGGTATCCAGATCCTCCATAAGCTCCTCCAGCTTCTTTGTCTCCTCCGCAATCCTTCTGTCCAGTTCTATGACATTCGTGTCATAATCTTCCTGTGCCCGGGTCGTATTCGTAGCCGCCTCCCGGCGCTTTGCCTGTTCCTGCTTCTGCCACGCCTCCTCCTGCGCACGAAGTTCCGAAAGCTGTGCGAGCAGGTCTTCCATATTTACCTCGTAGAGAACCGTTCCCGTTTCCATCCGGTCACCCGCCGCCACACATACCTTCTCCACAAGCAGACCGTCCAGTCCGATCACCGCCTGCGCATTGACTGCCTCCACCGTCCCCTCCGCCGTGATCCTGTTTCGGATGGACGCCGACGTGGGGTTGCTCCACTTTACCCGCGGCATCCGGCTTACATAGACCATTCGTGACACATATGTCATAACCAGCATAGCCGCCAAAAAAAGCGCGAAGCCCTGCCACAGTTTTTTCTTCGATCCCATCTGCATCCCAATTCTCCATTCCAGCCTCAGCTCTATACAGAGAATGCCGCTTTGGGGCATTCTCTCACGCGAAATTTAGTACTTCCAAGTCAGCTTTGCTGACTTTGTCCTTGTCCTTTGACATGATGTCTTGAGAAGTACTTTTCGCGTTGCTTACGTTTTCACCCCGATATAAGCAATCCCCTCCTCCAGCACGTCCTGCCCCAGCGCAAAGACAAACAGCGCAGGAATCAGCACCATTACCGCCAGCGCAAAGGCAAATCCCGCCTGACCGATGCCGATCTGCGGCAGATAGAGAGAGAGGGGCCACGTCGCCTGTTCCTCCAAAAACGCCATGGGCTGCTCCACCAGATTCCAGTATTCCAGAAAGCTCAAAACCATAGCCGCCTGTATTCCCATCCTTCCAAGCGGCAGCCCGATACGGATAAATATCTGCCATTCCCCCGCACCGTCCAGTCTCGCCGCTTCCAGGATTTCCGCGTCTATCTGGGTAAACCCCCTATACATGATGAACACCGGGAAGGTGGAAAAAATTGCCGGAAGAATCACCGCCGCAGGGTGATTATACAAGTGCAGTTTCTGTAAGACAATGTACTGCGGCAAAAGCATCACCTGAAAGGGAAGAAGCATGAGCACTACATAAAGCCCGAACAAAAAATCCCTTCCCCGGAAGCGAAATGCGGCGAACGCCCACGCTGAAGGCAGACCAACCACCAACTGCCCCAGAAGGATCACCGCCGTCATCCCCACCGTGTTCCAGAAAAGCTGATAAAATGCAGGAGACTCGATCAACAGCCTGTAAAAATGACTGACTGTCGGATAAAAGGGAAGCAGATGCCATATCGCAAAGTCCTTCCCATCCCCTAAAATCGGCGCAAGAATCCTATTCATCTCCGCGCCGTCCATCAGGGAGCCGCCGGGAATCATAAGAAGGGGCATGCAGATCAAAACTGCCACTGCCACACAGATTCCCGTGGCGAACCATGCCGTTCTCCTTTTCCGCCATCTGCCATACACCCGTGCTGCCCATGGTGGGACTGTCGCCCTGCTCCTCATTTTTTGTCTCCCCCCCTGCCTCCCCATACTTCTCACGCCAACCTTCATGATTCCGCTTCGCGGAATCTCAAATCAGTGCGGAGAATGCCGTATTTTAGGCATTCTCCTATGCGAAACATAGTACTTCCAAGTCAGCTTGCTGACTTTGCGTCTCCGTCCTATGGCGAGACGTCTTTAGAAGTA
>CAJUBE010000053.1 GCA_910584725.1 uncultured Lachnospiraceae bacterium | reverse complement strand
TAACAGTTATCCCTGGAGAGGGATTCATAAATACTACTATTTAATAATACGAGGACTGGAATGGACATTAATGGAATCGGTGCAGGGTATCCGGCATGGTACGGAACAAAAAAAGCAGAAAACAGTGCAAAGGGCGATTTTGGAGCAAATGTGCAGAGCGCAGAAAATGTGGTACATATCGAACCTGACGCTTTATTTGCAATCCACGACGTGAAGACAGGTGAGAGCGCCTATGTATTCAGAGCGGATGACTATTCAAAGGACAATCCGATTTATCTTGTGAAAGGTACCGACCGAAACGGGAATGCGTATGAGCAGACTGTGGATGTGAGTAAAGTGAACCCGAATAGCTGCTCTTATACAGAGCTGCTTGCATTAAACGCGCATACGGGTGATAAGTCGGACAGCAATTTTATGACTATGGCGATTTTGAAGGATAAGACGGACGGCATATCCTACCACGAAAAAGCGGATTATATGGCGATGGCACACGAGCTTATGAATGAGATGAAAACGCTTGGAAATTGGGGTGGGTATCTGCGTTATGGAAAATGGATTCAGGACATTCTGAGTTTCTGTAAAAAATAAATCGTGATTGGAGGAGGGCACAGGGGATGCTGCGGTCATATCGGCTCCCCTTTTTTTTGCCATGTCCAGTCACTACCGCCAGGTGCCCGAACGCAACAACCCTTCTTTCTTTCCTGGCATTTTTGCCGATAAAATAAATATACGGAAAATAAAGCATAAGACTTGGAGAGAGAAAGTTTGAATATAGCGGTTTGTGATGATGAAGAAAATGTACGTTGTCTGATAAAGAAACTGATAAAAGAGCAGACAAATGACTGTCGGATCATGGAGTTTTCTTCCGGCGGGGAACTGCTGCGGTTCTGGCGGCAGGAGGACAGGGAACAGATAGATATTCTTTTTCTTGATATAGCCATGGAGGGCGCGGACGGAATGGAAACGGCGGAACAGATCAGAGAATGGAAAGAAGAAAGGCAGGAACCTCTGTGGGGAAGTCTGCCTTTGCTGATCTTTGTGACAGGCCATCCGGAGTATATGGCGAAGGCTTTTTCCGTCAATGCGTTTCAGTATCTGATAAAGCCCATAGACGAAAAGGAGTTTGCGGATGTGTTCGCGCAGGCTCTGCGGGAGTGCCGACATCTGGAGGGAAAAAAGAACATGGAGCCGCAAAAAATATTGGTCAGGGATGGAAACATCACAAGAAATATTCCGATAGAGGATATTTATTATATTGAGAGCAACAACAGGAAAATCATCATAGCCATGCGGGATGAAAAAATAGAATGCTACGGGAAGATCGGCGGCATGGAGCGCGAACTGCAGGAAGGTTTCTTCCGCACCCACAGAGGGTATCTTGTAAACATGAAATATGTGGAAAGATACAGCCGGACCGAAGTGCAGATGAAAAACGGAAGCAGCCTTCTGATCTCCAAGTATAAGTATCAGGATTTTGTGAAGGCATATCTGGCATACATTGTGGAGGATGGCAGATGAGCCGGGCAGGATATGAAGCATTCAGCGGTTTCTGCGATCTGTATCTTGCATTTTTGCAGACGATTCTCTTTCTGGTGATATGGGATATTTTTTTCAGACTGGAAAGAGGAAAAAGGGGAGTGATGTTTGCGGGGGTTCTCGCGGCGGTCAATGTGTTTATGCGCCTGTGCCCGCATGTTCCGGGCTGGGGAAGGTATGTGGCGTCGGCGGCAGTCGTATTGACCTACTGTCATATCAGATGCAGGGGGTGTCTGGAAAAAGCCGTTTTTACGCTGCTGCTGTTTTACAATTTTCATGGGATGAGTTTTCTGGTTGCAAGCAGTATTTATCAGTTTATAATGGATGAAATGCTGGAAAGTCTGGATGTTCAGGATGCCGCCTACATGTTTCAGCTGTATCGGAAACTGCTGATCGGGCAGGGCTGTCTTCTGCTGATTTATACGCTCGCGTTTACTTTTGCGGCTTGGATGTTGAAAAAAATGATAAAGAGTCCGCTGTCCATGAACTGGCAGGATACTGTTTTCCTGTCTGTCCTCAATGTGGTCGGCAGTATGCTGGTATGGATGGTTACTGATCTTTTGATGGTGCCGATGGAGCAGGAGATATTCTGCCTGTTTACCCAGAAAAGGGAGATGGTATGGCGGATACCTATGATCGCGGTTTTGCTCTGTGCAGGTGAGATATCCGCGGTCTATATTTTTCGCAAATACAAGGAACTGCAGGATGAGAGAGAAAAGCATTTTGTGGAGGAACAGCAGACGAAAGCATTGAAGAGGCGGCTTGAAGAAGCAGAGCATTTCTATGGCAGCATCCGCAGGGTGAGACATGAAATGAAGAATCACATGGCTAACATCAAAGGGCTTGTGGCGGGTGAAAAGTATGGAGAAGTGGAGACGTATATTGAAAAGCTGGACGCGACCATACAGGAGCTGGACTATAAATTCAGCACGGGAAATGCCGTGACGGACGTCATCATCAACGACAAATACCGCCGGGCGGCAGACGCCGGAATTACATGCAGGGTAAAGTTTGAATACCGGGAGACGGATACGGTCTCCGCCTTCGACCTTGGGATCATACTGAATAATCTCTTGGACAATGCCATAGAGGCATGTGAAAAGCTGGAACAGGAAAAGCGCCATATCAGCCTTACATTGAAAAGAAAGCGCCATTTCCTGCTGATCGAGGTGGAGAACAACTTCGACGGAAAACTGGAATGGAGAGACGGGGAAAGTTTTCCGGCAACGACGAAGCAGGACGGGCGACCCGGCATCCTGCCGGAGCATGGGATCGGGCTTAAAAATGTGCGAGATGTGGCGGAGCGCTACCTTGGATCCATGGATGTGAAGGCACAGGGAGAGGTGTTCAGGGTTACGGTGATGCTGCAGCAGGGGGAAAGATGCAGGTAAAAACGGGGAGGGATTGATTTCATGGCGAACATTCTAATTGTGGAAGACGAAAAGAATATGCAGAACATCATCTGCGAATATATGCACAGAGGCGGACACATCTGTTTTACCGCCGATGACGGCGTGGACGCTTTGATGCTGTTAAAAAACAATCCGATGGATCTGATGGTGCTGGACATTATGATGCCGCATCTCGACGGATTTTCCGTGTGCAAAGCGGCAAGGGAAATGAGCAGTCTGCCAATCATTATGCTGACTGCGAAAAGCGACGAAGACGATAAACTGAAGGGCTATGAATACGGGGCGGACGATTACATGACGAAACCCTTCAGCCCGAAAATACTGCTTGCAAAGGCAAACGCTCTGCTGCGCCGCACCTCTGTAAAGTTTGCGGATACAGCCGGTGACGCGCCGGGAAATACATTTGGCGACACGCGAAATCATATGCTTGGCGACACGTTTGGAAATATACTAAGCACTGGGAAAATAGCAATCAGCCCTGCCGCGCATAAAGTGTTCGTTGACGGTACGGAAATTGCGCTGACACACAAAGAGTATGAGCTGCTGTACTTTTTTTTGTCCAATCCCGGGCAGGTATTCTCGCGGGAACAGCTGCTGAACCGTATCTGGGGATATGATTTTGAGGGAAACACGCGGACGGTGGACACGCATATTAAGACGTTACGGCAAAAGCTTGGAAGCGAAGGAAAAGCCATTGTAACGCTGATCCGGTCCGGGTATAAATTTGAGGTGAGAGATTGATCAGATTCTCAAAAAGAGTATTTGATGCAACCGAAAATATGTGACGTTTTGAAATGAGGGAAACATGAAAGAACAATTTTCACTCCGCACGGTACGGAAAAAAATAATCATGGTCTCGAAGATTGCGGGTATCGCTCTGCTGCTTTCCTATCTGGTTTCAACAAGACTGCCGCTGGATCAGAATCTCTCTTTTTTGCTGTGGGTCGTCTTTGTTATCTTACTGATTTTGATCATAGATTATCTGCTGGGACGGTTTATTTCAGACCCCATCGACAACATCTGCGAAATGGCACACAGGGCGGCAAGGCTGGATTTTTCCGTGCCTTGTACAATAACATCGAAGGACGAGTTCGGGGCGCTCGCGGACAATCTCAACAAAATGTCCGAAAACTTGCAGGATACGTTTGGGAAACTGGAGAACGCAAATGTCCGGCTTGAAAACGATGTGCGGCGGGAAAGGAAACTGTTGGGGGAAAGAAAAGAATTGACGGACCGCCTTTCCCATGAAATGAAAACGCCGATAGGGGTGATCCGCGCCTATGCGGAGGGCATACAGGATGAAACGGACGAGGAAAAGAGGCAGAAATATGCCGGGATCATCATTTCGGAAACAGAGAGAATGAGTGCGCTGATCGAGACGCTGCTGGATTTGTCCGCTCTGGAAAACGGGGCTGTGTCATTGACGCCGGAACGATTTGATTTCGTGGAGCTGGTGGAAATGGTCGCGGGACGGTTGCTGATCGATATGCCGGAAACCGATTTTGCGCTGCAGTATGAACTCCCGGACCACAAGGTTTTTGTCAATACGGATAAACAGCGCATGGAGCAGGTTTTGAACAATTTCATAGTCAACGCGAAAAAGAATGTATCCCCCAAAGGTATTTTGCGGCTATCTTTAGTCGAACAGGACAATATGCTCCATTTTTCCATCTATAATCAGGGGGCTTTGATACCGCAGGATAAGTTGCCTAAAATCTGGGAAAAATTTTACCGCGATAAAGACGCGAAATACAGCGGCTCCGGACTGGGGCTTGCGATTGCCGCACAGATTTTGTCCATGCAGAATTTAACATACGGCGCGGAAAACGTGACGGACGGCGTTCGGTTTTTCTTCTCTATTCCTGCTGTATCGTATGAATATACGAATGGTGGATTTTGAATTGGTGATGCTTCAATTATTTGCGGAGAATGCAAAGCAGTCGATTTTTTCACGATAACCTCCATGATTCCACTCTGCGGAATTTCAAATCAATGCGGAGAATGCCGTATTTTAGGCATTCTCCTGCGTGAAACTTAGTGCTTCTTGGCGTCCCGTCCTATGGCGGGACGTCTTTAGAAGCACTTTTCACGTTAATTTCACAGAGAACACACCTTAATTTCACCTCCCGGGTCTATTTTATTTAAAACGACTGACAGGGAGGTGTTTTTATGTTTTTAGGAGTCGAGTGGTATTGGTGGCTGCTCATCGTGGCATTACTGGTAATCTCTATCCCCTTCAAGATCCGCTTTATGAAATGGTGGAGCAGGCGTCAGCAGGAAAGAAGAGAAAGCCAAGGCGGGAAATGGGGTGCGGACGAATGATCGAAGTCAAAAATCTGACGTTTTCTTACGGGAAAGATAGGCAGGCGCTGCACGGTCTGAATTTTATGGTGGGAGACGGGGAAATCTTCGGATTTCTCGGTCCGAACGGATCGGGGAAGTCCACGACACAGAAAATCCTCACCGGCATTTTAAAAGGACACGGCGGTTATGTGTCGGTGTTCGGACAGGATATTTCCACGGTGCATACGAAGGATTTTTTCGGGAAGATAGGCGTTTTGTTTGAATTTCCCTACCTGTACGCAAATTTGAGCGCCATCGACAATCTGAAATACTTTGCTTCCTTTTATCCGGCAAACCAGTGCAGGGACATCGGGGAAATCTTAGAAAAACTGGAGTTTAAGACGGACTATCTGAAAAAGCCCGTTTCCTCATACTCCAAAGGAATGCGGCAGCGCGTCAGTATGGCAAGGGCGCTGGTCAGCAGCCCCAGATTATTATTTCTGGATGAGCCGACCAGCGGGCTCGACCCGTCAGGCGCGGTCCTTTTTCGCAGGATCATAGAAGAGGAGCGGAGGAAAGGCACGACCGTGTTTCTGACTACACACAATATGCTGGATGCGGATCTGCTATGTGACAGGGTGGCTTTTATCAGTGATGGGACGATTGTTGCACTGGACACACCGAACAGGCTGAAAGAGCAGAACAGTAATCACTGTATCAAGATTGTTTACCAATATCAAGGCAGACGGGAAGAAAAAACAATCGAAGCTTCGGCGCTTCAAGCTGGTATTTCCTTCCCACACGATGAAATCATCAGCTTTCATTCGGAGGAGCCGACTTTGGAGGACATGTTTATCCAATATACGGGAAGGGGGCTTTCGTGATGTGGGATAATAACGAGGGAAGCTGTGATTATGCCTGCAGGAATCGCAGTTTGACGAGAAACGGTGGCGAGATGTGGTCGAGCTGGGGAAATTTCTGCTCGCTGTTAAAAAAGGACTTTCGTATGCTGATATTCGGGAAATTCTTCCTTGTCGCTTTGGGGTCGTTAGTTCTTTATACGCTGTTTATTCACTTTGGATACATTCATTATATGAATGCCGAGCTTTACCATGTATATCTGTATGACCCGCAGGGGACGCAGGGCGAAGCGTCCGATCTGGTCTGCCCGGTGGCGTCGCCGGAAGAATTGGATGCCGTGCTTTCCAAGGATACAAACGGCGTAGGGATAGATGCCAGCTCCGGCGTGCCGGAAATTGTTTTCTACTTTGGAAGCGAAAAAACGGACAACCACAGGGCGGATTATGCGCTGTCGCTTCTTCAATGGCAAAATGATTACAAAGCGCAGGTGGTGGGCAGCAATACGCCGGAATTAAAACAGCGAAAGGAAATGTGCTGTGAACTGTTGTTTATAGAAATCGTTGCGGTCGGTTTTCTGGGCATTGCCTCGGTGCTGTTTAAGGAGAAGCAGATGGGGGTTATCCGTGTCCACGCAGTCCTGCCATTTCCAAAGAGTTTGTTTATCATATCTAAAATCATCCTGTTTTTGTTGTCTGATCTGGTGTTTGCGGCATGGATGGTCGTACTAAATATAGGATTTCCAGATGCCGCCGTCATTTTGCCAGCCGTATTGGTGCAGACAGCGATACTGTCATTGGTCATGTCGCTTACGGGCTTCGGGTGCATGATGATGCTGAAGGATTTCCGGCAGTTTTCTCTTGCCTATCTGGTAATCGCCATTTTTGCTGCTGCGCCTGTATTTTTGTTGGCAAATACTTCGGTAAAAATGGCGTGGATCAACTGGCATCCCTTTTATCACGTGTATATGGGGCTTAAAAATGCCTGCTTCGGGACGCAAGCCGCAAATTCTGTTTACTATATTTGCGCTGTCTGCGGGATTGCCGCTTTGTTTCTGATTGTCCGGGCGGCGTTTCGCAGGGAAATGAAAAAGGAGGGCTGACCGTGAGGGGTTTATTTTATCAGTTAAAAAGTGTGTGGAAAGACAAATTTTGCATCATGTCGTTTCTTCTGCCAATCGTGGCTGCAGTTGCTCTGCGCATGATCGGCGGGATCGATCTTTCTTCTGTGACGGAGTTTCATTTTGGCGTGTTGGAAAATGACCTGTCCGCCCGGACCGTTTCGTGGCTGGAGAGGTACGGTTCCGTGACCCCGTATGAAACGCCGGAAGAATTAGTCGCCGCAGTCAACGAACCTTCTACCTACATGATCGGCGTAAGGGCTGACGGCGTAAACATACGGACAATGGTATCCGGCGATGAACTGGATATATTCCGCCAGACGGCTGACACGCTTCCGGCATTGTACGAGGGGAGAGAAAGCGCCAAACAGTTCAAAGTCACTGTTTTAGGGCACCCGGATCTGATGGACGGATTCCAAAACATATTTATTGCCATAACCTTGATTGTCGCCATGTTTATGGGATGTACCTTTAACGCCATGAACATGATTGCGGAAAAGGAAAACGGCGTGGAGCTGGTCAATCAGATACTGCCGATAACACAGGGCGGGTATGTGATGCAGAAAATCTTTGTCGGCTTTATTGGCGGATGCCTGTCGGCGGCACTGACAGCCTGCTGTTATTTCCGATTGTCTGTAAGGCGCGCATTTCTTATGATGATGCTCATTGTTCTCTCCGCATTTGTAGCGGCGCTGGTAGGTCTGTTTGTGGGCAGGTTTTCAGCAAGCCTTATGGTCGGGGTTGTGTATATTAAGATCATTATGATCGTATTTATGGCGGTGCCGCTGGTGTCGTATCTGGCGGAGGTGAACGGTCTGGCTGCGGTGATCTGCTATCTGGTGCCGTCCTGTGCGGCTTTTGAAGGGATTATGAGTCTGGCTGCCGGTGGGGAGATGGTGATTGCGAAGGATTTGGCTATTCTTGTGGCGCATGGTGTCGGTTGGTTTGCGCTTTATCTGTCCATTTCTAAATGGTGGAGAAGCCTGTCGGGTTGAGCCGAGAACCGGCGTTAATCAATAACGACAAAAAACACATTGACTTGTAATATCTTATCTGTTAACATGAAAGCATGTACTTGCATGAAGGAGGAAGCGGATTTGGATGAAACAAGCCAGAAAATCATAGACGCGGCGATGGCATTAGTCCGGGATAAAGGATATGTGGCAACGACCACGAAGGAGATTGCGAGGGCAGCCGGTGTCAATGAGTGTACCCTGTTCCGCAAGTTTGCCAGCAAAAAGGACATTGTTTTGCAGGGGGCTAATCAGGCGGGCTGGCGGGCAGGTGTCGTACCAGAGGTCTTTGAAAAGGCAGCGTGGGATTTGCAGGCGGATCTGGAAATGTTTATGAGGGCATATATTGACCGGATGACACCGGATTTCGTCAATCTGTCAATCGGACTGCGGGCGCCGCAGCTCTATGAGGAGACCAGACAGCTCATTATGAAAGTTCCACAGGCGTTTTTGACGACATTCACCGATTACTTAAACAAAATGTGCGAGATGGGGAAGATACCGAAAAAAGACTTTGAGACGCTGGCACTGACTGTTTTTTCCGCGACATTCGGGTACACATTTTTGCAGGCATCCTTCGGAAAAGAGCTTACGGCTATTGAAAAAGATCAATACATCAATGAAAGTGTACAGATGTTTGTAAAAGGAATTTACCAGTAAAATTGAGTCGGATGGCAATGCAACAGGAAACGGCAGAAGTCGTTTCCTATAAAAATAAAATTTGCGCAAGCAAGTACACGCATGGAAGGTGGAAGAAACTATGGAACAGATTACGGGAGCAGATTTATTTGTGAAAGCGCTGAAAGAAGAAGGGGTTGACACGCTGTTCGCTTATCCGGGAGGACAGGCGATCGATCTGTTTGACGCGCTTTATGGAGAAGAGAAAATAGACGTGATCCTGCCGCGCCATGAGCAGGGTCTGGTCCATGCGGCGGACGGTTACGCGCGTTCTACGGGTAAAGTTGGTGTCTGCCTTGTGACAAGCGGACCGGGCGCCACGAATCTTGTGACAGGCATCGCCACCGCGAATTATGACAGCGTTCCGCTCGTATGCTTTACGGGACAGGTGCCGACTCACCTTATTGGGCATGACGCCTTTCAGGAAGTGGACATTGTGGGGATCACAAAAAGTATCAGTAAATATGCCGTAACGGTGCGTGAGAGGGAAGAGCTGGCGGAGACAATCAAAAAGGCGTTTTATATCGCAAAGACAGGAAAACCGGGAGTTGTGGTTGTTGATCTGCCCAAGGATATCCAGCGGGCTTACGGCAGCGACTGCTACCCGAGGGAAATGATGTGCAGAGAGTGTAAGCCCGATCCTTCCGTACATATGGGACAGTTACATAAGGCGCTGGACATTTTGAATCAGGCGCAGAAACCTGTTTTTCTGATAGGCGGCGGCGTAAAGATTGCCCGCGCAAAGAAG
This sequence comes from uncultured Lachnospiraceae bacterium, assembly GCA_910584725.1. GTDB lineage: Bacteria > Bacillota > Clostridia > Lachnospirales > Lachnospiraceae > UBA3282. The sequence goes on along the minus strand of CAJUBE010000053.1, from coordinate 8,141 downwards.
GAAATGACACAGCTTGCGGAACTGACAGGCGTACCTGTTATTACGACGATTATGGGAAAAGGGGCGATTCCCACAACCAGCCGTTTGTATGTCGGCAATATAGGCATACACGGGAGCTATGCCGCCAATGCCGCGATCAGTAACTGCGATGTCCTTTTTGCGATAGGCACACGTTTCAATGACCGCATTACGGGAAAGGCAGAAAAATTTGCGGTAAATGCAAAGATTATCCATATCGATGTGGACGCAGCGTCTATTTCCCGCAATATTGAGGCGGATATTCCCGTGGCAGCCGACGCGAAAAAGGCGATATGCGCATTGCTTGAAAAGGCAGAACCGCTCAGCATCTCCGAGTGGAAAAATAAAATAGAATGGTGGAAAAAGGAATATCCGCTTACGATGGGAGAAGCCGGTCTGACACCACAGAAGATTATACAATCCATCAATGAAATGTTCAAAGATGCTATCGTCGCTGCGGACGTGGGTCAGAACCAGTTGTGGGCAACACAATTTCTTGCAATGGAAGGGGACACGCAAATGCTGACGTCGGGCGGTCTGGGTACAATGGGATATGGCTTTCCCGCCGCAATCGGGGCAAAACTTGGCAATCCGCAAAGAGACGTCATCGTCATATCCGGCGATGGCGGGATGCAGATGAATGTGCAGGAGATGGCGACTGCGGTTGTCTATGAACTGCCAATCATTGTCTGCATACTGAACAACGGATATTTAGGGAATGTGCGCCAGTGGCAGGAAATGTTTTATGACAGGCGGTATTCGAGCACCTGTATGCGCTATCGGAGAAGCTGCGAGACAGGCTGTAACAAGCCCGGTCACCGCTGCCCGGAATACACCCCGGATTTTGTGGCACTGGCGGAAAGCTATGGCGCGAAAGGAATCCGTGTCACTAAGGCGGAAGAGATAAAAAAGGCTCTGAACCGTGCGAAACAGAATACAAAAACGCCTACGGTGATTGAGTTTATCATAGACAGAGAAGCCAATGTCATGCCGATTGTCCCGCCGGGGAACGCTATTGATGACATGATTTTGGAAAGAGAGAACAAGGGAAAATAAAAAGGATAGTTAAAGGCTGTCTTTCAGATCGGCAATCCATTTTTCAATCGCTTCCACCAAGACAAACTGCTGGCGTAAGACAGCCTTCCCTGTTTCGGGAATCTCCGGGTTGCTTTCCTTTTCGTGGAGGTTTTCTTCCAAGTAAGCTTTTAGTTTTTTTACATTATTTTCAATGTCTGCCACACATGCTTTTTGTGTTTCAAAAGGCAGACTATCTAAATTTACGATCACGGCATTAAAGTCCAGAAAGATATGGATGGGATTGGAGGCGATCTCTGACATAAGCCGTTCAAATTCTTTCTCCCCCGCATCGGTAAGGGAGTAAATGACTTTTTCGGGCATTTTTCCTTCCTTGATGGTGCTGCCCTTGATAAAGCCCCTTTCCTCTAACTGGATTGCTTTTTTGTAGATGGAGGGGGTGCTGATCTTTACCCACTTGGAAATATTGCGGTATTCTACCAATTTTTGCATGTCATAGGCACCCATAGGTTCTTTTTTTAACATTCCTAATACAATCAGATCAATCGCAGCCATAGCCTCCTGCCTTTCTTTGATGGATAGTAACCGTTGCAATGTAATTTATACTATTTGAATTTATAGTTTTTGTCAAGAATGGGGAGTGGTCAGACTCTCACTTGACAACCACTATATTTTATAGTAGTATTTCAATTGCTACTATATACTATAAATTATAGTAGAATAAAATACATCTCAAAGGAGGAGTAACCGAAATGAACGAAAAGAATAGTAAAATGGAATTGTTAGGGAGTGCGCCAATCCCAAAAGCACTCATGGCTCTTGGTGTTCCGATTATGATAGGTATGCTGATCAATGCCCTCTATAATCTGGTGGATGCCTATTTTGTGGGAGGTCTGGGCGAAAGCCCCATGGGTGCGATTTCCATCGTGTTCCCGTTAGGACAGGTGGTCGTTGGGTTAGGGCTGATGTTTGGCAACGGCGCGGCATCTTATCTTTCGAGATTATTAGGGCAGGGCGACAGGGATACGGCAAACAGGGCGGCGAGCACAGCATTGTACAGCAGCGTGATGGTCGGCGGGGTCTTGATCGTCTTTGCCGCAGTCTTTCTCAGACCGGTCTTAGCGGTGCTCGGAGCCACGGACACCATTCTGCCATACGCCCTCACTTATGGCAGAATTTATGTCATTTCCTGCATTTTTAATGTGTGCAATGTGACAATGAATAATATCGTGGCAAGTGAAGGTGCGGCTAAGACGACTATGACAGCCCTGCTTTTGGGGGCGGTATTGAATATTGGCTTGGACCCGGTGTTTATCTATGTATTAGATATGGGCGTTGCAGGCGCGGCGATTGCCACCGCTATTTCACAGGCAGTCTCCACGCTTGTTTATCTCATTTATGTACTGCAAAAGAAAAGTGCATTTACTTTCCGCTTTCAGGAATTTAAACCGACCATGCAGATATATGCAGAAATTCTGAAGATTGGTATTCCGACTTTGACATTCCAGCTTCTCACCAGTCTTTCCATCGCACTGACCAACCGGGCGGCAAACGGATATGGTGATGCGGTGATCGCAGGGATGGGAGCGGTTACAAGAGTCACTTCTATGGGCACTCTGGTTGTATTTGGCTTTTTGAAGGGGTTCCAGCCAATTGCGGGATTCAGCTATGGGGCGAAGAAATTTGACCGTCTGCGGGAAGCAGTCAGAACTTCCGTTTTGTGGTCATCTGCTTTCTGTATCGTGGTTGGACTGCTGATGGCGCTGTTTTCCACACAGATCGTATCGCAGTTTGCAAATGGAAACAGCGGGATGATCGCTGTGGGCAGCAAAGCCCTTTTTGCAAACGGGCTGTCCTTCTTCCTGTTTGGATTTTACACGGTATATTCCTCGCTGCTCCTTGCGCTTGGAAAGGGAACAAAAGGCTTTTTTCTTGGAGCCTGCCGGCAGGGTGTCTGCTTTGTGCCGGTCATTTTGCTGCTTCCCAAAATCTGTGGTATCAATGGAATCCTTTATGCGCAGCCGATTGCGGATGTGTTTTCGGCTGTGATTACCGCTTTTATGGCATGGCAGCTGCATGGGGAAATCTGCGGGAGAGGAAGGGAAGAATAGTCACGCTTTACCGTCACCTTGAAACAGTCCGCACCAATGAGGCGAAAATAACGGGAACGTATATGATTCTTAATCGTATCCGAAGTCTTTGTTACAGATTCTGATAATAAAATTTTCTGAAAATCCTTACTATGGGATGGCGAAATAGAGAATTTTTAGATATTTGAATGCTATACTTTGAACTGGCGAAAAGCCAAATAAAATAGAAAAGAGGTATAGAGGATGAGAAAAAAATTATTGAAAGAAGCAGTAGTTCTTTGTTTGGCCGTGGTTTTATGTATGGGCATGGCGGGATGCTCGGAAAAAGAAAATGTGCAGTCGACTTCGCCGGATGTATACATGACAAATGAGAGCGGCAATGGCGAAGATCTTGAAACAGACGGAGAAAGCAGCAGTAGCAATGAGGCAGAGGACAATCAGCAGGATACGAATAATGACGATGTGGAAAACAGTGGTGAGATTACAGAAAATAGCGAAGAAGGTGTATTTTATGACGGAGCAAATCTGAGTGGGCGTGTTGTTGACCTTACAGAAACAGGTCTCACCATAACTCCTCAGACATTGATTGTAAACGAGGATGGCACGATGGATGGCGGTATTGCAGCTCCCGGCTATGAATCGGATGAAACGAATATAAGTGTAACCTATGCAGAGGATGTTGTTTTTCAAATCGTAAATTTCAGCATGGATTTGCAGACAGAAACTTCGCGGGAGGACACCGATAAAAGCAGTATCAGGAAAGATCTTGATGTGAATATATTTGGCACTTGTCAGGATGAAAAACACTGGATTGCCGACAAGGTTGTCATTACAAGGTGGCAGTAGGTGGTCTGGACCCCGGTTGGATTTCGGGATGCACCTTCCCACGTTCTCGGATTTGTGGTACAATGCGAAAACGCAAATGTTCTGATTGGATACATACCCATTCAAAAATATGCAATCGACCTTTGATATAAAAAATTTGCGATTCACGCAGCCAGATTAACCATTCACGAAACAGATGTCAGGAGTTCCCTTGATTTTTCCGATAAGTTAGTTGAAGAGTGGAGATGGCAGAAACGATAAGAAATGCTGTTTGTGGCGGATGAAAAAGGTTTTTTGAAGGGGGATGATATTTATGGCAATGGAGATCGCGAACAATTACAGTAATTACACGGCAAATCCGTGGGCTGGTGCAAACCATGTGTGGGAAAAGGCATTTGCCGCGAATGCAGGCAGGAAAGTGACGCAGCAGCCAGTTAATCTCTCCATTTCTGACGAGGGAAAAAATATGCTGCGGGAAATGGTAAATAAATTGGAACCCGATTCGGAGTATATCGACGCAAGGGAGCTGACAATACAAAATACAAATGAGATCGCTTGGGAACATTATATGGCAATGAGGGGAATCAGCAGCCAGACACTAAAAGATCAAAACTATAATGTGGAAGATGTGATGAAATCAATCATGGATACATACGAGACCCGTTATAGTGAAATCGTAAAAGCACATGAAAATGGAGGCCGTGAAGTTTCCTATGAGCTTACGGGGAAAAGGTCGCTGGCACTGGAAGAGGATTTGGCTGGACTGGAAGAGGCTTTTAAGATGCGACTGGCAAACTTGGAAGGATATATTGCCTGTCAGCAGACAAAAGGGATGAGAAATTCAAATTCGCAGGAAAAGGCTGCAAAGGCAGATCAGTTCGTCCAATGGTTCATTACAAAACAGACATTTTTCGGGGACAGGGAGAATAGGCGGTATCCACTTGCCTGACTTTTATGATACATATGTTTTTTCCAGAAAGCAAAGGTGTGGGAGTCTGACTTGTAATGGAATTGAATCTGCATACCTGAGAACTGCATGATGCAGATAGGGATGGAAACTGTCTGGCAGGTGATAGATGGCTCATTCAGCCCTCATTCTATCAATCTTCCATTATCATTCCATTCCCCATACATAATCCCCTTTTTGGTATTTTCAATCAGTTTCTGCAACCTGCTCTGAAATAGTTCCGGCTGTTTCTTTTTGATCTGTATGGTGTCAATCCGCACCCGCTGGTACAAGGGAGGGAATTTCTGAAAATTGCGCCATACCTCCGAATCTGCTTTTAAGGCTTTTTCGATATCCCCGTCAATGACAAATCCCTTTGGTGACATATCGGGAAGTACGGCTCTCCCGGCATCGGTCATCAGTCCCAGGCGTTCCATCCTCCGGCAGCGTTCCTTATTTAACTCAGACCATAAACTTCCCTTTCTCCGGGGAGCAAGCCTTTGGGCAGTTACGCCGTTATCCATCTTTTTTGTGGTGCTGTCTATCCAGCCGAAGCACATGGCTTCCTCAACGGAATCTATGTACCAGAATGTGTCGTCGTCAACCGGGCGGCCACGCTTCACGATTACCCAGCATTCCTTTTCCTTATCATGGTTATTTATGAGCCATTCCCTCAGTTCATGGCGGTTTTTCGCATCAAGCAGATTTGTAAATTCCATAATCATTTCCCCCAAATTTTGTAGTGATAATTTGGATTATACCATAGGTATAAAGATAATTCCACGGGCTGGTGGCACGTTTAGTTGTTCAGGTATTCAGCTTTAGGATTTTTGCTTTTCATTCCTAAAAAAGTATTTTGTGCTATTGGGCGAAGAATAGAAAAAATTAGCCGATACAATCAGCGGGCATCCTAGAATTATATAGCGGGATGTAAAATATTGGTAATTTTTGTTTTGCAGCCTATAATTTATAAAAATCGCAAGATACATGAAAAACGGAATAAAGCTCTCTGCTATAATTTGGTGAGAAAGGAGGAAGCTGCAATGTCAGGAAATATCAAAAATATTATAGCGGCAATCGATTATATCGAAAGCCATCTGCATGAAAAGCTGGATCTGGAAACTATTGCTGAGGCACTGCATTACTCAAAGTACCATCTGCACCGAATGTTTACGACAACGGTTGGTTTGACGATCCAGACCTATGCACAGCGCCGCAGGCTGACCGAGGCGGCAAAGCTGCTTGTTTTTTCTGATAAACCAATTCTTGAAATTGCGCTCACTGCCGGATATGAAAGCCAGCAGTCTTTTACGGACAGTTTTAAGGTGATGTATAAAAAGGCTCCCAACCAATACAGGGCGGAAGAAGAATTTTACCCATTGCAGCTAAGGTACATTTTGAATGAGAATCCTGCAAATATAGAAGGGGAAAGCGGCTGGCAGCAGAAAATTGCCTATGCAACAGAGGCAGACATCCCGGCATGGATGGAACTGGTACATCTTGTGATTGACGGTTTCCCGCATTTGGATGAGGGACAGTATCTTGAACAGCTTCAAGAGTACATCAGGAACAGGCGGGCATTGATCCTGAAAGACACCGATACTGCAGTAGGAATCATGGCATTTAATGAAATGACAGGGAGTATTGACTTTTTGGGCGTGCATCCGCAATACCGGAAAAAGGGAATAGCAAAAGCATTCTGTGAAAAAGCGCTGCACGAGCTGGTATGCTCCGAAGCAATCACCGTCACGACTTTCAGGGAGGGTGATAAGGCTGATACCGGACACCGGAAAACAATCAAAAGCCTTGGCTTTGCCGAAGCGGAACTGCTGGTCGAGTTTGGGTACCCAACACAGAAGTTCATTTTACGGAAAGAAGAAACGGAGGGAATGGGGCATGAATGAAGTACAGGAAGAAGGAAATCCACTTTCGCAAGACTTTGATATAAAGTCATTGCTGAAATTCGCACTTCCAACAATTATAATGATGCTACTCATGGGGTTGTATACGATTGTCGATACAATTTTTGTGGCACGGTTTGTAGGCACCAATGCGCTGTCGGCGCTCAATATTGTATGTCCGGTGATCAATCTGATTGTAGGGCTTGGAACCATGCTTGCCACAGGGGGGAGCGCCATTGTCGCCAGGAAGATGGGGGCAGGGGAGACTGTGAGGGCATCACAGGATTTCACGCTGATCATCGGTGCGGGTGCTTTGTTTGGAGTGATCATTACGGTTTTGGGAACTGCATTAATAGACAATATGATTCGGGGGCTTGGTGCAAGCGGGATTCTATTTCCGTATTGTAAGGAATATCTGTCCATCCTGCTCCTTTTCACGCCCGCAAGTATGCTGCAGGTTCTTTTTCAAAACCTGATTGTAACGGCGGGACGCCCCGGATTTGGAATGGCACTTGGGATAAGTGCGGGAGCGGCCAATATCTTGTTTGATTATATTTTTATGGTTCCCCTGCAGATGGGAATCAAAGGAGCGGCATTAGGAACGGGAATCGGATACCTGATACCGACAGTGGCGGGTATCCTGTTTTTCAGGTTGGGAAATGGCAGCCTGCATTTCAGGAGGCCTGTTATGGATATTTTCGTTCTGGCAGGGAGCTGTGCAAACGGTTTTTCAGAAATGGTAAGCCAGGGAGCCGCTGCGGTGACCACCTTTCTTTTTAACAGGATCATGATGAATCTGCTCGGTGAGGATGGTGTGGCAGCCATTACAATCATCATTTATACACAGTTCCTGCTGACTGCGCTTTACATAGGATTTTCGATGGGAGTAGCGCCTGTTATCAGCTATAATTATGGGAAACAGGACAATGGTCGGTTAAAAAAGGTATTTTCTGTTTGTATGCGGTTTATTATCCTGGTCTCTATCGTTATTTTTGGAATGGCTGTTGCCTTTGGCTCCCCGCTGGTCAGCCTTTTTTCAGAAAAGGGGACGCACGTTTATGAGATTGCGCGAAGAGGTTTTTTGATATTCCCATTCAGTTTTCTTTTTTGTGGGATGAACATTTTTACTTCAGCCACATTCACTGCGCTGTCAAACGGGAAGCTGTCAGCAGTAATATCCTTTCTGCGGACATTTGGTCTGATATTTGTGCTGTTGCTGATACTGCCGGAATTTATGGGAGTGACGGGGGTGTGGCTGGCAGTACCGATTGCGGAGTTGCTTACAATGGTGGTGGCTTTGGCTTTTCTTTATCAGAATAAAGACAG
>CAJUBE010000052.1 GCA_910584725.1 uncultured Lachnospiraceae bacterium | reverse complement strand
AGCTGCTGTTATCTCACCTGCATAGCAGGTGGTTTATTTAAAGATTGCTATACAAATAGAAGAAACGCCTGCTTTCGCAGGCGCTTTTTTCTATGCTGCCGTTACATTGCATCCATGGAACCGTCGCTGTCCTCGTCGTCAAAAAACTCCTCTGTCTTCTTCACACTCCCGACAACCTTATCCGCATCCTCGGCCTTCGCCGCCTGAATGCCTTCCTTAAATTCCGCTGCCGCTCCACTCTCCTCCGTCTTTCCGAGGTCGAGATCCACATAGTTCCGATCTGCATCACTTTCGTCGAGTCCATCATCAAAATTGTCGAAGTCCTCATCGTCATCGAAATCGTCGTCCAGCAACGCGTCCCTTCCCTTCAGGTAATAGTACGCACCACCCGCTACGGCGCCAAGAGCCGCTGCCATCATCAAAACCTTACCGAATTTTTTCGCCATCAGTGTTCTCCTTTCACCGTATCAGTTCCTATTATCATTATATTAATACTATTTTGTGAAAATGAAAAGAGAATATGTATAAAAAAAGAGAAAACTTTGTTAAAATTCGATTTGAGGCACAATATCTTGTATTTAAAAATTTTGTCAGAACTAGTTTTTCGCAGATCATTGAATCCCGCCCGGGGTTGTGCTATAGTTATATTCGACCGAAAAGGTCAATTTATGTAGAATTGAGGCAGTTATGAACGAAAAATTTTTTGATTTGAAGAAAGAGAAACAAGACCGCATGATCAATGCCGCCTTAAAAGTATTTTCCATGGGCGGCTATAAACATGCCAGTACGGACGATATTGTAGCAGAAGCCGGCATCAGTAAAGGGCTTTTATTTCATTATTTCGGGAGTAAACTCGGCCTTTATGGCTTCCTCTATGACTATAGTGTGCGTTTCATGAAACTGGAACTGACAGGAGGCGTTTCCTCCACGGAGCGGGATTACTTTGAGATCCGCCGTCAGATGGAGTACGCCAAAATGCAGGTGCTCAAAAACTATCCCTATATGCAGCAGTTCCTTGACCGCTGCCGCCTTGAGGACGTAAGCGAAGCCCTTATGGCAATCGAGCGCCAGAAAAATGTGCTCAGCGATATGCAGGCTGTGCTGAAAAACCAGAGCGACCGCTCTCTCTTTAAAAGTGAAGTGGACTATGAAAAGCTGGATCAGATGGTAACCTTTACGCTGGACGGACTGATGGACGCGCGTTTTCAGGATGCGTCCTTTCATCCGGATATGCTTTATGAGGAATCCTGCTCCTATCTGAATATGCTAAAAACGCTTTGCTACCGCTGATACAAAAGCGGCAAAATCACAAAAGGCGAAACAAAAGTCCGGTACGTAATGTATCGGACTTTTTTATGCACACGGGCATCCCAATGAAATATGTCAGCGAGCTGACGGACACCCGGCGCGCGAGCAGGGGAAGAAGAATCTTCCCTACTCAATTGCCTGTTTATACGCAGGAGCCGCGTCTCCGCTCCGTCCCGCCGCTATTTTCTGGCTGCGGCATTCTTTTCCTTTATTTTTTTCATAATCATTTCCTTCACGTCCCTCGCCTTATCCTTCATGCGGGGATTTGCGGTCTTTGACGTGATAAGCCCTGTAATCAGACGGCTCGCTACGTCATACTGCTCAAAGCGCATTGCCGTCACGGAGATCAGGAAATCAACCGTAGGCTCATCCATGCCGCACATAGGGAAGCTCTCGGTCTGTCTCGCCGCCAGAAATCCTTCCAGTGCGTTTCTTAAAAACTCATCTTCCTCAGCCTGACACTGTTTCTTCTTCTCCTCGTAACCTTCCTCCGCCGGATCCAGATGCTCGGCCTGCCCTCTCAGAAGCCACGCCGTTTTCAGACAGATATAAGCCTTCTCACTTGCTTTCGTCTGCTTGACAATCGCATTCGCCAGCGCCATCTTGTAACGCTCCAGAGCTTCCTCGTAGGTATAAGTCTCCGCCGTCTCTTTCTGCGGTTTAAAGTTTGCCGAAATCGCCTTCTGTATATTCTTCGCCTGGGGAGAAGTCAAGTACTTAAAAAATCTGCTCAATGAAGCATAGCCACAGGAAGGGCACATGATCACATCATATTTTAAAAGATCAATCTGCTCATATCTGGGACGCAGATCCAGATCGCTGCCCGCCAGCTTCGCCTTGCCGATCTTTACGGTTCTCGCCTTAAATTCCCTGTCGCAAAGCGGACAGGTAAAAGATTTGTCAAAGAGGAAATCCTGCTCCTGCACAACGTGCGCAGCCGCCTGACCACCTTCCCCTCCTTCTTCTGGCTTTTTCTGCGTCTCATAGAGATCCATACTTTCCAGATTGCTCAGTCCAAACTGCTCTAACCCCGATAACAGTCCTGCCATTTCTTTATCCTCCCCAAATTATATTTAGATATTCCGCTATATATTCCGCAGTGCCTGCTCGAAAACCCTTCGGTTTCCCTCGCTCACGGGCTGTCTGCGCTCCGCTTCGGTTCGTGCTAAACAAGCGCCGCCCTATATATCCGCAATCAGAAAAAATTGTCAGCAAGCTGCCATTTTTCGTCTTACGTCTATGCACTGCTCATTGCTTTCTTGTACATTTTACCCTAATTTTCCTGTTTCGGCAAGACGTAGGAGCTTTTCAGAGAAACAATTCTGTTAAAAACAAGTTTTTCCGACTTGGAATCCTTGCAGTCCACACAGAAAAATCCCTGTCTGACAAATTGAAAACTCTCGTATGCCTTCGCGTCCTTCACCGACGGCTCAATGCGGCACTCCTTCAAAACAGTCAGTGAATTGGGATTCAGATTTAAACTCCCATCCTCGTTGTAGACGCCCTTCTCCTCGTCAATGATATTTTCGTATAGTCTCACCTCGGCTTTCACGGACTCCGCCGCGGATACCCAGTGGATCGTTCCCTTGACCTTCCTTCCGTCCGGGCTGTTGCCGCCTCTCGAAGCCGGATCGTAGGTACAGTGCACCACCGTCACATTTCCCGCCTCGTCCTTCTCGTAACTTACGCACTTCACGAAATACGCACCCATGAGCCGGACTTCATTGCCGGGGAACAGCCGGAAATATTTCTTCGGCGGCTCCTCCATGAAATCTTCCCTCTCGATATAAAGTTCTCTGCTAAAAGGCACTTCACGGGAACCGAGCGACTCGTTCTCCGGATTGTTCACCACAGGCAGCCACTCTGTCTCCCCTTCGGGATAATTGTCAATAATCAGTTTGACCGGATCAGTCACTGCCATAATCCGGGGCCTCTTCATCTTCAAATCCTCTCTGATACAGTACTCAAGCATCGAGTATTCCGCCGAGGAATTGGCCTTGGAAACGCCGCACAGCTCCACAAAAAGCCGGATCGACTCGGGCGTGAAACCGCGTCTGCGAAGCGCAGCGATGGAAACCAGTCTGGGATCGTCCCAGCCGTCCACGATGCCGTCCTCCACCAGTTTCTTGATATATCTCTTGCCCGTGACCACATTGGTCAAATACATTTTTGCAAATTCAATCTGCTTTGGCGGGTGCGGGTACTCCAACTCCGTCACCACCCAGTTATATAGCGGCCTGTGATCCTCAAACTCCAGCGTGCAGATGGAATGGGTAATGCCCTCGATCGCGTCCTCTATCGGATGCGCATAGTCGTACATCGGGTAAATGCACCACTTATCCCCCGTATTCTGGTGGGACAGATGTGCCACGCGGTACAAAATCGGATCGCGCATATTGATATTCGGTGAGGACATGTCGATTTTCGCGCGCAGGGTTTTCTCCCCGTCCGCATACTTTCCTTCTTTCATCTCCTCAAAAAGCCGCAGGTTCTCCTCTATGCTCCGGTTTCTGTTAGGATCGTCCTTTCCCGGCTCCGTCAGCGTTCCGCGGTACTCACGCATCTCGTCCGCCGTCAGGTCGGACACATACGCCTTGCCTTTTTTTATCAGCTTAATCGCGCCTTCATACATCTGGTCGAAATAGTCGGAGGCAAAGAAAAGCCTTTCTTCATAATCCGCTCCCAGCCACTTCACATCGGCCTTGATCGACTCCACGAACTCGCTCTTCTCCTTAGTCGGATTCGTGTCGTCAAAACGCATATTGAACTTTCCGCCATACTCGGACGCCAGCCCGTAATTAAGCAATATGCTCTTGGCATGTCCGATATGCAGATAACCGTTGGGCTCGGGCGGGAACCTCGTATGCACGGTGTCGTAGACACCCTCCGCAAGATCCTTATCTATAATCTGTTCGATAAAATTTCTGGATTCCACTGTAGCTGCCTCCTCTGTCATTAAATAGGAAATCCCTACTCGCCGCTCGACCCGCATGTTGTAAAACAGCAACTTCCCTATGCGGACCTGCGCAATCGAGTAGGGAAGAGCTATCTTTCCCTACTCGCCGCGCGGCCCGCATGCTGTGAAACAGCAAACTTCCCTATGCGGGCCTGCGCATCAAAAGGGCAAAACCCCACCCTGTAGGATCTTGCCCTGTCCCTAAATCATTGAAAAATCAATCTTCCTCGTCATCCACCGCGGCTGCAATTCCTGAAACAACCGCGGATACCACGGAAATCACCACCGGAATAATCACTACCACAAGAAAGCCGCCCAATAACAAAATGCCCATAATCAAATTCCTCCTTAGATACACCATTAATTATACACATTTTTCCCGAAACTGCAAGACCCACAAAATCAGTCGTCACTGAGACACCCGGGCCAGCGTTCCGTATAATTCCAATAACTGCTGACCTGCAGCGCCTTACGCCCCATATCCACAATTTCTTCCGTATCATATAAAGGAGATGTATAGATCTCGTCTCCGTTATGCAGATACAACGTCTTCAACCGCGCATCAAAAGCAAGAAAACCACGAATCCCGGAAAGTTTGCTGTACATCTGTCCCTTTTGCATACTTATCTGACAAGCGCCGTCATCCCCGCATAAAAAGGCATAATCCGTGCCCTCTGCCGCCTCATACCGCTTCATCTTCCCGGGCAGCTGCGCATATCTTCCATGAACGCCACAGAAGTAGACATCATCTGTGGTGCTCCAATCCACAAAGTAGATCACTACCCTGCCGTCTTTATAGACCAGATAGAGATCGTCGTCGTCCTCGTCAAAGAACATAGTCTCCAGATATTCCACATCCAGACCTTCCTGCTGAGGATCCACATAGACACCCTCCTCTCCCATCTGATAAAAGAGAAGTTCATCCGTCTCTCTGGAAGCCACCGCATAAAAGGGGCGTTCGTTACACACAGCCGTGACGCCGTCCGCAAGCGCTTCCTCATAGAGCAGCTTCCCGTCCAAAAGCCGATAGCCGTACAGCGCACTGTACTTCTGCATCAAGAGCACCCCGTTCTCCCGGTCTATCCCCAGATACGTCAGACCGTCGTTTTCAAAGGTCACGGTCCGTCTGACGCTCCCGTCTGCCGGATCTATGAAATGGCAGGCGTCTTTGGTCACCACGAGAAGCGACTCGCTTCCGTCCCCGTCAAAGTCCCCGAAAGCCATTGCCTCATAGTAGGCTGCATCTTCATATGTCCAGAGCAGTTCTTTCTTTGCTGTATCAAACAGCTCCACACAGGTATTGCTTTCCCCGTCATACCTTGCCGCCGCCAGATACGTTCCGTCTCCGCTTAATCTCGCCTGTCTGTAAATACCGCCTCCCTCATAAAAGGTCTCCACGCCCTCGCCGATTGCCCGCCGATATACCGTGATCCGGTTGCTGCTGTAGGGCAGGGTCACGCAGTAGCCGTCCCCCATGGCAAAGTCCTTCACATTGGAGGATGTGCAGTCCGCAAAAACGTTCCCCACCATATCCATCCTATAATCCGTGTCCAGATAATGCCAGACGCCGTCTCTGGTAAATGCCATAAAGTCATCCGTGTCCGTATAGGAACCTGTCTCAACGATCTCCGTTCCGAAAGAAAAGGTATCGATCTGCGTCCCGTCCCTTCTGTCCAGCAAAAGGGCATCGCTGTATTTCTGACACAGAAGATAATGACTGCCCTCCCTGCGCGCAAATCCCACATCATAAAGCCAGCCGTCAGCTATCTCATACCGCCACAGTTCTCGCTGACCAGTTAAGTCAAATGCCTGCAGCCTGCCTGACAGCCCCGCCGCCACGAGCGCAGACTCTGTTCTTTCCGAATGGTTAGCGGTCACATAGAGCAAATCGGCGCCCTGCTGATAGCGGCCCTCCTCCAGACAGAGATCCTTGATAAATTCATATTCGATGGGATATAGAGAAGTCTCGGGACCTTCTCCCGGATCCGCGGGATAGGCAAGCGCTGCGATCCGTTTGCCGCCGCTTTCCGCATCCAGCTCTATCGCCACGAGGATCCTGCCGTCCTCCGTGACCACCTGTTCCGCCTCAAAACCGGTTTGGGCATACAGACCTTCTTCCAGTTCCTGCCACCGCAGCCTGCCGCCCGCTTTTCCGTCCGCACCCACCAGATAGCAGCCGTCTTCCTCCACCACCAGAAAAGCTTCCTTCTCCGGTATAGGAATCACACCCTCATAACCGATGCAGGCATAGGTCGTGATCTCATCCGTTTCGAGATCCTGCACGCAGAGTTCCTCTTCCTGCGCACCCTCCTTTTTTTGCGGATAAAGAATCTTGGTTTCCGACACAAATCCCACCTGACACTCCCACAAAAGATCCTCGCCTTCCGGGCGAAGCGAGATCTCGCTGCTCTCGTGCAGGCTTTCCCAGACCGTCAGCCTGCCGGAATCCCCCACCGCCATCACCCTGCCGCCCTCTGGAGACAGCTTCATAAATTGAATGGCGCTGCCCGCCTCCAGGATACGGTCGGGTTTGATCTGTTCCCCGTTCTCATACAGACGAAGCAGTTCTGCCAACGCATATGTCAGCTGCTGCGGCGCCTCGGCTGCCTGCTCCCCGTCAGCGGTTTCCGACTGGTATTCCTCATACGCCATGACGCCCACCGTCAGTCCCCGCATACGGTCTCCTTCTTCCAGATAACCGAGCGCTTCCCTTGCATATGCTTCCGTGACCCTCCGTTTGGACTGCGCATACTGTTCCGCTATTTCCTCATACTGCGTTTCAATCACGCCGGACTGTTCATAGATAAGCTTCGCGTCTTCCTTGATCTGCTGACTTTGATGCCGTATCTTTAAGGCGGCTGCGGTACTGACCAATCCGATCAATAAACACAGCACACTGGCTGACACAGACGTCAGAATTATTTTTCGCATCCGTTGTTCCCGATGCCGCTGCCTCAGATCGTCATAACTGCAATCAAACATGGGCGCCGCCAGACGGAGCAGCTCGCTCTTGATCTTTCGGCGCATTTCCCTGCGCGTGCTCCCGCGCACATCCGCTGCCAGCGGCTCCACGGGAATCTTTTTATAGATGACACTACCGTCAGGTGTCTGTTCTTCCTCCTCCCGAAAGAGCAGTTCCTCCGGAAACGAGACTTCCGGTTCTCCTTCCGCCAAAACCGCCAGCACATGCTCCCTGTCGTGCATCCGAATAAAGGTCTCGATCTCCTTGCGGCACCAGATTGACTCATTCAGTCTAGGCGAACAGATCACGATCAGATACTCCGACTGCGAAAGCGCTTCCGTGATTGGATCGGCAAGATTGCTCACAAGGGGCAGCTCCTCTTTATCGCGAAACACTCTGCGAATCCGCGTCTTCAGCTGCCCTGTGCCGTTCTCCCCCGCATTTCCTTTCCCGTTATCTTCGCCTTTCTGCCGCGCCACGTTTCGCGGCAGACGAAAGCTTTCCAGACATCTGTGCAGCGTCTGTGCCACAAAACTGTCCGGCTGTGTATGTCGATAACTGATAAAGGCGTCGTACTTCCAATCATTATTCATCTTTCTTTTCCTCGTATGTCTTAAAGAAGATATCCCGTTCTACCACATAGATATCATGCCGGTCATCGCTTCGCACCGCCAGATAATCTCCGGGCTTGCCCAACATATATTTCTCCTCGTCCCATGCGGTAAACACTTTGACTCTTTCAGTTAATTCCTTGGCGTAAATCTGTCCGCCGCCGTTGGCAATACACATTTTTGCGTGGTCGATCAGTTTCATGACCTCTCCCGTAGAACGATCGTGTACCGTCGGTTCATACAAGAGTTCACATTTACTGCGATCCTCACATTCATGGTAAGGCTTCTGTGTCGCCTCATATGTTTTGGCAAAGCGCTCCCGGCGGTTCGGATATACCTCTCCTTTGATCCCCACCATGATGATCAGATCTTCTTCCGCCACCATATCCACATCCCCTTCCAGTGTGCGGATCGTGATCGGCGTACCGAGCGGCAGCACATCCTTAGCCTCCACATAACCGATGGGAATGCGCTTTTTCACATAAGGACACATATCCGTGAGATCGATCTCATATTTTTTTGCATAAATGATCTGGCAATGATCGAAATAATCGTTGAGCCGTTCGCTGAAAAAAGCTTCCGAGTGAAGCGTCGGATAAGCTTCCTCATAGAGCGCCATATTGATAAAGCCGCCCGCCTTCTCCCGATGCCCGCCGCCGGATCCGACTCCCTCCGCCAGAAATGCCGACAGATCATCGGCTTGTACCTCTTTCACACAACTGCGGACCGAAAACTTATAACCGTCCGCAGTCTCATTATAGACCACACAGCAATAAACTTCCGCTACCTGAATCAGAAAATCACTGATCAGACCCAGAATATTCGGGTCGCAGGGTTTTGACTTGATGATCGCATAGTGATAATCGTCATTATAGATATGACGGATCATCGCCACCCCCGCTACTTCCATTTCCTGCAAAGAAAGATTGGAATTACGGAATAAAGTGATCAGCGTTTTTTCCACGGGAACCGCTTCCCGCATATCCATATCCAACGGATTAAAAATCTCTGCAAATTGATTGGTATCCGTAAACAAGCCATAGTACAAAGCCGTTCCCAGCCTACTGTCGTCGATCTTATAACCGGCGCTGCACAACATCTGCCACACCAGCGTAGAACAGCTCCCCACATGAGGATTGATCTCGCTTAACTGCGGCTGTGCCGTCTCGATCTGGTGATGATCGATGACTGCCACCTGCTCCGCCGGCAGCCTGACCACATTGCCTGCGCCATACTGACAGTCCACCGTGACCAAAAGTCCCGGCAGCTTCCCGCCCGGCTGTTCCTCTATATAAGCCGCCGCATCTTCTATATGCGTGATGGGAATTTCCAGATGCTCTAACATCAGCAGCAGATTCGGCTTCTGTATCTTATTCCTGCCACCATAGACAAGACGCACACGCTTTCCCAGAGACTCAAAATAGCGGCAGAGCGCATACCCTGCCGCTATGGCGTCCGCATCGGGATTGTCATGGCACTGTATGGTGATGGGATCGTATTTTGCAAGTTCTTTCAGTATCATGGTATCACATTCTCCCCCGTAATTTTCCCGGCGCCGGAACGCTATTTCCTATCCGGCTCGCCCGCGTTCATATCCGTATACATATCCAGAAGCCCCACCGTCTCCGACGCCGGTCTGCCGTACATATTACAGCACTCGTGGGATATATTTTTCGCCTCTTCACTCTCGTCGTCAAAGGTGATGCTCATGCGGTACACCCCATGTTCGGATTCCGCATCCAGATGCCGCATGATTTCCTCAATCATTTCCCTGTCGTTTCCTTCCATATCAGCCCTCCCCTTTCTCACCCTAACCGCCATGATTCCGCTCTGCGGAATCTCAAATCTATGCGGAGAATGCCCGTACTTTGGGCATTCTCTTATGCGAAACTTAGTACTTCCAAGTCAGCTTGCTGACTTTGCGTCTCCGTCCTATGGCGGGACGTCTTTAGAAGTACTTTTCGCATTTCTCACGCTAACCGCCATGATTCCGCTCTGCGGAATCTCAAATCTGTGCGGAGAATGCCCGTGTTTTGGGCATTCTCCTGTGTGAGACATAGTACTTCTTCGCGAAGCAGCCTTTGCTGCGAGTGATTAGAAGTACTTCTCACACTACCACCATGTGCCATATATCGACTGCATCAGATTTTCGTAACTTCTGTACACCCTTTCAAAGATCGTTTCCCATTCTCTGTCAGACATCTCAAAAAACGGCGTCTTTGCCTTCACATTCTGCTTTACCCGCCTTTTTAGCGGCGAAAGACCGATATCGCCCCTGACCAGCCAAACCTCCTCATCATTCGCGCTGAGCGTCATCTCATCAAGCTCCAAATCAAAGCTCTCCCCCTTTGTGATATGGGAAAAGCCGCCCGCGGCCTGTAAAATCAATTCAAAATTATCCGACACATCTTTCATGGATATTTTCCCGTCAAAGCTGTTCTTTCTCCCGTCGCACTCCAGCTCACATCCAAGTCTCATATTCTGGGTCTCCCCATTCTCCATAAGGCTGTACTTGATGTCTGACTCCATTCGATAATCGTCAAGCTCCAGGCTCTGCGTCATCTGCCAGACAATTTCCGTCTCCCTGCGCTCCTCCTGGTCTTTTTTCACCGTAAGCATTCCCTGCATCTTCTCTATGCTGCGCTTTTCACCGAGAAAATAGATATCCCCGGAAAGCCGTATTTTGCCGTCGCAAAGGGAAAGCGGCTCCTCCACCCGGATGCTCTCGATATGGTTCGCACCGTTTATCTTCAAAATAAAGCTGATCTCATCCGTCCCGGAAACCACATCAAAATAGCTCAGCATCCCCATAGCGTCCTCCCGGCCCACTTTGGAAAAGTCCACATAATCATATAAGACCTGCCTGACCAGTTCATTGAAATACAGCTCGTCAAAGCTGACCCGGTAAAGCTCATCCCCCGCTTTCTCCATGGTCATATGCCGTCTGCAATCCGCAAGCTCATCTGCATACTCTTTGAAAAAGGCCCTTCCTATCCCTTCCTCGTCCCCGAAAATCCACGCGTCGGGAAACAAGTTTATAGAAACGTCCTCCTCCGTTTTTCCGAAAAGCTCCGCCCATATGGAACGGTTGTACTGTCCGCTGACATTTTCATTCTCGATATAGACGTCCTTCAGGTAAAGCTCCGGAATCGTAAAACAGAGATTCTCCTCATCCCCGTACATCTGCAGACTGGCAATCTCATAATTCATCACGCTGACACTCGTGGAAGCCGCCATCTCCTTCTCCTGCCTGTCAAGCTCGCAGTCCGTGTCCACGCCAAACGTGACCTGCCCAAAATAGGTATCTGTGGTGACATTCATTTTGCTGTCCACATGCGCACCCTTTTCCGCAAGCATCTGTCCGATCTCATCCGCACCGATCTTCTCCAAAAGCGGATTCTGCATCTCCTCAGCCTCCCGCATCAGATTGAGAAACCCCTTTTGAATCTTATATGCCGCTGAGTGCGTATGATAAAGCCATCCGCCCAGAACGGCTGCCAAAACCACAGCCGCCATGCACAGAATAACGATAAGCGCCGTCTTTTTGTGATTCTTCGGCGGCAGATAGAGCTGCGCCGGAGGCCCGAAGGTGTTTCTGTTTTGATTTTGTGACTGTAATGAATAACTGTCCATACCCGATCCCCTCATTATTTTGAATCCTGTTTCGTTCTATATCTATTTGTACATCTGCGTTTTTCTGACTGAAATTTTTGTATCCCAGTTATCATCTTACCATATCCGCACCAAAAAAGAAACGCCCCGGCAAAAACCGGGGCGCACATTATGTTGAAATTATGCCAGACCGAGCCTGCGTAAGCAGCGATCTTCATCAGATATCTCTCAGCCTGCCGAGCCCGCGCTAGCGGCACTCGAGATTGAGCTCTGCTCAATCAGTTATTTGGCAGCAGCGATCTCCGCCTTCAGAGCCTCTGTCAGCTTCGGAACGATCTTGTTCAGGTCGCCCACTACGCCGTAGTCAGCCACATCGAAGATCGGCGCATCCGCATCCTTGTTGATCGCAACGATGATGTCGGACTCTTCCATACCTGCCACGTGCTGGATCGCGCCGGAGATACCGATTGCGAAATACACGTTCGGGCGGACGGTCTTACCAGTCTGACCTACCTGCAGATCCTTCGGCTTCCAGCCGGAATCCACAACCGCACGGGAACAGCTTACGGTGCCGCCGAGCACTTCCGCCAGATCCTCAAGGATCTTGAAGTTCTCCGGGCTGCCTACGCCACGGCCGCCGGATACGAGAATCTTAGCGTCCATGATATCCACGGTCTCAGCCACAGACTTCACAATGTCAAGAATCTCCACATACTTGTTGTCGGGAGTAAAGCCGGGATTGAACTCCACCACATTTGCTTTCGCGCCCTTGATGGGATCGATCTTCTGCATAACGCCCGCACGAACCGTAGCCATCTGGGGACGGTTGTAAGGACATGCGATGGTAGCGATGGTGTTGCCGCCGAATGCCGGACGGGTCATGAGAAGCTGCTTGTGAAGCTGCTCCTGACCGGGAACTGCCTGCAGCGGGAAATCACCGATCTCGAGAACGGTACAGTCAGCAGTAAGGCCGGTAGCCACTCTCGCGGACACTCTCGGGCCTAAGTCTCTGCCAATCGCCGTAGCGCCCACCAACATGATCTCGGGTTTATACTCATTGATCACGGATGCCAGCGCATGTGCGTAAGGCTCCGTTCTGTAATCCTTCAGCTCGGGATCGTCCACAACGATCACCCTGTCCGCGCCGTACTCAGCGAGCTGGTCTGCCAGTCCCTTTACGCCGGAACCGATCAGTACAGCCGTAACATCTGTATCTAAATCTTTCGCGAGGTCTTTCGCTTTGCCAAGTAACTCAAATGCAATACTGCTGATCTCATTGTCTACCTGCTGCGCAAAGACATATACACCCTTGTATTCTTCTAAATTCATTTTATACCTCTTTCTGCGCACTCGTTTTACGCGTATTCTATAGGTTTCGTTCAGCCCACGCCATGCGCAAAATCGTGCCTTCGGCACTCTCCGCTGCTTCGCAGCTACTTTTGCTTATGAACGGGCGTTCCCTCAGACCATCATCCGCCTGCCAAATTCGTGCAAGCACAATTTGTCTGACAGATTCGGTCTGGCTGAACTGTTAAATCACATGTTTAACTTTTAACTTGTCAACGATGTAGCTTACGGACTCGTCGGGATCGAGGGAAACCTTTTCGCCTGCGCCCTTTCTTACTTTGTCGGAAGCCTTTGCGATCTTGGTCGGAGAACCTTTAAGACCTAAGTTCGCGTCGTCAACATCCTTAAGATCCGCTCTGCCCCAAACAGTAATCTCCTGCTTATAAGCGTCGAAGATGCCGCCGGGTGTCATATAACGAGGCTCATTCAGCTCGGAAAGAGCGGTGATCAGGCAAGGCATTTTTGCCTTAACCACATGATATCTGTCCTCATACTGACGCTCAACAACTACGCTGTCGCCCTCGATCTTGATATCCTGCGCGTAAGAAATGACAGGAATGTCAAGATGTTCGGAAATCTGCGGGCCAACCTGCGCGGTATCGCCGTCGATTGCCTGACGACCGGTAATGATAAGATCATACTCCAGATTTCTGATCGCGCCTGCCAGTGTGGTGGAGGTTGCCCATGTATCAGCGCCGCCGAGCACTCTGTCTGTCACCAGCACGCCCTTGTCCGCGCCCATAGCCATAGCCTCGCGCAGAACCTCTTCCGCCTTGGGAAGACCCATCGTTACAACTGTAACCTCTGCACCGTACTGATCCTTTAATCTGAGCGCCGCCTCCAGACCTGCTTTATCATCAGGGTTCATGATGGTAAGCATAGCGCCTCTGTCAAGAGTTCCGTCAGGATTAAACTTAACGCCGCCTGCGGTATCCGGAACCTGTTTCACACAAACCACAATTTTCATTGTATTTTCTCCTTCATAATTTTATTTATTTGCTTGTGCGAAGAATGCCTGCTTTTGGCATTCTTCTGCATGAAATATAGAAGTTCTTGGCAAAACGCCCTCTGGCGTGAGTCTTAGAACTTCTTTTCACGCGCTTACTTAAGCAGAGCCCCGGAGATGACCATTCTCTGCACTTCGCTTGTGCCCTCGTAGATCTCCGTGATCTTTGCGTCACGCATCATGCGCTCAACGTCGTACTCTCTGATGTAACCGTAACCGCCGTGCAGCTGAACCGCCTTTGTGGTCACTTCCATAGCTACCTCTGCCGCATAAAGTTTCGCCTTTGCAGCTTCTACGGAATATACTTTCTGGGTTGCCTTCGCCATCGCTGCCTTGTAAACGAGGAGCTGCGCCGCCTCAACCTTGGTAGCCATATCCGCAAGCTGGAACTGCGTATTCTGGAATGCGCCGATCGCCCTGCCGAACTGCTTTCTCTCCTTCACGTATGCGATGGTGTTGTCGAGAGCCCCCTCAGCCAGACCGAGTGCCTGGGAAGCGATACCGATTCGACCGCCGTCCAGTGTGTGCATTGCGATGTTGAAGCCCTTACCCTGCTGCCCAAGGAGATTCTCCTTCGGGATGCGGCAGTCGGTAAAGATCAGTTCATAAGTGGAAGAACCGCGGATACCCATCTTCTTCTCCTTCGTGCCGAAGGTGAAACCGGGCGTTCCCTTCTCCACGATGAATGCGGAGATCTCTTTCTGCATACGACCGCGCTTCTCAACCGTACCTGTGATTGCAAAAATGACATAAACGTCAGCTTCCTTGCCGTTGGTGATGAAGCACTTGGAGCCGTTAAGCACCCACTCTTCACCGTCAAGCACAGCCTTGGTCTGCTGACCCTGCGCGTCCGTGCCTGCACCGGGCTCTGTCAGACCGAACGCGCCCAGCTTCTCGCCTTTTGCAAGGGGAACTAAGTATTTCTGCTTCTGCTCCTCGGTGCCGTAGGTCATGATCGGGTCGCAGCACAGAGAGGTGTGTGCGGAAACAATAACACCTGTTGTTCCGCAAACTTTGGAAAGCTCTTCCACACACATCGCATATGTCAGAGGATCACAGCCCTGTCCGCCGTACTCCTTCGGAACCGGAATGCCGAGAAAGCCTAACTTCGCCATCTTCTCAACTGTTCCTCTCGGGAACGCTTCCGTCTCGTCCACTTCCTGGGCGAGAGGTTTTACTTCTTTTTCAGCGAACTCTTTAAACAGAGCTCTCGCCATTTCATGTTCTTTGCTTAACGTAAAATCCATGATTTTTTATTCCTCCATGTTTTATTTTATGGCCTGCCTCTCTCACGATCAGCAGACTTATGCACTGTTGCACCTTCAAATAACTCAAAGAAAAGATTTATGCCTGCCAGCAGTCAAAATCTTTCTTCGAGTCATTCTCAGTCTGCTTATCGTGCCTATTTTGAATAGTCAAAGAAACCAACGCCAGTCTTTCTGCCGAGCTTCTTCTCCTCCACCATCTTCTTGAGAAGAGGCTGTGGTGCATACTTCTCGTCCTTTGTCTCGTTGTAAAGCACTTCCATGATCGCCAAGCAGATATCCAAACCGATCAGATCGCCAAGGTGCAGGGGACCCATGGGATGGGACGCGCCGAGCTGCATAGCTACGTCGATGTCCTCTGCGGAAGCGGTGCCTGCGTCGAGTACGCCGATCGCCTCATTGATCATCGGGATCAGGATTCTGTTTACCACGAAGCCGGGAGCTTCCTTCACCTGTACGGGCGTCTTGCCGATCTCCTCAGCGATCTTTGTGATCTTGTCTACCATATCCTGAGGGGTATTCTCGCCCCTGATAACCTCAACCAGCTTCATTCTGTCAGCCGGGTTGAAGAAATGCATACCGATCATCGGTCTGTCAAGGCCCTCACCGATCTTTGTGATGGAAAGAGAGGAAGTATTGCTTGCAAACATGCAGTCCTTCTTCACGATGCCCTGCAGCTCTTTGAAGATCGCCTGCTTGATCTCCATCTTCTCCAGAGCAACCTCAACGATCAGATCGCACTCACCGCAGATATTGTTCAGACCTGTGGTGATCTTGCCCATAACCTCGTCAGCCTTCTCCTGCGTAATCTTCTCCTTGCCTACGAGGAAATTCATATTTTTCTGGATCTTCGCCTTGCCGCCCTCAGCGTACTCTTCCTTGATATCGCAGAGACATACCTCGTAACCGTCTGTCATGGCAAATGCCTGTGCGATGCCGGAACCCATCGTTCCCGCGCCGATAATACCTACTTTCATTGTAGTTCCTCCTTATGATAAATTGATATATTTATTTAGTTCCTTCAAAAATCTTAGCAGTTCTTAAACGGCTCCTTCACCTTCTCCTTGTTCTTGTCGAGGAAGAATGCCATACCGTACTTCTGATCCTCTGTCTCGAAGCAGTCACCGAAGAGCTTCTCCTCGATCACGATCGCCTCGTCCATGCCGACCTCCAGACCGTCGTTGATTGCTTTCTTGCAGTTGCGAACCGCGATGGGCGCATTCTTGGCGATGCCCGCCGCCATCTTCTCAGCCGCAGCCATCAGCTCCGCCTGCGGATACACTGCGTTTACCAGACCGATGCGCAGCGCCTCGTCAGCCTTGATGTTTCTTGCCGTATAAATCATCTGCTTCGCCATGCCGGGGCCGACGATTCTCGCCAGTCTCTGCGTGCCGCCGAAACCGGGCGTAATGCCAAGCCCTACCTCGGGCTGCCCGAATACCGCGTTGTCGGAACAGATTCTGATATCGCAGCTCATGGAAATCTCACAGCCGCCGCCAAGCGCAAAGCCGTTCACCGCAGCGATCACGGGAATCGGGAAAGTCTCCAGCTTGCGGAACACGTCGTTGCCCTTCTTGCCGAAAGCCTCGCCCTCCGCCTTGGTGAGCGTGCTCATCTCGCCGATATCCGCGCCCGCCACAAAGGACTTCTCGCCCGCGCCCGTCAGAATCAAGCATCTCACTTCATCCAGATTCACGCCGTCCAGCGTCGCGTTCAGCTCGTCCAGAACGGCAGAATTAAGAGCGTTCAAAGCCTTCTCACGGTTAATCGTGATGACGCCGACCTGCCCCTTCACCTCATATAATACAAATTCCATGGTTTGTATCTCCTTTTTATTTTTTCAACGTCTGCAGAGAATGCCCGCTTTTGGCATTCTCTCATGTGAAATATAGAACTTCTTGGCGTTCCGCCCCATGGCGGAACGTCTTTAGAAGTTCTTCTCACATTGTTACATTTCTACGATAGTTGCGCAGCCCATGCCGCCGCCGATACACAGCGTAGCAAGACCCTTCTTCGCGCCCTTCGCCTGCATCTCGTGAAGCAGCGTTACGAGGATACGCGCGCCGGAAGCGCCTACCGGATGACCGAGCGCAATCGCGCCGCCGTTCGGGTTAAGCTGCTTGTCTACGTCGATGCCAAGTTCTTTCCCTACCGCTACGGACTGTGCCGCAAACGCCTCGTTCGCCTCGATGATATCGAAATCTTCAATCTTGTAGCCGGCCTTCTCCATAACCTTCTTCGTAGCCGGAACAGGACCGATACCCATGATCTCGGGTCTGCATCCTGCAAGCGCGCCTGCCACGAAAGTAGCCATCGGCTTCACGCCCAGTTCCTGTGCCTTCTCCTCACTCATCACAACAATGGCCGCCGCACCGTCATTAATGCCGGAAGCGTTGCCCGCTGTCACGAAGCCGTCGGGATTGATCGGACGAAGTTTCTGGAGTCCCTCGATGGTGGAACCCGGTCTCGGTCCCTCGTCAACCTTAAACTCAACCATCTCCTTTTTCTTCTTCACCATAACAGGCACGATCTCCTTGTCGAACGCGCCGCTCTTCTGTGCTGCCTCCGCCTTTAACTGGCTCTTTAACGCAAACTGATCCAGCTCTTCGCGGGTAAGCCCCCACTCTCTGCAAATATTGTCCGCAGTCATAATCATATGATAATCATTGAACGCATCCCAAAGGGCATCCTTAATCATGGTATCAACCAAAGTGCCGTTGTTCATTCTGTAACCGTAACGTCCCTGCATCACCGCGTAGGGAGCCATGGACATGTTCTCCATACCGCCCGCTACCACGATGTCAGCATCGCCCGCCTGAATCATCTGGGCCGCCATGTTCACACAGTTCAAACCGGAACCGCAGACCACGTTGATGGTAACCGCAGGAACCTCGTTGGGAATGCCTGCCTTGATGGAGGACTGGCGCGCAACGTTCTGGCCCTGTCCTGCCTGAATTACACAACCCATGTACACCTGATCTACCTTGTCAGGAGCCACGCCCGCTCTGTTCAGCGCCTCCTTAATAACGATTGCTCCCAGCTCTGCTGCCGGTGTGGTGCTTAAGCCCCCGCCCATCGTGCCGATTGCTGTACGGCAGGCGCCTGCCAAAACAACTTTTTTTGCCATTTTCTTCTCCTCCATATTTGTGTTATTTTTACTAAAAAGCCCTGTGATCGAGCAGGGCGATTTATCGTCCCTGCCCGTCGCGAGGGGTGCGTGCTGCAAAGCAGCAATCTACATTATGCACCCCTGCGCATAAAGGGCTTGCCGACGATTGTTATTTTTTTGTCATTGTCCGCCGTTACTATTGTATCATAGGGATTTCGTTTTTGCAATCCACTTTCCGACCTGCCGAAAACTCCACCTAAATCTCAAATCTTTCCATTAATTCTACCATCGTCTCCACCTGCGTCTTCTGCTCCGTGCTGACGGCAGCCGTCTCCTCCGATGTGGCCGAGTTGTTGTCAACAGCGGAGGAAACCTGCGTTACATTCTGATTCAGCTCCTGCATACGCACGGTATCCCGCTTCAAAATCTGCTCAATCTGTCCCATCTTCTCAGTGGCTTCCTTCGCGTCGGACATCACCTGGTTCATATTGGCTTCCGTCTCCTCCGCGATGGAAATACTCTTGTCCATCACCGAAATCGTCGTCTCTATCAGCTCCGTCGTCCTGCCCGCCGCATTTGCCGACTCGTTGGCCA
>CAJUBE010000051.1 GCA_910584725.1 uncultured Lachnospiraceae bacterium | reverse complement strand
TGCGGCATTCTCCGCATTGATTTGAGTCACAGCTAAGCTGTGACATGGCGGTTAGTGTGGGAAGAAGAATCGTGGAGGTGGGCATGAGACATAACGGGGGATGGGAACACGGATGGGGCAAAGCGGTTGTAAGGGCGGGAGCGATTGTGCTGCTTGTCTTTGGCTGCGTATGTATGGCGGGAGAACTGCTCGGGAGATGGCAGACACCCGCCGAACTGGAGAGTGGAAGCAGCGCAAACGGGCAGGCGGTGGAAGTGACTGCGGACGGAAATTACATCAAGTGGGTGGAGTTTCATGTCACGAACGAAGCGATGGCGGCGGCATATGATTTGGATGTGGACAGCTACCGGGATGAGATACACATAAACTGGATTGAGCTTTTGGCTTATGTGGGGGCAAAGACCGGGGGAAAGTTTGACAAAAACAGCGTCAGGAAAATAGAGGAAGTGGCGGAAAAGCTGAAAAGCGGCGAAAGTACAATGGAGGAGCTGACGAAAGATATGGAATATTACGACTATTATCTGGAGGCGTATACCGCAGTGCTCGGCGGCATGATGGGGGAATTTACGCTGGACGGCAGACACGTCTACGGGCTGAAGGCGTTTTCGCCCATCGCAAAAGGGTTCGACTACAGCCATTATGATGATTTCGGGTCTTCAAGAAGTTATGGATATGCGAGACCGCATCTGGGGCATGACATGATGGGGCAGATCGGCACGCCGATATGAATAAAATGTAGAGCCTGTGCATTAAAAAATGATGCGCAGGCTTTTATCTTCTAAAATGCACTTCTTGACAATCTTACGAACCAGCTCGTTTTTTGCATTATACTCGATGGAGTCGAAGTTATCAAGAAGATAGCAGATGTTATTATAGATTTCGGTTTCCATGTCCTGCAGGGTTCTTGCATTGTTCTCCCGCAGCGATGCCTGCCGGAGATTCCCTTCAAGGGCGCGCTTGCTTTTATCAAGCTCCTCGATTTTCGCAATGATGTACGACGACGCGGCAGAATCCATATTGTTCATCAGAGCGGCGGTCAGGTTGTCAATAGATGCCTGAATCTGTTTCAGATCCAGCTTGATGGATGAAACACTTTGCAGGGAACCGTCCGCCTCGTCGCGGTGGAGCTTGAAGCCTTCCGGATTCAGACGTATTCTGCGGAGCTGTTTCAGAAAAGCATCTTCCACTTCCTCTATACGGATGTACCCTGTATCACATTTGCTTTTTCCCTGTCTTGCCATATCCGTGCAGTAGTAGTAGGAAAAACGGATGCCGTTCTTTATGTAGGTGCGTATATCCATTCTGGCGCCGCATTGGCACCGTATAACGCCCTTGAGAATGCCGCAGTCATGCTTTGCCGTGCGGATCATCTTATTAACGCCCAGACGCTCCTGCGCGGCGATCCAGTCCGCGGCGGGCATGACATAGTCGTGTATGCCGATCGCGATGGTCCATGCAGCCTTATCCTGCTTCTTTTGGGACTGCCTGCCGGATTTCGTCTTGCCGTAGCCGATCAGTCCTTTAGTGCCGTCGAAAAGCTGTTCATCCGGCAGAGTGCATCCCTGATCCCGAAAGTAGTAATAGGCTTCTACGCTGTTCTGGCAATAGACCGGGTTAGTAATGATATTGTAAATTTGTGACGTATTAAGGAACTTGCCGGACTGGCTCTTTATGCCGTGGTCTTTACAGTACCGTTCTATCCTTGTGATGGGATATCCCTGCAGGATAAGCCCGTAGAGCTGTTTTACAAGCCAGATGGTATCTTTGTTCACCATGAGGTAAGAATGCTCCTTCTCGCCGAGCTGACGGCGCACGGAGGTCATTCCGGAGGGGAGCTTCCCGCCGGTCCATTTACCGGCGGCGCCCAGCGCACGCATATTGTCAGTGACACGCTCAGACGTGTTTTCACGTTCCAGCTGTGCGAAAGCGGCGAGAATGTACATGACGGTGCGTCCCATGGGCGTGGTGGTATCGAAAGATTCTTTGACAGAGACAAAAGAGACATTGTGTTGCTGAAAGATATCGTACATGGCGGAAAATTCCTGCACGTTACGGCTGATACGGTCCAGCTTGTAGACCATGACCACGTCCAGCGCATTGTTGCGCACGTCTTCCATCAACTCTTGAAAGCTGGGGCGGTTCATGTTCTTGCCGGAGAAGCCTTCGTCCTTGTCGTAGACTCTGAAATCGACTTCCTGATCCTTAAAGATAATACCAGCATAGTCTTTGCAGAGCTGTACCTGGACGTTGACGGAGTCGCTGTTATCGCGGTATACGGATTTTCGCGGGTAGATTCCGATGGTAAGCATGATATCATCCTCCAGTACATCATACGGGCAGCAGGGCATAAAAATGCCCGGCGCTTGCGTTTTCACCGGGAGAATGATATAATTCACTTGCTTAGGGTGATTATATCGGTACTCCCGGTATAGTTCCGATCCGCCTCGGTGTTGGTAGCACCGGGGCGGATTTTCGTTATTGCAAAAGCTGAGCAAACTGTGTATAATATGCTTAACAAGGGAGCCGGAAGGTGAGTGCACGTCACCCGACCCGGCGAAATTTAATACTTAGCTATGAGAATAGCCGTTCCTAAACTTTGACGAGAGCAGGACGGCTATTTCTTATTTTTCAAATTCAGAATCGCTACAATCAGCAAAGCTACGCTCGCAATTAAACTCAATTCCTCATATGTACTCATAATAATCACCCCTTCCGACAGGTCCTCGGATCGGGTGAGAGCACGTCCCCCAGCTCCCCGGGTAAGCATATTATATTGTCAATGGGCGGTGGCTGGCGTTGCGACGTCGCAACAGCTACCAAGGCTTTAATATTTCTTTTCACCGATTAATTCAGCAATGTCATTTCTGTTTTCTTTAATTTTTGAGACATCACCTTTTCCATCGTAGCTCATATGCGATAATTCTGTTTTTATTATTAGAGTCTTGGAAGAAAATAAAAGAGCAGCATTATTTTCATCGTCATCTTCATCAATATTAGAGTATTCGTTTTCGACCTTTTCACAAGCTTCCTCTGCGCCAATTTCTCCATCGAGATACGCATCAACTGATTTAATAATACTTTTTGCTGTTCGTACATTGTTATCATTGAGTTGCACTTCTTTTCCACATGCGGTAAAAGATGCAAATACAATAATAAGCGCCAACACTACAAATAATCTGTTTTTCATAAAATTCCCCTTTCTTTTGTAAAGTGATTTGTTGTGACATTATGATTTTAAACTATCAACAACCCTTCCCATACACAGAGATTCTTCGGTAAGAGGGATGTCGTCATAGCCCTTATTTAAGGAAATTAGCTTTCCTTTCCCTAATTTTTTAACGTATGCCTGTCCGTTCACATTAAAGATGCCGATTTCCCCGATATTGATTTCACAGGTGGGTTCAATAAGAAGGATATCATTATCGTGGTAGAGCGGTTCCATGCTGTGACCGCTCACCTTTACGGCGTAGGCGACCCGACGGTACTGCGGTCGATCCGGCACGGTGATGCGTTCTGTGTACACATCATCAAAGAGAACTTCACCGGCACCGGCTGAAACGCTGTGGAAGTATTGCAGGACGCGACCGGCGGGGACAGAGTCGGAGGCTTCGACTACGGTGGCGGAAGCCTGCTCGATTTGTTGTACACGTTCGGTTTCCCATTGTAGGACTGCATCGACGTGGGACTGACCTATAGGGTCTAAGTCGTGGTATTTCTTCAAATGGTTAAGTTCTTCTTTTGAATATTGCTCCAAGACAGATTCATTACCAGTGTTTATATCATCAACAAAATATTCAGCAGTGACACCAAGGGTATCAGCCAACTTGAGAAGAACTTCAATATCAGCCTTTTTACTGTCTCTCTTAATAATTGAATAAATTGTTTGGGGAGAGACATCTATTTTTCGGGCGAGTTCATTCGCGTTTGTACCATTCATATCCATTAACTTGGATAATTTACTTCCTATTCCCATCTAGATAAACCTCCTCGTGAATTGAATATAACACAACAAAATAAGCATGTAAACAAAAAGTTATGCAAAAGAATAAAAAAATGTTGACAAATTATCCTATCGAATATATTATTGCATTATGAGTTATGCAAATGAATAAAAAGGGAGGGATGATATGCAGTGCCTAAACTTAAAAGGGGAAATGGCAAAAAGAAGTATCAAAGTCGACGACATCGCTCATGTTTTGCAGATTCACAGAAATAGTGCTTCAAACAAAATAAACGGCGATACATCATTTTCTATTGATGAAGCAGTAAAAGTCAAGGAAGCCTTCTTCCCCGAGCTAAGTTTGAAATTTTTATTTGAGAAGCAGGAGGTAGGAGGGAGGTGAGCGGGTGAAGAGGAAAACGCCAGAGACAGGACGGATGGATATCGAAGATGATTTAAGGCACTTTGGGATTGAGAAGGAAGAGCTGGATTCAGCTCAATTATTCCGATGCTCAAACAATGACTTTTTTAGGGAAAAGACAGGGGTCAATTTGGCCATAGGAGAATGCGGAAGGCTGAATGGGAAAGAGCCACGGAAGGCTCGCATCATTCTTGATTATGATGCGAACTTCCCAAGTATCGTTACAAGAGTTATTTCTCGGTGATTTTTACTTCGGCAGGAAGCTCTGGAAATGGAGGCTTTGATTCATAAGGCCAGAACACATCGAAATTATAAATTGTTATACGAGAGGGGTCGGAGTTTACCCAGTTTTCGTATACATCAAAAGATGTATGAAACATTTCCATGATCTTATAGCGTTCTTCATGGGTAGGAATTGCAGAAACATCCACTGTAAAAAGTTTTGCCATAAGTATGTAGTCCTTTCTTTTGTATTTCATACAAGTATATCAGAAAAGGGGAAACGTGACAACAAGTAGTCAAATGGGAAGAGGAGGTGAGAAGGATGACAAGAGCAATAAGGACCAACAAGAAAGAGAAGAACAACGTTGTAATTCTTATCAGTGCTGAGAACGATGAGGAACTGAAAGCAATAGAAGAGGAGTTACTGCTTTCGGCAAGAAGAGCAGCACGAAAGCGGGAACTTGGTTATTACATTGCGCCTGTAGAGATAGCGTCATTTGAGAGTGTTCAAAATTTTGCTGACTTTAGCTTGGAGATTTCGGCAGGAAACAGATGAAGCCTTGATGCTATCAAGGGTATCTCTGTTATACAGACCTTCTTTATTAGCAAGGCATTCCTTGAAATATTCAAGCGCATTATCAAGAGCGAGGAGTATTGTGGAAAGTTCCTCAAAAGTAAAAGCAAAGCAGGCTTTATTTGTTTCGACAGTGCAAGGAGCATTTTCGGAGGTGGAATCAATGGGTTCATAGTCAACTCCGAAAAGTTCATTATTTGGATCGGAAGCAGAAAACAAGAGACAAGCCGGGGAGTCGTCATCATCGGGTAGTTCCCCGATATCAGCGAATAAAATTCCGTCATTCATGATTTCTGCGATACGATCCATAACGTCGCATAAAAAATAAACAGCCATAAGGTATCTCCTTTCTTTTGTACTCGGGTGCGGTAATACCCTGTAGTCAAATTATAGAAGAAGCGGGCGAAAATGACAAGGGAGGTAAAGGAATAAACGGCATGGGGAAAAGAAAGACAGGCGATAAGCAGACGCATCTAAATCGTTATTACGCATGGAGAATTATAGAAGCGATTGCTACGCCGCCGCCAAAGGAACGCAGAAGGCTTTCATCAAAAGAATATGCAAAGATATCGCGTAAGGAAATAAAAGAGATTTTTAGATACACGATATCTCTGCTTGAAAAGATGGGCATTAACTCTTTGGATGATGTGAAATTTTAACGGAGTATTGCCCCTCTTGCGAAAGCCTTTGAGTAAGCGCTCTAAAATCATCAACAAGATTACCCAAAATAGAAACTGCTTCTGATGGGAGGACTTTGCCGCAGTTAGGGCAGGATACTCTGGGGTGAGCATCAAAATTTTTATTAAATTCAAAGGAAGAATTGCAGGGACAAGTGATTTTTATTTTCACGATAGTACGATCTCCTTTCTTTTGTACTCGGGTGCGGCAACACCCTGTAGTCAGATTATAGAGGGAGCGGGAGAAAATGGCAAGCAACATGTACAAGCGGTAGCACATAAAGATTAGCAGGGGGTGTGATTATGGCAGGAAAGAAGAAAGAACGGGAACCAATCGAGTGCACCGTTGAATTTACCGAGGGTGCGATAGAGAGGATCACGGATGCCTTTGTTGATCTGTATTACCAGATTAAGGATGGGATTTACAAAGGCCCGTTGCTCTCTGACAAGAAGGAGGATACCGCGTAAGCGGTATCAGGGAGGACAAGCCTATTATACAGAAGAGGGATTCACATGGCACGAACAAAGGTAGTACCGGCAGAGGGATTATTAAGCGATCTGGAGTATACCAGCGTAATAGTAAGCTACTCGAACGGGATAGACAGCACGGGGGCGCTGTATTGGGCGGTTAAGAACTTCCCCAGAGAAAAAATATATCTGCTGTATTGTGATACCGGATGCGAGTATCCGGAAAACGTAGCACTGTTTCACAGAGTGGCGGCATTCATGGAAGTTAAGCCCGTTCTGCTGTCGGATGCAAGAGGATTTTTAGGACTGCTGCTGAATGAGCGGCTTAAATTTCCTGATATGAAAAACCGCTGGTGCACGGCTTATCTGAAAACGGCGGTAACAGATAGATGGATAAGACAGCACAGGCAGCAGTTAGGTGCAAAGTGTTTATTCGTATCTGGCGAGCGCAGGGACGAAAGCACAGGGCGGGCAAAACTCCCGGAGCTGGAATACCACAGCACGACGCTTAAGACAAAGCGGGTAGCAGATTTTACGTGCCATTGGTACAGACCTTGTCTTGATTTTGAAAAAGGCAAAATGTTTGAGCAGGGCAGAGCACTTAAGCTGGAGCCGCATCCGTGCTATGAATACGTCGGTCGATGCAGTTGTATGTTCTGCATGTTCATGCCGGAGCGTCACGCCGCGGAGAACATGAAGAGATATCCTGAAATGGCGGCGGAGTATGTACGGGCAGAGATGAAGATACAGCACACATGGAAAAAGTCAAAGAGCCTGCAGAGCGTTTTTAATGAATGCATGGATATAGACGACATAGACGAGGACATACAGCAGGAATTCAGGCAGCTAAGCCTGTTTGACACACAGGCCGGGTATGAAGCAGACATAAAAGCATTGAGAACTGGGCGCGGCATAAGGTAAGACCATTGGCACGGAATGCAGACACAGACAGGGACAAACGCGAAGCGCCCCTGCGGTATCAATGCTTTTATATATAAGCGCCCTTAATTCAAATGGAGAATCCCGTCAAATATACGCACGGGTGCCGGTTCGATTCCGGCAGGACGTATTTGCAGCAGGCATGGCGGGCCTGCACCAGAGTACAGCAGGTCAACAGCTGCATCTGGATGCCGTGAGAAAAATGACAGCGGTCATGCCAGCTAGAGAGCATGTAGCCGGTTAACAGGTTTTCAGTGGCTTTTTAAGGTGAAAAGCTGCCCGCACGGTAAATAATACGCCAGATCGGATAGTACATGAAAAGACAGAGGGGGCCGCCCGATGGAAAGGTCAGGGCGGACTGACAGGGCGCAGGGATATATCACGGTGAGGCAGCAGGCGGGCAAAGCCTGCTGCCAAGAAAAGGATAGAGACATATGCAAATAGGACTCATAGATGTAGACGGCCACAACTTCCCCTCGCTACCGCTGATGAAAATATCGGCATGGCATGCGCCATACGTAATGTTGTACGACAAGCAGAAAATACCGGCAGGAGGCAGATATAAAAGGCTGCAGCGATGGGTAAATAACAGAATTATTTTTAACAGTTGCAAGAGGTTTGAGGATTTCGCTTAAAGAAAGCAGGCACGGGATGAAGGATGCGGTGATTCATTACACAGACACAACCAGCCCCGAGGCGGTAGACAGGTATGTAAGGAAATGGAGCAGGGATCAGCGGCGGGCATACAGACGGAATGGGCGGCGCAGAAATATGGCAGGACAGAAGGCCGCAGGGTTTGTCCTGCTGGTAATTACAATTCCTGCAGTCAGCTTACTGAACGGGGATGCGACCATAGCGGCCGTAACGGTTCCCGCGGGGCTGGGACTGATACTGAGCGCATGGGAGGGGTAAAAATGTTAAACGAGCAGGAAGTGAAGGACAAGCTGCATGATTATGCCGACCAGTTCCGGATGCGCTGTCAGAGGAAAGAGTGGGCGGCGGCCAAACTGCTGCATTTTAAGGCACAGACAGTAGCCGTTTTTTTGGGGCTGACAACGGCGGAACTTGCGGCGCTCTTCGGGAACCGCGCCTATAAGGAAGACTGGGAGCCGTTTAAAGACGGGCTTTTCCCGGAGCACGAGGTGGAACGGGCAGGATGGGAGTGCGTCAGGACACATAAGACCTACGACGACCTGCACCTGCATCCGCTCCCGCGGTACGGCCCCATGTACATAAAGAGCTGGGAAGACATCGGCGGCGGACGGGTGCAGATACAGCTGGAGAAAGAAGCAGGCGTGTGAAAAAGAGCACGCGGGAAACATGAGCGAGGAGAAGAAGCATGAAACGAACGGATAATCTGATAATCGACTGCTTTGCAGGCGGCGGCGGTGCGAGTGTGGGCATTGAAATGGCGTTAGGCAGACAGATTGACATTGCGGTAAATCACGACCCGAAGGCTATCTTAATGCACAAAACAAACCACCCGGACACGCTGCATTTAACAGAGGATATCTTTAAAGTTGATCTGAAAAAGTTTGTAGGCAATCAGCACGTTTCTTTGATGTGGGCAAGCCCAGACTGCACGAGCCACAGCAAAGCAAAAGGCGGCCAGCCGAGAAAAAGCGGTTTGAGAATCCTTCCATGGGCAGTATACAAGCACGCAAAAACAATTCTTCCCGACGTAATCATTATGGAGAACGTGGAAGAGATACAGCAATGGGGACCGCTTGACAATTTCGGGAAACCAATACCAGACAGAAAAGGCGAAGATTATAAAAAATTTATTTCAGCAATGCAATCACTTGGATATGCGTTTGACAGTAGGGAATTAGTGGCGGCGGACTACGGGGCACCTACAACCCGCAAGCGGTGGTATGCGATATTCCGCCGGGATGGCAGGGATATAGTCTGGCCGGAGCAGACGCACAGCAAAGGCGGTGTAAATGGATTGAAGCCTTGGGAGCCGATTTACAAATATCTGGATCTGTGTGATCTGGGGAAATCGATCTTCGGGAGGAAAAAGCCGCTGGCGGACAATACGATGCGGCGGATCGCGAGAGGATTAGAAAAGTTTGTCTTCCAAAATCCTGAGCCTTTTATTGTTCAGGTGAATCACGGGGGAGATCATTTCCGCGGACAGAGCATCCACGAACCAATGCCGACCATAACATCGAAACATGGATTTGGAATGGTAACGCCTGTCATATCGCCTTATATGCTGCGGAATAGTACGGGAGCACAGGGAAGTGATGCCAGAGAGCTGATGCTGACGGTTACCACAGGCGGACACCATGGCATTATCAGCCCTCTTCTGATCCAGTACCATTCCGAAACCACAAAAAAGGAAGTCCGCGGGCAGGCGGTAACAGTGCCGATCCAGACGATAGACACCAGCAACCGCTACGGACTTGTAACAGCGTTCCTCTCAAAATTTTACAAAAGCGGGTGCGGGCAGGCGTTGACAGAACCAATACATACAATCACCACTTCACCCGGACATTTCGGAGCGGTATCCGTACTGGCGGCAGAATGGGCTGATCTGCAGAAAGCAGGAATTGATGAGGAGACGGCGCAGAAATGTACATGGGTAAGTCAGTTTATTATGGAGTATTACGGATGCGGCACAGGACAGAGTTTGAAAGAACCGCTGCACACCATAGTGACAAAGGACAGGTTCGCGCTGATAACCGTCCTTGGAAATATGTATGTAATACTGGATATTTTCCTGCGGATGCTTAAGCCGGAAGAATTGAAGCTGGGGCAGGGATTTCCCAAATACTACATAATCGACAGGGATTACAAATGGAATCCGTATCCGGTGAAAGAACAGGTGGCACGGATCGGAAATAGTGTGGTGCCGATTATGGCGCAGAAGCTGGTGGAGGCAAACTGCGGTTATTTGAAAGAAGGAGACAGGGCGAAGAATGAATTACGATCCACCAGCTAAGCAGATGACATTCAATGACTATGGAGGTGTGATATGAAAATCTGTCCCAAATGCGGAAAAAATTTGAGAGGCTGCTCGCTGTATCTCGAACAGACAAAAAAACGATGATATGCGACGAGTGCGGACTGTCGGAGGCGCTGTGCAAATACAAAGACAGCGAAGAAAAATATACACTCGACCAGATTGTTGATGCCATGGCGCAGGCTGGTGGCGTGATCATAAAGCAATCAACATCGTAAAATCCGGCGGCGCTGGATGAGAGTGGAGGTGAAACCATGAGCAGAGTATTACAAATTCTTTTTAACACAGACATGGTTCTGGCGATTCTGGACGGGAGAAAGACTGTCACAAGGAGAGTTGTGAAAAAATCACAGTGTATGTTGGCGGACAGAAAGGAACCGCACGAGTTAGATAGAAAGTACGCACCGTATGACAGCATGATGGACGCAGAGCTTGTAGCGTGTACATATAGACCACCGTACAAGCCGGGAGATATCTTGTATGTCCGGGAAACGTGGGCGCAAATTAAGGATATACCGTTTTGGCAAAAATATTTTTGCGGAGATACCCGTACACATCCAATATTTCCAGATGAATATATTTACAAAGCCGACAACATAAACAACGTAAATGCAGATGGTATTCTTCCGGATATAAAATGGCATCCATCGATCCACATGCAGAAGGAAGCGGCGCGCATCTGGCTAAAGGTAACGGATGTGCGGGTGGAGCGTTTGCAGGATATGACTGGACAGGACATCCTGCGGGAAGGAGTTAACTGTCATGTACACCCAGAAGCGCATTATTTTGAAGGGAACCAGAAAATGATGTTTGCAGAGCTTTGGGATTCTACGATCAAGAAATCAAACTTGAAACATTATGGATGGGATGCAAACCCGTGGGTCTGGGTAATAGAGTTCAGGGTGATAGAGTTCGAGAGATACGAGAAGCAGAGGCCGTGTATATTAGCAGGCGTAGAACCTGCAGATGATAAAAGACCGTGTATCGGTTACGGGAAATCAGAGATGGATGACGAACCGTGCGATATGTGTAAAGGATGCAGATTGTGTAGCGATTATGAGGAGGAAACAGCATGGGATCAGTGAAGGAATGGCATCCGAGATCGAGCTGGCAAAAGACTGCGGGATAAAAGTGACAGCACTGTCACCAGAGGCGTATGCCAGACAGCAGAAGGCACTCCGCTTATGATGCGGCGCAAAATAAATAAAAAAGAAGCCCCTGCGGTACGGGAATACCGCAGGGGCCAAGCCATATAGCTTTTAACCTCTAAATAAAGTATATCAGCATATGGCGAAAAGTCAAGGAAAATGCGGGCAGAAAGCCCGTTTTAACACTCGATAAAAGTATTAACGAACCGACACGGGAGGGGATAAGAAGGTGCCATATGTGATGCGGATAACAAAAGCCGGAAAAACGATTGAGATAGAAAGATATTTTACAAGTAGATACAAAAAGAAGGGGATAAAGAGGGGTGACAAGGTAAAGCCCACAACGGAGCAGCAGGCAAAGATAAATACGAGAAAGGCAGAACGGGAACTGCGGATTCTGATCAACGCCAACTTCGGCTACGGGGATTACCACGTGGTATTGGATTACATACGAAAGAGGGGAGAGGCGCCTCGGTCAAGGGAGCAGATGCGAGAAGATATCAATACGTTTCTGAGGGAGTGCCGTAAGGAATACAAAAAGGCCGGGCTTGCATTCAAATACATACATGTCATGGAGATCGGAGACAAGGGAGCCAGACACCATCACCTTGTCATAAACCAGATCGACACGAAGATTTTACAAAGATGCTGGTACAAGGCATATGAGGGGCACAACCGGGTAAAGGTCTTTCCGCTGGACGACAGCGGCAACTACCCCGATCTGGCGGCTTACTTCATCAAGTATACAGATAAGCACAGGAAAGCGGAGGACGGGGCGCTCATGGGGAAGCGGTGGAACTCCAGCAAGAATCTGTACAGGCCCGTGCCGGAGTACAGGATCATAACAGACCGCGAATATTTCAGGTCAGAGGCGAAGCCGATCAAAGGTTACTACGTTGACAAGGAAAGCATAAGGAGCGGCGTACACAGCCCGGAGTATTACGGATACGGATATTTTTATTACAGACTCGTGCAGATCGGAGATACCGGGAAGCATCCAGGAGAAAAAGGAGGGTAAAGGAAAATGAGGTTTTTGTTGCAGGTAATAGGTCTGATACTGATGTTTGCACTTGTATTGATTCTGACGGCAGCAATAGCAGGAATCACGGCGATCAAAATGGCAGTTGAGGCAGCAGTCGGATGGCTGGAAGGGAAACGGCATGATCGGAAGGATTAGGTACTGGATCGGACAGCAGGAAAAGAACTGCACACATTGCTGTTTGTGGTGCAGATATTACGGCATCTGCAGATCAGAGGTAACGGGAGAGGAGGAAACAGGGAAAGGCATGAGAAACTACAGGACGGACGATGAAAGCGGGAATCAGGAAGCCTTGTTCCAGTGGGCGGCGTATAACATGGTGCGCTTTCCGGAACTGGAATATATGTACCACGTCCCGAACGGCGGGAAGAGGGACAAGGCGACGGCCGTTGCACTCAAAAGGCAGGGAGTAAAAGCAGGCGTGCCGGATATTGTGCTGCCAGTAGCGAAGGGAGGCTGGCACGGGCTTTACATAGAGCTTAAGGTCGGGAAGAACAGGGCAACGGACAACCAGCGAAGATGGATCAAGTTTCTGGCAGAACAGGGGTACTACACAACGGTATGCTATGGCTGGCAGCAGGCGGCGCGGGAGATTGAGGAGTATATGACCGCGGACGGAATGCGGGATGGATCAGAGACGGGAGGCAGAACATGAAAACGATCAGCATTTTAAATTTAAAAGGCGGCGTCGGGAAGACGCACGCAGCCGCAAACATGGCATATGAGCTGTATCGGAGAGGCTGCAAAGTTCTTTTGATTGACAATGACAAACAGGGGAACCTGAGCAGGACATATAACAGATACAGAGCACGGGAAATTGCTCCGGTTACAAAGATACTATCTCTGCAGTACGGCATGGATGAAGGGCTGATACAGGAGACGGACTATAAATGGCTGGATATAATCACATCGAATATGTCACTTTTTGGAGCGACATGGAATCTGACAAAGGAAGAGGGCGTAATGCAGATAGAAAGATACAAGGACTTTGTAGACTGGATAGGGATAGATGAAGTGTATGATTACTGCATCATCGACAATCCGCCGGACGTAGGAATAAATGTGGTAAATGCGCTGGCGATCACGGATGAAGTGATTGTGCCAGTCAAGATAGACGAGGACGCCTTGGAGGGCCTGGATATCGTAGCGGATCAGATTGGGCAGGCGGAGGCATTCAATGACAGGCTGAAACTGGCCGGTGTCCTGGTCACGTCATACCAGAACACCAACGGAGAAGCGGCGGGCCTGGAGTGGTTAAAAGCGCACAGCACATATAAGGTGCTGGGAGTAATAAGGTACTCGAAAAAAGTAGCGGAAAGTTCATTCATGAGAAAGCCGATCTATGAGTACAGCCCATGCTGCGCGGCGGCACAGGATTATAAAAAGTTCGTAACGGCATACACAGGGAAAGAGAGGTAGGCATGGCACATAAAGAGAACTATTGCGCATATTGGTGTTGTAGCAGAAACGGCGGCACTACGTGCTGGAACTGGGGCGGAAAATTCGCTGGGCGTGCCTGTCCGCAAAGCGACGCTTGCGAGCATTGGAGAACTTGCGAAATGTGTAACGGTGTAATGGGACAATGTAAGAAAAAGATTGAGATAGAGAGCCGGAAAGCGAGGTAAGGAAAATGACAAAGTTTGGTATCAATGACATTTTAAACGCTAAGAGCAGGGCAGCAGGCACCGGAGGCGTAAACGAATATACGGAAATCTGGCTGAGCCCGTATGATGTAAAGCCTTCCGAGAGCAATTTCTATTCACAGGAAAACATTGAGGAACTGGCAGACAGCTTTCTGGCCGTAGGGCAGCAGGAGCCGACCGTATTAGGCAGGATGAACGGTGAGTTTAAGATCGTGAGCGGCCACCGCAGGAATCTGGCAAACATTATGAACATCGAACGGGGACATGAGGAATTTAAGAAAGTGCGGTATTTGTACAGGGATATGTCGGCGGCAATGTTTGAACTGTCATTGCTGATCGGCAACGCATACAACCGTGAGCTCACGGCGTGGGAGAAAACCCAGCAGGCGCAGCGTCTGAAAGAGGCACTTTTAAGAGCGAAGGAAGAGGACGGCTTGGAGATCACGGGAAAACTGCGGGATATCATAGCAGAGCTGATGAACGAAAGCCCTACAAATATAGCACGCATGGAGAGCATCAACAATAACGCTGCGCCGGAGATCAAAGAACAGCTTAAGAGCGGCACAATGGGAATCACAGCGGCATATGAGGCGGCGAAACTCACAGAAGAGGAGCAGAAAGAGATAGCGGCGGA
Source organism: uncultured Lachnospiraceae bacterium (assembly GCA_910584725.1). GTDB lineage: Bacteria > Bacillota > Clostridia > Lachnospirales > Lachnospiraceae > UBA3282. The sequence continues at coordinate 5,473 of CAJUBE010000051.1, read as the reverse complement.
TGCGGCAACAGGCGGGAACATCCGGGCAAAGGAGATCGCGCAGAAGGTAGCTGAGAAAAAGGCGGGTGACAGCTACGAAACGCCGCATCCTGAAAGTATAACTTCTCTGTGCTATTCCTGTCAGAGATATAAAGACTGCAACGTAAAAACGGGCACTTGCGAGAAGTGCGACCAGTACATAAACAAGGCAGAGGCAGAGAAAACGGACGAGCAGAGGGACAGCGAAGAACAGGATCGGATTGACCGGGACACGAAAAAGAAGTTACGGGAGCAGGCAGACAGGGAGATAATGGAAAGCCTGCCGAGCGACAGGAAAACGGAGCATAAGGTACATGAGATAAAAATAGCGGCTTCTTTCTATGACGACGTTACAAGCGGCAGGAAACGTTTTGAATTGCGGAAAAATGACAGAGGCTATAAGGAGGGCGACAGCCTAAAGATGCTGGAATTTGCGGACGGCAGGCATACAGGGCGCACGATTGACGCAGATATTATTTACATGCTGGAGGAATACACAGGGCTGGAAGAGGGCTACTGCATTCTGGGGATTGAAGTAACCGCACCCAGCGCGCCAGTGTCCGAAACGGACACCAGCGGGGGGGGAGCTGCCGGGACAAATGAGCATTGACGATTACGGCATTTGAAGGCGGAAGTAAGAAAGGAGACGGAAATGGGAATAGGTAAGATGATGAGTTCGGACGACATGGTGGATTTTTTCGGGGAAGTGTCGATGATTCTGGATGATAATGATGTTGAAACTGACAGAGATTTCCAGGAGAAATACACTTGCGCAATGAACAGGATGCGGTATTTACGTAATAAGGAACATCCTGTGCCGGTAAAGATCATAAAAGGGAGACGGCCAAGCATGGACGTTATAAGCTGTGGGAACTGCGGGTTTGGTGGCCTGGCAGGCAAAAGACATTATAAATTTTGCCCGCATTGCGGATATACAATAAAGTGGCCGGATTGGGGTATGGGGAAGGAAGGAGGGAAAGACAGTGAACAGGCGGCAGAAGAAAAAGAAGAGTAAGCAGGAGATAACGGTATTTATAAGATGCGATAAGCCTGCGAGGGCAGAAGACTACCGTAAAATGAAGGACAGTATCGAGTACCAGCTCAGGACGGGAAACACGGTAATACTGCCGGGGTATCTGCATATTGAAGCGATCATACAGCAGAATGGCAGCAGGCGTATAGAGATTAAGCGGGACAATGAGATCATGCAACAGTAAACGCGGCAGCAGGCGGTGCAGCAGTCCAGAGAGGCAGCAGGCTCTGCTGGGAAGGAGAGAACTAGTGAAACACAAATTAACAAGAAGAAATTTTGAACCGCAATTTGAGCAAAAACAGAGACCAATTCCTCCTAAAAGTATTTGTAAAAATGTTTTCTGCAGATTGATGGGAATTGTATCACCATCGCGTATGATGACAAATTCGGGAGACGAGATAAATAACTATACGATTGGATTATTAAAGTACCTATGTTACAAGAGAAAAATAAAAAAATACCAGTGGAAGAGACTGTACAAAGAAGTTAGGTGGGAGCGGAAAGATAAGGAAATTTTTGATGGTTGGTACAAAGAACTTGAGCAAAGGTTGAGGAATGAATATGGCAGATGAAATAACCAGAAAAAAAGAATATCTAAAGCAATATGGAGAAGCCGTCCGCCAAATGGCGCGTAGCGAACTGATAATCAATGAACTTAGGATGAATAAGATGCATCCGGGTCTCGTATTGGATGGTTCACCAAGCGGATCGGCACGGTCGGATTTGTCCGCGTATGCCGTTAAGCTGGAAGAGGAGACAGAAACGTATCTAAAAGCTCGATATCACAGAATAAGGCTGTGCACAGAAATAAGAGATCGGATCGAGGCAATGACAGACGAGGACGAAAAAGATATTCTGACATACCGTTACATAAAGTTGATGCGATGGGAAGGGAAAAACGGGATATGCAAAAAGATGGGGATATCAGAGAGAGGCGCGTATCGACTGCATGGGCAGGCTTTACAGCATTTTAAGATATAGCTTGGAGTAACAGCCGCCACTATTGATTTGCCATAGTGGCGGCTGCTTTCATTATCCGAGATTCATTTTTGTTTTCAATGCCTCCTGCAGAACCTGTGAGAAATTAATATTTCTTTCCAGCGCAGCGGCGTTAAGCCATGCAGGCAAGGTGACGGTGCGGTTGACGGCGCGGTTTTCATTTGCCATACGCACGGATGGCATATAGACGTCGATCAGAACCGCGCGCTCGTTTTCTTTTGTTTTGATCTCAGAAAGGGAGGTGGGGGCAGGGATTTCTTCCCCGTCCTCTTCCAGTCCGTTAAGGACACAGCCAAGAAGTTCCCGTGCAGATAAGAGGGCATCATCATCATTTGTGCCGCTGGTGGCGCATCCTAAATCGGGAAAATCAACAGCGATCTCCTGTCCGGGTTCATAGATAAAGATAGCAGGATAAAAATAACGTTCTACTTGTTTCATAATAGCCTCCTTGTTGATTGTGTTATAGTGAAGTAGATGGGTCAGGGCTAATCAAACCTTAGCCCTGACTGTTGCTCAATTCGTTTTAGCGTCGGTAGCGGAATGTCTTTGTCAGGATGTTTCACTGTAGTGCGTCCCTTTTTTGTTGGGTGTTTGTACTGGTGATGACTGCCGACTACATTCACTTCATACCATCCATCCGCTTTTAGCTGTTTAATGACTTCCTTTGATGAATAACTTTTCATGTATTGTTCCCTCCTGACAATCATATATTAACACATATAAAAGTACTTGCCAACAAGAAAAACAAATGTTTTTATATGTGTTACAAAACGAGACGGACAAAAAATAAAAAAAGTTGGCAGTAAATGGCAGTTTTAAATGTGCTATAGTGTAGGAAAGCAGAAGTCGGTGAATAGTTCATCGGCTCTTTTTCGTGCAGAAAAGGAGGGTCATATGAGAGCAGTAGTAAAGAAACGATTCAAGGACAGGTACACAGGCGAGGTGTACGAGGCGGGAAGCGAGCTGGAACTTGCACCCGAGAGGTATGCAGAGATCAGGGCGACAGATGCGACGCTGATCGTGGCTGTAGCCGAGGAGCCGGAGCAGACAACAGGGCAGCAGGACACAGCAGAAGCAGAGACAGATGAACAGGCGGCAGGGCAGCAGGACACAGCAGAAGCAGAGCCGGATGACGAGGAGCCGGAGCAGACAACAGAGCAGCAGGACACAGCAGAAGCAGAGACAGATGAACAGGCGGCAGAGCAGCAGGACACAGCAGAAGCAGAGCCGGATGAGCGGGCAGCAGGACAGACCAAACCCAAGCGCGCAAAGAAGCAGACTAAGCAGGATGAATAATGGCGAGGGAATTTGCCCGTGCATTCTACAACAGTACGGCGTGGAAGAAATGCAGGGAGTCTTACAAGGCTGAGAGGAGAGCCATAGACGGCGGCATGTGTGAAGTGTGCGGCATGGAGCCGGGCAGGATCGTACACCATAAGATATGGCTGACGCCGGAGAACATAAGTGATCCAGACATAGCGTTGAATCACGCCAATCTGAGGCTGGACTGCTGGAACTGTCACGAGAAGGAGCAGGACGGGGAAGGTGACGGCATGAATCATTATGTTTTCGGATTGGATGGACAGATTCGTCCTGTGTAGGCGGAGAGGATAACAGCGTCGGCGCGGGGAGGCAGACCGAGACTCCCCCCTAAACGAGAGGCAGGGGCACGATTTCCGGCACCGTACATCCCTCCTCCATTTAACGCACAGGCTTCGCGCGTGACCCCCCTCCCCCGTTTTCGTGTAAAAAGGTGGTGATTTTTTGGAGAAGGAAGAGAAAGAAAGGCTGATAAAAGAAGAAACAGACAGATTAAAGACACAGTGCACGAAACTTGACTGCAAGAGGAAGCAGATTGCCCATCGGCTGTGTGCAAAGGCAGCATATCTAAAAGTGAGTCTGGAAGAAATGCAGGAGGACATCGACGAGAACGGATACTATGAAAAGTTTTCACAGGGGAAAGACCAGGAGCCTTATGACAGGATACGCCCTGTGGTGAACACGTTCAACTCTTTCACATCCTGCTACCAGAAATACATGAAACAGATTACAGATATGATGCCGAAGCAGATAGCAAAAACCAAAGAAAAGGACGGATTCGAGGATTTTGTCTATGGCAGGGAGGATTGAGTATCCAAAGGACTATAATCCCATACTGGAATACTGGAAGGAGATCGAAAGCGGCGGCGTTACGGTAAGCCAGAAGGTATATAAGACCTATAAGAAACTGGTCTGGGACGTGGAACACCCGGATCAGTATTATTTTTCCTCTGCGCGGGCAAATCATATCCTTGAATTTATCGAAAATTACTGCCGCCAGTCAAAAGCGAAGTTCGGCGGAAAGCTGGTGAGACTGGAACTGTGGGAGAAGGCAATGCTCGCGGCGGTTTTTGGATTTATTGATATCAACGGCATCAGAAAATATCAGGAAGTCATGCTGATTGTTGGCAAAAAGAACGGCAAGTCGCTGATCGCTTCCACGGTCGGCTTGTACATGATGGTGGCGGATGGGGAGCCGGGGCCGGAATGCTATGCGGCGGCCACTACCAGAGAACAGGCGAAAATTGTGTGGACGGAAGCCAAGAAGATGGTGCAGAAGTCGCCCACACTGGCAAAGCGGATCAAGCCAAGGGTTGCCGACATGATAAGCGAATTTAATGATGGCATCTTCCGGCCGCTGGCATCGGATTCAAACACACTTGACGGCCTGAACATCCACGCAGGGATCATGGACGAGATTCACCAGTGGCAGAACGGTCGTGCGCTGTATGACATCATCGCGGACGGGACAACGGCAAGGGAGCAGCCGCTGATCTTGCTCACTTCCACGGCGGGAACCATCCGGGAAGACCTGTACGATGAGAAATATGAGTATGCCGAGACTGTCATCAACGGCTATTTTGAAGAAAATGGGTATCACGATGAGCACTTTCTGGCATTTATCTACGAGCTGGATGCCAAGTCGGAGTGGCAGACGGAAAAGTACTGGTATAAGGCAAATCCGGGGCTTGGCACGATCAAGAATCTGGACGCGCTGAGAAATAAAGTCAAAAAGGCGCAGAGCAACCCAGGCATGGTGAAGAATCTGGTATGCAAGGAGTTCAACATTCGGGAGACATCTACGCAGGCATGGCTGGATTTCGACCAGCTCAACAACGAGGAAACATTTGACGTGAAGGAGCTGAAACCACGGTACGGCGTGGGCGGGGCTGACCTTTCCAGTACCACGGACTTAACGGCGGCGAAGGTGCTGTTCATGCTGCCGGGTGATCCGCAGATTTATGTCCTGTCTATGTACTGGATGCCGGAGGAGCTGGTGGAAGATCGGGCGCGTGAGGATAAGATACCCTATGACCTGTGGATTGAGCAAGGTGTAACGCGGCACTTTATAGTAGACGGAAAAAGCATTTTATTTTCGACAGT
>CAJUBE010000050.1 GCA_910584725.1 uncultured Lachnospiraceae bacterium | reverse complement strand
AACGCTTTAATCTATAAAAGTAAAAATAGCAGGATACCTTCCTGCCATTCTTTCCCGCTATGTATATTTATCTTTTTCCACTCGGTTTCCAGTACACCTTTACCACCCTGCCACAGTTAGGGCATTTCAGCGACACGATGATCCAGCCAGAAACCGTTTCTCCAATATCGCATACCCTCTTCCTACACCGCTTCTCCGGACACTTCATTTTCCGTATAATTACCACCTCCCGTTCTTCCATATCTGGCTATTGTAATCTGGAAAAAACCTCATCCGCCCCTTTCCGAATATTCAAGACCGCCACATCATCAAACTGTGTAGCTTTCGGATTGATCTGCACAATCTTTGCGCCAGACCGGATATAAGGATAGTAAACCCCTCCATAGCTGCCCTGTGCGCCGATAATGATAACAAGCTCCGCCTGTGCCGCAAAGCTCCTTGCTTTCCGCACTTCATCCTCCACCAGTCCGATATGCTTATATACCGGAAAGGCTCCAATCACGCCTCCACATTTTTCGCAGCGCGGAGCTTTTCCCTGATTCCATATCTGCACATCATTGTACTCCTGCCCGCATTTCAAGCACTTATTAAACCCAAAGCTGCCCTGAATCTCTGCCACATTCCTGGAGCCTGCCAGCGTATGCAGGCAGTCAATATTCGTAGTTATGACACCCTGCAGCAGACCACGCCTTTCATATTCCGCCAGTTTTCTATGAGCAATACTCGGCCCGTTCTCAAACATGGCATTTAAAAACGCTTTCCTCGCCGTATTGTAATAATGGTTCGGCGCACTTTTCAGTACCGCCGAAGAACTCATTTGCAGGACTAAGGGAAAATTCATATGTGCAAAATCCATAATCCCGGCTGCCATTGAAATCCCTGCGCCGGTAATGGCAACCGTATAGCGGCTGCCATTGATATAATGCTGTAATTGTAAAATCTGTTCCTCCATATCACGATGCCCTTTCAAACTGGCTGTTGTAAAGTTCTGCATAAAAACCTTCCTTTGCCAGCAGCTCCGAATGATTTCCGCTTTCCACAATATCCCCGTCCCTCATAACCAGAATCAAGTCCGCATTTTTAATCGTAGACAGGCGGTGAGCAATCACAAAAGAAGTACGCCCTGCCATCAGCTTATCCATTGCGTTCTGGATCAGTATTTCAGTACGGGTATCCACAGAACTTGTCGCCTCATCCAGAATCAGCATAGGCGCATTTTCTATCATGGCTCTCGCAATCGTGACAAGCTGCCTCTGGCCTGCGGACAGACTGGCATTGTCATTCAATACGGTGTCATACCCTTTGGGAAGTGTTTTGATAAAATGGTGTAATCCCACTGCTTTGCAGGCCGCCACCATCTGTTCATCCGTAACGCCCTCTTTAGAATAGACGATATTCTCCCGGATTGTCCCCTCGAACAGCCACGTATCCTGCAGAACCATACAGAACAAGTTATGGACATTCTCACGGGTAAGTGACTGAATCGGCGTGCCGTCAATCCTGATTTCCCCGCCCTGTGCCTCATAAAACCGCATCAGGAGATTTACCATCGTGGTCTTTCCCGCCCCGGTAGGCCCTACAATGGCAATTTTCTGGCCGGCTTTTACAGAAGCTGAAAAGTCATGGATAATTGTTTTATTTTCGTTATACCCAAAACGGATATGTTCAAATTCCACATTTCCATCCACCTCTGCCAAATGAACGGATTTCCCGCTCTCATCCGACAGTTCTTCCTCCCCTAAAAATTCAAACACACGCTCACTGGCTGCCGCCGCAGATTGTAAACTGGTGGCAGCCTGTGCAAGCTGCGAAAGAGGCTGCGTAAAAAGCCTTACATACAGCATAAACGCAACTATCACACTAAATGAAATCGTGCCGTTCAATGTCAGAACCGCACCGACCACACAGACCACCACATACCCAAGGTTTCCCACAAAAGCCATGAGCGGCTGCATTAGCCCGGACATAAACTGGCTTTTCCATGCTGAGTTATATAACCGCTGGTTCATTTCGTGAAATTCTTTTTTTGCCGCTTTCTCACCGTTATATGCCTTCACCACATTATGGCCGGAATAGGTTTCCTCTATATGCCCGTTCAGCATGCCAAGCTCCTGTTGCTGCTGCTTAAAATATTTCTGCGACCGGGAAATGATAAGCATCATTAGGCCAAATCCTGAAAAGGCAGCTAAGATAGCAGAAACCGCCATAATCCAGTTGGTATAAAACATCATAATCAAAGAACCAACAAACATAGCCAAAGCCGTCACCAGTGTTCCGATACTCTGGTTCAGTGTCTGCCCGATGGTGTCTACATCATTTGTCACACGAGAGAGGATATTTCCTGTACTGGTTCCGTCAAAATATTTTAGTGGCAAACGGTTCATCTTCTGCGAAATTTCTGTCCGCAAAGATTTTGAAACTTTCTGCGTTACGGTCGCCATCACCATACCCTGAATCAGACTGAACAGCCACCCCAAGCCATACAGCGCCGCAAGCAGGACGGCAATCTCCACCACTGCCTCCACATCAATCCCTGTCATCAGCCCTTCGGTCATAAGGTTTGTCATATCTGCCACTTTCCCAGGACCGATCAGATTCAGTATGGAACCAGTGACCGCAAGCACCATAGCAAAAACAATCGCCGGAAGGTATCTGCCACAATAGACAAACAGTTTTTTCAGGGAACCGCTGAAATCTTTTGCCTTTTCCCCGCCTCCCATTTTTCTGTTTCCCGGCCCAAAACTGCGTCCGGAACCATTGCCCTTTGGCATCTCATTTTTCTGTTCAGGCACTTTCCAATTCCTCCTTCGATAGCTGTGATTCCGCAATTTCACGGTAGACAGGGCAATCTGCCAAAAGCTCCTTATGCCTGCCAATCCCTACAATTTTTCCTTCATCCAACACTATAATCTTGTCAGCATCCATTATCGTACCGATACGCTGTGCCACAATCAAAGTTGTAGCCGTTCCGGTTTCCTGTTTCAGCATTTTCCGAAGAGCTCTGTCTGTCTTATAATCCAGAGCCGAAAAAGAATCGTCAAAAATATAGATTTCCGGCCTGCGGTAAATGGCTCTTGCTATGGCAAGCCGCTGTTTCTGCCCGCCGGACAGGTTTGTCCCGCCCTGTGCAACCGCCGCGTGATAACCATTTTCCATGCCCTGAACAAAGTCCCCTGCCTGTGCGATTTCTATGGATTTCCAAAGCAATTCTTCATCCACGCTCTGCCGCCCATTTTCTCCATACGTCACATTTGACAGCACGTTTCCTCTGAACATAACAGCCCGCTGTGAGACATATCCCAATTTCCTGTGAAGAGCCTCCTGGGTATATTTTTTAATGTTAATCCCATCAATACAAATTTCCCCATCAGTCACATCGTAGAAACGGGGGACCAGGTTAATCAGGGTGCTTTTGCCACTTCCGGTAGAACCTATGAAAGCCGCTGTTTCTCCCCTATGGACGGTAAAACTGATGTCTGTGAGAATCGCTTCCTCTGCATCCGGGTAGCGGAACGATACATGTTTAAATTCAATTTCCCCCTGCTCGAATAACTCGGAACCGCTGATTTTACCATCCTTTATTTTTGTCTCCGTATCAAGCACTTCATTGATACGTTTCGCCGACACAACCGCCCTCGGCAGCACAATGAAAGTCATAACAAGCATCATAAACGCCATAATGATCTGCATGGCATAAGAGGAAAACACCACCATATCCGCGAAAATACCGAGCCGGTCTGTAAGCGCAGCATCATTGATGATATATACGCCCACCCAATAAATAGCCAGCATCAGACCGGACATAATCAAGGTCATGCCCGGAAACAATATGGACATGGTTCTGCTGGTAAACAGGTTCGTCCTTGTCAATTCCTCATTTGCACCCTCAAATTTTTTCTCCTGATACCCTTCTGCATTATAGGCCCGCACCACACGAATACCTGTGAGATTTTCCCTTGCCACACGGTTCAGGTTATCTGTGAGTTTCTGCATATTCTTAAATTTAGGCAGCACCAGGACGATTACTGTGCCAAGCATTACCGTAAGGATTGCAACCGCACCTCCCGTGATAGCTGTCCACTGCCAACTTTTCCCGGCTATTTTCAAGATTGCCCATACCGCCAGAATCGGCGCTTTGATCATTGCCTGCAGCCCCAATGCTACAAACATCTGAATCTGCTGAATATCGTTGGTAGTACGTGTGATCAGGCTCGCCGTGGAAAATTTCCCGATTTCCTCCATCGAAAAATCCATCGTCTTATTATAAACTGCCTCCCGCAGACGCATGGCAAGCCCCGCCGCAATCTGTGCCACAAAGAAGCCCACAATAAAAGCCGTCACAAGGCTCCCCAACGCACACAGCAGCATAGAGCCTCCCGCAGACAGAACCTCGCCCATCTCACTGCCGGCCGTTTGTACCAAAGTGGTAATCTCCCTCATGTAATCCGGCAGCCGCAAGTCCAGTCCTACCCCGCAGACGATAAAGACAAGGGAACATAAGACAAACAGCCAGTCACTCCGGTTCATGTACTTTAATATTTTAAGCATAATAACCTCCTTCGTTGTTATTCTGTACGCAATGCCGCTACCGGATCTTTCTTCGCAGCCCTTCTGGAAGGAATCCATCCGGCAATAACCGTAATTACAACGCTTAACAGTAGCAAGAACAGCGCCGCCGTAACCGGGAGGGAAGCAGAAAGCTCCGAAGCACCCAATAGGTTCTGGATAACCGAAGTGATCGGGATAGTCAGCAGAGCGGAAACACCCACACCCAGAATACCTGCCAACAACCCCACAATCACCGTCTCTGCATTGAACACCTGTGAGATATTCCGTTTCGATGCACCTATCGCCCGTAAAATACCGATTTCCTTTGTACGCTCCAATACAGAAATGTGCGTGATAATTCCAATCATAATACTGGAAACAATGAGAGACACTGCAACAAACGCAATTAACACGTAGGAAATCACATCTACGATCGAAGTAATGGAACTGGTAAGCAGCGCCACATAATCCGTATAAGTAATCTGCTCTTTCTTTTCAGCCCCCTCGTTGTAACGGTCTATACAGTCTGAAACTGCTTCTTTGTCCTCAAAGCTGTCTGTATAAATGCTGATAGAGGACGGGGCATCGTAGCTTACCTTTCCGAATTTTCTCATGTTTTCTTCAAAGGTAGACCCGGCAATAAATATATCGTAAGCCGACACCAGGGTTTCCTGATCCGGGTCATTTTCCAGCCATTCATCCAGTGCCCTTGCCAATTCGATTTCATCTTCTTCCGTCCGTTCCACCCCTTCCATAGACGCCATCTCACTGGGACTCATGGAAGGCGCACCCTGCATGGCCTCTATATGTTCCTGATCTTCCTGGGCATCTGTCTCCTGATGTTCCAGAATATTCGCATACATAGCAGCCTTATCGGAAATGCCCATATTTGACATATAGATTATTGCATCAGCGGCTTTTGCTTCACTATCAGCAGCTCTAAAATTGATTCCGTTTAATACGTTGACTTCCGGTGTCTTTTCCTGTGCCAGGATAACCGCGCTTTCATCTGTATGTTCTATCACATAATCAGTCAGCGCCACAGTATATGCCACAGAAGTAGGGATTGACGCACTTTCAGCATCCGCCGCCGGACGGATAATGCCTGTAATCTTCAAATTTACACTGTTTTCCAAAAGAGATTCTATCTGCATAACATCATCCCCGATATAGGTAAACGTGCCGTCCTTGTTCTCTTTATACTGGTCGCAGGGTAAAACCATGTAAAAAGTATGTCCGCAGATTTCCTCATAGTCCCAAATATGTTCCTCTGCATCTTCCCCATTCTTAATCTGTTCGGTAATCTCTTTATATTCCTCCCCGGTAATCAAGCCAAGCTGATATAATGTCCCTGCCGGAATCGAATTATTTTCATTCAGCACAAGGACAACTTCATTGTAATTTTCCGGCCAGCTCCCATACAGCAGGTCATAACTGTCAAAGAGAATCGTACTGACTGCTTTTCCGTCTGTCCCCGGCATCAGTTCGGAGAAATTTTCAGCCCCTGCATCGGAAGAACCGCTCATTACCTGATTCATCCGCTCCATATTTGCCATCGGGCCGCCCCCTGCTGCACTGTCCTCACTGGAAAGGGTAGACGCACTGACCTGATCTATGTCCGCATCTGAGGCCACCAGGTTTCCGTCAGCATCATAAGAATAAATTCCAAAATGGGCGCCATAGGAATACACCACACCATTTTCACCTAAATACTGGTGGATTTCACTTTCCGGATTATCCAGATACTCCTTAAACGCCGTCAGGTTATTCTCTTTAATATTTGACGCCATTTCCTCACTGGATTCGATAGCGCTGTAATCTGCGTAAACTCTGGTACGGTTTTCCTCTGCCGAAGCCTCATTTTCCCGTCTGCCGCCTCTCGTCCCCATAATCCCGGACATATCCACGGATTGAGAGTTTATCGTAATAGGATAGGAAGTCATGGTACTTTTCTGTATATCTGAAATATAATCATTTACCCCTTCTGCCAGTGCCAAAATCAATGCAATGCCGATAATCCCGATAGAGCCGGCAAAAGCGGTCAGAATCGTCCGCCCTTTCTTTGTCCACAGATTGTTAAAACTCAGAGAAAGAGATGTAAAAAAGGACATTTTTGCCTTTCCCATACTTTTATGCTCTGTTCCTTCTGGTGTTTCTTCTGGCAGATATGGATCACTGTCATTTATAACCCTTCCATCCCGCAATTTCACAATCCTTGTAGAATACTGCTCAGCAAGCTCCGAGTTATGCGTCACCATAACCACCAGCCGATTTTCAGCAACCTTTTTCAACAGTTCCATGACCTGGATACTGGTTTCGCTGTCCAGCGCCCCGGTCGGTTCGTCCGCCAGAAGCACTTCCGGGTCATTTACCAGGGCACGGGCAATCGCTACCCGCTGCATCTGCCCTCCGGACATCTGGTTTGGTTTTTTGTGAAGCTGATCCCCCAAGCCCACTTCCTCCAATGCTTTCCTTGCCCGCTCCCTGCGGTCATTTCTGGAAATACCGCCAATCGTCAAAGCCAGCTCCACATTGGCAAGGATTGTCTGATGGGGAATCAGGTTGTAGCTTTGGAACACAAAGCCGATAGTATGGTTTCGGTAAGCGTCCCAGTCACGGTCTTTATATTCTCTCGTGGAAATACCGTTGATAACCAGCTCCCCGGTGTCGTAACGGTCAAGACCGCCTATCACATTCAGAAGTGTAGTTTTTCCTGAACCGCTGGGACCAAGTATGGAAACAAATTCATTATCCCGCAGATTCAGACTGACATCATTTAGTGCCTGCTGAACCAGCTCACCCGTCCGGTACTGTTTTGATATGCCTTTTATTTGCAGCATAAGCCATCACCCTTTCCTCAACGCCTAAATTTATAATTGTTGTGCGCTGTTCCTGTATTATGCTGATTCAATCTCAAGCCAATCTCAACCGAACCTCAACTCAACCTCAATTTTTACAGCCAATTAACAAGAGCCAGCACAGCCCCTAATCCACACAGGGCAACGCCTGTAACCCTGTTCTGTTTTTTGGCATCCACTTTATTTGCAAATAACGCCGAAACCCTTGCCCCAATCAGCGCCGCTATCACACAGACCACAAGTGCTGTCACATTTACCGTACCGCCAATGATTACATGGGAAACCGCCCCTGTCAGTGCTGTAAATGTCATAATAAAGGTACTTGTTCCGACTGCTGTTTTCAGGCTATATCCGAGAACAGAGGTCAGTGTAATCAGAAGCAGCACACCGCCGCCAGCACCGACAAATCCACAGAACAGGCCGATATGGATTCCCGAAAGAAGGGATCGCATAATCCTCTTTTTCGGCTCTATTTCATCCATCCTTGATGTTGTCTTTGTGATCGGGCTTACAAGAAACCGAACGCCCATAATAAATGTCATAACATAAGAACTGCCTCCCAAGACTGCATTGGGAAGGAGCGAGGACAGCCAGCTCCCCAAAATCGTAAATGCAAGCACAGAAGCCATCATTACAAGCCCGTTTTTAATATCAAGATTTTTATTTTTCCCATAGGTATACGCTGTGACCGCCGAAGCCAGCACATCAGAAGCCAGTGCAATTCCTACCGCTTCGTAAGCTGTAAACCCGCAAAAGGTAATCAGCATAGGGGTAATGACCACCGCCGCGGATAAACCGGCAAGCCCTGTCCCAATACCCGCTCCAAGTCCTGCAAGAATGCAGACAATTATCAATACCATTTTAATAAGCCTCCTATTCAAATTCTGTTATTTCTGCTGTTTTGCCGAAGCCCTTTTCCAATGCACTCTAATATGTATCACTGTCAGAATCAAAAACAAAAGCGCCGTTATCCTATGCAGACCGACCGCATACAGAATCCCGCTTAACATCACAAGCAGGAAGTCAATGAGCAGCAACACATTCAATATGGTTCTCATCCACCTCGTCCGGCTGTACAATCCCTTGCCAATGCCTGCCCACCATGCCAGATTTAAAATATTGTGAGCAACAAATAAGATGAACAAAGCCGCCCCCAGAAACATATGCAGGACAATCCCTGTTCTCTCCGAAGCCATAAGCAGAAGCGTAATAACCAGCATCCCTATATCTATACATAGCTTGCAAACCTTTTTGATACGCATGAAACCTCCTTTACTTTGCCAGACCGGCTTTTGTCAGGAACTCTTTCACACTGTCCTCACTTTTTGCAGAAAGTCCGTCCGCTACCACTGCATCCGGACAGGCTGCGGCAATCTGCTCCGGGCCGGAACCCAATCCCAATGCCTGACTGGTGGCAATCGGTATGATCGTCTTTCCCGAAAAATCATATTCCTCCAAAAATGACAGGACGGGCACTGGCATACTGCTTAGCCAGTTTGGATAAATGATAATCACTGTATCGTAATTCTCCACGCTTTCAAGATGCTCCGTCAATTCTGGCCGAATCGATGTCCCCATCTCACTGTGGTGCCGGTCAAACGCTCCGCCATAAGTTTCAGGGTACAGATCATCTACCTTGATGGGGAAAATATCCCCTCCGGTTACCTCCTGTGCCGCAAGAGCTAATAGCTCCGCATGGCCGTATCCGGTTCCATCTTCGATTTTCAGGCTTGCCGAAGACACCGCATCCATTTCATCTGCCGCATATACCCGATTATTTGTCAAAGAAAAATATGCCACAAGCACATTGCTCTCACCTGTCACAGACATAGTTCCTGCCGATATATTGCTGACGGAAATTTTCTTTGCAAGCGGATTGGGGAAAAAGGTACAGTAAAAAATACCTCCGCCCACTATGGCTGCCGCCACTATTAACACAATGACAGCTATCACAATTTTTTTACTCCTGCTCATTTTTCTCTTTTCCTTTTTTGCTGATGAATTTTCCATATAGAACCTCCTCATTTATTTTTCTTATTACCATGTACCATGAATCTCAACTCAACCTCAATTTGATCCATGACTTTGCTTCAACTCAATCACCACATATTCACAATGTTTTTCTGTCCGTATCGGGAATACCCCCACAGACGCTCCCGAAGAAATAATCAGCTTACAGCCGCTCTCCTGATATTCTCCATAACAAGGCATTCCCATTACACGCATAAACAGTCCGGCTGGAAAAGCCTGTCCTGCATGAGTATGTCCGGATAGCTGCAGGTCTGCTCCTGCCTCCCCATTCACAGCAATTTCCACCGGCTGATGATCCAACATGATGATATAGCGTTCCTGATCTGCCCCTTCCAGAATTTCCTCCGCAGACAGACGTTCCCGTTTCTCATAATATCCCACATCATCCCTGCCTGCCAAAATCAGGTCGTCTCCAATCTCCGCATATTCATCTTTTAAGATAATGATTCCATTATCTGTAATGGTCTGCTCCAGTTCCTGATTTGTGAAGCTGCGTTGTTCCCTGTCCTCCTGCCTGTCATGGTTTCCATACACATAATAAATCCCATAACGGCTGTTCAGCTTTCCCATCATGCAAAAAACTTCTTCCATTGACTCCTTTGAAGTGCCGCTCTCCACAATATCACCACCAAGCACAATAAAGTCCGGCTCCAAGGCACCGATTTCTGCCATCAGTTCCTGCAATACAGCCGGATTCTGCACTGTTCCATAATGGGTATCACTGATAAAAACAATCCTGTAATCAGCAGATATTTTATTCGTCTCTATGATGTATTCTGTTCTGTCTATGTGTCCGACATTGTAATATC
The DNA here is from genome assembly GCA_910584725.1 of uncultured Lachnospiraceae bacterium. Lineage (GTDB taxonomy): Bacteria > Bacillota > Clostridia > Lachnospirales > Lachnospiraceae > UBA3282. Next base: position 10,121 of record CAJUBE010000050.1, on the reverse strand, counting down.
CATATCCCAGCATCAAAAATACTGCCAATACCTGCAGGATTCCGCCACGGCAAAGAAATTTCCAAAACCAGCCGCTTTTTTCAGCCTGTCTGTGTCTGTAGAACTGCTTTATTATCACTTCTATTAAATTCGTTATGATAAAGACACCTAAAAAGTGGAGGGCAATCACAATTCCGGGCGGCCACAACGTAATCAGCAGTGCAAACCCCGAAAAGAGAACAGCCCGAAAGCAGATAATGTACCATTTCTTTCTTCCTATCCCATAGAAAGAGAAAACTCTCCTTACCTGCCAGTCCATGTAACACAAAACAGCGAGTACGATTACCGCAAAGAGCGCATAATGAAGCATCTTCTTTACCTCCCTTTTCCGAAACATCCTACCCCTTTTTTCTCAACTGAACCTCAACGGACATCTGTTTTTGAAAAAAAATAAAATCACCTGTTTTGTTGAGGTTCAGTTGAGATTGGGCGTATACCATTGCAGATAAACTCCCAATACATTATATACGCAAAACGGGCAGCACCCGTTTTTAAGAAAGGCGAACCCATGAAAGAATTTTTGATCTTTACAGATGGCGACGTAGACCTCCCATCCCCCTATGACAAAGAAGTCATCCTATTGCCCCAATACTATTATTTCGATGAGAGCATGATCTATGGAGATGAGCGCATTCTTTCCCGCAGTGAATTTTTTGAACAGCTCCGCACCCGGAGAGCCTATACTTCCGGTGTCAACCCTGCCTTAGTGCGTGAGAAGTTTGAGAATGCCCTGAAAAACGGAAAGGATATCCTGTGCATCACCGTTTCCTCCGGGTTAAGCGGTTCCTACGATACGATATACATGGTCGCGCTCTATCTAAAGGGTAAGTATCCTGCCCGAAACATTGAAGTCATCGATTCCCTGAGCGCCACCCTTGCAAGCGGTTTTTTGTGCATGGATGCCCTGGAAATGAAAAAGCAGGGAAAAACATTACAGGAGACCAGTGAAGAAATCAGAAAAAGAGTCCACCGAATCGATGTTTATTTTGTCGTAGATAATTTCAAGTATCTGGTACAGGGAGGACGTGTCTCCGAGGCTGTGGGAAAGATTGGTGACATCCTTGACATCAAGCTGATCCTGACCATGAAAGACGGACGCATCGAACCATACAGGAAAAGCCGCGGAATGAACCATGCCCTGCGCAATATCAAAAATATCGCACAGTCTAAAGAAACCGCCCGGCTCGGCGTTATCTATGTGGGCAATACGGACATGTTCAACAAATGCAAGTCGCTGATTTCAAGCGACTGTGAAGCTGACCTGAACCTGATTGTTTCCTCCCATGTAGGCCCGGACACAACAGGCATTGCCATTGAATGGCGGGTTTATAGCGAATCGGACGAAAAGGCATAAAAATCACTTTATCGCTGCCTGCCCATAATGCTATACTGATAGCGGAGGTGCTAATAATGTTTCAGATTTTAGTTGTAGAAGATGATAAGGAACTGCGCGACCTTTTCTGTACGGTTCTTACGGATAATGGATATACGGCTGTTCCGGCGACTGATGGATTTGCCGCTTTTGATGTTTTGGATAACACTTATATCGATCTGATTATTTCCGACATTATGATGCCGCGTATGGATGGTTTTGAACTTACCAAAGCATTACGGGAATCAGGATATACCATGCCGATCCTGATCATCACGGCCAAAGAAAGTGCCACCGACAAACGCGAGGGATTCCGACTGGGTACGGATGATTATATGGTAAAGCCCATTGATGTGAATGAAATGGTCTGGCGGGTGGAAGCCCTGCTGCGCCGCAGCCAGCTTGTCAACCAACGTAAAAGCAAATTTGGTGAAACAGAATTTAATTGTGACACCCTGACAATTTCCTCACACGGAGAAACCACCGAACTGCCGCAGAAAGAGTTTTACCTATTATATAAGCTGATCACCTCTCCCAACCGTATCTTTACCAGACGGCAGATCATGGATGATGTTTGGGGACCGGACAGTGAAGCGGATTCCCACACACTGGATGTCCATATCAGCCGTCTGCGAGAACGGTTCAAAAATAATGCAGACTTTGAAATTGTCACAGTTCGTGGTCTGGGATATAAGGTGGTGGACAAACATGGATAATCAAAAATCTTCTGAACCAATACAGCTCCGTCAGACAAAAAAGTGGAAGAAATGTCCGAAACGGCTCTCGGTCATGTTTTCCCTTTTAACTTTCCTGACGTTGACGCTTACCATCATTTTTTCAGCTCTGCTTACCTTACTGCTGATCCGAACCGGCATATTAGTCAGGCAGAACCGAGGAGTTGTATTTTTCGTTATAGCCCTCGTCAGCGTTCTTGTCGGCACCATTATCTCCAATTATGCCGGCAGGCATCCCCTCACGGCAATCATTGCCATGAGCAATGCAGCCCAGGAAGTGGCAAGGGGCAATTTCGACGTGTCCCTGGATGAAAATATCAAAATCAAAGAGCTGCGGGATATGGCACACAATTTTAATCTGATGACGAAGGAACTGGCCGGGACAGAAATCCTCCGCACGGATTTTGTAGAAAATGTCTCCCACGAATTCAAGACACCGCTGTCTGCCATTGAAGGCTATGCCACTCTGCTGCAGAAAAAAGATTTAAGCGAGGAAAAACGCCAGGGTTACACGAAAAAAATTCTGTATAATACCAGACGCCTTTCCACGCTGACAAGCAATATTCTGCTTTTGTCCCGACTGGATAATCAGGAAATCGGTATAAAAAAGGAATCCTTTTGTCTGGATGAACAGCTCCGGGAAATCCTTCTCCTTCTGGAAGACGGCTGGACGGAGAAAAAACTGGAACTTGAAATTGATCTGGATGCTGTAGATTACTATGGCAATAAAGACCTGCTCGCCCATGTGTGGCAGAATATTTTAAGCAATGCCATTAAGTTCTCCCCTGAACATGGAATCATCCACATCCTGCTCCGCAGGGAAAACGGCTCATTGATAACCAGTATCACAGATAACGGAATCGGCATGAGCGAGGATATCATGCGGCGGGTGTTTGAAAAATTCTATCAGGGTGACCTTTCGCGCTCCTCCCAGGGAAACGGCCTGGGCCTGGCACTTGCAAAGCGGATTGTCAATCTGCATGGCGGGGATATTTCTGTTTCCAGTAAAGAGGGGAAAGGCACGACATTTACGGTATCCCTTCCTCTGGCGTTGAATACGAAGGGATATGACGTATGACAGCCACAAGATATTATGCCTTAGACGGAATACGGGGATTGGCACTCCTGAACATGATAACATACCATGCGGTATGGGATTTGGTTTACCTTTTCGATATCAATCTGCAATGGTATCAATCAGAAGGCGCTTATATCTGGCAGCAATGTATCTGTTGGACTTTTATTTTCCTTTCCGGTTTCTGCGAACCATTGGGAAAGAAAAAACTGAAAAGGGGCATTATTATCTTTAGTTTGGGATTTTTGATTGTGGTAACTACGCTGATTGCATTGCCGCAAAACAGGGTTCGTTTCGGTGTCCTTACCCTGATTGGTTCCTGTATGCTTCTGATGATTCCGGCAGAAAAGGTTTTACAAAAATGCAGACCGCTACATGGATTGATTTTCAGCATTACCCTATTTCTTCTCACAAAGAATGTCAATCAGGGTTATCTCGGTTTCGCCAACTGGAATCTGTTGCCGTTGCCGGATAACTGGTATCATAATTTTGTATCCACTTACCTGGGATTTCCCATGCCTGGCTTTCATTCAACAGATTATTTTTCGCTTCTGCCGTGGGTTTTCCTATATACTGCCGGATATTTTACGCATCGTTTTTTTGCACACTATAACCTGCTCTCGCATTTAGAAAGCAGCAAGGTAAAGACACTGGAATGGTTTGGCCGGCATTCCCTCGGTTTATACATGATTCATCAACCGTTACTTTATTTCCTGTTCGCAGCGGTATTCGCTCTGTGAAACAAAAACACCTTTTCAGGAGGAAAACACTATGACACTCTATGAAACAATCTTCACTCGCAGACAGGTACGAAATTATCTGGACTCACCTGTTCCAAAAGACCATTTAGACCATATCCTTGCCTGTGCCTCCGGAGCGGAACAGCTTACCGGGCAGCACGCTGATTTTAAACTTCTCCCGGCTCCAGAAGTTTCCGCCAATCAGGGCGCATCCCATTATTTACTTGCCTTTTGCGACAGTTCTCCATCCGCTTATGCCAATGTTGGATTTGTGCTGCAAAAGGTTGACCTATATGTCCAGAGCATGGGTTTCGGCTGCGGCTGGTTTATGAACATAAAACCCAAAAAGGAATCAGAGCGTTTCTGTATTGCCCTTGCCATTGGCAATACGGATGTTCCCATGCGAAAAGGTCCGGATGAATTTAAGCGAATCGCAGCCAGTGAGATCAGCAGACATGATAATCCCATTACTCAGGCTATCCGTCTGGCTCCGTCCTCTCTGAACTCACAGCCGTGGAAACTGGATTTCCAGAATGGGAAAATAATCATCCATGATGCCGGACATGGCATGAAACGTATTATTCTGAAAAACAAGCTGAATAAAATTGATGTGGGCATTGCTGCCCGACATGCTATACTTGCTTTGGAGAATGAAGGCAACAAAGTACTATCTGCCACACCTGTAACAGATGGAAAAGAGTTTTCTATTGAAATTTCCTACTCATAAAAAAAAGGAGCGTATGCGTATAATGAAAGTATTGATTGTTTACCATTCAGAACACCATGGCAATACAAAAAAATTGGTAGAAGCGATTGCGGGGCAGGGGGATGTCACTCTGCTGAATGCATCTGAAAACTCCAATTTGAACTGGTCGGATTATGACCTGATTGGATTTGCTTCCGGCATCTTCTACCAAAAATTCCACAAAGACATTTTAGACAGTGCGGAAAAAAATCTGCCTATTGGCAAAAAAGTATTTTTTCTTTATACCTGCGGTGTGAAACGAAATTCATACACAGATGCCATCAGGCAGATCGTGGAGGCGAAAAAAGCGCAGATCGTAGGAAGCTATGGTTGCCTGGGTTTTGATACTTTTGGCCCGTTTAAATTAGTCGGCGGTATCGCAAAAGGGCATCCGGATGATAAAGATATGAGTGATGCGCTGAATTTTTACCATAAACTCAAAAATATATAAATCTTATTATTTTCTGCGATATTGCAAAAACTATAAATTTTGTAAATAAACAGGCAAAACCCCATATTATCACGGAAACTCCATGCAGTTTCCGTGTTTGTATCATATCCCCCGTTTTTCAACAGCATTTTCCGTCAAGCTAATACATCTTTCAGCCAAAACCGCCAATATCCTACACCTTTTTACCTTTCCGTTTTATACTATCACGGAAACCCCGGACTTTTGCGTGAAAGTATACTTTTGCCTGATAGTACGATTTTTTCCCCTATCGCCATCCTATCAGCGGCATCCCAAAAACAAAAAATTGGGGTCCACCACCCACCGTGATGAACCCCACCAAGCCTTAAAACCCTTGATTTTAAGCCATTCCTCAATACTTTTGCCTGCGAGTACCCAAATTCCTATGGCATTATTTTTGAATAGCCGCCTGTGCCGCTGTTAGATTATGATGACTTTTACCCCTGGGGTAAATCATTTACCCCCTTTTACCCCACCTATGAGGAATTTACCCCACCCTATTTTGCGATTCGACAAATCGACAAAATCCACACTTTTCAGTGCGGCGTAATCATATCAGAGCAACCTTAAAAGCTGTACCAGCTCATGCGACTCGTCCGTATCTGATGCGGTCTGCCGGGTATCAAACTGCGAAAAACGGTTATCACGGTAAAATGATAACAGCCTTTCCTCATTTTCAGCTTCCAAGAATGTTACCATGCCGCCAAACATATACTGTGCTTTTTCAATCATCATCCAAGCCAATTCAATAAGCGCCTTTCCAGAGATTTCCTTATCCCTGCCGCCCGCGTAATTTTTTCCGAGCTGTGCAATCAGATATGCAGACATAGTATAAGTGTCTGATTTTTCATCCCATTCACTGATGCGCAACAATTTTCTCTTTACAGTATTGCTTACTGTTTCTCCCCTTACTGTTAAAGGTTTTAATGCAAGGGTAAAATAACCCAGCATTTCCCCATTATCTTTGGAAAAAACAAGATATGTAACTGACTGGTTCTTTTTTGTGAACTCTATTGCACTTTTTTTCAAAAACCGTTCCAAATCCGGATTCTTTGGACAGGAAAACCCGGAGAGCAGCTTAACAAGCGCAGGCTCCCCGGCTTCTTGGTCATCTCCTAATGCCAAATACTTGCGGATATTGATTGCAAAAAATTTATCCGTTACTGGCATTTAATTTCTCCTTTGCTTTCTTTTCCCTGAACCTCATAAATTCTCGCAGTTCATCCTCAGTTTCAATGAACTCTACATTTACCGGAGTACGCACAGGACGGTTCTTGGCAGATTCTTCAATCGCATTGACAAACATCTCCACCTGTTCCTTGCCGGAAATGACAAAATTCTTTGTGATACTTGAAGTTGCCATGATAAACACCTCCTTTGTTAGTATGGTTCTTCCGTTTCAATTCATACTTTTCTATCTCTATTTTATTATTTTATATTGGTTAATGCAACAAAACATTTTATGAATTTTTTATAACTTATTTTTCCGCTTGCTATCCCGCCAAAACAGAGGTAAGCTACGACACCAAGAAAGGAGGGGTTGGATTGGAAAAAGATTCTGCATTATACCAATTGATGGACACACGCATGAACGGTGTCATGAACGGCATTGTAAGCGGTGACGGGGAATACCAGGCGATTCTCCGGAAGTCGGATATATACTCCGGCGAACTGGACAGGATGGATTTATCAAAAGAAATCCGGTTGCTCATCGACCGCTACGTCAGCGAGCAGAACGCGCTGGGCTCCCGGTTTGGGATGCTCGCATACCTGTTGGGATTTTCCGACTGCAAAGCCATGTTTTTAGGGAAATGCCTGCCGACAGAGGCAAAAGAAATGACCGCAGAACTGTAACCGCAAAAAGCCGGACAGGACGGAAAGGCCGCGCCACAACCCTTCCGCCCTGTCTCTTTCGTCTAAATATAAAGCCATGCCTCCAGCTCCGTATATTTGTTGGACTTTGACCACTGCGGGTGCCTCTTGAACCATGCCCGCTCGTCATCCGGCGTGACCGTCAGCTTCGTAAAATAAACGGGGGAACCGGCATCATCCAGTTCCCCGCGGGCTTCGGGGCTTAAGTTTAAGAGCCACTCAAAGCGGTCTTCGTAAACCCTTACCCCGAAAACATATTTATCTATATCACTTTCCGAAAACTCCCCATCCTCCGGCACGGGCGGCTGCTCCATGAGCCTGCGCAGGTTTTCCAGCTTGCCGCTCACATCCGCCTCCGTGGCAGGCTTCACATCGCCGTACTGCATCATCTGCTGTTCCAGCTCCGCTATCTTTTTCTCCACCTCCTGCTGCTTGCGGCTGAATACCTCCCTCGGTATCTCGTTGTTCATCCGCATATCGAGCAGCGTCTCGTAGCGCCCCTGCTCCTTTTTCAGCTTTTCCTCTATGATGGATTTATCCCGCAGCACTTCCGTCTGCCCCACCCCTGCCGCACCGAGGCCGAGAATCGCCGCCGCATTTTTCAGCGTCCCCTCCGGGTCATCGAAAACGGCGTGGAGGACTTTCTGCGCCATCGTGTGTACCTTCCAGTCCTGCACCAGAGGCACCCGGCAGACGCCCTCGATGCTCAGGCCGTTTTTCAGCCTTGCTGAAATAGTTCCCGTCCGGGTCTGGTCATAGCACTTGTAGGTATAGGTGGTGAAATCCCTTGACTTGGAGTGCCACCTAGTCTTTGCGAAAGCGTGTCCGCACTGGCACCGCAGTTTCCTGCGCCAGAGGTCATCCGAATAAACGCCTTTATTTTTCCGCCACTGCGCCGTCTGTGCGTTTTTTTCCTCCAGCATCCTCTGCACCCGCCCGAATTCCTCTTTGGTGACGATTGGCTGGTGCTTCCCTTCCACGATGATGCGGTCAAGCTCCCCGTTGTTCTTCGCCCTTTTCTGTTCGAGGTAGTCCGGTACATACTCCTTCCGGTATTCAAGCTCCCCGCAGTAGAGGCGGTTTTTCAGGATATGGCTGATGGTGGCGTAATGCCACAGGCTCTTCCCCATCGCCGTGAGGTCGCCGTCTTTTTCAAGCTGTTTCTTGATCTTCTGGCTGCCGTTTCCCGCAAGGTACATATCAAAAATCTTCCTGACCGTTTTCGCCTGCGCCTCGTTGATGACGTATTCCGGCCCCACCTTGTCATAGCCAAGCACGTTCCCGGTGCCGTAGACCACCCCGTTCTGGAAGGAGACCATCTGCCCCGCCTTCACCCGCATGGAGGTCTTTTTCGATTCGTTCTGCGCGAGGGTCGCCATGATGGTCAGCCGCAGCTCCCCGTCCTCATCGTTCATGGTCCATATCCCGTCCTCGGTGAAATACACCTCAATCCCCATCCGCTTCAAGAGCCGCGTCTGCTGTAGGGTGTCCACCGTGTTCCTTGCGAACCTCGATACCTCCCTCGTGACGATTAAGTCGAAATGTCCTTCTTTCGCATCCTCCATCATCCGCACGAAGTTTTTCCGCTTGGATATGGAAGTGCCGGTAATCCCTTCATCGATATACCGGCGGTACAATACCCAGTCCGGGTGCCTGTCTATCAGGTCATCGTAATACTGCACCTGGTTCTCCAATGCTGAAAGCTGTGCCTCATGCTCTGTTGAAACCCTTGCATATATCGCAACTTTCCTTATGCGCATCTGCATCCGCTCCTTTCTTTTTTGGTAGTCTATTAATCACTCTGAAAGCCCGTAAAGTCAAGCAGTACGGGCGCTTTCTTCCTATATAAATGCCGCCTTCCATTCCCGGAACCTGTACCGCAAAATCCGGCTGCTTCCTGTTTTCACGGAACGGAAAAACAAGCCCGGAGGCTTGCCTTTCCGTTCCGCGGTATTCAGTTTCATCCTACAAATTTCAGCTTTCGCCGGAAGCCTCCGCCTCCAGTATTTTGTAAGCCTCGACCAGTTTTCCTTCCAGGTTCCCTCCAAGATAGGTTTTCAGGTCGTTTTTGGAGATCAGGATCATGCTGCTCTTTTTCTCCAACGCTCCAAGGCATCTCACCGCCTCCAGTGCATTGTGGACGGCATCCCTGATAATGTCCAGTTCTTCTGTTTTCATTTGTTTTTTCCTTTCTTCCCTGTGGCTTTTCGGAATGGGTCGGGCTTTCCCGTTCCGTAGTACACATGTTCGCTCCAAAATGCAGGATTATCAAGGAATATCTGCGGAAATACCACACAAACATATGCCCCGCCTTTTGTGTATCATTTCCCCTTAAATCCGTGTGGTGAATGCCAGAGAAATCCACCCGTCCCGCTTTTCCGCATAGGCTTTCAGCAGCCCCCAGCCGTCCTGTTCCTCGGCAATGGTGAAAATGCCCACACCCGTGAATTTGCCCGTCTTGGAAAAATCCGTTCCGGGGCCGCGGCGGATATTCAAATCGGGGATTGCCACCCGCACCATGTAAGGTGCGGAAAGGGTAAGGCTCTCCATGAACTGCACTTTCCCTTCGCTGATAATCGCTTTCAGGATGGAGAGTATCTTCTCCCCATACTTCTCCCCTGCCGCCCAGCCCTTCCCCTGCGGGTTCTCCTTCTGTCCGAGCCATTCCGCATAGGGAGCGCAGCCCCGTTTCACATAGCGGAATCTTGGGTCTATAAGTGCGTTCCGCAGCTTATCCGTGGTGGCATAGGCTTTGAGGTGCTGCACCTGCGCACGGATGCCAAGCTGCGGTGTTCCAAAGGACAGCCCCGCCTTGCCCCTCTGCGTCACACCTAGCCCGCAGAAATTGTTCTGCGGAAGGGTGACCGCAGAGCCGGAGAAAGTGAAATTCCCGGTTTCCAGACAGGACTGTGCAAAGGCAATGTCACCCCTCATGCCCTCCGCCTCTCCTTCCGAAAGGTACAGCGGAACCATATCCAGAATAGACTGCGCCACGGACGGATTTTTCTTTTTGAGGTATGCTGTAACGCGGCGAAATAAAGTACCCATCTACTGCGACTTTCCTGCAGATTAAAT
>CAJUBE010000049.1 GCA_910584725.1 uncultured Lachnospiraceae bacterium | reverse complement strand
TCGCAGTTAAGCGGCGCTTAAATTTTAGGTAGGGCGTTGGATTTGACGCTTACGAATATCCTCGTGGGAGCAGGACTCGGCGGTTTCTTCGGCGGTGCGGCGGGTTTCCTCGGAAACGCGGCATCCCAGCTCATGGACGGCGGGAAGTTCAACTGGCGAAAAGCCGCAGGCGCGGCGGCAAACGGCGCTGTGGTAGGAGCGGCAAAGGGCGCGCTGGTAGGAAGCGGCGTGGGCGTACTTGGAGCCTTTGCCACAGATTTCGCGGCGGGAACCGTCGGAAGCGCTCTGGAGCAGGGAATCAGCAGAGGACGTGTAGACATCGGCGAGAGCCTTTTAAGCGGGGCAGGGAATGCCTTAAGCGAGGTTCTGTATGGAACGGGGCCGATCAAGGGCGTGAAGGATGCCTTTCTCAGAGGAGCCAGAACCGGCGCGGTGATGTCTGGGATAGACAATATCGCAAGGGCAGCAGGCATACGGGGAACGGAACCCGGCATCAAACCCGGCGGTGGCGGTCACAGCAGGGGAGCAGCCGAAACGGCAGTACCCGGATATACAGGACGCGACCCGAAGGGAATGTGCGGCGCAGCCGATCCGTTTGATTTGTCCAGTGGACTGGGGAACGGAAGAGGATACCGCAGCGGAGCAGGCGGCTTTAGTCTCGGCGGTTTCGTGAAAGATGTGCTGACAGGGGCAGTAACAGGCGGTCTTGGCAGTGCAGGGTTCTATGGAGCCGGGAAGGCTGTGGATGCGCTCAAGGGGAGTGTTGTTGGGCGTAGAAAATTAAATGAAGATGTATTCATTCGTTATATGCCAGACGGAAAGAAAGTAACAGACTTTAGTCGTTTGCCGGGAGAAACGGGAATGGCAATTCCAAGACGACTGTCAGTTGAAGAAATGACATATTTGACACGAGAATATGGAATAGAGTTTGCACAAATATATCAGCGTGGGTCTGGATTAAATGGCAGAGGAGGAAAGTATTTTATATATTCAGGAGATGCTAGCTCGGTTATTGTACCTGTCAATAAAGATGTTATTTTAATTAACCATACGCATCCAAGTGGAACAGCCTATCCAAGCAAGAAGGATAAGAACTTATTACGGTTGTTAGAAAGCAGTGGGTCTCCACAGAGAACCTCAGAAATTATTCCAATTGGAATTACAAAAACAGTAAGGTTTGGGAAAGACGGGATTAAATAGGGAAGGAGTGAAAAATTGTGTGCATCGAAAATTTTTCCTATTTATGGAATGAAAGGAGAGAGGATTTTGTGCTTGTAAAAACAGACCTTGACTATTGTATTGTAGATAAAAGGAAGCAATCCGTGCTGTTAGTGGAGGATGAAGAGCTAGATCAAAGGCTAATAAGCGAAATGCTAAAAAATGGCAATAAAGTATATGATGATATAAATCAGGCATATGCGGATGTATGAGAGGCTTTGTATTTTCTTGTTACAATGGTCTGGTTTGAGAAGCATATAGAGAATGCACTATCAGTAAAATGGTTTTAGCAATCCACAAGATAATGCTTTGATACATTGTCTAGTATCCAACATTGACAGACCTCATATCTTAAGGAGTCTATTAAAAAGCGCCGGCACTTAGCGAGGTTTTGAGTTGTATTGTAACTCAACGAGTTTAGTGTCCGTTGCGCTTTTTATGGAACGGGAATGTAGCGACGTAGATATGGGGTTCGCCGGCACATCAAGGATAAGCCACATGTAAAATGCAGGTAGATATATTGGCGGTAATCAATTGCTTTTCAGACTACCTCTATGCTCCTGTAATCGGTAAGTACTTTGCACAGGCAAGATTCTACGACAGTGCGCAGGGCAGGATGCTCTCACCCGACCCGGTTAAGAGAAGCATAAACCCTTACCCGTACTGCGACAATGATCCGGTCAACTACAATGACCCCACAGGGGAGATCGCGAATATCCTTGTGGGAGCAGGACTCGGCGGTTTCTTCGGCGGTGCGGCGGGTTTCCTCGGAAACGCGGCATCCCAGCTCATGGACGGCGGGAAGTTCAACTGGCGAAAAGCCGCAGGCGCGGCGGCAAACGGCGCTGTGGTAGGAGCGGCAAAGGGCGCGCTGGTAGGAAGCGGCGTGGGCGTACTTGGAGCCTTTGCCACAGATTTCGCGGCGGGAACCGTCGGAAGCGCTCTGGAGCAGGGAATCAGCAGAGGACGTGTAGACATCGGCGAGAGCCTTTTAAGCGGGGCAGGGAATGCCTTAAGCGAGGTTCTGTATGGAACGGGGCCGATCAAGGGCGTGAAGGATGCCTTTCTCAGAGGAGCCAGAACCGGCGCGGTGATGTCTGGGATAGACAATATCGCAAGGGCAGCAGGCATACGGGGAACGGAACCCGGCATCAAACCCGGCGGTGGCGGTCACAGCAGGGGAGCAGCCGAAACGGCAGTACCCGGATATACAGGACGCGACCCGAAGGGAATGTGCGGCGCAGCCGATCCGTTTGATTTGTCCAGTGGACTGGGGAACGGAAGAGGATATCGTAGCGGAAGAGCTCACGGCGGAGCAGGCGGCTTTAGTCTAGGCGGTTTCGTGAAAGATGTGCTGACAGGGGCGGTAACAGGCGGTCTTGGAAGTGCAGGGTTCTATGGGGCTGGGAAGGCTGTGGATGCGCTCTGGGGGAGTGTTGTTGGGCGTAGAAGTAATGGAACACATTATATCCCAGTCAATTCTGGACCACTGAAAAGAAATATAGCGGAAACATTTGCTGGTGGCTCATATACAAAAATAGTATTAAAGGACGATGCTGTTTTTTATAGAGTTTATGGTGGAGATGCTGGTAAGGTTGGACGTTATATGACTAGAATACCCCAAAATGGAGGAATGCAGGCGCAGATAGATTTAGCATTAGTTCCTGATTGGGGAAATACGGCTGAATACATAACAAAAGTGGTCGTGCCGAAAGGAACCATAATATATGAGGGGAGAGCTGCGCTACAGGCTATAAATGGTGGAGCAGGGCAATTACTTGGAGGAGGCAACCAAATATATATTCCGGAGGTAAATCCATTATGGTTTGTCAATTAAGTTGTGATTGCAACGAACGGGAAGGGGTAGAAATTATCTCTTTAAAGCAATTTCGGAGTCTGGAAGAATTTTTCAACAAACAGGTCAAAGGTAATATATTTACAGAAGTAGAAGTAGAACAACCATTTTATGCTTGGAAGCATGATGGCGAACATATGGAGTGGTTTGCTACGAAATGGTACAAGTGTAGAGTTTGTGGGTGTCTATGGGAAGTTGACTATCCGGATTTCCCGGCAACAGGGTTTGTGAGAAAATTTTCGGATGGCATTTATAAAGCACGCGATTTCTGAATATTGATTTAACCAAGCAATTCAAAAACAATAACTTTTATAAATATTTGTTTTTGGTTTATATATGTTCTATTTATTTGGAATTAGAGTCGTTACATCAGTGAACCGACAAGGCATATTGCTCCAGACGGGACTATATATGGTAAAACCGGGAAACAGTTGGGGTCGATACTTTGTCGCCAGATAAAAGAGATATCAAGTAGTTATATGAATATTTAAACAATGGCAAATATCATCAATAGGAGAATGGCTATGACAAATCAACAAGTTGATTTTTTTAAGGAACTGGCGTATATACAAGAGTATTGTATAAATGTTAGAGTGGGTAAAGAAAAGAGTTTTAGCAATATTGAAGAACTTCTGAAAGATGTGACCTTTGAAGTTATTTACCGTATCATGGAATTGCTTGATGGATATGGGGGTGAACTGCCAAGGTGTAATATTGTTAATAGTGCAACTTGTGAAGTGATTAACGAAGGGATAGAATTACATGACAAATGTGTTGATTTTTTAGACAATCCCCTCAATTCTACCAAGGCATAATAATATTGCATTTTAAATGGCTATAATATTTTCTTAAACAAAAGATTGGAGGATTTTACAGATTTTGTGGAATACCTCCAATTTTTGTTGTGTAAATACCCTGTCTGAACGTCAGATTGTATCATATATCTGCCAGGGATAAAAATTTTAGTGGTTCGCCATCATTATGAAAATGTGGTAAACTATATTTTAACAGCGCGAATCCAAGTGAGCGGTACGGGTGGTTTCTTCGGCGGAGCAGGGAAATACTCCTAATCTCAGTGACATGGATAGACATTATCTGATGGCTGATGCAGTAGAACGTGCAAGGGAAGCGGATGTCATCATTAGGCTAACGGACGAAATGAGGAGAGTATTATATGGATTCTAAAGAAATGCTGGAAAGAGAGAGGAAGATAGCATTTAAGGCAGCAGAAGAATATGAGATGGAAGGAGTGATAAGGGAATGCTGTCCATATTGCAACGGCAAGCTAAGGTATGAAGGATTTGGCAACTCATTTTGCATATCTTGTGAGAATCAATGTGGATATGAATATGGTATAAGGGGGATTTAAAGAGAAAGAGTGCTTACGAATTAGATAACATAGAGTTAGGTGCGTAAAAGTGCCAAACAAGAAATCGGAGGATATTGTAGACTAAAATAGTCTGAGAATACCTCCGATTTTTTTGTATCAATATCCAGACCAGAAAGGACACATATCTTAGGTAGCCACTTGGAACTGTTTAAATCCTTCAGATTTAAATGTCAATTCTTAGCGAGGTTCTGTTTTTCGCAATTCGCTATTATTAGAAAAGTGTGGTAAACTATACCATAGTAAGCGGATATGACATAATGCAAACCTTTATTGAGTTGGGGAGAGCCTTTTAAGTGGGGCAGGGAATGCCTTAAGCGAGGTTTTGTATGGAACAGGTGAACTCAAAGGCGTAAAGGATGCCTTCCTCAGAGGAGCCAAAACCGGCGCGATGATGTCGGGGATAGAGAATATCGCAAGGGCAGCAGGCATACGGGAACGGAAGAGGATATCATAGCGGAAGAGCCCATGGCGGAGCAGAACCCAGCCGGACGGGAGAAGACGGATTCAGCCTCGGCGGCTTTGTGAAGGATGTGCTGAGAGATTAGGGGAGGAGTGTTTAATCCGAAGAAAGGAATTGGTGTGGATTCTCCAAAACGATTGGATATCAAACAACTGTATCAGTTCATTTTCAATAAAAACATTGTGATAAGGAAATTTAAGATATGGGCAATTTTGATTTTACACAGTTTATTTCCATGGACTCTGATTTGCCGTATGAAATAATACGAAACAGCATAATGGAAATGTTTTTAAAACAGGGATTTTCAATTATTGAATTCAAAGATATTGAAATATCCAAAAGGGATTACTTTTCTGAGCATTGGAGAAAGTATAACTTTGAATTGAAAAAAGATGATTTTTTAGGTGCATTTATAAACTGGGAAATGATGGGGGATGTGCCTCAAGAGATTGAATGTTTCATGGAAAGCATTAACGAATTGCGGACATTAGAGATAAGTAACTTGAGTGTAATTATATGTTCTTTTGCAGAAAAAGGAAAAACATCAAATGAGCATGTGCGTGTTGATGCTAAGAATATTAATGTAGAGTTATTTAAAATGTCACCTTTTAGTTTTAGATGCCCAGATAATTTGATTATTGGAATTGAAGAAAAGTAAGTTAAATGGGATAAGCTTATGGGTATATTATACTAATCCTAATAATGGAGTAATTACAGGAAAATCAGGTTCAAAAACTAAAAATGATGAGGTGACTGTACCGAGAGCAAAGGATATCAAGCAACTATACGAATATTTAGAGAATGGGAAATATCATTGAGGAACAATATGAATGAAGCTCAGAAAGAATTTTTTGAAACGTTAAGTTCTATTCAGGATAACGCTGTTTATCAGGCGTTAGGAGAATATGAGGAAACGGATAGCTTAACAGATTTGTTGTACGATGCTACGTATGAAGCGCTTACTTCTTTTTGCGAATTACTGGATGGTTATACAAACAGTAATCTACAGTTGGACATAATTAATAAAAGGGATAACAGTTCATTAAAAGCAGGTATGCAAATGCATGATGTCTGTGCAAATTATTTAAAGTGGAAGAGCGAGAAAGAGGACGGGTGAGCACTTTTTTGATCAAGTACGTAGGTAAATTAATTTGCCAGTAAGCCTTAAGAGCAAAGCAAAAAGTCGGAGTATTCTGCAGACTGCAAGTAGTCGGGAATGCCTTAAGAGAAATTCTGTATGGCTGATGCAGTAGAGTATGCGCGGGAGGCTGGCGTAACAATTAAGCTAACGGATGAAATAAGGAGTATTATATGGATTCTATAAGAGAGATAGAACAGTTGGATAAACTGATGTTTAAAGTAGCGGAGGATTATGACACAAAGGGGGAAACAAAGGAATGCTGTCCACGTTGTAAAGGGAAATTGAAATATTACAGAGCAGGGAATTCATTTAGTATCTCCTGTGAGAATCAATGTGGGTTTGGTTATAATTTTCGAGGCTTGTAAAATGATAAGCATATTAGGAAACGCATGCCTTAAGCGAGATTCTGTATGGAATGGGTCCGATCAAGGGGGTGCGCAACAATTTCGCATAGATAAAGTTATTGAGTTTTTGGAGGTGAAGATTATTGGAGATTGATTCTAAGGTTATAATACAACGTGTGGAATTAGGAATATATAGAGCATGGATTATACAAAAAGTATCTTAGCTAAAACAGTTTAGACTAAGAAAATCGGAGGCTTTTTGCGGAAGCACTCTGGAGCGGGGAAGGCGAATAATAAAAATGTTAGAGAAAAATAATATGAACGTTGCTGGTTTAATCCGAAAACTTGATGAAATTGGAGTGCCTAAGCGATATTATTCTATAAATGGAGATTTATTGCCAGACACATGTATTTTAAATCAAGTTTATGGAAAGTGGGAATATTTCTATTTTGATGAGAAAGGAAATAAAGAGGATTATCGAATGTTTGATAATGAGAGCGACGCTTGCAAATACATGTTGAGCATGTTAGAAAACGAAATTAAATACTCTTAAAAATTGAGTGAATACTTATTATCATTTTCAAAAAGCCTGTATTTTGTACAAAATGTGTATAGGGAATGTTTGTCCCCTAAAACTAAAGTGTAATTTGAGAGACTAATAACAACTCTATAGTATTAATGATTTGGGGGGGGGGGACTTGATAAAATGTCATTAGAGGAATATAGAAAGAGGAATGGTATATTACAGGAAAAGGTAGCAGCGGAAATTGAAGAAGTAAAAAGGGGGGAAAGTGCAAAAAACATGTTACAGTTACAGGGAATATTGGAAGAGCTTAAAAATAGTAATATTAGAAAAAATATTCCTTTATATTATCCACAGATTATAGTTGATTCATGGGACTATTCAGACCCATTGGGAATTGAACTGATGGAATTGGCTGCGTTATACGAAAAAATTTAGATAAGGCAGTATTGATGTGGTTTGCAATGCCGATTACGGAATTATTCAGAATAAGATGGAAGGAGGTAACTGAAAGTGTTTAAAGTTTTAGACAGACTAAGCCTGCCTAATAATATACATTGCGTATCAATTGAAGGAGACATAAAATTTCTTGAAAAAGGTTTAAAGCTGTTTGATGAAAAAGGTAACATCTTTGAAATTGAATCGGTAGGTATGACCAGCTATCGAAATATGGAAGACTTTTCCAAATATGCAGAAGTGGTATTATGTGGTGATGTAGAAAACATTGGTACAATGCTGCGCCCATACTCCTAAATGCCGGGAGAATAGAAATGAAATTCAATCATATTGGAAGATGAAAAAGTATATCCAATTTTTGATGGATACTGTACAGGGAGGAAAAGATGCGCAAATGGATATAAGTAATATATTAAGTAGTGTAAATTCAAAAGAAGAGTTTATGAATTTTTTAACTCATTTTGCATATCTTGTGAGAATCAATGTGGATTTGACGCTTACGAACTGTTTAAATCCTTCGGATTAAAATGTCAGTGCTTAGCGAGGTCCTGTTTTTCGCAATTCGCTATGATCGGAAAAGTGTGGTAAACTATACCATAGTAACACAACCCAAATAATAAGTAGCGATAATAGAAATATGCAGGGCATAGAGTAAAAACAATAATGAAAAAATGCTGGTGTGATGAGCACTTAAAATAGATTTCAGGTTATGTAAATAATGAGACATATTGATTTGTGACAACAGTGTTGACACAAGTTTGAAAGGTGGCGAATTTGTGTGAAAAATGAAATATCAGCGGCAGGTAATCTTATTCAGATTATCAGACAATCAAGGCAGAATGCTCTCAAAAAAGTAAATGAAGAGTTGATTCAGATGTACTGGAAAGTAGGGGAATACCTGAGTACAGAATCCAGGAAGGCATCATTCGGAGATGCTTATATAGATACGGTGGCAGAAGAAATCCAAAATGCATTTCCTGGTATTAAGGGATTTAACAGGCGAGGCTTGTATCGCATGAAGAAATTTTATGAAACTTATGCAGATGATGAATTTGTGACAGCACTGTTGTCACAAATAAGCTGGTCCAATCATCTGACTATCATTTCAAAGGGAAAAACACCTGAAGAACGTTATTTCTATATAACGCTCTGTATAAAAGAGAATTATTCGGCACGGGAATTGTCCCGTCAGATAGACAGTGGATATTATGAACGATATATGTTGTCTAAGGAAAAACTGCTGCCTGAGCCAATAAGGGGATTGAAAGAAAATCCGTTTCTTGATTCTTATGTGATAGAATTTCTGGATTTGCCATCTAACTTCAAGGAGCCTGATCTAAGAAAAGGTCTGATCAGGAATATGAAAGATTTTATTCTGGAGGTTGGCAGGGATTTTACGTACATTGATGAAGAATTCAGAGTTCAGGTTGGCGGAGAAGATTATAAGATTGACCTGCTTTTCTTTCATCGGGGATTGCGGTGTCTTGTGGCGTTTGAACTGAAAGTTGGTAAATTTAAGCCAGAGTATATATCGAAAATGGATTTCTACTTGGAAGCTCTTGATCGTCAGAAGAAAAAGGAAAATGAGAATCCGAGTGTCGGAATGATACTATGTGCATCTAAAGATGATGAAGTCGTTGAGTATGCTATGAGCAGAACATTGTCTCCAATGATGGTTGCAGAGTATCAACTCCAATTGCCGGATAAGAACATACTGCAGAAGAAGTTGCAGGAATTAATCAATATGCCTTTGTTGGAGGATGACGAGATTTTGGAAGAAACGTAGCCCAAACTGTGAATTTGCAGATAAAACTATCATCGAGCTTGGCGGCATAAGGGTGGATTGTTTATCTATACGCTTACCAATTTTGAAAGCCGAGCAACGATTGATGTAGATTTCCTGCTTTGCAGCGTTTCCAATTCGTTGGATGAAGTAAAAGCCCTTATCACGAAAATCCTTGCTACGCCTACGGGCAATGATTATATTGAGATGACTGCGAAAGGGTTCGAGCAAATCTCGCCACAAAGGAAAAGGAATGGGAAAGCAATATCCGCAAAGGATTTTATAAAATAAAAAAGGATTTAAGCGTTTTAAGGCGAATAATAAGAATAGGAAGGTTGGTTTTTTAGAAAAAGAAAGGCACAGCCATGAATATACGGGAAAGTTTGGAACAGTGGGAGAAGGAGTACCTGAGTCCCTATGCCATGCTCAGCATGGATTCCCAAGGAAGGCTTAAACAGGAGGAACAATGCGATATCCGCCCCGTGTTTCAGAGGGACAGGGATCGGATCATACATAGCAAGTCCTTCCGCCGCCTGAAAGATAAGACGCAGGTGTTTCTGACACCTGAGGGGGATCACTACAGGACGCGGCTCACGCATACGCTGGAGGTAAGCCAGACGGCGCGGACGATCGCCAAGGCGCTTAAGCTGAATGAGGATTTGGTGGAGGCCATCGCCCTGGGGCATGATCTGGGCCACACGCCCTTCGGCCATGCGGGTGAACGGGCTCTGGATCGGGTGTGCCCCTACGGCTTTAAACACAATGAGCAGAGTGTGCGCACTGTGGATATGCTGGAGAAGGACGGGAGAGGTATCAATCTGACGATAGAGGTGCGGGACGGCATACTGAACCATCAGACTTCCGGGATGCCGCAGACACTGGAAGGGCGGATTGTGCGTCTCGCGGACAAGATTGCCTACATACATCACGATATGGACGACGCGGTGCGCGCCGGGATATTGAAGGAGGCGGATGTGCCCAGAGAGATCGGGAGCGTGATCGGTTATAGCTGCGGGCAGCGGCTGGACTTCTTTATCCATAATATTGTGACGAACAGCCGTGATAAGGACGATATCTGCATGTCGCCGGAGGTGGCGGAGGCCATGACAAAGATGCGCGAATTTATGTTCCGGCACGTCTACAGGAACCCCATCGCAAAGAGTGAGGAGGGGAAGGCGGAGAATCTGATTATCACGCTCTACGAGCATTATCTGGTGCACACGGAGCAGCTTCCGAATTTTTTGTTTAAGCTTTTGGATGCGGGGGAACCGTTAGAAAAGATTGTCTGCGATTATATCAGCTCGATGACAGACCGCTTCGCCATTGCGCAGTATGAGAGGCTGTTTATTCCAAAGACGTGGCATGGCTAGGGTGAAAAGAAGTTCTAGCCGCTCACAGCAGAGGCTGTTTCGCGGAGAACTTCTAAGTTTCACCCAGGAGAATGCCCAAAATACGGGCATTCTCCGCATGAATTTGAGAAAAGGAAGAGCGGAGGTTTGAAGGAGGATTATCGAAGAATAACATGCGTTATCCGGAGGAACTGATTGAGGAGATCAGAACGAAAAATGATATCGTCGAAGTGATCTCGGGCTATGTGCGTATGCAGAAGAAGGGGAGCAGCTATTTCGGGCTATGCCCGTTCCACAATGAGAAATCCCCCTCCTTCTCCGTCTCGCCGGGCAAGCAGATGTACTACTGTTTCGGCTGCGGGGCGGGCGGCAACGTGATCACTTTTTTGATGGAATACGAGAACGCCACGTTTCAGGAGGCGCTTAAGACGCTGGCTGACCGCGCGGGCGTGGCCCTGCCGGAAGTGGAGTACTCCGAGGAGATGCGCCGCAAGGAGAGCAGGCGGGCAAAGCTTCTTGAGGTCAATAAACAGGCCGCGAAATATTACTATTATCTGCTGCGTTCCCCGAGAGGACAGACGGGTTATCGGTATCTTGCGGGCAGGGAGCTTACGGACGATACGATGAAAAAGTTCGGTTTAGGTTACGCGGACGGGGCGGGCTCCGACCTGACGGCATATCTGCGGTCGAAAGGCTATGCGGATGACCTGATCACGGAGGCCGGCCTGACGGCTTTTGACGAGAAACGGGGTATGCACGATAAATTCTGGAACCGAGTGATGTTTCCGATTCAGGACGGTAATCATCGGGTGATCGGCTTTGGCGGCAGGGTTATGGGGGATGCCAAACCCAAGTATTTAAACTCCCCGGAGACAACGATTTTTGACAAGAGCCGCAATCTTTACGGGCTGAACTTTGCCAGGACGTCCCGGACGGGAAATCTGATTTTGTGCGAGGGCTATATGGATGTGATCGCTTTACATCAGGCGGGCTTCGGACAAGCTGTGGCATCGCTGGGAACAGCCTTTACGGCGGGACAGGCAGGACTGGTAAAACGTTTCGGGGAGGAGGTGCTGCTCGCCTACGACAGCGACGGCGCGGGCACGAACGCGGCGCTGCGGGCGCTGGGCATCTTGAAGGAGGCGGGCCTGCGGGGCAGGGTAATCAATATGAAGCCCTACAAAGACCCGGACGAATTTATAAAGAACCTCGGTGCGGCGGCCTTTCAGGAGCGGATTGATCAGGCGCAGAACGGCTTTTTCTTCGAACTGGAAGTGCTGGAGCGGGATTACCATATGGATGACCCGGAGTCGAAGACCGCCTTTCATCGGGAGATCGCGAAGAAGCTCTGCGGCTTCGAGGAAGAGGTGGAGCGGGAAAACTATATCGAGTCAACGGCACAGAGGTATCATATCGGGTACGAGAATCTGCGAAAGCTGGTGAGCAGCTACGCGGCCCGCACAGGGCTTGTAAAGCCGGTGGAGCGGCCGAAATCCACCACGGCGGGGAAACCGTCCCCGGAGGATCACATCAAAAAGTCACAGCGGATTCTTCTGACCTGGCTTTCGGAGGAGCCGGAGATTTATCCGAAGATCAAGGCCTATATCTCCGCGGCGGACTTTACGCAGGAGCTTTACCGGCAGGTGGCGGACAAGCTGTTTGCGGGGCTGGAGCAGGGATCGTTTTCACCCGCTTCCGTTGTCAGCGCCTTCGAGGAGGAGGAAGAGCAGCGGGAGGTGGCGGCGATCTTCAACACCAAGCTGGAGCGGCTTGAGACGAAGCAGGAGCGGGAGAAGGCGCTGCATGATGTGGTGGTGGCCGTGAAGGACAACAGCTTTCAGTATTATTCAGCCAGAATGGGTTCGGATATGGAGGCTTTAAATCAGGTGATATCCGGCAAAAAGGCGTTGGAGGAACTGCGGAAAGCGCATATTTCCCTGTGATCAGGGCAAGCTAATCGAAAAAAGGCACGTTTACAGTCGGACAGAAGTGAAACATAGGAAGGATGGAGTAATTCATGGATGAGAATGTACAGGCAAAGTTTGAGGAGCGTTTAAAGGATCTCCTGGCTGTTGCAAAGAAGAAGAAAAATGTGTTGGAGTACCAGGAGATCAATGACTTTTTCTCTGATCTTACGCTGGAGGAGGAGCAGTTTGACAAAATTTTAGAGACGCTGGAGCAGAATAATGTGGACGTGCTGCGTATCACCGAGGAGGACGACGTGGATGATGAGGAGATCATCCTGACGGAAGAGGACGAGGTGGATGTGGAGGATCTCGATCTTTCCGTGCCTGACGGTATCAGTATCGAGGATCCTGTCAGAATGTACCTGAAGGAGATCGGCAAGGTGCCGCTTCTCTCCGCGGAGGAGGAGATTGAGCTGGCGAAAAAGATGGAGATGGGGGATCTGGAGGCGAAACAGCGTCTGGCGGAGGCCAACTTACGTCTGGTAGTCAGCATTGCGAAGCGCTACGTGGGCCGCGGGATGCTTTTCCTCGATCTGATTCAGGAGGGCAATCTGGGTCTGATTAAAGCTGTGGAAAAGTTCGACTACCGCAAGGGATATAAGTTTTCCACTTATGCTACCTGGTGGATCAGGCAGGCCATCACCAGAGCCATTGCGGATCAGGCCAGAACCATCCGCATTCCCGTGCATATGGTGGAGACCATCAACAAGCTGATCCGGGTGAGCAGACAGCTTCTGCAGGAGCTTGGGCGGGAACCTACCCCGGAGGAGATCGCGGAGCAGATGAATATGCCCGTGGAGCGGGTGCGGGAGATCTTAAAGATTTCTCAGGAGCCGGTGTCTTTGGAGACGCCCATCGGCGAGGAGGAGGACAGCCATCTGGGGGATTTCATTCAGGATGACAATGTGCCTGTCCCGGCGGATGCGGCGGCGTTTACGCTCTTGAAAGAGCAGCTTGTGGAAGTGCTGGGAACTTTGACGGAGAGGGAGCAGAAGGTGCTGCGGCTCCGCTTCGGCTTAGATGACGGCCGGGCGAGAACGCTTGAGGAAGTGGGCAAGGAGTTCAATGTGACCCGCGAGCGTATCAGGCAGATCGAGGCCAAGGCGCTCAGGAAGCTGCGCCATCCCAGCAGAAGCCGGAAGCTCAAGGATTATCTGGACTGATGCGGCCCGTTGCTTTGTCCGGGCGGCTGCGCGCCGTGGCGGGAATGGTGACGAGAGGAAGCCGGGTCTGCGATGTGGGCTGCGACCACGGTTTTGTGCCGATTTATCTGGTGCAGCAGGGCATCAGTCCCAGCGTGCTTGCCATGGATCTGCGGGAGGGGCCTTTGGGAGCGGCCAGAGAACATGTGGCGGCATACGGGCTGGGAGGACAGATTGAGACCAGACTGTCAGATGGTTTACATAATTATAACATCGGGGAGGCGGATTCCCTGATCTGCGCCGGCATGGGCGGCGGCCTGATGCGGCGGATTTTGGAGGCGGAGCGGGAGAAGACGGACTCCTTCCGGGAAATGATTCTGCAGCCCCAGTCGGAGATTGAGAAATTCAGGCGGTTTCTTCGGGAAAACGGTTACGGGATTCTCGATGAGGAGATGCTTAAAGAGGACGGCAAGTTCTATCAGGTGATCAAGGCGGCGGGACAGATGCAGTCTGGCAGCGTCGGCTGCGGTGGGATACGAGCGGCGGACGGCGTGGCAGGGGAAGAGTTATGTAAACTTGAAGACCGCTACGGCCCCGTGCTGCTGCGAAAAAAAACACCTGTATTTTTATCCTTTCTGGAACGGGAAGCCGCCGTTTATGAGGAAATTCTTGCAAATCTGCGGGTACAGGGTCTGGTGGAGGAAACGCGGCGCGCCAGATATGCGGAGGTGGAGCTTCTTTTGCGGGACAACCGCCTTGCGGGAACGTGGATGGATTAGTTTACATAAGATATAGAACAACAAAAGGAGGGGGAAAGTCTATGGCTACGATTATGATCGGAGGAAAAGAGAAACGCTATGAGGACGGCATCAAGTACGAGATCATTGCGGAAGCGCATCAGAATGATTTTGTCAGCCAGATTGCGCTGGTGACGGTGGACGGCAAGATTCAGGAGCTGATGAAACGTGTGGACAGGGACTGTGAGCTTGACTTTATCACCTATGCGGACGCGATCGGTCATAAGACCTATGTGCGGACGGCAATCATGCTGATGCTAAAGTCCATCAAGGATGTGGCGGGCATGGAGGCGGCGGCAAACGTGAAGGTGGAGTTCGCCATCGGCGCGGGCTACTACTGTGCGTTCCGGAACGGTCTGAAGTTGGATGAAAAGACCATTGAGAGAGTAAAGGAGCGTATGGGCGAGCTGGTAGACATGGATCTTCTTGTGACGAAGAAGGCTTATCCGGCGGCGGAAGCGGTGGCGCTCTTTGCGGAGAACGGCATGAAGGATAAGGTTTCCCTGTTCCGTTATCGCAGAAGCTCTAATATTAACGTGTACTGCATGGGGGATTATTACGATTATTTTTACGGCTATATGCTGCCGAGTACGGGCTATATCAGGCTGTTTGACCTGTTTGCCTACGAGGATGGGATGATTCTGCTCCTTCCCGAGCAGGAAGACCCGGAAACATTGCCTGAGTTTAAACCGCAAAAGAAGTTGTTTCAGACCCTTCTTGCCACGGGAGAGTGGGGGCGCGACGTGGGAATCGACACGGTGGGCGATTTGAACAACCAGATATGCGGCGGCAATATCGCCGATATGATTCTGGTACAGGAAGCGCTGCAGGAGAGACGGATCGGTGAGATTGCCAGAGACATTGCAAGGCGCGAGGGCGTGAAGTTTGTGATGATCGCGGGACCCTCATCCTCCGGCAAGACGACCTTTTCCCACAGGCTTTCCATCCAGCTTCGGACTTACGGCTTGAAGCCGCACCCGATCGGGCTTGACAATTATTATCTGGATCATGACAAGACGCCGCTGGACGAGGATGGCGAGCCGGATTACGAATGTCTGGAAGCGCTGGATGTGGAGCAGTTTAATGCGGATATGACAGCGCTTTTAAAGGGAGAGAGCGTGCAGCTTCCCACCTTTAATTTCAAGACCGGGAAGCGGGAATACAGTGGAAAAACGACGCAGCTTGGCGAGAATGATATTCTGGTAATCGAGGGCATACACGGGCTGAACGAGAAGATGTCCTATTCGCTGCCGACACAGAGCAAGTACAAAATATATATCAGTGCGCTGACGACCTTGAATGTGGATGAGCATAACCGCATTCCCACCACGGACAACAGGCTGCTGCGCCGCATCGTGCGGGACGCGAGGACAAGGGGCGCCACCGCGGCAAAGACCATTTCCATGTGGCGTTCCGTCAGGAGGGGGGAAGAAAAGTATATCTTCCCGTTTCAGGAGGAGGCGGACGCCATGTTTAACTCCGCCATGCTCTACGAGCTGTCGGTCCTCAAGCAGTATGCGGAGCCGCTGCTTTTCAGTATACAGAAAGGTGAGCCGGGATACCACGAGGCGAAGCGGCTGCTCAAGTTTTTGGAATATTTCCTCGGCATCAGCAGTGAGGAGCTGCCGAAAAATTCCCTCTGCAGGGAGTTTGTGGGCGGGAGCTGCTTTGAAGTGTAAAGCGAAAAGAACTTCTAGCCACTCACAGCAGAGGCTGTTTCGTGGAGAAGTTCTATGTTTCGCTTGGGAGAATGCCTGAAGTGCGGCATTCTCCACATAGAAGGACTGACATATAAAACAGGGTGAGTGGAACAAATGATCGCGGCTGCACAGACGAAAGGGTGCAGGTGAGGAAAGTCCGGGCTCCACAGGGCAGGATGCCGGATAACATCCGGTGGAGGCGACTCCAAGGCCAGTGCAACAGAAAATAAACCGCCCGGTGTATTGTGAGGAGATGTGCGAAGCCGTGTTAACGGCTTCAGGCGTTTCGCGTAGCGATACGCCGAGGTAAGGGTGGAATGGCAGTGTAAGAGACTACCGCCGTCACGGTAACGGGACGGGCTGTGTAAACCCCATCCGGAGCAAGACCAAGCAGAGAGCAATGACCGGCCCGGTCCGCTCTCAGGTAGGTTGCTGGAGGGTTTCGGCGACGAAACTCCTAGATAGATGATCATTCACGACATAACCCGGCTTATCGTTCCGCTCCCAGAGTGAGAAGAACTTCTAATCACTCGCAGCAGAGGCTGCTTCGTGAAGAAGTTCTAAGTCTCACTCAAGAGAACGCCAAAAAACGGCATTCTCTGTACATATTTAGCACGATCAGAGCAAGGGCACGGAGAGGCGCAGTCCTCCACGTGCCCTTGTGAAAGGTATACAGGCAAGGAGGGGCTGGTGGCAAAGGGCGGGAGAACAAATAAAATATCTGTTGTTATTATATTTTTCCTGGGATGCTTTTTTCAGGCGCTGCCTGTGGAGGCGGAGGGATCGTCCCTGCCGCCCCATCTGATTCAGAGTGTGAGCGAGGAGGATATCGTTGAGGGGATGATTGCGCTTGACCTGTTTCACTGCCCCGTGCTGGAAGAGCCGGATCTGGAAACCGCCTGTGAAAATGTGAGAGACACTGTGGTGCGGATCAATATGGGAAAAGCCTACGGCAGCGGTGTGATTTGCTGGATAGCGGCCGACGGGGCGGTGATCGCCACAAACAGGCATGTGCTCGACTACTGGCGGGAGGAGACGGGGGTGATCCGCTTTCCGCAGGGGTATTATGCAGGCGCACGTATGCTTGGCAGTTCGGAAACTTGCGATGTCGGTTTTTTGCTGGTGGAGAAGGAGGAGATCGGTCTGCAGGCGTTTTCCGGGCTTCGCTGTGCTTTTTCAGATGCGGGTATTTATGGCGGCCTGCGGGTTGATGAGGCAATTTTCTGTCTGGGGGCTGGCAGGGAGGAAGATGAGACGATCTTCGAAGAGGCCGTCCTGGAGGAGACCGATAAGTATATTGAGGCTTTCGGCGGTAAAATGCTTTACGGGCACGGGTTTGCCAGAGAAGGGATGAGCGGCGGCGGCATGTTTGACGGCTGTGGGCGGCTGGTCGGGCTGCTGACCGGAGGAACCTATCAGAATGAGATCGCTGGGGTGCCTGTGGATCAGATATTGGTGGCATATTGGGAGGTTACGGGGGTTATGGGGGATTAAAAGATACCCTTTTTTGGAAAGCTGTGATACAATAACAATGTGAGAAATGCGAAAAGTACTTCTAAAGACGTCCCGCCATAGGACGGAGACGCAAAGTCAGCAAGCTGACTTGGAAGTACTAAGTTTCGCATCGGAGAATGCCTGAAATATGGCATTCTCCAGCATGAAAAGAGGAAGTTAAGGAGGAGTCTATGGCGTTATTTCAGATCAGCAACGACAAGATTACGATACAAGTGGACAGTCTGGGGGCAGAGCTCAAGTCTTTAAAGAGTGTGTCTGACCAAAGGGAGTACATGTGGCACGGGGATCCCGCATACTGGGGGCGGACATCGCCAGTGCTTTTTCCTATTGTGGGCGGTCTAAAGAACGGTACATACCGGCTGGACGGCAAAGAGTATGCCATGGGACAGCACGGCTTTGCCAGAGACATGGAGTTTCAGCTGAAAAGTCAGGTGGCTTCGGAAATGTGGTTTACTTTGAGTTCTGATTATGAGACTTTGCAGAAGTATCCGTATCCTTTCCGGTTGGAAATCGGTTATGAGCTTACCGGGCGCACGGTGGTGGTGAAGTGGCGGGTAGTCAATCAGGCTGGGGAACCGATCTGGTTTTCCATAGGCGGACATCCGGGGTTTTTGTGTCCCATCGATCCGGGCACGGATCAGACCCAGTATAAGCTGCTCTTTGATGCGAAGGAGCAGGTGGTGTCCTCCTGTATTGCGGGAGGATTGGTAAGCGGAGAGAAAAAGGCATATGCACTGCGAAACGGCGCGCTGCCGATTACGGCAGATCTTTTTGATGATGACGCGCTGGTGATTGAAGGGGATCAGGCACACAGCGTGGCGCTGGCCAGGCCGGACGGAACGCCGTATCTGACGGTGGAATTTGACGCGCCTTTGTTTGGCGTCTGGTCGCCGCCGAAGAAAAAGGCGCCCTTTATCTGCATTGAACCGTGGTACGGCCGGTGCGACAGCACGGATTTTACAGGAGATTTCAGGGAACGGGAATGGGGACAAAAACTTGAGGGGACGGCTTTTGAAGCGTCCTATCGGATCACGGTTTCGTGAGAACGGGAAAGGAAGGAATACTATGGTGCCTGTGGTACAGTGTATGGGGCTGACGAAAACCTACGGAAGAAAAATCGCGTTGAACCAGGTATATCTGAATCTGGAGCGGGGCAGAATCATCGGTTTGTTAGGGCCTAACGGCAGCGGAAAAACCACGCTGATTAAAATTATGAACGGTCTTTTAAAACCGACGGCGGGAGAAGTATTGATAAACGGGCAGAGGCCGGGGATTGACACCAAGCTGCGGATTTCCTATCTGCCGGAGCGGACGTACTTACAGCCGGGTATGAAGGTGCTGGAGCTGGTGCAGTATTTTCAGGATTTTTATCCGGATTTCCGGGTGGACAGGGCCTATGATATGCTGGCCAGACTGCAGATTCCGCCGCAGGAGAGATTAAAAAATCTTTCCAAGGGCACGAAGGAGAAGGTGCAGCTCATTATGGTGATGAGCCGTGACGCGGATCTTTATATTCTGGACGAACCGATTGCGGGCGTGGATCCGGCTGCCAGAGACTATATTCTCCATACGATTGTGAGTAACTATAACCGCTGCGGTTCCATTCTGCTCTCCACACATTTGATTTCGGATGTGGAAAACATTCTGGACGAAGTGGTTTTTATCAAGTACGGAAGCATTGTGCTGCAGGCCGGAGCGGAACAGATCAGGCAAAACGAGCGCAAGTCCGTGGATCAGTTTTTCAGGGAGGTGTTCGCATGTTAGGAAAATTGATGAAGTACGAATGGAAGGCGACCTGGAAGCTGCTTCTGTCTGCGAATGCCCTGACTCTGGTGATGACGGGACTTGCAAGGTGGATGGTATATCTGATGGATAAGGCGCCTTATTCCAGCGATTTCCAGATGGTGGATTTTGTGGCGGTTATGGTGCTGTTTACCTATGTGATGAGCATGTTCGCGGTGTTTGTGGGTACGGCGATCTATCTGATTCACCGTTTTTACACCTCTACCTACGGCGATCAGGGGTACCTTCTGCATACACTGCCGGTGGATGCGCATCATATTATTATCGCCAAGACGCTGGTCAGCGTGCTATGGGTGATGATAAATTCGCTGATCATTTACTTTTCGGTTGTCTTTTTGTTTGCGACATCGACGGAGATCGTCAAATCCATGATGGAAGGGGTAGTAGATGTCCTTGAATATATGAGCAGGGAAGAGATATCCGTGTTTGTGGTGATTATGACCATCATCGCATATATATTCAATCTCTTTGCGCGGGTGCTCAGAGTGGGGGCCTGCATTTCACTGGGGCAGCTTTCCTCTAACCATAAGCTGATGCTGTCTTTTGCGTGGTATATTGGTATTTATATTGTGGAGAGCATATTTCAGGGGATATATTTTGCCATTCGGGCGGCGATTCACAGTCAGGTGTCCCCCTTGAATTATATTTCCAATTTCGGTGTCGATTGGGAGACGACGCTGATTACGGGGATATTCCACTGCGTCATTTTCTATATCTTAATATGGTATATGATGGATAGAAAATTAAACCTGGATTAGAGTGAAAAGAACTTCTAAAACTCAGCAGCAGAGGCTGCTTCGTTAAGAAGTTCTATGTTTCACTCAGGAGAATGCCTGAAATACGGCATTCTCCGCATAGATTTGAGATTCCGCGAAGCGGAATCATGGAGGTTAGCGTGAGAAATGCGAAAAGTACTTCTAAAGACGTCCCGCCATAGGACGGG
>CAJUBE010000048.1 GCA_910584725.1 uncultured Lachnospiraceae bacterium | reverse complement strand
CTTCTTAGCGAAGCAGCCATTGCTGCTGAGCTTTAGAAGTTCTTTTCACTCTAACTACCATGATTCCGCTCTGCGGAATCTCAAATCAATGCGGAGAATGCCCGTATTTTGGGCATTCTCTTATGCGAAACTTAGTACTTCTTGGCGTCTCGTCCTATGGCGAGACGTCTTTAGAAGTACTTTTCGCATTTCTCACCCTATTCCCTTCCGGCGCGGATCAGCGGATTTCTCCAAAACGCCCACAGAAGTTCGATATCCATAAAAAGCCAGATCACCGGCTCGCAAAAAATCACCGCCATATACTGAAACCGGGGTATGAGAAACGCCACAAACAGATATTTCCCGATCAGTTCTATCACGCTGGAAATGACGGGCAGTATCTTATTGCCGATGCTCTGCAGCGCAAACCTGCTGGGATTTAGCAAAGCCAGAATCATCAGACAGGGCGCCACCACCTGCAAGTACAGCGCGCCGTTTTCAATCACCACCGACTCCGTAGAGCCGGACAACAGCCGCACCATCCACGGCGCGAGAGGTACCGTAAAAAGCGTAATGCCCGCCGTCAGCACCGCGCCGCACAAATAGGAAATCTTTACCGCCCTGCGGATCCGCCCCACCTGCCCCGCGCCGTAATTCTGCGCTACAAAGGTACTCACCGTCTGGCTGACCGCCATATAGGGCATCATCAAAAACATAAACAGCTTTCTCGCCGCCACATGCCCCGCGATCACCAGATAGCCCAGACTGTTGATGCCGGACTGTAAGATCGCCGTGCCCGCATAGACGATGGCGCTCATAAACGCCATGGCAAAGCCCTGCGCCAGCATCTCCTTGTACAGCTGCCTATCCCGGACGAAATGCGCCTTTCCCGGAATGAGTATATCCGCCTTTTTCCAGATATAGAACAGGCAGGCAAGCACCGACACACCCTGCGCAAGCACCGTCGCCACCGCCGCGCCCCGCACGCCCATGTGAAGCTGCGTGATAAACAGCAGATCCAGCACAATGTTTAACAGGGACGATAATACAAGAAAGACAAGCGGCATCACACTGTTGCCGATGGCGCGCAAAAGCCCCGCGCACAAGTTATAGGCAAACATGACACCGATAAAAAGCGTGATCGTGGAAATGTAAGCGTAGGACTGTCCGATGATCTCCTCCGGCGTATGCAGCGCTTCCAAAAAAGGGTACAAAATAAAACGCGCCGCCACGGTCATCACCACAGTGATGCCCACACCAATCACAAGGGACGCCGCCACGGAGCGTTTCAACTGCTCCCCGTCTCTGCTGCCGAAGCTTCTGGCTGTCACGATGGCAAGACCGTTGCCGATCCCCAGCGCAAAGCCCACAAGCAGATCGTAGACCGCCGCTGCCGCGCCCATAGCCGCCAGCGCCTCGTCACCCAGTGTGTGCCCGATAATCACGGTGTCCATCGTGTTGTAAAGCTGCTGAAACACCCCGGAAAAGAAAAGGGGCACCGCAAAGAGAAGCATTGACTTCAAAATCGGTCCCTGCAGCAGATCCACTTCCCGTTTTTTCTTTGTCATGTCATGATCCCCATTCCTCTGCGCGGAGAATGCCATTGTCCTCACGCTTTCGGCACAACGGCATAAAACTCAATCACTTCGCCGCTCTCATTACGCAGGCTGTGGCTGTGTCCCTTCGGGCAGTAATGGCAGCTCCCCGCGGGCAACGTCTCCGTGCCGCCGTCATAGAGCACAACGCCCGTCCCCTTCAACATAAAGATCATCTCGCAGTCCGCCTCATGGGTATGTACGCCAATCGCCGCGCCCGGCTCTAAAGATGCCCGCATGATCTTGCACGTCTCGTCCGTGTACATATGCGTCCGAAATTCCTTCTCCCCTCCCTTGAAATTCGGGATTATTTGTTCCTCAATTGTTTCAAAATTTAATATCATACTCTATCATGTCCTCCTCTTCCATCTTGCCTGACTTATACTGCAATAATACATTCCTCCCTATACCACGGCAGCAAGGAATCGTGTGTAATAAACATCATATTTTCCGCTTTAGCCTGTGATATCAGAATACGGTCAAAGGGGTCTTTGTGCGTTGGTGCATTTTCCATACGCCGAAGTCTTTCTAAGGCATGTACATGACACTCCTGCACTGGCAGCATCTGGTATCCCGCCCTGTGACAATACTGTGATAATTGTTTTCCTGAAATTGGCATATGGTCGGGATGATTCATATACTTGATTGTCACCTCCCAAACCGATGCAGCGCTATACCAAATTTCATTTTCTGATTTTGATATAATCATTTCTGCTTTTTGAGATAACCGCTCATCATTCGTCAGTGCCCATAAAATAATATGTGTATCAAGCAGTATTTTCATCAAAAACCTCCAAACATGTCTGCGATTTCGTCATTATATTTATCAATGTCCGCCGGCACAACAAATTCTCCTTTCGCTATGCCTATTCTCTTGTCCGTTTCCTGTTCCCCCATACTAATTCTAAACGGCATCGCGTTTTCCCGGACACTCTGTTTCGCAAATATCCTCACAGCTTCAGCAAATGAAGTGCCCAGTTTTTTATACAATTCTTCTGCCTGTTCTTTTAAATCCGCATCCATCCGTACCTGCAAAGTCGCTTCCTTCATTACAGCCACCTCCTTGTAGTGCAATCGTACTACAATTTTGATATCAATGCAAGAAAAACTCCTGTTTGACAATTCACGAATTGGAGAATCCCGCAGGCACCTCACTTTCGCTTATTGGATAATCGCTTCTCCCTTCGATATTTACATAGATTTGACTGATGTCCCGCTTAAAACAGACAGCCATCCTCCTTCTTCTTTCAAGCCTACTTGCAAAGATTTGCCCTTGCATGTAATCAAAAAAACAGCAGGATACTCTCCCACTGTTCTGTCCGATTCCCATTTATCAAGCGTGAAGGAAATCAAATACCCGTACCCTGACCGCCGCCCCGGGCTGCCCGTTAT
Organism: uncultured Lachnospiraceae bacterium; assembly: GCA_910584725.1. Classification (GTDB taxonomy): domain Bacteria; phylum Bacillota; class Clostridia; order Lachnospirales; family Lachnospiraceae; genus UBA3282. Next base: position 20,321 of record CAJUBE010000048.1, on the reverse strand, counting down.
GGTAAAACCGCGCCGTGTCAAAATATCATTATAATGCAGCAGGCACGGGAAAAATATTTCAATTCTGCCATTTCCTCCGATATTCAGTCGGTGAACAATGTGCATATTCCCGAAAAACTTTTCCAAAATAACTGCTGCTCCCTAAACCGCAGTCATGGCTGATCACTGTAACAGGTTCCTGACCCTTTGCTAACATCTGACAGGCGGCTTGCAGACGGTAAGCCTTCATATATTCTACGGGTGTCATGTGCAGACAATCCCGGAACACTCTATAACATTCCCTTTCGTTTAGGTATGCTGCCGCCGCAAGCTCCGGGATAGATATTTTCTCCCCATAATGCTCGTGAATGTATATCATCATCAGCTTTATTTTATCGTTGCTTTTGTTATGTTGGTCTTTCTTTTCACGCATAGGACAGGATAATTCAAAAAGCATGAGCCATATTTCCGTGAGGGCTTTCCGCAGTTCTATTTCATACCCAAATTCATCACTGGACAAACGAAATGATGCGGCAATAAGTTTCAAAACCCTTTCTTCTTCGGCATTGCCCGGAAAAAGCGGGATTACCTCAATCTGCGGGGCCGTTATGACAGGTGCAATATATTTTTGTTCAATCCTGCTTCCCTGTTCCCCGGCAAGCAGGGAAACATCGAAAATATGAAGCAGCTGTATATTCTGTTCTCTCTGTGATATTGCTTTTGTCATATGGAGTACATTGGAATTTACCATGCCGCCGCTTCCGGCAGGAAACAACAGTTTTCCTCCCGGCGTATCATATTCAATGCTGCCGCTTTCCATGTAAAAAAGTTCCACCGTCTTGTGCCAGTGCCACGGCACATAACGTCCTATATACTTGTCAAGTTCTGCCCTCGAGGCGATATAGGGAAAATCTTTTTCAAAACCGGGAAGCAATTCTTCCTTGCTTCCAGTATAAAATTCAATGCTATGGATATTTTTCATATCTGCTCATCCCCGTGTTATTGTCCGGTACAATACACTTGTTTTATGCAGTAACAATAATTATTGGTTATATTTGCCTGTTCCCTGCTTTAAAAAGGAGGAAGGCTGGCTTATAACCGCAGCCAGCCTTCCAGCCTTCTTATGATGAAATATTTATAGCAAATCCTCTGCATAGCAGGGATAATGCCCACGTTTTATACCATCTTTTTAATTTCGTCATAGACAAACTGAACTTTTGGACCAATGATAACTTGAACGATCGTCTTATTCGGGCGGAAAATACCTGCAGCGCCGGAAGACTTAATCTTGCCTTCATTTACCAGCAGAGGATCCTTCACTTCTGTACGAACGCGGGTAATGCAATAATCCAGACTAGCCAAATTCTCTTTGCCTCCCAAGCCTTCCAGAATAATTTGAGCCATTGCAGTAAAGTCATTATTCGCAAGTTCTATTTTCGTTTCGCCTTCCTGATCATCTTCACGCCCTGGCGTTTTCAAATCCCATTTTGGGATGGCAAAATTAAAGACCAGAAAGAATACTACGAAAGCAGCAATTCCCAAAGGGATAATCAGCCACGTTTTATTTGCCGCAGGCAAAAAGGAAGAGAATACCAAATCGGTAGCGCCGGCTGAGAAGCAAAAACCAGCTCTGAAGCCTAAAGCGACGGTAATGGAAGCGAAAATACCACACAGCAGAGCATAAGCTATGTATAGAGGAAATGCCAGAAACATAAACGCAAATTCAAAAGGCTCCGTAACACCGCACATAAAGGCTGAAAGAGCAGCAGAAAGCATAATTCCCATTGTAACTTTGCGCTTATTGGGTTTCGCATTTTTAACAATGGCAAGAGCGCCGCCAAGCACACCGAACATCATGCATGGGAAGAAACCTGACATATACATGCCAACGGACCAATTGACCGTATTTCCATTCGCCATAACGCCGCCTTCGGTCAGACCAGCCCAGTAAGCCGTTAAATCACCGATACCGATGGTATCAAACCAGAACACATTGTTCAGCGCATGATGCAATCCAAAAGAAATAAGTAAACGGTTAAGGAAAGTATAAATTCCTACCCCCACAACATCTAATTTTAAAATGCCATTGCCCAAAGATACCAGCGCACTGAAAACGACAGGCCAAGCAAAAAGCATGACAGCAGAGACCAGAATAGACACCATACCTGTGATAATAGCAACACAGCGTTTCCCGGAAAAGAACGAAAGGAAGTCAGGCAGTTTCGTATTTTTAAACTTATTGTAGCATATAGCGCCAATCACACCTGCAAGAATACCAATAAAAGGATTGGCAATCTTACTGAACGCCACCTCGTTGACAGAACCTGCCACACACATAGAAGGAGCAATATTCACTACTACAGCCGGACTGAGCAGACCTGTCATCATCAGCCATGAAACAAGTCCTGCCATCCCACCAACGCCATCTCCGTCCTGAGACAAACCAACACCTACACTGACAGCAAATAAAATCGGCATATTGTCGATAATAGCACCGCCAGCCTTAATCAAAAAGAAACCGATCAAGTAGGCAATACCACTGGTAGGTGCATCCGGAACACCCATAACACCGGGAGCCAAAGCATAACCCAAGCCCATCAAAATTCCACAGATTGGCAGAACAGCAACCGGCAACTGCATAGCTTTTCCAAGTTTTTGTAATTGTCTTAACATGATAACCCTCCTTTTTTTAAATTTTATCGCAATCCCCGCCAAGCAAATATCAATTTACCGACAAAATATATTACTATTCTGTTTTTTTGATATCCACACATGTTTAACTCCATTTTGCCTCTTTTCAAAAAGGAGGAGCTGGCAGATAAACTGTCCAGCCCCTCTATGATGAAATATTTACAGACAAATCAGCAATCCCCGGCATAGTACGAAACAATGTTCATATAGTCCGTTGGATTAGGTATTTCTAATACAAGCCGCAGGCAGTTTTTGTTTAGGAAGTACTGCCGCCACAAACCGCCCTGTATCTTTTCTTCCCCATTGATGTTCAGTTTTTTGCCATCCGGGCAGAGCATATTTACTTTGCCAGCACAGGCATTGACCGTATCTAAAAAATATTTCATGTTCAGAATGTTCAGTTTTAACATTTTGCACTCACCTCCTGTAAATAACTGATTTACTTTACAGGTATCATTATAATGCAGACGACGCAGGAAAAATATTTCATTTCTGCCCTTATCTATCACTATTCTGACATTTTCTCCCCGTAATGCCCATGAATGTAACCCCACGCTCAGAGGATTTATTATTTTAATTCCCACGGCAAGTCAGCACATTGTATAAAACTGAAGGCAAAAACGGAAATATTATGTTTGACAAAAAAGATCCACAGTGTTAGAATACCCCTATCTTGACAGAGAGAGGTGAAAGGATGAAGAAATAATCTGCTTTTGATTGCATGAAGGTTATCGCTGTACGGACATTTTAATCCGTACCGTTTTTCGTGCCGCCAGAAGTGGATTATGTTCTCACCGCCTCTCTTTTTGTGTGCGCTGTTTTTTGATGCGTTCCACTGTACACATTTCCCATAGAGACGGTAACGCGTGTGAGAGAACTTTCCGGCGGCGGAGGGTTCTTTTTTGTTGCCGGTTTACGGAAAATGCCACAGCGACGATTTTGTGAAGGGAGAGATGTGTATGTCACAAATAAATGTTACGAATCTTACGTTTGCCTACGAGGGAAGCTTTGACGATATCTTTGAAAATGTCTCCTTTTCCATCGATACCGACTGGAAACTGGGTTTTATCGGCAGAAACGGAAAGGGCAAAACGACTTTCCTGCGCCTGCTGACGGAAGACTATGCTTATCAGGGCTCCATCAGCGCGTCCGCCGCCTTTGATTACTTTCCTTATGCCGTGACTGAGACGCAGAGAAAGCTCCCCGCCTCCGCCTTTCTGGACGAAATAAAAACAGACTGCGAAGAATGGCGGGTGATCTGCGAGCTGGCACAGTTAGGCGAGGATGCGGAAATCCTTTACCGCTCTTTTGAGACATTGAGTTTCGGGGAACAGACAAAGATTCTGCTCGCCGTTTTGTTCTCGGGCGAAAATGATTTCCTGCTGATTGACGAGCCGACGAATCATCTGGACCATGATGCCAGAGAGACCGTCAAACACTATCTGGCGTCCAAAAAAGGCTTTATTCTCGTATCCCACGACAGGGATCTTCTGGATGCCTGCATCGACCATGTCCTCGTATTAAACAGACAGACCATCGAGGTGCAGAGCGGCAATTTCAGCGTCTGGTGGGAAAACAAACAGCGCAAGGACCAGTTCGCCATCTCAGAAAACGAGAAACATTTGAAAGAAATCGGAAAACTGAGGCAGGCAGCCAGACGTACCGCGGCATGGGCGGACAAAAACGAAGCCACCAAGATCGGCTTTGACCCTGTGAAAGAACACGACCGCGGAAAGGGTATGAGACCTTATATCGGCGCAAAAACGAAGAAAATGCAGAGCCGGGTCATCCAGATGAAACAGCGGATCGAACGGGAGATCGAGGAGAAGGAAGGGCTCCTGCAGGATCTGGAAAAGACGGTGGATTTAAGGCTGACACTTCTCTCCCACCACAAAGACAGGCTGGTAAATGTCAGAGATTACGGCTTACAGTATACGGACGCGGTTCACCCCGTCTTTACAGGGCTGACTTTTTCCATTCATCAGGGAGAACGGGTTGCCCTGCACGGAGCAAACGGCTGCGGAAAGTCATCCCTGATCAAGATGATCCTGCAAAAAGCCGCCTCTAAAACGACCGACGCCGCATGTCCTGCTTCCCCTATGCCCGTCTTGGAAAAAGGCGTCTGTGAAACCGTTTCGGGGCTGACGATCTCCTACGTGAATCAGGACACCTCGTTCCTAACCGGCAGCCTGCCAGCCTTTTGTAAAAAACGGAATCTGGACCAGAGCCTGTTCTGCGCTGTCTTGCGGCAGCTTGACTTTGAGCGGGTGCAGTTTGCGAAAAACATGGATGACTACTCGGAAGGGCAGAAGAAAAAGGTACTTTTGGCGGCGAGCCTGCTGACCCCCGCCCACCTCTACGTCTGGGATGAACCGCTTAACTATATCGACGTTTTCTCACGGATGCAGATTGAGAAGCTGCTTTTGGAATATGAGCCGACGCTTCTCTTTGTGGAGCACGACGTGCGGTTTCGGGAAACGGTGGCGACGAAGGTTGTGGAATTGTAAAACACAATGCCTGCAAATGTATCGTATATTTTTACGTTCGTTTGCAGGCAGTTACGCTCGTTCTATCCATTTTTCTATTTCCTCTGAAAAGAAATGTTCCTGTAAAATTATTCCTTTGACATCTCACATGATCCCGATCAGATAAATCAGCTTCGGCTCCCGTCTGGACAGATGCGTCACCGCTTCCTGCAGCGTATCATAGGGACGGCTCTCACAAAACCGTCCCTTTTCATCCCTGTGATATGCATTGTGGAGCACAAATTTCCCGTCCTGGTTTTTGGTGATGCAGACAGTGTGAATCTGCGCCGTAATATCTTTCCTGTCGTTGTAGGCTGTGGCAATCATCACTTTACTGTTTCTGGCAATCTCCTCCGCCGCTCTCCTATCCGCCCCGTCCGCCGTCTCCACCGCAAAGCCGTTTTTCCTGAAATACGCCGCGATCGCCGCAGGCGCTACGCCGAACATGCCCCAGAGCGCCGCGCCCCGCGCCTCATATCCCTCAATCAGCTCTGCCATATGCCTTTTCGACACCGGGTCCCCCAAAGCTTTCCCCGCATTGTATGTCGCAATAATCTCACAGCCGGCATAACTCATGCTCAGATGCCGTCCAACGCCGAAACGAATATTACCCCACTCGCTCTGGTTCTCGATATAATCGTCCGGCTGCCTCCAGAAATCCCAGCCTGTCTGTTCCAGACGGATACGGTTTTCCCGCAGATGATTTCTTCTTATGAATCGTGGCACACCAAAAGTCGCCAGAAGCCGATAGACTATAAGCAGAGCACGATTACTCACATGCATTGGAATCAACGCGGCTATCCATCTTCCCATTTCTTCTCTCCTCTGTTCCGTCACAAAATAATGAATCGAGTAGAGAAGATTCATCTTCCCCTACTCGCGCGCCGGACACCCGTCAGCGCATGCTGACATATTTTCTCCGGGTGCCCGTGTGCATAAAAGAAAAGGGAATGTCCACGCCGCAGCACCAGCCATTCCCTCTTTTGTACCAGTTCACCCCTCGGTATCACTGTTATAGAATCCCGTTACCTCTTTTTCTACAGTCTCACATCAAACGGCATATACCCCTCAGGTATTCCCGCCGCATTCGCCGCTTCCTGCTCCGCCGCCTCTGCCGCGGCCGCTGCCTGTGCAACCTCCTCTGCGGAGAGCTCCGCATTCTCAGGCAGCGCTTCCTCCATATCCTCGGTCATCTCTTCCGTCACTTCCTCGGTCAGCTCCTCGACCACTTCCTCGAGTTCTTCCATAGCCTCCTCGAGTTCGCCGCCGTCCTCGATACCGAGCGCTTCCTCGACCATCTTTTCCAGACGCTCTTCCGGGGTCTTGGGTTCCATGTTGTCAATCGCTTCCGCGATCTTCTCGCCCTTCTCCGTGGACTCATCCAGAATGTGGAACATCTGCTCCTGATTGTAAGCCGCCTTTACCGAAGAAATTTGATCCTCATAGGACTGGTACATTTTCAGCTTTTCGGCGATCTCCTCCACGCTTCCACAGGATACATTTTTCAGGTTCTCCTTCTGCTTCTCATAAAAATCCACCTGCTTCTGTGTCTCTTCCTGCCGCTCCAGCCTGTCCTGCGTGCTCTTTAGCATGCCCCCCGTGTTCATTCTGCGCAAAATACTGCTGGTCTGATCCCATGAAATATTCATATACGATAACCGCCTTTCTGTCTGAAATATGACTGCGTTTCTGCTTTTCTCTGTTACATTTTATTTCGGTATGCGGGTCACATTTCTAAAGCTCTTCCGTCATTAACAGACGAATTTTTGTCATAGATGGAAAAGACTTACGTGTTCTCACGGACTTTGCCGCAAGTGCAAAGTCCTGGGCTGAACTGATGTTACAATTCACACGTACGCCAGATTTCGCATCAATTTACGATTATTCCGTTTGAATTGCAACGATGATGCACACAAAATGCCAAAATACAGGCGTTTTGGAGCTGGCTCCGACGCCACGCAGCAAGTGCATGGCGCGGGTGTGTGAAAAGTAACGAACTGATACCATATTTTCCTCAATCAGCCGGCAGTTTGTATACAAAATCCGCCATCTGGTGTACGATTAGAAAAATAGGATGTCACAAAAGTTCCGCAGCGTTGTCTAATGTTATAGGAGGTAAAATTTATGGACAAAAATACAGAAGAATTATTTGCTTTGGTGGACAAAGCCACCGCCGGGGACAGAGAGTCTCTGGAAACCGTCATTTTAAGCGTGCAGGATCTGGTTTTTAACCTGTCCCTGCGTATGCTCGGCACCTTTGCCGACGCGGAGGACGCGACACAGGATATCCTGTTAAAAGTCATCACCCACCTTTCTTCCTTCAAAAAGGAAAGCGCCTTTTCCACATGGGTGTTCCGCATTGCCGTGAACCATCTGAAAAACTACAAAAAGCATATGTTTGCACAGCACCCGCTCAGTTTCGAGTTTTACGGGGAGGACATCAAAAACGGCAACATCCACGACGTGCCGGACCTAACGCAGAATGTGGAAAAGACCGTGCTTGCGGAGGAGCTGAAACTATCCTGCACCAATGTGATGCTGCAATGCCTCGACACGGACAGCCGTCTGGTTTTTGTGCTCGGCACAATGTTTCAGACAGACAGCCGCATTGCCGGGGAAATTTTAGGGATTTCGCCGGAGGCGTACCGGCAGCGTCTCTCACGCGTCCGCAAAAAGATGGCAGACTTTCTGAGTGAATACTGCGGCGAGTACGGAAACGGGACATGCCGGTGCGCAAACCGGATCAATTATGCGATTCAAAACCACAGGATCCACCCGTCCCATCAAGACTACACCGCTGCCGTAGAGATTACGGGACAGATTATACTTGACGTAAAAGAGGCAATGGAAGAAATCGATGATCTGGCGCAGCATTTTTCCTTTGCCAGACTCTATGCAACCCCGGAGCAGACCAGACAGTTTATGAACGATTTTCTGAACTCGACTTCTCTTTCGGTCGTAAAAAATGCATAAGTTAAAATGAAACACACAAAGAAATAATGGGAGAAAATGATGAACACGGAACTGATCTTCAAATACTTATCCGAATTAAAGGAAAACAACAACAGAGAATGGTATCACCAGCACAAGGCAGAGTACAAGGAGGCAAACGCGCAGTTTGAAACACTGGTGCAGGAACTGATTCTGGCAATCGGAAAAACAGACGGCAGTATCATTCAGAATGTGCCCAAAGACCTCACCTTCAAGCTGGTGCGGGACACCCGTTTCAGCCACGACAAATCGCCCTACAATCCCGCCTTCCGCGCCCATATCGGCGCCATGGGAAAGCTGCCGGTCCCGGTCGGATACTATCTGATGATAAAACCCGGCAATGAATCCTTTTTAGGCGGCGGGCTTTTTGCCGACATGTTCAAGGACGCCACCACTATGATACGGGACTATATCGTGCAGCACCCCGACGAGTGGGACCAGATTATCCATGCTGACTCCTTTACGAAATATTTCACGGTGCAGGGAACGGCCCTCAAAAATGTGCCGGCAGGCTATGACAAAGAACACCCGCATGCCGAATACCTGAAATATAAAAGCTGGTATCTCGAATACCAGGTTAATGATCAGGATCTGCTGGATATCGAAACATTCCTGCCAAAAATGGTTGAAATTTTCGAGGCGATGAAACCTTTCAATGATTATTTGAACCGCGCGCTCGCGGACTTTCAGATGCCGGCAAGATAATGCCGGCATTCTTTTCATGCAAATCCAGCCCTCGACAAAACCATTCAGCTATACTATAATTAGAATAATTCTAATTTTTGGCATACCATTTATACCACATGAAAAAATACAAAGGAGGGCTTTGCAATGATCTACAAATGCAGTGTATGCGGGTACGAGTACAATGAGGAAAAGGAAGGTAAGCCTTTCTCCGAGCTGACGGAATGTCCCATCTGCAAACAGCCGCCTGAAAAATTCAGGGCGTTGGAACCCGAAAAGCCCGTTTCTGCCTGCTCTGCACCAGAAAATGAGGGCGCATGCGCAGAGACCGGGGATTCAGACTTAAGTTACCCGAAAGAGACGAGAAAGACAGACAGCGATTACCGCTACATGAAAGAGATTCATGAGATGGCTGTCACGGGAAAATCAGCGATTGAGGCAATGGGCACGCGGATGAAGATGCCGAATTGGGATGACGTGCTGATTCTGGGCGCGCAGTTAAATCCGATGCCCTTAAATGAACACGACGAAGTGTCCCTGCAGACCGTGATCGGAAAGCACGCCAAAAAGCCGATGACGCTCTCCATGCCGGTCTACATCTCCCACATGTCCTTCGGCGCCCTCTCCCGGGAGGTCAAAATCGCAATGGCAAAGGGAAGCGCCGCCGTGGGAACGGCAATGTGCAGCGGGGAAGGCGGCGTTCTCCCGGAGGAAAAAGCGGCGGCATACAAATACATATTTGAGTATGTCCCCAACCTTTACAGCGTTACCGAAGAGAATCTGAAAACCTCCGATGCCATTGAAATCAAGATCGGACAGGGCACGAAGCCCGGCATGGGCGGGCATCTGCCGGGCAGCAAGGTAACCCCGGAGATTGCAAAAATCCGCAACAAACCGCTCGGAGAGGACGTCATCAGTCCCTCGAAATTTCCCCGCATCAATAGCGCCGATGACTTAAAGGGCGTGGTAGCAGATTTGCGGATGCTGAGCGACGGCAGACCAATCGGCATCAAAATTGCCGCCGGACGCATTGAAAAGGATCTGGAGTTTTGTGTCTACGCGGAGCCCGACTTCATCACCATAGACGGCAGAGGCGGCGCGACGGGTGCATCCCCCGCCATCATCCGGGACTCCACCAGCGTGCCGACGCTCTATGCGCTCTACCGCGCGAGAAAATATTTGGATTCTGTCGGTTCCGATATCGATCTGGTCATCACAGGGGGCTTGCGGGTATCCTCCGATTTTGCAAAGGCGATCGCCATGGGCGCGGACGCCGTGGCCGTGGCTTCCGCCGCTATGGTAGCGGCGGCATGTCAGCAGTACCGCATCTGCGGCAGCGGCATGTGCCCGGTGGGCGTGGCGACGCAGGACGAAAAACTGCGGGAGAGACTGCACATCGATGCCGCCGCAAAGCGCGTGGAGAATTACCTCAGATGTTCCGCCGAGGAGCTGAAAACTTTTGCCAGAATCACCGGCAATAAGGATATTCACGGGTTATCTGTGGACGACCTTTGCACAATCAGCAGAGAGATTTCGGAGCACACCAATATCCCGCACGCGGGCGAGGCGCGGTAACTGCACTGTTCCGCTAATCAGGCGTCAAGCCGATAAAGGTGATTATGCTCCAGACACGCCTTAAAACTGTTCCTTAAAAGATACAAAGCGACCTCCGCGCATTCTCTTGATCTGTAGACTGCCGGAGGTCGTTTGTCTTGCAAACTATTCTGCTAACTATTATTATATTCAGATCGTCACCAGCTCATACTGATCCGTTCCCAGCCCGATCTTCACCGCGTGGGCGATACAAGACTTCCACTCCGTGTCGGGGTGCGTCATAAAGAAATGGTCATGCCCCGCCTCATTTCCGTGCTTGTGCAGATTCTCACCCAGCACGCTCTCCTCCACCGGCGCCATCTTGTTGCACAGGTCGGCACATGCCTGATCTAACGCCACCGGGTCAAAGGACGCCAGCATTCCCACGTTAGGGATGATCGGAATGTCGTTTTCCGCATGGCAGTCACAGTTGGGCGACACATCACAGATCAGCGACACGTGGAAGCACGGTTTGTCTTTGCAGACCGCCCACGCGTACTCTGCCATCTTGTAATTCAACATGGCGATGGAATCCTCAAAGCTTGCGGAAATCGCGTCTTTCGGACAGACCGCCAGACAACGGCCGCAGCCCACACATTTGTCATGGTCGATATGCGCCTTGCCGTTCTCAATAATGGGCGCGCCGTGGGCACAGATTCGGTCGCACGCGCCGCAGCCCACACAGAGGGACTGGTCCACCTCCGGCTTGCCGTCACAGTGCTGCTCCATCTTACCCGCTCTGGAGCCGCAGCCCATGCCGATATTTTTAAGCGTTCCGCCAAAACCCGCCATCTCATGCCCCTTAAAATGGGTCAGGGAAATGAACACATCCGCGTCCATGATCGCGTGACCGATCTTCGCCTCTTTCACATACTCGCCGTCGATGGGCACCAGCGTCTCATCCGTCCCCTTAAGACCGTCGCCGATGATCACATGGCATCCCGTCTGATAGGGGGAAAAGCCGTTCACATATGCCGTCTCCAGATGGTCAAGCGCATTCTTCCTGCTGCCCACATAGAGCGTGTTGCAGTCCGTCAGATAGGGCTTGCCGCCCAGTTCCTTCACATAGTCCGCCACCACTCTCGCATAGTTCGGGCGCAGGAACGCCAGATTCCCGTACTCTCCGAAATGAATCTTGATCGCCGTGTACTTGTCCGCAAAGTCGATGTTCTCAAAACCTGCCGTCTTCATCAGACGGTGAAGCTTCTGTAATAAATTCTCATGTTCCGTTGCCTTAAAGGATGTAAAATATACCTTTGCCTGTTCCATGGGTGTTATGCCTCCTTTTATTTAGTCGAATCTTTTAAAACGCTCAATCATAATTGCGTACTGCTCTTTAATTTTGAGATACAGCCCTATGGTGTTCTCCTTTTCCTTCTCAAACTCCGCGATAATGCTGTCATAGTTCTTTTCAAGGGTGGTCACCACGTTGCGGTTGATCTTGCCTTTATCCGCATCGGAGTTCATAATATCGAGGATTTTCTCCTTGCTGAAAGCCTCCTTGTAACTGCGTTTGCCGTAAAGCGCACTCAGGATATCCGCCACCGCGATGATCTGCTGGGGCAGGCTGAGGTCCGCCGCAGAAAGCCCCTTGTGATACCCCGTTCCGTCCAGCTTTTCGTGATGCCTGACCGCAATCTGCAAAACGTCATCATCCACAATGCCCTCCAGAATCATCTCCGTGATCCGCACATGCGCCTTCATCACCTTCATCTCGTCGTCGCTCAGCCGCCCCGTGGACTCCAGAATATGTAAGGGAATCGCAATCTTGCCCAGATCGTGAAGCAGCGCACCGTAGTGGAGATCCCTAAGGTCCTTTCCAGAGACGCGGGAAAGCCTGCCAAGCTGCTCCGCAAAGTTCACCGTCGCCAGCGTGTGGATCACCGTGTGCTCACTTCTGAAATCAATGGTGTAGACCAGCATTTCCAGAAAGCCTTTTTTGTACTGTTCGGAAAAAGCACGCTTCGCCAGAAGCACATCCAACTCTTCTTTGTATTTACCACTCACGAGATTTTCCGTAATCCCGTAACACTTTTCTGCCTTCTGGAAAAGATCCATCGCCGCGCTGGAAAATTTGATATTGCGGTACTTTGAAAAATAATCCGGCTCCAGCTTCTCATCCTTCAGATGTAGGACCGTGTCCATCTTATCCGCTAGATTTAGAAGCTCTATGACATGCATATAGCGGCTCTGTATCGCTCCGTACCGATTATAATCCAAATGGTGGTACAGCACAATCTCCGCCCTGTCCCCGATGGGCGACAAATATTTCAGAAAAAGAAAACCGTAAATCGAATGCGGCCAAAGATTCTTCGTCTCAAAATCCGCCACCTTCTTGACATTGTCCTCCTTATAAAGACCAATGTCATGCAGAATGCCGAGCATCGTGTAATCCACCAGCTCCTGCTCCGTGTAATTCTGCTCGGTGTAAGTATTCTCATATTCCATCATCTTATATAAGATATACCCCGTAATCTCCCCATGATTCATAATCTTATTGTTGATGATGCCGAGAGTTTTCCGGATGATCTGATAGACATCCTTACTGCTGATAACGCTCATTTTTATTTACCCCTTCATATGTATAAGGGTATTCTAACATTAATTTACGGTTTTGTCCTCATTTCTTTCAAATTTTTCCTTTGCCAAACATACGTTCTTGTGCTATGCTATGATTATAAAGGAAAGAGCAGACATGTTAATCGATCCAAAAAGGAGCCCGCCATGAACCGTACCTATCTCTGTATCGATTTAAAATCTTTTTACGCCTCGGTGGAATGTGTGGAGCGGGGGCTGGACCCCATGACCACCAACTTAGTCGTGGCGGATCCTGACAGGACGGAGAAAACCATCTGCCTTGCCATCACCCCCGCCATGAAAGCGCTGGGAATCAAAAACCGCTGCCGCATTTTTGAAATTCCGAAAGCCGTGAAATATATCGTGGCGCCGCCCCGTATGCAGAGATATGTGGACGTCTCCGCGGATATCTATGCCATCTACCTGAAATATATTTCCAAATCGGACATCCACGTCTACTCCATCGATGAGGCTTTCATGGATGTGACGGATTATCTAGCGCTCTACAGGCTCTCCGCCAGACAGCTCGGCTTCCGGATCATGCAGGATATCTATGAGCAGACCGGCATCCGCGCCTCCTGCGGCGTAGGCTCCAACCTGTATCTGGCGAAGATTGCGCTGGATATCACCGCCAAGCACGCCGATGATTTTATCGGTGAACTCACGGAGGAAAGCTACCGCAAAACCCTCTGGACCCACAAGCCCCTCACGGACTTCTGGCGCGTGGGTGCCGGCACCGCCAGACGGCTCGACACCTTCGGCATCCGCACCATGGGCGATATTGCCAGCACGGATGAAGACCTGCTGTATAAACTGTTCGGAGTGGACGCGGAACTTCTGATCGACCATGCGTGGGGGCGGGAGCCTGTCACCATTGCCGATATCAAAAATTACCGTCCCCGCACCAACTGCCTCACCAGCGGGCAGGTGCTTGGCAGCGACTATCCCTTTGACAAAGGGCTGCTCATCGTAAAGGAAATGATGGACCTTTTGTGCCTTGATCTGGTGGAAAAGAATCTGGTCACGCGCTCCGTCACCCTCCACGTCGGCTACTCCAACCGCCTGAATGTGCCATCCGCACACGGCACGACAGACTTACAGTCGGACACCAGCTCAGACCTCATTCTGATTCCCGCGGTGACCGCCCTCTACAAAAAGATCGTAAATCCCGAGTGGGCAATCCACCGCGTCAACCTGACGTGCAACCATGTGATGCCGGAGGAATACCATCAGTACAATTTTTTCGTTGACGCCGAGGAGCTTGAGAAAAACCGTAGAGTACAGCAGGCTGTGATCAGCATTAAAAATAAATTCGGCAAGGACGCCATCCTGAAAGGCATGAATCTGCAGGAAGGCGCCACCACCAGGGAGCGGAATCACCAGATCGGAGGACATAAAAGTGGCGAGTAAACCAAAAAACAAAATGCCCATAGACGAGAGAGCCAAACAGTTCATGCCCTTCGCAGCGCTGCGCGGACTGCCGGATGCCCTCGCCGCAAAGGAGAAAATTCTCGTCCCGAAAATCGAACTTTCCCCGGAAATGGAGGAGGAGCTGGACAGGCAGATGCATCTGCTCGCCAAAGGGAGCATGGCGACTGTCGTCTATTTCCAGAATGGGGAATACATCAAAATAACCGGTCTGGTCGCCCGCATCGACGAGACCAGCCGGTTACTGCAGATTGTAAATACCAGGATTTGTTTTGATGATATTTTGCAGGTGGAATTGGAGAGCCTTCGCTAAATATTTCATGTTTTTAAGCTGCCCTTATTCTTCAACAGGAGTATACCTAAAATATTTGAAGTAGTCTACCGTCTCCTGATAGTCCGCTTCATCCGCGAAAATATCCGCCGCCTTCCCCACTGCCAGCGCGAAATCGACATACTCATTGCCCGGGCTTAAGACAATATTTTCCAAGGCACAGGTCGTCTCCGAAAATTCCAGCCCTCCGACAGCATCCGCAATGAGCGTTCTTCCCGCACAGATACCGCCGACAATCTTTTTATCCACGATACACCGATTTATGATGTCAGACAGGAGCGGTTTATTTTCAATATTTTTGATTTCACCGCCGCAAATGATAAACGCATCCACACTTTCCGGTTCCATCTGCCCAAGGCTGACATCCTTCTGAATCCTAACGCCTTCATTCGTGCAGATCGTCTGATGCTTCTCCTCCGCGACGATATAAACGTTTCCCTTCGTTTTCATAAAATATGCGACAAGCGTCACTTCAAAAAAAGAAGTTTCGGGATATAAAAAAATATAGGTATTCATCTTTATTTCTCCTCCAGTAAATCCCCACGAATATAACACTCTTCCACAGAAGGATCGGGATTCTCCGCCAGCGACTCCTGATCCAGAAGATACCATATCTGACCGTCGGCGTCTTCCTTCTTCCCAAGAACCGTGACCGTCTCTCCTTCTCCCAGAAGACCGACCACCAGAGAATCCTCTTCGGCGCCTTCCCTGATCCTGCACACAGGCATGACCACTGTCATCTCCCGGGGAAATTCTTTGTCAGACGCGTCCGCCTCCGTTTCTGCCTTATCCGCCTCGCTGTCCTCTCCTCCTTCTCCATATATATCCCCAAACAGCTCTGCGACTTCCGTCTCCGTCATATATGCCACGCCTGTGATCTGTCCGTCCGCCGAGCGAATGATTTTGATATTGACCGTGCCCGCCGGGTTCATGTCCAGCGTATAGAAAGAACGGTTCGGCATATGAATATCCAGAAAGATGTTGACAAGCTGACCTTCATAATAACAGTTTTTCCCGTTCCACGTAACGCCGACCAGGCGGTATGCCT
Source organism: uncultured Lachnospiraceae bacterium (assembly GCA_910584725.1). Taxonomy (GTDB): domain Bacteria; phylum Bacillota; class Clostridia; order Lachnospirales; family Lachnospiraceae; genus UBA3282. The sequence continues at coordinate 4,474 of CAJUBE010000048.1, read as the reverse complement.
CCCTCTGCTCCTCCTCCAGCGCTTTATCCAGTTCATCCTTCTCCTCATCCCGGTTCAGTCTATCATAAAGCATTGACTGGAAGTTCCATTTATCATCCGCAAGCGCCCGTTCCAGCCAACCCTCCAGCGTCTCTTCGCTCATAATCTCATCCGCCAGAATGGAGAAAAAAGCTACTTCATCATCCTCATAAAATTTCTGTGCAAAAGTCTGAACCAGCGGACTGTCCGCATCAAGCCGCTTTACGCTGACAGAAAAAAACGGATGATTCCCGTCTGCATAAATCCTGTCCAGCCACTTTTCCTGCGCTTTCTCGTCCAGTTCGCCGAATGCGATATAGAACTGTGGAAGGCTGCCTTCCTTATAATATTTTTCGGCATCCGCCCATGCCGCTTCCTTATCGGCTTCCGGTTCCCCCTGCTCCACGGTTCCTTTCACCCCGTTTTTGTTTGACGCGGAATCTGCTTTTTTCTGTGTCGATATTCCATCGCTGACAGCAGCTGTTGCTTTGTCTTTATCCGATATCCCAGTCCCCTCAGCACTGTCAGTTACAGACATTCCGGCTTTGTCAGGTTCCGAAGCCGAAGCCGGATACACCCCGATAAAAACCGCTCCCAGAGCAATCCCCACGGTCAATCCCGCCGTTATCATTCCTGCTTTCTTTGTTTTTTTATTAAAACTCATTATCGCACCCAGCCTTTCTCTCAACAATTCCTTGTTGGCACTCATGGTAATGACGGCAAGAGGCTCCCTGAATGTACCGCCCGCTGCCATGGCATTTAGCAGCGTTTTCCCGTAGTCCGCCGCATAGCCATACCCCATCTTCGCAACCACCGCCTCATCGCAGGCAAACTCACATGCCCTGTCAATTTCCCGGCTCATCAAATGGACAAACGGGTTGAACCAATGCAGGCAGACCGCAAACTGCACCAGCCATTTATACCAGATATCCCGCCGTTTATAATGGGTCAGTTCGTGCATGACAATATACTGAAAATCCTTTTCCGGCACATCCGCGTCCGGCAGTACAATGCAGGGATTCCTATATCCCACAAGCATTGGCGAAGAAACCAGAGGATTCACACAAAGTTCCACCGTCCTGCCAATTCCGAGCTGATCTGCCGTCACCGCAAGCTGGTCCAGAAGGGCAAGGTCGCAGACCGGCTCCGCTCCGGCTTTCACATATTTTATATAACTCTGGTACATGCTTCCTTTTCTGATCAGCATACCAAACGCCGCTGTCAGCCAAATCACCCAGAGATAGTTTCCGGCAAAGGCTGCTGCTCTCAAAAAGACCTGCCCGAGTCCCAAACTCGCCTCTTTGCCATCCGCCTGCCGTAAGCTGTCAGCCATCATCCTGTCATTCTCCGCCACCGACTCTTCCGCTTTTTCCCCGACAGCTTCCATCCCCTGCCGCACAGTGTCCTGTGTTCTGTTTTGTTCCGTATCCTGCCCGTCGCTCCGCTCTGTGCCCGTCCCCGCGTTCTGCCCGACGCTCTGCGCTGTATCCTTTACGCTGTCCTGTCCGCTTAGTCCCGTCTCCTTCGTACCCTGTATCGCCTGTGCCATCATGCGATCCGCCGCCTGATATGCGCGTCCCAACAGACTTACCTCCGGGCCAAACGGAAGCAGGAGCCGAAACACAACAATCAGCCAGATATAATACTGCCACTGTCTGCCAAGTCTCCCTTTCACAAGTCTGACGCCGAAAAGCAAAAGCGCAATCAGAACGGCTCCCGACAGGGACATGGACAAAACTGTCTTAAAAATCTGTGTCAACCTCTCCGCCCTCCTTCCAGAAGCGCTCTCAGCTCCTCGTACTCCTCCTCCGTAAGCATGTCTCCCGTAATCAGATTGGTGACCAGTCCCTTGACGCTCCCCTCGTAGACCTTATCTATAAAATGCTGGGTCTGCGCCGTCTGGTATGCCGTCTCCGAAATCAGAGGCGCATATTCGTTGTGCCGCCCGATTTTCGTCGCACCCAGATACCCCTTCCCAACAAGCCGGGATAACAGGACGATCAGCGTATTTTTCTGGCAGGGCTTCCCCTGCGCCGCCAGTTCCTCCATGAGATAGGAAAACAGGGTCGTCTTCTCCGGGTTTTCCCAAATAATTTTCATAATTTCCAGTTCCGCGTCGGACAATTTCTGCAGCATATGTGTCTTCTCCTTTTATGTATAACATGTTGTTATGCTTTTAATATAACTTATTGTTATACTAATGTCAACAGAAAATTTGAAGTCAGAAAATCGACGGAATATAAACCGCGAGCCGAATACCGCATAGAAAAGACGCCACGTTTGCGGCAAGCGCATAGAGAAACGTCTTCCACACAGGAACCGGCTTTTCACTGATCCTGCGGAGCAGAATGCCATACAGTACGGCTTCTATCAGAAAGACAATCGCTTCATCGCAGAAATAGAAAACCAGAAACGCCAGAAATCCCCTATTGTAATTGACGATATTTAACCTTACATTCAGAATGACCTGCGTCACAATATTGACCCACGCGATCAAAGTAAGCTGACGTTTCTGACGAAAACCGAACAAAAGGGCAATCCCCATTTCAAGAACAATCGTTAGAACCGTGCGAATGATCAGAGAAACCACTTCTCCCGTATAATCATAGCTCTTTTTCGCGATGAGAACCGGCTCCTGCGTCCCGGCGGCATCAGGATCAACGCCACTCATATCCACCGAAAAATAACTGTCAAAAGCATACCGCTCGCAAATGCCGCTGACTGCAAACGTATCCGTTTCCGGGTAATAGAGCAGAATTTTGAAGGGATCGGGCGGATAATAGGTCCAGCTCAGCCTCTTGCTCTCGCTGCACAGCCATGCCTCCTGCAGAAAATAGTAACCGTCCACATCCTGATAGTATGCGAAAGCTTCCCAGATATCCCGATCCAGATTTCCGATATCCACATGCGCCGCATCGCCGTCCCATGCCGACGCCGGTCCCTTGGAAGAAGATTCAGACAATAAAGTGCCATAGCATGTCTCCTCACCCATGTTTTCAAAAGTAATAAAAACACACGGCTTTGGACCTACGTCCGCTTTTGCGATAATTGGGAAAAATAGAGATGTGATAAATACACACAGGAAAAATGTGCCAATCGAACAGCCAAGTCGTTGTTTCATTTCGTCTCCCCCTCAGACAAATTATCAAGAACTTTTTATTAGTTTCACAAAAAATTTGCAATCGCAGTAACAAAAATAGAACCTGAAACCTGTATTTAGGATTCCCGGCTCTATGGCATCGTTTTATGCATTTCGCTCCGTTTTCAGTTGATTTACTTCTTCGAGAGAAAGCCCTGAAATATTCGCAATTTCTTCTAAGGCATATTTCCCGGCAGCTAACATACGAAGCGCTGCTTCTTTCATGCCCTCTTTTATTCCTTCTTTCAAGGATTCATTTCTCATCTCTTCCATGATGCGGCACATCTCACTCACTCCCTTCGGATTCTCTTTCAGATACCGTGTCCGGTCTGCCATCAGTTCAAAATTCATATCAGACGCCTGTGTACAGTTAAAATCATGCATGAGCTTTCCAAGGTCGGATTCGCCTCTGTATTCTCCATTCACATACAGGATATGTTCCCCATCTTCAAAGGATTTACCCGTTGCAAGGTTGATTCGCTCAATCGGATAAACCGATATTTAAAAATGAAGAAACGCCGCAGCCTCCTTCGGTCTACGACTCTTCTTCTATGCCCGCAAGCAGCCATACAATATCAACATTCAAAACTTTTGCGAATAGTTTCAGTTCATAATCAGCGACAAAACGCGTCCCATTTTCAATACGGCTTATGCTGTCACGTTCAATCGCAATGCCCGCAATCTGCATTTTAGCTGCCAGTTCGCTCTGAGACATTCTTTGGACAACACGCGCTTCTCTTATGCGATCCCCGCATATATTCTTTTTCCCGCCATAATCGTATATTTTCACGTATTTATTTCCCATTTGTGTTAAAGCTCAACAATTTACTTGACATTAGCACATTAAATGCCATAATTCGTGTTAAAGATCAGAAATTATTCAATTCGAGGAATTTGTATTATAATATATTCAAAGTGAATAATGCGCCATTATCATTTTTGCGGAGTATCATTAACCATTTTTGCACATCCTAATACTATTGTGAAATTTATTTTGGTATTCACTACACGCGGACATACATATTTTAGAAGAAAAGAAGGAGAGAAAAATGCACACACGACTCAATGATCTGACACAGCAAATTTTTTATGCTTATATCATATTATGCTTAGTGATACATGTGATTTACCTATGGCTCATCAGGAAATGTGTACGTGTCCATGTGTGCCATAAGAAAACGTGCAAATTTCGCAAATTTTGTCCAAAGTATGAAGCAGGTTTGACACCGGAGGATAAAGAAGAGCTATACAGATTACTGGATGAGTAGCGTGAAAAGTGCTTCTAAAGACGTCCCGCCATAGGACGGGACGCCAAGA
>CAJUBE010000047.1 GCA_910584725.1 uncultured Lachnospiraceae bacterium | reverse complement strand
GGCTCGTTGGTCAAGCGGTTAAGACGCCGCCCTCTCACGGCGGAAACAGGGGTTCGATTCCCCTACGAGCTGTTGACTGTTTTAGAACAGCCCAACCCTAAAGGATGCCGGAAACTGCGGATAAAGCGGTTTGCGGTATTTTTTATGCACACGGGCACTCAGAGGAAATTTATACTAATCTGTATAAAATGAGCGCCGCTATGAACGGCGCCCCATTTTGTTAAGCCAATTTCGCTTTGACTTTCCGCATATCCGATTCGAGCATACCAACCCGGAGGGCAAGCATTTCGACTTCCTCATTGGGCTTCATGGCTTCATGAAAATTGCGGGAAAGGTCAAGATGTCCTTCTGCCACCCGTTGAATATTGACGCGTATTTCATTTTCGAGGACTAAATTTATATGAACTATGTTATCCTCAATGGTATCTGTTCTTTGCGTCAGTTTATCTACCTTTCCTTCCAGAGTGGAAACTTTCCCATCCAGAGAAGAAACTTTCCCATCCAGAGAAGAAACTTTCCCATCCAGAGAAGAAACTTTTCCATCCAGAGAAGAAACTTTTCCATCCAGAGAAGAAACTTTTCCATCCAGAGAAGAAACTTTTTCCTCCAGAGAAATTACTTTTTCCTCCAGAGTGGAAACTCTCTTGTTCAATGTAGAGACATCTTTTTTCAGTGCCTGGACATCATCCTTCAATGTTCGGACATCCGTTTTGACTTCTTTCACTTCAGAAAGAAGCAGATCGAGCTTTTGACTGTCTGTCATTTTGATTCTCCTTTCGTTCGTTGGATGACAGCACAAGCATTATATCGTTTTAAATGATAGTAATGATTCTCTCCGGTAGATTGAGTATAGCACAACGGAAACGGATTGTCTATGAAATTTGGGGAGAAATTCTGGCAAAAGTATTACAAAATTTCGTTTATTCCGGCCGCGTGGACAGAGAGGGAAAGAAGGAAGGGAATATACGGCGGCATATACAAAAGAGTATAAATGTAGTATATTTTAAGAATAAAAGAATAAGCGAGAGGAAAATGAAGATGATGACGATACGCACATTACTGGAAAACAATCTATCCCGCAACAGATCGCTCACCGCGGAGCACGGTCTGTCCTTTCTGGTGGAGGCGGGTGATAAAAAGATTCTGTTTGACTGCAGCGCGGGGAAGGCTGCGCGCAAAAATGCGGTGAAGATGCATGTGTCGTTGAAGGACGTGGACTATGTGGTTTTAAGCCACAGTCACTACGACCACGCGGGCGGTTATCCCGACATGGTTTCCCACGGCGTATGTGCGCCGCTTGTGACGGGGCCGCGGTTCTTTGAAGAAAAGTATGCCCGCGACGGCGACAAATATACTTATCTGGGCTGCGGCTTCGGGCCGGAGTTTCCGGAGAAGAAAGGGATATCCCATCTTGTCTGTGAGGATAAGTGCAGGCTCTTTGACGGCTGTTACGCCGTGGGAGGTTTTGAGAGGAAATATGCCTTTGAGAAACCGCCGGCCCGTTTTGTGCGGCAGACGGCGGACGGGATGGCGGAGGATGACTTCCCGGACGAGATCTGTCTGGTGATGGAAGACGACAACGGGCTGATCGTCATTGCAGGATGCGGCCATCCGGGCATCCTAAATATGATAGAGACGGTGCAAAGCCGCTTTGGCAGGCCGGTCTATGCGGTCTTTGGCGGCTCCCATCTGGTGGAGGCGGACGAGGCGCGGCTCAAAGCCACGATGGATAAGCTGCGGGATATGGGGATCGGTATGGTGGGATTTAACCATTGCACCGGGGATGCGGCGCAGGAGAGGATGCGTGCGGAAGAGGAAGGCGGCACGGTTTACACCCATCTGAAAACGGGGGACTGTATTTTTCTGCCGTAAATGGGGCGGATACGAACACAGCAAATCGGGCGACGGACTGCCGCCATTTTACGGCCGCCGAAGGCACCCTGTCTCAATCCGGCGCGTCCACCCCTTCCGGCAGGACAGCCGTGATCAGGTAGAAGGGCAGGCACAGCACCAGAAAGTAAACGTAGCGAAATTCCGTGGCCACGGGCGTGGCCGCGAGCACGGAGAGCAGCAGGGCAGCGCCCGGCAGATAGCAGATCAATTTATGGTAGTCCCGGCGGATGACGGAGACGCTTATGCTGAAAAGCAGAACCCAGCAGGCCACGCCCATGCTCCAGAGCGTGCCGTAGATGGGCACCATGCTGCCGAGTTTGACAGCGATCTCCTTTGTCTTGATGACCAGGGGCCCGCCGATCAGCGGGGTGTGGGACACGCCCAGATCCGTGGCGCTGACGCCCTCGGCCTCCGCCACCAGATAGAAGGAGTCGGGATACCAGTAGCCGTAGGTCTGGTTCACGTAGGCGGTCAGATAGTCGCCGGGATAGCGCAGCCCCAGATCAATCCAGAGTTTTAAGAACTCGTCTTTGTGGGAGACCAGATAGTCCTGATTGCCCGCTCTGACGAGTTCTTTGATGTTGTCCGCAAAGGTGGGATTGTAGAGGTCGTGGATGTAGGTCAGGTCCACCACCTCCTCGATCAAAGCGCGCTCTTCCTCGGTGAGATATCTGTCATTACAAATAACAGCCGTAATCTGCTGCATGGGAATACTGACCGACTCGATGAAGTCGGGCTGCTCTACGCGAAACGCACGCATAACCGGATACTTTACGACCGCAGCCAGAAGGAGCGCGGCAAAAAGCGGCGGGTAGACTGCCCTTGCCTTATGGCGGAAACCGAACAGAAGAAAGGGCAGGGCCAGCAGAAAGGCATACCAGCCGTTGGAGCGGAAAAGACATATCATAACACTTGATATGAAAAGAACAGCCAGATTTTTGAGGCATATCTGATTCTGCACCGACAGGCGAAGGATGGCACAGCTAAAGAAAAGTGTTGCCGCCGCGAAGGGAATATCCTTCCAGACCGTGACGGAAAAGACGGCATGGTAGGGAATCAGCGCATAGAAAGCCGTAATCAGCAGCAGGACGAAAGGTCTGATTTTGTGGGAGCGCAGGGTGGAGATAAAGTAGGCCACGCTGCCCGCAAGCAGGCACATCTGGAAAAAGGTATAGACGGATACGGCGATTACCATATTTTTTGTCAGCGCGTAGCCGATATGGTAGAAGAGGCCGAACACCAGCGTGTGAACCCAGGGATGATGATTGGACCAGGGAATCACGCCCAGAATCTGTTCCAGCTGGTTGATGCTGTCGGGGGTCATAATCCCCGGATATTGGTAGAGATAGTAGGGGAGCCAGCAGAGCAGGCAGCACAAAAAGGCACAGAGCGCCGTGTGGCTGCGGATGAAATTCGCAAACGCGGAAAAGCAGGCGGAAACACGAGGACGGCTGCCCGCGTAAGTGAAGGGCATATCCTGATAGCGGGTCAGCAGCAGGAGATACAGCCTTTCGCGGTTACAGGCGTAGGAATATAAAAAGTGAAGCAGATAGTAAAACAGACAGACAAAGCCCGCAAAGATCACAGTCAGCACGATGAAGCGGTAAAGGGGGCTTGTGAGAAGCTCTATATAATGGGGGTAATCCACAAGCATATACAGGGAGGTAAAAATGACCGCGGTGAGCAGGGCCACGCGGTTGGAAACCTGCAGAAGATCCATTCTGCGGTTTACGTGCCGGTAGAAAAAATATACCAGAAGAAAGAAAACAAAGGTGAGAATATTGCCCGGTTCCATGCGCGCCGCTTTCATCAGCGCCCAGGTGGTGAGAAAGCTCTGGAACAGATGCAGCAGTAAAAGGCGGTTCCGTTTTTTTGTCATGTCTTTTTCCCCCGTCATTGAAAACTAATTATAGAGTAAAGGATATCCGCCGCCCTGTCAAATAGTCCGCCTTTTAAAAACACTTGCAATGGAAGAAAAAGGGTGTTATAATACAGAAGAATTAAGAATAGTTACAATGATAAAGAGTGGACTTGCGAGTCCGCTCTTTTCCGTGCAGGAGGTTGTTATTGTTATGTCAAAACGAGAGACATACGAGGAGAAGACGGAACACCTTCTTGCCCCTATTGTGGAGCGGTATGGTGTGGAAATTTATGATGTGGAGTATGTGAAGGAGGGGAAGGACTATTATCTGCGGGCCTATATCGACAAAGCAGGGGGGGTAAACATTCAGGACTGCGAGAATGTGAGCAGGGCCTTATCTGACGCGCTCGACGCGGAGGATTTTATCCCGGACGCCTATATATTGGAAGTCAGCAGCCCGGGGCTTGGCCGGATTTTAAAGAAAGACCGTCATATGGAGAAGAGCCTGGGAGAAGCGGTGGAGTTAAAAGCCTATAAGCCCATAGACGGGCAGAAGGAATTTTCCGGGATTTTGAAGGCATTTGACGCCGGAACTGTCACCATTGAGCAGGACGGCGCCGCGCGTACATTTGAGAGAGCTGATATCGCGACGGTCAGACTGGCATTGGACATTTAAAGCGTTTGCTTATTTTTATAGGAAACATAGGAGGACAATGGAAAATGAATAAGGAATTAATGGAGGCGCTGGAGATTCTGGAGAGAGAGAAGGAAATCAGCAAGGATACGCTCTTTGAGGCCATTGAAAATTCGCTGATTACCGCGTACAAAAACCACTTCGGCAAGGCGGACAACGTGAAGGTGGAAATCGACAGGGAAACCTGCGACTACTACTGCTACGCGGAGAAAGAGGTCACGGAGGAAGTGGAAGACCCGGTGATGCAGATTTCTCCCGAGGACGCGAAGGAGATTGACCCGGCCGCGAAGGTGGGCGATATCGTCCGCGTGGAAATTCGCTCCAAGGAGTTCGGCCGCATTGCCACCCAGAACGCCAAGAGTGTGATCCTGCAGAAGATCCGCGAGGAGGAGAGAAGCGTAATCTATAACCAGTATTTTGAGAAGGAGAAGGATGTGGTGACGGGCATTGTCCAGCGTTACATGGGCAAGAATATCTCCATCAATCTGGGCAAGGCGGACGCCATCTTAAATGAGAATGAGCAGGTGCGCACCGAGCACTTCCGCCCGACGGAGAGAATCAAGGTTTACATTCTGGAGGTGAGAAACACTCCCAAAGGGCCAAGGATTCTGGTGAGCAGGACGCACCCTGAGCTGGTAAAACGCCTTTTTGAGTCCGAGGTGACAGAGATCAAGGACGGCACGGTGGAAATAATGAGCATTGCCAGGGAGGCCGGCAGCAGGACGAAGATCGCGGTGCGCTCCAACAATCCGAACGTGGATGCCGTTGGCGCATGCGTTGGGCTGAACGGCGCCAGGGTGAACTCCATTGTGGATGAGCTTTGCGGGGAGAAAATCGACATTGTAAACTGGGATGAAAACCCGGGCAACCTGATTCAGAACGCGCTGTCTCCGGCCAAGATCGTGGCGGTGTTTGCCGATCCCGACGAGAAGACGGCCAAGGTGGTGGTGCCGGATTACCAGCTTTCCCTCGCCATCGGCAAGGAGGGCCAGAATGCGAGACTTGCGGCCAGACTGACCGGGTACAAGATCGACATCAAGAGCGAGACGCAGGCCAAAGACGCGCCCGGCTTCCGCTATGAGGATTACGTCTACGACGATGAGGAGTATGACGAGGAAGATTACGGCGAAGAAGTCTACGAGGAAGAGGGCAGCGACGGAGAGTACGGGGAAAACGATGAGAGCGGCTCTGAAATGTATGAGCAGGAAGAGTATGTAGAGGAAGACGGCGAAGAGGCGTAAGTTTAAAGTGAGGGCGGTATGGCGAAGAAAATATCCCTGCGTCAGTGTGTGGGCTGTAACGAAATGAAGGATAAGAAAGAGATGATGCGCGTGCTGAAGAGCGCGGACGGGATTGTATCTCTGGATATGACCGGGAGAAAGAACGGCCGGGGCGCTTACCTTTGTAAAAACGGGGCGTGCCTGGCGAAAGCCAGAAAGAATAAGGGACTGGACCGGTCCTTCAAGATGCGCATACCGGATGAAATATACGAAAATCTGGAAAAGGAGTTTGAGGAGGGCAGGCATGAAGCAGATACCGGGGAAGGATAAGGTATTATCAATGCTGGGACTCGCCGCACGCTCCAGAAATGTTGTCAGTGGCGGATTTGCAACGGAAGCGGCTGTCAAGGGCGGTACGGCAGCGCTGGTCATCATAGCTGAGGATGCGTCGGGTAATACCAGAAAAAAGTATAGTAACATGTGTGATTTTTATGAGGTTCCCTGTGCGTTCCATGGGACGAAGGCTGTGCTGGGACATTCCATGGGCAAGGAAGAGAGATCGGTTCTTGCGGTGACAGATGAGGGATTTGCAGATTCGATACGGAAGCATTTAGGAGATTCGGAATAGTTGGAGGTAGTAAGTATGGCGAAGATGAAAGTACATGAGCTTGCAAAGGAGTTAGACAGGAAGAGTAAGGAACTGATCGACTTTCTGCAGGCCAAAGGATATGAGGTGAAGGTAGCGCAGAGTTCCATTGAGGACGAGGCAATCGCGCTGGTGAGGAAGGAGTTTGCTTCTCAGGGAGAGAAGACTGCGCCCGCCGCCAAGGAAGAAAAGCCGCAAAAGGCGGAAGAAAAACAGCAGAAAGCGGAACCTTCCAAGAAGGAGAGCTCTGCGCCTGCAGCCGGCGGAGAGAAGCCCGTGGCGGCGAAGGCCGCAACTGAAAAGCCGGCGGCGGATGGTGAAAAGAGAGAAGGAAAGGGCGAGGCGCCCAAGAAAAAGCGGATCATCTTCGTGAGCAATCCCCACAATTCCAAGATGGGCGGCAGCAGACAGTCTCAGGGCGGCGGAAACGGGCAGAACCGGGGCGGCGGAAACGGCAGACCGATGTCGAACGGCGCACGGCCCGTACAGCCGCAGAATGCGCCCCATAAGATCATACGCCCCACCCAGAAGCCGATTCCTGTGACGGCGGAGCCTTACGATGTGAGGCAGAAACAGCAGCAGGAGAGACGGCTGGAGCAGAGGCAGCAGGAGAAGCGGGAGAACAATAAAAATATGGCGGCCGGAGCGAAACCGGCTCCCGGACAGGAGAGAGTGGGAAGTGCAGGAGAAAATCGCAGGCCTGAGGGCCAGGGCAGGCCGAATTATAACGGCGGTCAGGGTGATCGTAAGAGTGGCGGCGCTCCCTTCGCTGGTAACAGGAACGGCGGCGGTGGTGAACGCTCTCAGAGAGGAAATGGCGGGCAGGACAATCGATTTAAGAAAAATAACGGTCCGAAGGACTTTATCGCTGAGGCGCCCGGCAAGGATGCGGAGAAGCACAGGGATGACGAAAAGCGCAGAGTAAATCAGGACAGGGATAAACGGTCGAAGAAGGATCACATCTACGAGGAGGACGACGCTGCGGTAAAGAACCGCAACAAGGCGGGACGCTTCATCAAGCCGGAGAAAAAGCCTGAGACGTCCAAGGAAGAGCAGATCAAAGTGATCACGATTCCGGATACCCTGACGATCAAGGAGTTGGCAGATAAGATGAAGATCCAGCCCTCCGCGATTATCAAGAAGCTGTTTTTACAGGGGCAGGTCGTGACCCTGAACTCGGACGTCAGCTTTGAAGAGGCGGAGAATATCGCCATCGAGTATGAGATCATCTGCGAGAAGGAAGTCAAGGTCGATGTGATCGAGGAACTTCTGCGTGAGGAGGAAGAGGACGCCTCCACGATGGTGGCGCGTCCCCCGGTTATCTGTGTGATGGGTCACGTAGACCACGGAAAAACCTCCCTGCTTGACGCGATCCGTAAGACAAACGTGACGGATAAGGAGGCGGGCGGCATCACGCAGGCTATCGGCGCGTACACAGTAAGCGCGAAGGGGCAGAGCATTACCTTCTTAGATACGCCTGGTCATGAGGCGTTCACGGCCATGCGTATGCGCGGCGCCAACTCCACGGATATCGCGGTGTTGGTGGTGGCGGCCGACGACGGTGTGATGCCCCAGACGGTGGAGGCCATCAACCACGCGAAGGCGGCCGGGATCGAGATTATCGTTGCAGTCAACAAGATTGATAAACCCAACGCAAACATTGACCGTGTGAAGCAGGAGATGACGGAGTACGAGCTGATCCCGGTGGACTGGGGCGGATCGACAGAGTTTGTGCCGGTTTCCGCAAAGTCGGGAGAGGGCATTGAGAATCTGCTGGAGACGATTCTGCTCACGGCGGAGATTTTGGAGTTAAAGGCGAATCCGGACAGAAACGCCAGAGGCCTGGTGATCGAGGCGGAACTTGACAAGGGAAGAGGTCCCGTTGCCACAGTGCTGGTGCAGAAGGGTACGCTCCATGTGGGTGACTTTATCTCTGCGGGTGCGAGCCACGGCAAGGTGAGGGCCATGATCGACGACAAGGGCAGAAGAGTGAAGGAAGCGACCCCTTCTACGCCCGTGGAGATTCTGGGCTTATCCGACGTGCCGAGCGCCGGCGAGGTGTTTATCGTCCATGAAAATGACAAGAGCGCGAAATCTTATGCTGAGACTTACATGGCGCAGCATAAAGAGGAGATGCTTGCAGATACTAAGACGAAGATGTCCCTCGACGATCTGTTCAACCAGATCCAGGAGGGCAATCTGAAGGAGCTGAACCTGATCGTCAAAGCGGATGTGCAGGGCAGCGTGGAAGCTGTGAAGCAGAGCCTGATGAAGCTTTCCAACGAGGAAGTGGTGGTGAAGTGTATCCACGGGGGTGTGGGTGCCATCAACGAATCGGATGTGTCGCTCGCTTCGGCGTCCTCCGCAATTATCATCGGCTTTAACGTGCGTCCGGACGCGCAGGCGAAGACTGTGGCGGAGCGCGAGGGTGTGGACGTGCGGCTCTACAAGGTGATCTATCAGGCGATCGAGGATATCGAGGCGGCTATGAAGGGTATGTTAGACCCGATCTTCGAGGAGAAGATCATCGGCCACGCGGAGGTGCGCCAGATCTTCAAGGCGTCCGCTATCGGCAATATCGCGGGTTCCTATGTGCTTGACGGCGAGTTCCAGAGAGGCTGTAAGATCCGTATCCGCAGGGGCGAGGAGCAGATTTATGAGGGCGAGCTGGCATCCTTAAAACGCTTCAAGGACGATGTGAAGGAAGTAAAAGCCGGTTTCGAGTGCGGCCTTGTGTTTGAGGGCTTCGACAAGATGGAAGAGCTGGACATCGTTGAGGCGTACATCATGGTGGAGGTGCCGCGCTGATTACGGATATAACAAGTGTTATGCGTAGCGGTACGATGGAAAGGACGGAATATCATGCGTAAAAACAGTGTCAAAAATACCCGCATCAACGGGGAGGTGCAGCGTGTGCTGGCGGAAATGATCCGAGGCGAGATCAAGGATCCCAGGATTGCGCCTATGACCTCGGTGGTGGCGGTGGAGGTTGCCCCCGACTTAAAAACCTGCAAGGCGTGGATCAGCGTACTTGGCGATGAGAAAGCGCAGGCGGATACGCTGGCAGGGCTTAAGAGTGCGGAGGGGTATATACGCGGACAGCTTGCCAGAACCATCAACCTCCGCAATACACCGCAGATCCATTTTATTATGGATCAGTCCATCGCTTACGGGGTGAATATGTCGAAGCGGATTGAGGAAGTGGTGGCCTCGGACCGGAAGGCCGTTTTATCTGATAAGAGGAGTGAAAATGAAGAGGATTGACGAATTAAGGGATGTAAAGACAGTGGCGATCGGCGGGCATATGCGGCCTGACGGGGATTGTGTGTGTTCCTGCCTGGCGCTGTACCATTATCTGAAAAAGGAGCTGCCGAAGGCGCAGATTGACGTTTATCTGGAGGAACCGCCGGCTCCGTTCCGGGTATTAGAGGGAATCGAAGATATTAAATCCAATTTTAATAATAATGAAATCTATGATGTCTTCTTTGCGCTGGACTGTAACGACGAGCGGCTGGGAGAGGCGCTGCCTATTTTTAAGCGGGCAAAAAGGCGTGTCAATATTGACCATCATGTCAGCAATACGGGCTGCGGGGATGTGAATGTGATAGAGCCGGAGAAAAGCTCTACGTCGGAGCTGCTCTATGAGCTGATGGAGCCGGAGCTGGTGGATGTGGAGATCGCCAAGGCGGTTTATATCGGGATTGCCCACGACACAGGCGTATTCCGCTATTCTAACACCTCTCCGCGCACGATGCAGATTGCGTCGGAACTGCTTAAATTTGGATTTGATTTTTCGGCGTTGATAGAGGAAACCTTCTACGAGAAGACTTATTTCCAGACACAGATTATGGGCAGGGCGATTCTTGGAAGCGTGCGCTTTATGGACAATAGATGTATTGTCAGCATGGTGAGTCGGCGTATGATGGATTTTTATTGTGTGGGTCCGAAGGATCTGGACGGCATCGTCAACTATTTACAGGGAGTAAAGGGTGTGGACTGCGCCATCTTTATGTACGAGACGGGCACGCTGGAATACAAGGTAAGTATGCGCTCGAACGGTCTTGTCAATGTGGCGGAGGTGGCTGTGAAATTCGGGGGCGGCGGTCATGTGCGTGCCGCGGGATGCACGATGAACGGTACATATCACGACAACATCAACAACCTGTCGCGGGAGATTGCGGCTCAGCTTGGCTGGACGAAGGAGCAGGCGTAGCGTCTGACATGTCGTAAGATGGAGACAGGGCATGGCGGCGGTACGTCAGAGCCAGAAAGAGACAGAAAGAATTATGTACAACGGCATTATGAATGTTTATAAGGAGGCGGGTTTTACGTCACATGACGTTGTGGCGAAACTCCGCGGCATCTGTAAACAGAAGAAGATAGGGCATACAGGGACACTCGACCCGGACGCGGTCGGCGTGCTTCCTGTATGTTTTGGTTCGGGCACGAAACTGTGCGACATGCTGACGGATTGGGATAAAGAGTATATCGCCGTGCTCAGGCTGGGGGTTAAGACGGACACCCAGGATTTATCGGGACAGGTGTTGTTTCACGCGGATAAGGAGACGCTTTCGGCACTGACAGAAGAGCGGGTGCGGGCGTGTGTCTTGGATTTTATCGGTGATTATGAGCAGATTCCGCCGATGTACTCGGCCCTCAAGGTGAACGGTAAGAAGCTCTATGAGCTGGCAAGGGCGGGAAAAGAGGTGGAGAGGACTCCCCGCACGGTACATATTCGTGAGTTGGAGATTCTGGAAATGAATCTTCCCACGGTCAGGTTCCGGGCAGTCTGCTCGAAGGGCACATACATTCGGACGCTCTGCCACGATATCGGAGAGAAACTTGGCTGCGGCGGCGCGATGGAAGCTCTGACACGAAGCAGGGTGGGAATATTCAGAATTGAGAATGCGCTGCGGCTTTCGGAGATCGAAAAGCTGCGGGATGAAGATAAAATATCTAGTGTTATTGTTTCGCCTGACGCTGTTTTCGGAGACTGCAGGGGAGTGACGGTGATGTCTGCGGCGTGCAGGTTCCTGGAGAACGGGAACAAAATTCCCGCCGCAATGCTTGCGGCGCGAGATTTGCCGCGGGACAAAGAACGGCTGCGGATGTACGACGAGACCGGGCGGTTTTATGGTATTTACGAGTACCATGCAGGCGAGGGGGAAGCGCGTCCTGTGAAAATGTTCTTGGCAGATAAATAATATCATGCGTTATCAGAATCATTTCAGGAGAATATGCAGTAATTGCGGGAGAGAACAGGGCATGACGCGGCAGAGACAGAAGCCGGTTAGAGAGACAGAAGTGGGACGGACGGTATGCGAATTGTAGAAAACACAACAGAATTTCAGCTGGAAAATAAAAGCGCCGTGGCGCTTGGGAAGTTTGACGGGATTCATCTGGGCCACCGTCGGCTCCTTGAACGGGTATTGGAGCAGAAAAAGCAGGGGCTCTTGACGGTGGTGTTTACATTCGATACCTCGGCGGCATCCTTCTTCGGTGGAGAGACGAAGGAACTGTCTACCAGAGAGGAAAAAAGAGAGATGTTTTCCAGGCTGGGAATCGATGTATTGATTGAGTTTCCGTTAAACCGTGAGACGGCAGCCACGAAGCCTGCGGATTTCGTGACCCGTTATCTGGCCGGGCAGATGCGGACGGCTTATCTGTGCGCGGGGCCGGATATTTCCTTTGGGAAAGGCGGCGCTGGAAATTACGCGCTTCTGGCGGAGTATGCCGGAACCTGCGGGTATCAGGTGGAACTGATCGACAAGGTACGCGTGGACGGGGAGGAAGTCAGTTCCACCAGAGTGCGGCAGGCGGTTCGGGCAGGTGAGATGGAGACGGTTTCCGCCATGCTGGGCGCGCCTTACTGTGTGAGCGGGAAGGTGGTCCACGGCAGACAGCTCGGACGGAAACTCGGTATGCCCACGGCGAACCTTTTGCCGGACGTAAGAAAGCTTCTGCCTCCGAACGGCGTTTACTATTCCCGGGCAAGACTCGGGGATCAGACATACCGGGGGATTTCTAACGTGGGATACAAGCCTACCGTTTCGGAGGAGCGGATCCTGGGGGTGGAAACTTATCTCTATGATTTTGCGGGAGAGGTCTACGACAGGGATATGACGGTGGAGCTTCTGGCATTCCGCAGAGAGGAGCAGGCGTTTGCGGACGTGGAGACGCTGCGACGGCAGATCGAGGCCGATGTGGAGGCGGGGAGAAATTTTCCGTAGGCGTTTTCAAAAGTCTTTTTTTGTCGTAAGGGGTTGTAAGAGGATTTTTTTTTCGATACAATAGAACCGTGTAGCTTTTCAATGGGGAAAAGAACAAAGGAAGGATAGTTAAACCAAGATGAGTATATCGATTATTCTGTCCATGGCGGGCGGTCTCGGGTTGTTCCTGTATGGTATGCGCATTATGAGCGACAGCATCGAGAAGGTGGCGGGCGCGAAGCTCAGAGGGATACTGGAGCGGCTGACGACCAACCGTTTTATGGCGATCTTAGTAGGTGTGTTCTTTACGGCGGTGATCCAGTCCTCCTCGGCGTGTACCGTGATGGTAGTCAGTTTTGTAAACTCCGGGCTGATGACGCTGACGCAGGCGGCGGGCGTGATCTTCGGCGCGAATATCGGTACGACGGTGACGGCGCTGCTCGTTTCTTTTAAACTGGAGAAGGCTGCCCCCGTGATTCTGCTTGTGGGTGTACTCATTGTCATGTTTGTAAAGAAGCAGAAGGTATCCCAATGGGGGGAGGTCATTATCGGTTTCGGCGTTCTGTTTATGGGGCTGAGCACCATGTCGGGCGCCATGTCCGGCATGAAGGATTCCCCGGCGGTGCTTCTTATGTTCGCCTCCCTCAAATCCCCGATTCTGGCGGTTCTTCTCGGAACCATACTGACGGCGGTGATCCAGAGTTCTTCCGTGACGGTCAGTATCATGGTGCTTCTGGCGAATCAGGGACTGATGAGCATGGAGATCGGCATGTTTATTATTCTCGGCTGTAATATCGGCGCCTGCACTTCCGCGCTGTTAGCTTCCCTGAACGGTAAGAAAGACGCAAAGAGAGCGGCGGCGATCCATCTGGTATTCAATGTGATCGGTACGGTTATAGTTTACATAATATTTACATTGGCAGTAGATCAGATTGTTGGCGGCCTGTCGGTTCTGGCACACGGCGATCCGGGCCGTATGGTCGCGTATGCACATATATTGATTAAGGTATTTCAGGTTATCATTATGATGCCTTTCATCAAACAGATCGTGAAGCTGACCTATGTGCTTGTGTCCGGCGACGACAAGAAGATCGGTTACCGGGACAGCTACCAGCTGAAGTATATCGGTGAGAAAGTGGTCTTAAATCCGGCAACGGCGGTGGTGGAAGTCATCAAGGAGCTGGATCGCATGGGTTCTCTTGCAAACGAGAACCTGAACCGCGCCATGAACGCGCTGATTACGCTCGATCAGGAGGAGATCGACGAGGTTTACGAGGTGGAGAAGAACATCGACTTTTTGAGCCACGCCATTACCAACTATCTGGTGAAGATTAACCAGACAACCCTACCTATCGAGGACTTAAAGAGCATCGGCGCGCTGTTCCATGTGGTAAACGATATTGAGCGGATCGGCGACCACGCGGAGAACATTGTGGACGCGGCGGTACAGAGGGAAAAGACCGGCGTCGGTTTCTCCAAGGCGGCACAGCGGGAGCTGGGCGAGATGATTGATATGGTCAATACAATTCTGCGCTTCTCCTTTGAGATGTTTGTCAAGAGCACAGAGGAGCATGTGGAGGATATCCGAAATCTGGAAGAGGCGATCGACGAGAAGGAAAAAGAGCTGCAGCAGCGTCACATCGAGCGGCTTTCCAGCAACGAGTGTACGCCCGAGGCGGGCGCGATGTTCTCGGATATTGTGTCGGGACTTGAGAGAGTGGCGGACCACGCCACAAATATCGCGTTTGCAAACAGCTACTTTGAGCCGAATTAGATGCCCGATGCTTGACAGAGAGGAGTGTGATTGTTATAATAACCCCGTAATTGTTACAGAAATGTTACAAAAAGCTGCATACGGGGAAAAGGAAACGGCTTTACATGAAAAGAGAGAAAAAAATTTTAATAATAACGGGTGTCACTTTATTGCTGACTTCATTTGCGGTACAAGCTTCCATGCCTGTGCCTGATCTTTTGCCGATCGGACAGTTGAAATTGGATATGGAGGCAGTGGAGAAGGATTCGCAGGAGGACGGACAGGTCAGCGGGAACAGCGCAGTGGAGAGTGTTTCTGAAAATGATGTGGAGACGGCGCAGGATGTGCTGGACGAGGACGCGATCGGGTGGGGCGAGATCATGATCTCCGACAAGACGGCGGAGGATTATGAGCTTGCCTACGAGCGGGCCAAGAACGCCAACTGGGGCTACACGAATCTGGGGATTGCGGATGTCAGCGATAACCTGAATATCCGCGCCATCGCCGCGGAGGATGGCAGGCTTGTGGGGAAACTGCCCAGAAACGCGGCCTGTGAGGTGATTGATACGGACGATATCTGGGCGCATATCAAATCCGGGAGCGTGGAAGGGTATGTGAGTCTGGATTATCTCTTGACAGGAGTCCCCGCCAAATTTAAGGCGGAGGAGCTGGCGGTTACCGTTGCGAAGGTGAACACGGACAGTTTGAAGGTTCGGGCGGAAGCGAACACGGAGTCGGAGGTAATTACGCTGGTCGCCATGGGCGAGGAGCTTGAGGTGGCGGCCGTGGAGGGCGACTGGGTCAAGGTGCTTCTGGACAACGACGAGGTCTATGTCTCCGCGGAGTATGTGGATGTCAGCGCGGAGCTTGGGACGGCGGTCACCATGACGGAGCTGCTTTACGGGCAGGGTGTCTCCGATGTGCGGGTGGATGTCTGCCAGTATGCCAAGGAATTTATCGGGAACCCCTATGTGTGGGGCGGCACCAGTCTGACGAAGGGGACAGACTGTTCCGGCTTTGTGATGAGGGTCTTTCAGAAGTACGGCGTGAAGCTGCCGCGGAATTCCAGGGCGCAGGCAAACTGCGGCACCACCATCAAGGTGTCGGAGGCGAAGCCGGGTGACCTGATCTTCTACGCAAAGGGCAAGACCATCAACCATGTGGCGATTTATATCGGAAACGGGCAGGTAGTCCACGCCAGCAGTCCCAAGACGGGCATTAAGATTTCCAACGTGTCCTACCGCACGCCCTTCAAGGCGGTGCGGATCCTGTACGACTGAAGCGGTGCGGGGAACAGGGGAAAAGATGGAGAAACGGATTTTAACCTATCGAAAATATATGGACGAGCTGCTCTTGCGGGAGGATGTGGACTGGGAGCGGATCAGGGAGGAACATCTCGTACAGGTGGGATTTTTCCAGCACGAGCGGCTGATCCATCTGATTGTCACGGTGATTTTCGCCCTGTTTGCCGTGCTGTCCGTTGGGATGGCGTTTCTGCTGATGGCATTGGGAACGGATGGCGCGGGTAGCTGGTTCCTTGTGGTGGCGGCGTTTCTGGTGCTGCTTGTGCCCTATGTGCGTCACTACTATATATTGGAAAATGAAGTGCAGAAGATGTACAGACAGTATGATAAAATTGTCGCAAAGCTGGGGGAAGGCTATCGTCAGGGCGACTAACTTTGCGGTTACAATTCACACCCAATGTCAGATTTTGCACCCACTTACAGCTATTTGGTGTGAAGTGCAACGATTTATGCACACAAAATGCTGAGAAGCGTTCATTTTCTAAAAATCCATGGGAAATAAGCTTTACAAGGCGGGGACACTGTGGTAGAATATGACGGTATGAATTTCAGCCGGCACGCAGAGGCGGGACACTCCGACCCCTTCTTGGTGTCAGGCGGTTATCAGGGTAACCCCCTGAGGGAAAGGAGAACTTATGATTTCAAAGGAAAAGAAGACAGCGATCATCAAAGAGTATGCCAGATCCGAGGGTGACACCGGTTCACCGGAGGTACAGGTAGCGGTTCTGACGGCGAGGATTCAGGAGCTGACAGAGCATCTGAAGGAGAATCCGAAGGATCATCATTCCAGAAGAGGACTTCTGAAGATGGTAGGTCAGAGACGCGGACTGCTCGGCTATCTGAAAGAGAAGGATATCGAGAGATATCGTGCACTGATCGAGAGACTTGGACTTCGTAAATAATAAGGGATGATGAGCGGAGATAGGGTTGGCAGGTCCGACCCTAAATCCGCTCTTCTCATATAATTATAACAGTTCATCCAGACCGAAACTATAGGGCCAATCGTGCTTGCACGAAATTGACAAATGGTTGAAGGGCTGAGGGAGCGCCCGCTTACAAGTAAAAGAAGCTGCGCAGCAGCGGAGAGCATGGAATATGCGATTTTACGAGTGGCGCGTGATGAACGAGAGTAAAGAGAAGAGAGAAGAAGGAGAGAAGATTATGTACAAGAGTTACACGTTAGAGCTCGCCGGGCGTACCCTCCGGGTGGACATCGGCAGAGTCGGCAAACAGGCAAACGGCTGCGCTTTCATGCAGTATGGTGAGACCACCGTGTTATCCACGGCGACGGCCTCCGATAAACCGAGGGATGGCATTGATTTCTTTCCCTGCAGCGTGGAGTATGAGGAGAAGTTTTATTCCGTAGGCAAGATTCCCGGCGGCTTCAACAAGAGAGAGGGCAAGCCCTCTGAGAACGCGATTTTGACAAGCCGCGTGATCGACCGTCCCATGAGACCTTTATTCCCGAAGGACTACCGCAACGACGTTACCTTGAACAATCTGGTGATGAGCGTTGACCCGGCGTGCCGTCCGGAGCTGGTGGCGATGATCGGTACGGCGATCGCGACATGTATTTCGGATATCCCCTTTGCAGGTCCCTGCGCGATGACGCAGATGGGCATGGTGGACGGCGAGCTGATTGTCAATCCTTCCCAGGAGCAGTGGGACAAGGGTGATCTGAAAATGACTGTGGCTTCCACCGCGGAGAAGGTGATGATGATCGAGGCGGGCGCCAATGAGGTGCCGGAGGCCAAGGTGCTGGAGGCGATCTACAAGGCGCACGAGGTAAACCAGACGCTGATCACGTTCATCAACCAGATTGTCGCAGAGGTGGGCAAGCCGAAACACACCTATGAAAGCTGCGCGGTTCCCGAGCAGATGTTTGAGGACATGAAAAAGATCGTGACGCCCGAGGAGATGGAGACGGCTGTCTTCACCGATGAAAAGCAGGTGCGCGAGGAGAATATCAGAAATATCACGGCGAGACTGGAGGAGGCGTTCGCGGAGAACGAGGAGTATCTGGCGGTGCTCGGCGAGGCGGTATATCAGTATCAGAAGAAGACCGTGCGCAAGATGATCTTAAAGGATCACAAGCGTCCTGACGGCAGGGCGTTAGACCAGATCCGCCCGCTGGCGGCAGAGGTGGATATCATTCCGAGAGTGCACGGTTCCGCCATGTTCACGAGAGGTCAGACACAGATCTGCAATGTGTGCACGCTGGCGCCTCTTTCGGAGATTCAGAAAGTGGACGGCTTAGACCCGAACATCACGGGCAAGAGATATATGCACCACTACAATTTCCCGTCTTACTCCGTAGGCGAGACAAAGGTGAGCAGAGGTCCGGGCAGAAGAGAAATCGGTCACGGCGCACTGGCGGAGAGAGCGTTACTGCCGGTACTCCCCTCTGAGGAGGAGTTCCCTTACGCGATCCGTACCGTGTCGGAGACTTTTGAGTCCAACGGTTCCACATCCATGGCTTCCACCTGCGCGTCCTGCATGTCCCTGATGGCGGCGGGCGTGCCCATCAAGAAGATGGTGGCGGGTATCTCCTGCGGTCTGGTGACGGGCGAGACGGACGACGATTTCGTACTGCTGACAGATATTCAGGGTCTGGAGGACTTCTTCGGCGATATGGACTTCAAGGTGACAGGTACCCACGACGGTATCACGGCGATCCAGATGGATATCAAGATCCACGGTCTGACGAAGCCCATCGTGGAAGGCGCCATCGGCAGATGCCGCGAGGCGAGGGAGTTCATCATGGCGAACTGCATGAGCCCGGCGATCTCCGCACCCCGCAAGGAGGTTGGTCCTTACGCGCCCAAGATCATTTCCATCCAGATCGATCCCGACAAGATCGGCGATGTGGTTGGTCAGCGCGGCAAGACCATCAATGAGATCATTGCGCGCACCGGCGTGAAGATCGACATCAACGATGAGGGACAGGTTTCCGTCTGCGGCACGGAGCACGAGATGATGGACAAGGCTGTAGACATGATCAAGATGATTACCACGGACTTTGAGGAGGGACAGATCTTCCAAGGCACCGTAGTGAGCATCAAGGAGTTCGGCGCGTTCATCGAGTTCGCACCGGGCAAGGAAGGCATGGTACACATCTCCAAGATTGCCAAGGAGAGAATCAACCGCGTGGAGGATGTGCTTACCCTCGGCGACAAGGTGACGGTGGTATGTCTCGGCAAGGATAAGATGGGCAGAATCAGCTTCTCCATGAAGGATGTAGCACAGGTATAAAATGTGAAGGTAGGTAAAAAAGACGTCCCGTTGTTGAACGGGGCGTCTTTCTGATCTTTATGGGGAATCCGGACAGCGCAAATCATGGAAGAATGTGGAGCAGATACGGATTGCTTACCATGTAGAGGAATTGCCCGCCTTTTCTTCGCAGTATTTACAGCGGTATATTTCCTTTTCTTCATCCGCCAGCACGAAGATATGCGGCAGCTCCTGTTCGATGGAAGTGATACAGCGGGGGTTTCTGCATTTCAGTACGTTGTGAATTTCGCGGGGGAGCACAAGTTCTTTCTTATCAACAATTTCTCCGTCCTTGATGACGTTGACGGTAATATTGTGATCGATTACGGCGAGGATATCCAGGTTCAGTGTGTCAATATCGCACTCTACTTTCAGGATATCTTTTTTTCCCATCTTATTGCTGCGGGCGTTCTTGATGATGGCTACCGTGCAGTCCAGCTTGTCCAGTTTCAGATGATGATAGATTTCAAGGCTTTTGCCCGCTTCAATATGGTCGAGCACGAAGCCTTCCTCAATTTTTCCAACATTTAACATATGGGATACCTTCTTTCTTTATGCTATAGGAGCTCTCGACAGTCAAATCTGCGTTGTTGGGCACAATTTAATAACTGATGCTATTTTATAATCAGCTCTCGATGCCGAGCAGGGTCAGGATCAGCGCCATCCTCACATAGACGCCGTACTGCGCTTGCTTAAAGTAGACGGCCCGCGGGTCGTCATCCACCTCCACGGAAATTTCGTTGACGCGTGGCAGGGGATGGAGAATCAGCATATCCTCTCGGGCGGCGGAAAGCTTGGTTTTATTAAGAATATAGAAGTCTTTTAACCGCACATAATCTTCTTCGTTAAAGAAGCGTTCCTTCTGGACTCTTGTCATATAGAGGAGATCAAGTTCCGACATACAATCTTCCAAGCGGATCACTTCCTCGTAGGGAATGTTCTTTTCCGTCAGCATGTCCGTGATATAGTCGGGCACTTTTAGCTCCTCGGGAGATATGAAGATGAAACGGATATCGTTATAGCGGATCAGGGCGTTGATGAGGGAATGTACGGTTCTTCCGAATTTCAGGTCTCCGCACAGGCCGATGGTAAAGCCGCCGAGCCGTCCTTTTAAGGAACGGATGGTGAGCAGATCCGTCAGTGTCTGGGTGGGGTGCTGGTGTCCGCCGTCCCCCGCGTTAATGACAGGGATGCCGGAGCGCTCCGCCGCCACCATGGGCGCGCCCTCTTTGGGATGGCGCATGGCGCAGATATCCGCATAACAGGAGACGATGCGGATGGTGTCGGAAACGCTCTCGCCCTTTGCGGCGGAGGAGGAAGCCGCGTCAGAAAAGCCAAGTACCTGTCCGCCGAGATTCAGCATGGCAGCCTCAAAACTTAAGCGTGTGCGCGTGCTCGGCTCGTAAAAGCAGGTGGCCAGCTTTTTGCCGTCGCAGGCGTGGGCGTATTTGGCGGGATTGGCTTCAATTCTGTTAGCCAGATCAAAGAGTCTGTCCAGTTCCTCCACGGAAAAATCAAGTGGGTTCATTAAATGTCTCATAAAGATGCAACACTCCTTTGCTGTATGGTCGAAAAAAATAGAAGAGAAAACTCTCTTCTATTCTTTATTTATGATAGATAAGATAACAATTCGTCCACGGGTTTCCGACGGGGAGCAACAGGCGACTCATCGGGATAACCGATCGGAATAAGGGCAACCAGTTCCCTATCCTCGGGAAGCTGTAACAGAGCTTCCGCCGCGCTCTGGTCGAAAAGACCAAGGATCACGGAACCAAGCCCCTTCTCATATGCCGCAAGGCAGAGGCTCTGGGATGCGATACCGGCGTCGTACATCTGCCAGCCGTCGCCGCGGGGGGTGCTGAACGAACCGTCGCGCTCGAAACCGCTGCGGTTTTTGATAATGGTAACAGCCATCAGTACGGGCGCCGCCGCAATGATATCACCATTAGGGGGATACATGGTGGTGCACTCTCTGGCTATCTTTTCCTTTAACGCGCCCTCCACGGCAATGTAGCGGGTGATCTGTGTGTGCTTCCAGCTCGGGGAGTAGGAAGCGGTCTCGACGATCCCTTCTAAAAGCTCGTGGGAAACGGCGTCTGCCTTAAATTTGCGTATGCTTCTGCGCCCTACGATACAATCTTTAGCTGTCATGAGGCATCCTCCTTATCATGTGGTTTGTTTACAATCCGTTTACTATATTTTGTATATCATAGCACAAAGAAAGGGGGTGCGCAAGTGGGATAAAAGGACGGGACAAAATGTGAAGATTGTGAAATGGGGGTGAATGTGGTACACTAATTCTGGATATATAATTCCGAAAAGCGGGATGGAGGAAAAGAAGCATGGAAGAAAACAGAGAGGAAATGCAGGATATAGAGGAAAAGGAAGACGTGCAGGAATACGTGGAACGCAAGCGGTGGCTGTTTTTCGGTCTGCCCTTTACGTTTACAAAATATACGGTGAATGAGCGTGTGATTACCATTAACGAGGGCCTACTCAACACGACAGAGAACGACTGTTATTTATATAAAGTACAGGACGTGGAGTTAAAGACTAGTCTGGTGGAGCGCATCTTCGGGCTGGGCACGGTGGCGTGCTTCACGGGGGATAATACGCATCCGCAGCTATATCTTTCACATATCAAACATGCGAAAGAGGTCAAGGATTATATTCTACACGCCTCTGAGATTGCGCGGAGAAAGCGGCGCACGATGAATACCCTGAATATCGACGCGGATGACATCGACATGGATGTCGATTGAGCGCGGGTGTCTGCCGGCAGAGAGCGGTTATTGCCGGGGGTCAGTCGGACGCAGGGAGGGATCGTTTTCCCGGAGGAGCCGCTCGAAGAGGAGTCCTGTGACAAACCAGACAGGCGCGAAGTCGAGGCGGATCACTTTGGCCAGATTCCAGCGGGAGCGTTCATAGTTCCACGGACACAGTTCCCGGCGGTTTAACCACATGCCGGTGAGAAATTCCCCGGTGAAGATCAGCCCTGTGTAAGTCAGTCCCCGAAACAGCAGGGAACGGTTCCTTAACAGACGGCAGACAGGGGCGAGAAAGGCCGCAAGTCCGTAGATGGGGAACATCCAGATGCTTGTTGCGCCGGGCAGTTTCATATCCCGTCTGCGAAAGGCGTGAAAGGCCGTGAAGGTGATTTCCAGAAACCACCCCAGCAGGCCGCAGTGAATGAAGTTGTGCAAAAATTTTTTCATAGAGACAGTATTGCCGAGTATGGCGTATTTATACAAGGAAGGGAGGAGCCATGAACTACCGTGAAGCCATGCAGTATGTGGAGGAATTGCGGCCTCTTGGCAGCGTCATGGGCTTGGATACCATGCGCCGCCTGTGCGCGGAGCTTGGCGATCCGCAGGAGCAGCTTAAGTTTGTACATATCGCCGGCACCAATGGCAAGGGTTCCACGCTCGCCTATATTTCCACAATCATGCAGGAGGCAGGATACCGGGTCGGCAGATATATTTCCCCTGCCGTGAGGGAGTATCGGGAACGCTTTCAGGTGAACGGCCGCGAGATTACACAGGCGGGGCTCTGTAAGTATCTGGAACCGGTAAAGGCGGCCGCGGCGCGGATGGCGGCGGAAGGGTTCGCGCATCCCACGCTCTTTGAGGTGGAAACGGCCGTTGCCTTTCTTTATTTTCTGGACAAGGAATGCGATCTGGTGGTGCTGGAGACAGGACTGGGCGGCGCGCTGGACGCAACAAATGTGGTGAATACGACGCTGGCGGCGGTCTTTGCGTCCATCAGCATGGATCATATGGATATTCTGGGGGAGAGCCTGGAGGAGATTGCGCTTGCCAAGGCGGGCATTATAAAGAACAAGTGTTATGTGATATCGGTGAAACAGTCTCAGGAAGTAATGAAAGTTTTGCGGCAGTCCGCTCTTATCAAAAAAGGAAAGTTTCTCACGGCGGATCTGTCCCGCGCGAAACATATCAGGTACGGCGTGACGAAGCAGAGCTTTGACTACGACAAGTACAAGGATCTGGAGATATCCATGCCCGGGCAGTTTCAAATTGAGAACGCGGTCCTGGCGGTAGAGACGGTTATGGCGCTTGCCAGGTGCGGTTTTCAGGTGCCGGAGGAGAAACTGAGACAGGGGCTTTATCACGCGAAATGGCCGGGGCGTTTCGAGGTGATTGCGAAGAGGCCGCTCTTTATTGCGGACGGCGCGCATAATGAGGATGCCGCTAAAAAATTGGCGGAAAGTATTCGTTTTTATTTTACAAATAGGAAAATAATTTATATAATGGGAATGTTACAGGACAAAGAATATGACAAGGTGATTCGGCATACCTTTGAGCTGGCGTCCCATATCATTACCGTAACGCCGCCTATCAAGGAGCGCGCGCTGTCGGCGCTTGAGCTGGCGCAGGCGGCCAGAGAGTACCATAGGGCGGTAACAGCGGCGGACAGCGTGCAGGAGGCGGTGGAAATCGCGTATCTCCTGACAGGAAAGGACAAGGATGCCGTTATCGTTGCGTTCGGCTCTCTTTCCTATCTGGGGGAGCTGATGGATATAGTCGGGCACAGAGATACGATCAGGAGAGATACCCATGGTAGATCAGACAAAAATTAAAGAGGCGGTCAGACTGCTTTTAGAGGGCATCGGCGAGGATGTGGACAGGGAAGGTCTGCGGGAGACGCCGGACAGAATCGCCCGCATGTACGGGGAAATCTTTGCGGGGATGGACGAGAATGCGGGGGAGCATCTGACGAAGACGTTTGCCGTCGCGAGTAATGAGATCGTTCTTGTAAAAAATATCACCTTTTATTCTATTTGTGAGCACCATCTCATGCCTTTTTACGGAAAGGCGCATATCGCCTATCTGCCGGACGGAAAGGTAGTGGGGTTAAGCAAGCTGGCGAGGACGGTAGAGGTTTACGCCAGAAGACCCCAGATTCAGGAGCAGATGACCATTCAGATCGTAGAGGCTGTTATGGAACACTTAAAGCCGCAGGGCGCGATTGTCATGCTTGAGGCGGAGCACCTCTGTATGACGATGCGGGGGGTGGAGAAGCCCGGGAGCAGGACGATGACGCTGGCGTCCAGAGGATGTTTTCAGGAAGAACCGAAGTGGCAGGCGCTTTTTTTCCAGATGATCGGAGAGAACAAAGTATATAATCAGGATTTAGCAAATTGAAATCCTGTGGATAAGTAATCATACAATAAAGAACGCGGAGGATAGGAAAATGAGGATAGGACAGAGAGATTTCAGAACCAAAGGCCATGCATACGTGATGGGAATACTCAACATAACACCTGATTCCTTTTCTGACGGAGGAAAGTATAATGATCTGGATCAGGCTTTATATCATGTAGAACAAATGATAACAGATGGTATGGATATTGTGGATGTGGGCGGGGAATCTACAAGACCCGGCTATACACAGATTTCCGTGCAGGAGGAAATTGACAGAGTGGCTCCGATAATCGAGGCGATTAAATCCAGATTTAACGTCCCGATTTCTCTGGATACCTATAAATCCGAGGTGGCGAAAGCAGGCATTTCGGCGGGCGTAGATATGATTAATGATATCTGGGGGTTAAAGTATGATGAAAACATGGCGCAGGTGATTGCGGAGTCGGGACTTCCCTGCTGTCTGGCGCATAACCGCAAGGAGCCGAAGTATAAAAATCTGATTGAGGAGATGCTCTGGGATCTGGAATCTTCTCTGGAGCTGGCAAACAGCAAGGGGATCGCTTATGATAAGATCATTCTGGATCCCGGTATCGGTTACGGCAAAAGTTATGAGAACAATTTGGAAATCATTGATAATCTGCAGAAATTCCATTCCCTCGGTTATCCGCTGCTCCTCGGTGCAAGTCGGAAATCCGTGGTCGGTATGGGTCTGGATCTGCCTGTGAATGAGCGGGTGGAAGGAACGCTGGTAACGACTGTCTACGGCGTGCAGCGCGGCGTGATGTTCGTGCGTGTACATGATGTAAAGGAGAATGCGCGCGCCGTTAAGATGACGGAGGCGATCCGCGACGGCTACAGAAACTAGAGTGAAAAGAACTTCTAAAGCTCAGCAGCAATGGCTGCTGAGCTAAGAAGTTCTATGTTTCACTCAGGAGAATGCCTGAAATACGGCATTCTCCGC
>CAJUBE010000046.1 GCA_910584725.1 uncultured Lachnospiraceae bacterium | reverse complement strand
TCTCCCTCTCCGGGTGTCTCTGTGCCGCCCTGCTCCGGATTTCCTTCCCCGCCAGACTGCTCTCCCTCTCCGGGCGCCTCCTGTGCCGCAAGCGCGGACTTGTCCCATTCTTCCGACTTTTCCGTTACCGCAATAGTCTCCTCACAGATGCCGGCATGTTCCCCGGACATTGTCTCTTTGCCTTCCGCTTCCACAGACAGCCCCTGTATGACGGGCTCCGCCGCAGAGACCGTTCCCAGCGTCCCCTCAACCCACAACAGCGCCGCCAGCAGAACCGGCAGCGTTCTTTTCCACTTCCTTTTATTTCCCATTCTTTGCATCCTCAACACGCGTTCCTCTTCTTTTTCCTCCCGTTACCAGATCATAACTCTCCGCAATCATGCGTTTGATGTCCTCGTCGGGTATCGTACCGTCCAAAATTACTGTGTTCCAGTGCTCCTTGTTCTGGTGGTAGCCCGGAATCACAGACTCGTAAGTCTGCCGCCAGAAATCCCGCCACGCCGGATCCACCTTGATGTTGATCCGCATGGAACCCTGATATTCATATGTCCATAAAAACGCTTTTCTGTTTCCGCCGCATCTCACCAACACCCAGTTGGTGTCGTGAAAAGGCATGTCCTGATACACGTCAGGAAACGTCATGCCGTACTGCAGCGCTTCCTCTCTCGTCGTCATGGTTACCTCCATGTCAGAGCCACAGACTTACTTTTCACTCTAACCGCCATGTCACAGCTTAGCTGTGACTCAAATCCGTGCGGAGAATGCCGTATTTCAGGCATTCTCTTATGCGAAACTTAGTACTTCTTGGCGTCCCGTCCTATGGCGGGACGTCTTTAGAAGTACTTTTCGCATTTCTCACACTACCGCCCCAGTGTTTCCAGTATAACACTTTCGCAGGCGCATTTTCAACGACTTTTCCCACACACACGCCTCCTCGGCGTATCACATTTTTCCAATACAGAACAATCTGCTGCACAATTCTTTCAATTTTTATATTTCATCTTTACCGTCGCACTTTTTCTATAGTATAGTGTTATTATACATACAATTCAGCGCCTGCCATCTTGCACAGGCATGCCGCTGAATAACCAGACAGGGGGATATAAAATTGAAAAATAAGTCTGATGACCTTATTTTTCAATCGGAATTTGTGCAGAAGCGTCACAAATTTCCTGATCGCAGAACCGAATTTGAGATTCGGTTCGCGTTCCTCAGCACAGAACGCTTCGGAATGGAGGAATCATGGACAAAAGTGCAGAAATCAGAAAACTGTGTCAGGAGAAGGCGATCCGCATGATCGACTTCAAAATGACAGACATCGACGGACGCTGGCGTCACATCACCATACCGGTGGAGCGGTTTGATGAGAACGTCTTCGTCTACGGGATCGGCTTCGACGGTTCCAACTACGGGTACGCGCCCGTTGAGAAGAGCGATATGGTCTTCTTGCCGGACCCGGATACTGCCTACGTGGATCCGTTTGCGGAAGTGCCCACGCTGACCATGTGCGGCAACGTCTGTGTGATCGGAAAAGGGGAGAACACACCCTTCGACCAGTACCCGAAAAATGTCAGCCTGCGCGCCATGGATTACATGAAAAAGACCGGCGTTGCGGACGAGATGGTGATCGGACCCGAATTTGAATTTTATCTGTTCGACTCCGCCCGCTACGAAGTGTCAAAAAGACAGTGCGCCTATCAGATAGACACAAGACAGGCGGACTGGAACTGCCGGCTGGATACGCCCGGCAACAACGGCTACGAAGTGACCCACGGCGGCTACCACATCGCCGCGCCCCAGGATGTGGGCTACGACCTGAGAAGCCGTATGTGTGTGGAAATGGAAAACTGGGGCATCAAAGTGAAATACCACCACCACGAGGTGGGCGGTCCCGGTCAGATGGAGATCGAGGTGGAGCTTGCCGATATGCCCACCATGGCGGACAACACCATGATCATCAAATATATCATCAAAAACATAGCGGCGCGGGACGGCAAGACAGCCACCTTCCTGCCCAAACCCATCTACAAGGAAGCGGGCAACGGGCTCCATGTACATATGCTTCTTAAGAAGGACGGCAATCCCGTCTTCTACGACGAGAACGGCTACTCCGGCTTAAGCCAGACCGCCCACTACTTTATCGGCGGACTTCTCTCCCACATCGCGTCCCTGTGCGCCTTCACCAACCCTTCCACCAATTCTTTCAAGAGACTGGTGCCCGGTTATGAGGCGCCCGTGACGGTGGGCTACGCCACATCCAACCGCAGCGCGGTCATCCGTATTCCCGCCTACGCGAAATCCCCGGAGGCAAAGCGTTTCGAGCTGCGAAACCCTGACGCCACCGCCAATCCTTACTACGCCTACGCGGCGATCCTGATGGCGGGCTTGGACGGCATCGAGAAGAAGATCGATCCCGCGGCAAACGGCTGGGGTCCCTACGACTTTAACCTCTACACCCTCTCCCCGGAAGAGCAGAAGAAAATAAAAGGTCTGCCCAAATCGCTGGACGAGGCGCTGGATGCACTGGAGAAAGATCACGACTATCTCACGAAGGACGGCGTGTTCCCGGAGCGGCTGATCGACGTGTGGATTGCAAGAAAACGCGCGGAATCAAAAGAAGCCGGGCAGATTCCTACACCGGCAGAGTTTATGATGTATTATGATTTATAACAAATTGAGCTTCGCTCAATTGCGAGATCCGCTTCGCGGACTCGGCGCGGGGTGGGGCGGAAATTCCGCCCCATCTTTTTTTTACTCCGCGAACACCGTCTGCGCTATGTTCTTCTCCTCATCACACAGTGCATTCAGTTCCTGCGTCATATCTTTGATCTTTCCCATATTGGCGGACTGTGCCAGTACGGCGTGGTCCATGCCCTCGATTTTGGAAAGAATCTGCTCGATCGCCTGCCGCATTTCATCCAGGCTCCGGGAAATATGTTCGGACGTCTCGTTACAGGAAACCGCTAATTTACCTACTTCATCCGCAACCACGGCAAAGCCCCGTCCGGCTTCTCCCGCCCTTGCCGCTTCGATGGAGGCGTTCAGGGATAACAGGTTCGTCTGGGAAGCAATCTCCTGAATCAGTGAAATAATCTCAAGAGATTCTTTCACCTTCTCATTCACGGCAGCCGCCGCCTTTGTGATGCTGTCCTGCTTTTCATTCAGATCCTGCATATCCGCCGTAGTGTCCGCAACGACCGCGCTTATCTTATCAAGCCCTTCAGCAAGACTTTGGATGCTCCTTCCCATATCCGCTTCAAAAATCTCCCTGCTGCGTTTCTGCTCGGTCACATCCAGCGCCGTTGCCGCTAAAACGATCGGTTTGTGGGAAGAATCAAACACTGCGGTGACTGTCATCTGAAACCAGCGGTATGCGCCGTCCGCATGGCGAATCTGAAACTCCTGCTGTAGTGCCGGATGCTGCGTTCCCGACTTCACATAATGCAAAATCGCCTCCATGACACGTCTTCTGTCGTCTTCATGGATTAAATTGGAATAAGAATCGGGCGAATTGGGGAAATCCTGTTCGGAATGAAATCCAAGCAGTCTCCGAAACTGCTCGGAATACCAGAAAGGATTTTCCGGATTGGCAATGTCGCCGTCCACCACATTCATACTCCACGAGCCCTCATTGAGAATCGAGTCAATCGCGTCATGCCGCTTTGTGGAAACATCAAGCTCCGCGGCATTGTTGTGGGCGACTGTGATATCCGTGATAATGCCGATAAACTCAAAGGGTTTTCCGCCGCGCCGCACCACCTCTCCCGCCATACGCAGCCAACGCAGCCCGTTATTCTTCGTCTCCAGCCGATATTCCACGTCAAACACTTTCTGCCCCGTGTTGTCCTTGATGGTGTCATAAAATTCCCGCATGACGCGGTCTTTATCCGGTGAATAGATTTTATCCGTCCACGCTTCCAAAGTATCTTCCAGCTCTCCGCGGTTCGTGTAGCCCGTAATTTCACGAAACTCCTCTGTATACATGACACGGCTGATCTCCAGCCCATTCCCGAAATACATGGACCACATACCGGAATGATTGATCCGGTTCAGCATTGTCATATTTTCTCTCGCATGGTTTAACAGCAGATTGGCACAGTTCAACAGGCTGTTGAGCGACTTCATTGTTTCAGGCGCTTCCTGCAGGATTTCAGGATTTGTAATCTCTTCAAATACACCGACCTGAAAAGATTTCTGCATCTGTATCCCCAATTCCTGTGATAACTGCCCCTGCCATTCATCCCATTTCTTTCTCTTCCACATCCCATTTACCCCTTTCCCAATGCGCCGCAAAGTTCCCATAGAGTCTTTTACATTCTGCGAATCTACAAAACATACAATTCAGCCCTGTAAAATCATGATAAATTCATCGTAACACACGGACACTGAAAGTCAATCCTTTTTATCCTTCCACGCTCTTCTTTTTCCCATTAAAAAATGATTGCCTTGATATAAACTTCAGAGTAAAGTAAATATAAGTGAACGTATGCTGCTTTTGCCAGCAAAAGGAGGACAACATGAACGACACCCTACACTTCTCCACCAGAGAAGAATTTAGAAACTGGCTTACCGGCAACTGCCTCTCAGAAGACGGCGTCTGGCTCTTATTTGGCAAAGCGGGCGGACCGAAAACACTGAAAGCCGGAGAGGCGCTGGAAGAAGCCCTCTGCTTCGGGTGGATTGACGGGCAGATGCAGAGCATCGACGAGAAAAGTTATCACAAATACTTTTCGCAGCGCCGGGAAAACAGCAAATGGTCTGAGAAAAACAAGGCGCTGGTCAAAGAACTGGAAGAACGGGGCATTATGACCGACCACGGCAGAAAGAAAATCGAGGAGGCGAAACAGAACGGACAGTGGGACAAGCCAAAACCCGCGGCAGTTACGGAGGAGCAGATTGAAATGCTCTCCGCTCTGTTAAAAGAATATGAGCCTGCTTACACGAACTTTCTGGCTATGTCCCCATCTGTTAAAAAGACTTACACGAAAGCGTACCTCGACGCAAAGACGGACGCCGGACGGGAAAAGCGGATTGTGTGGATGGTGGACAGACTGAATCGGAATTTGAAGCCGATGTAGCGGTCATATAATATCTATCGACCCATAAAAAACTATTGCTATAAAAAAATTTTTTGCGTATAATAAATGTAAGTTAATGCCCAAGGCTTAACAGCAGGTATATCTCGACCTTTAACAGAGACAGTTATGAGCGGGCATATCTCAGCCCTTAAGCGAGACAGTTATAAGCGAGTGTTTCGCCACTCTAAGCGCGAGCGTAACAGTGGGGCGGGGTTCCGCCCCATTTTCTATAAGCAGGAGGATTTTTTATTGTCTATTGAATTATATGAAGTCAATCCAGAATACATAAACTATCTTTTACCATATGCTCCCCATCTATTTCATAATAAACAGCCCGGACAACAAAATAATCGAAAATATATTGGCGTTATTTTAAATGTAAATGACATGAATTACTTTGCTCCATTATCCTCCTTTAAAGCCAAGCATGAAAAAATGAAAAATGGATTAGATTTTATAAAAGTTGGCAACTACGCAGTAATTAATATCAATAATATGTTTCAAAAAATTATTAATGACTGAATATCGTATCATCAGAAAACTTCAGGACAAAATAAGAAATAATGCATGGGAACTATATAAGCATAAAATTAACAAAGGAACTTCCACTGCATTAGCAAAAAGGTGTAACGATTTCCTATTACTTGAAGAGAAATGCAAAATGTATCGATAATTTATTCTCACCCAAACAGACGTTATATTTTTTCCTAAAATAAAGATACTTACAAGGAGAACCAAAATATCATGTCAAAGGTTTTATTTCTGGATATAGACGGTGTGCTCAATTCCTATTTCTGGAATGACAGTCACCAGACGGAAATCAGTGATGGCACATTGATTGATGCGGAAAAAATCGAACTACTGGCACGTTTGGTAAAAGAGACAGATGCAGAAATCATTCTTCATTCCGGCTGGCGTTTCTGGTTTGACGCCAAATTAAAACCACTATGCACAGAAGCCGCGAAACTGGCAGAATTATTGGCAAAGGAAAATTTGTCCATCAGCGGGGTAACGCCAGATTTAGCTACTGAAGAAATCAGAAAAACAAAGAAATTCAGTCTGGTAAAAGCCGACGAGATTCTGTTGTGGATAAGTTTACATAATAATGTTATGGGATGGGTCGTCCTTGACGATCTCGATTTGCACAATGAACAGATCAGATGGCATCAAGTGAAAACGGACCAGACAATCGGGCTGACACCAGAGGATGTAAAACAGGCTGTAAAAATTCTGACTGGTAATCTAAAATTGTGAATGTGAGAAACCAAGTAGCTATGAAAACGGTAGTTTTTGATTTGGGCGGAACATTGATGCAGTATGTCGGAATGCCTGATTCGTGGGTGGATTTAGGAATTTAACCCGCGCATTAGTGGTCGGGAGATTGAGTATTCCGCAGCGTATATTTTTACAAAATTATTGGAACCGTGGCATATAGATATCGCAATCTTTCAAACAGGATATCTCGGAATTATTGGGTTATTTTGATTATTATGTCTCATCCTCTGTTTCGGGATATCGGAAACCGAATTGCAGAGGATTACAAATGATTGCCGAAAAATCTGGCACGCCTGTTGAAAAACTGATTTTTATTGGAGATGAAGAAAAGGATAGCATTAACAATTTGTATGAATTATTAGAAGTATTGAAAACTCAGGAAACTCATGCTTTTTAAACATTTATTCCTTTTCCAAAAAGTTGACACAAGATGTCACCTTTTTTGTGTTATCCTATTAGCATCCAGACTGCAAAAAGGAGCATGGAGATATGAATATAAAAACGGAACTTGAAACGAAATCAGGCATAGCAAACGGCATCTATCTGAACAGTATTGAAATCGACCCGCTCACGGTCAGGGCAATTATGATCAATGAGGTCGTCCCCTCCGACCCCTCACAGGATTTTTACGGAGCCGCCGACGCCGATTATCTGGATACAACGATTCCGCTATTTCAGATGGCAGGGGCGAAGGTTACTTCCATACAGGACATATTGGAACTGGGAATCTATATCACAAACGCCGTAAAAACTCCTAAGTCAGAATACACCATTGATAAGTGCAGCATTGAAAACAGCCTGCCCTGTCTGGAAGCGGAGCTTTCTTTATTTCCCAACGTAAAGGTCATTATGCTTATGGGTGATGTGGCAAAGAAGGCTTTTAACATGATTACGAAAAAAGCATCAAAGAAAAACGCGGTTCCCGCCATTTCCACCTACAAACTGCGAAACAGCGAACTCTATTACGAGGGAATCCGGATCATGCCGTCCTACATTATGACAGGAGGAAACATCCTGATCGAAAAGTCAAAAGTGACGATGGCGGCAGAGGATATCGCGGCGATGCTGGAAATCATCAGGCAGCCCCTGCCATGACAGAAAAAGCCTGACTACACCGCTGTCAGGCTTTTTCTATCGCAGATACCCGGCAAGCATCTCGTTCACACAATCCCTGACTTCCCGCGCAATCTTTCCCGCCTGCGCCTTACCGATACCGGTCTGCTCCGCCACCGCCAGTATATCCTCCATTCCCGGGTTTTCCCCGTTGCCGCCTACGGTGGTCGCGTGCTCCCCGTTCAGCGAACTGCTGTAAGTGAGGTCATACGCGGGCGCAAGGCGGTAACAGGCGTTTGGCTCGTCATATAAATAACAAAAGTTCTTGGAGTGGTCGTCCCTGTTGTGGGCAAACACGTTAAAGCACATAAGCCGGAACATTCTCTGCACTTCCGAGAAATCCTTTGTAATCTCCAAGGTCAGTTTCATCAAGAGATGATAGTCCAGATTGGGAATCCGATGTGACGTTTCCAATAGCGCACTGACAGAAATCATATGGACTTTTCTATCCTGCCCGTCGGCATTCTCCCTGCGGTCAAACCGTTTCGTTCCAAAGAAACCTGCGCATCTCCCCGACGGAAACAGTCTGGTCTCCGCCATTTCAATACCGCACGCCTTCGCGCAGAGCGAGTAATCATACTCCTGTTTTCCGATATTCTTTGGATCGTCGCAAGAGGGAAACTTGATGATCCACTCCTCCCCGTCTATTTCCGTCAGAATTTTGGGGCGCGCTCCCCCGGAAGACCCGCCCAGCCGAAACAACTGGTCTAAGTCCTCTGTATATTCTGTCTTAAGCAGCCTCTCACACTCTCCCGCAATCTGATCCAGCTCCGCTACCGAATCGCCCTCGTTCCTATGAATCGCCGGACGATAAGAAAGTGCGCCCATCCCGGAATCCCCCACAATGGCAAGCCTGTTCAGGGTGCCGACTGCCGCCGGATCTATCCTGTTTTTTAACATCAGCCGATCCACCAGAAACCGTCCCCATCCGTCCGGCAGGCTGTCCGCGAACACCCCGAACAGACCATTGAAAGGATCCATGCGCGGGATAAACACTTTTTTTTCCAGCGGCAGGGAAAAGGGACTGATAGGAAACCCGGTTTCCATCCACTCCTGTTCATAGGCAAAAGCCGCCAGATGCTTTTGATACCATGCCAGCGTGCCAACTTTCCTCTCATGGTAAAACACATCTAAATGCTCAATCCTCTCCATGGATGATCTCCTCTATCGACAGCGGCGGCGTCTCCTCAAACAAATGCTCCAGCTCGCCATCCAGTCCCAGCGCGTATGCAATTTTAATCAGGGAGAGAAAGGAAATCTCGCCGCTTCGCTCAAACCGCTTCACAGAACCCAGACTTACTCCCGATAATTCGCCTAATTTTTTCTGTGAAATTTTCCGCCTTCTGCGGATTGCGCGTAAACGCCCCGCGATCATCTCCTGTATCTCTCCCGGTGTCTTTGAGAGAAAAGGACAATTCATATTCATAGATCATATATTATCTCATTTTTCTTAATAGCGCAAGTTTTGACTAACATATTAGCTATTTCTTTTTTGTATTTTTCATTCGCGTTGCTCGCCGTAAGCCTTCCTTCTCTGCTTATTCGCACATAAAACAGGCGGCACAACCGCGCCGCCTGTTTTCCATCTTTTTCGCAAAACTCTTCCCTTATAGCATAGTTTTACATCCATTCCTTCAAAACACCCTGATCCCGCATCACTTTCTCAACCACCGTGCCCTTCACCAGCTTGAGCAGCAGCTTCTTCACGGGGTTGAGCGGTCCCAGATTGATCTCCAGCGGGGACTTGCCGTCCATCAGCTTCACACTGCTGGAGAGAAGCTCCCTGATATCGTAAACGCTGCCCCAAACCTCTGGCACGCCCCTGTCCACGCCGAGCAGCCCGTAAACGGCCTCCATAGCGGTTCTGACGGAATACTCTGTGGTGAACACGGTGTCTCTCGGGGTCTGTGCAAACTGACCGAGGAACGCGAAATTCACGCAGCCGTCGGGAATCACGTCGGGTCTGTCGCCCGCTGTTCTGGGCATGAAGAATGCGGTGATATAAGGCATCATGGTAGGTACGCAGACTGCGCTCTTCTCGGCGAGCTCGTCGATCTCCTCCACGGGCACGCCCAAGTGGTAGAGCCACTCCTGTGTGATCTCCTTGCCGGTGCAGTCCTTCATGGGTTTCTTCACATAATCGCCTTCCACATCCGTGAACAGACCGTACACCCAGACGCAGACTTTCTTTTTATCCTGCTCTTTAAACTGTCCCTGCCTGTTGATGGTCCAGCTTAAGAGCCATGAGGAATCCTGACAGCTCACGATGCCGCCGGTCACCACCTTGCCGCTTCTCGGGTCGCGCTTGCAGATCGCCTCGATATAGGGAAGAATCTTGTCGTCCAGCGTGGTGACGGTAGCCGACTCCCAGTTTGTCTTCGCCACGTCGGAGCAGAACTTCTCGGGACGCCCGAAGGAAGGATCCTGCTTCGCAATATTTTTCCAGAGGCTCCAGCAGCCGCTTGTGCGCACCTCCGCGTCCCCGTTGGGCGCGTGGTTCTGGTCGCCGTAGATGGTTCCCTCGGTACAGCTTCCGTTGGTCACGAATACAAGGTCGTTCTCGGTTAACATAATACCTTTCTCCACGCCCTTCACCTTGCACTCGATCGCCTTGGCTATCTTTTTATCCCCCTCGAACCCGAAGATGACATTGGTCACTTCGGTGTTAAACTGGAAGTCAACGCCCGCTGCCTCCAGATATTTCTGCATGGGCAGAATCAGGGATTCGTACTGGTTGTATTTCGTAAATTTCAGTGCGCTGAAATCCGGCAGCCCCGCAATATGATGGATAAAGCGCTGGAAGTACAGTTTCATCTCCAGTGCGCTGTGCCAGTTCTCAAAGGCAAACATGGTGCGCCAGTACAGCCAGAACGTGGAGTCAAACACTTCCTCGTCGAACACATCCTCGATGGTCTTGTCATAGAGGTCTTCGTCCTTTGTCATAAAGAGTTTCATAATCTCCATGCAGCCCTTCTGGCTCAGATTGAACCTGCCGTCCGTGTGGGCGTCCTGCCCTCTATTTATTGTTGCACGGCAGAGGGAGTAGTTCGGGTCCTCCTTGTTCAGCCAGTAGTATTCGTCCAGCACCGACACGCCCGGCGTCTCGATGGAAGGGATGCTGCGGAACAGATCCCACAGGCACTCGAAATGGTTCTCCATCTCCCTGCCGCCGCGCATCACATAACCCCTGGTGGGGTCATTAATGCCATCGCAGGCGCCGCCCGCAATGTCCATGGACTCCAAAATGTGAATGTGGCTGCCGGGCATCTGTCCATCGCGCACAAGGAAGCACGCCGCCGCCAGAGAGGCGAGACCGCTGCCCACGATGTAGGCGTTTTTCTCATCCACGCCGTCCGGCTTCTTCGGCTTTGCGAACGCCTCATAGTTGCCGTTGCTGTAATAGATACCCTTGCTGTTTTTATCGTATCTGCCAAGCTCAGTGTTGCGGTAATCCAGTTCCGTGTATTTTCTGTGGCTTCTGCCCGCAGCCTTTCCCGTATCTCCTCCGTCAAAGCTGTCGTCCGCCGCCTGTCCCGGCTCCGGCCCCACATGGGCCTTTTTCTGTAAGTTCTTCGCCGCCAGCGCCGCACCTGCTCCTGCTGCCGCCACAGCCGCCACGCCAAGTCCGATACTCTTCTTGTTTGCCATATATGTTCCACCTTTCCTGATTCCGGCGGTTTCCCATCCGCCGCTGTTTTCTTTTTGATTACTAAAGTTATCATACCCATTCTTCCCACTTTTACCAATTTACAAAAAAGGCGAAATGATAAAAAACTTATCATTCCGCCCCATATGTAAAGTGAGAAGAACTTCTAGCCACTCACAGCAGAGACTGTTTCACGGAAAAATTCTAGGAGTTGCTTCGCAGCTTTGTCTCACTTAGGAGAATGCCTAAAATGCAGCATTCTCCGTCGCTCCACCGTCCGCCTTCTCGAAATTCTTGATGGAACGGGCGATATTGCCGTGCAGCATAACGCCCATGTTTTCTACGATTTCTTCATAATCTTCCTTCATGCCGTGACCGACCCAGTCGAGCATAATTCCAACAAATCCATACTTGTAAAAATCAGCGATAAAATCCTTGTGCGCCGCCAAAAGCTCCACACCCCGGCATCTGTCCTCCACCACTTCCTTTAGCATTTCGTAGGTAAGCTTGTAGAGATATCCCTCCACCTTTTCCCTGCCGATGCTGCGGTACACATTCAAAACAAACGCTTTGTTTTCCAGAACAGCCTCAAAAATCTGGCTCATGCCCTCCTGCCATGTCTCATATGTCTTTTTGCCCTGCAAGACTTTCTTTCCGTCCTCCACGCAAACCCATTCCACCAGATCATAAATATCCTTGAAATGATAGTAAAACGCCATTCTGCTGATGCCGCAGTCCGTCGTGAGATCGTTGATCGTTATCTTCTCCAGCCGCTTTGTCAGAACGAGTTTTTTCAAAGATTCCCCCAGCGCGGTCTTGGTTGTATTTGTATTCGGCATAGCTTTCTCCTTGTTATGCTGATCCGCAGATTTCCTATACGGCCAGTATACCATGCCCCGGCAGTTTATGCCTGTTAAATATTTCTAAACTCTCTTCGCCTTCTTCTTTGGCTCCGGCAGTTCTCTGTACATCTCCTGTAAGATTTCCGCCATCAGCGCCTCGTTCTCCACATCCTCCACGATTACCATCTGCGTTTTGGAACCCTCGTAAGGGTAATCCCTGTCCGCGTCAGGCAGCAGACGGAGAACCGATTCCGTCGGTTTTAAAAACAGGCAGTTGTCGCAGATATCGCCGACGAGCTTCCCCTGGAAGTAAACACAGTATTCTCCCATCATCTTTCTGGTGGTCACATCGCCCACTCTCTGCAGATTTCCCACCACATAATCGTGAAATTCCTTTGTCGTCGCCATCGTCTATCCTCCTGTCACACATCAACCCGTTTTCACAGCGTATCACCCGCCA
This sequence comes from uncultured Lachnospiraceae bacterium, assembly GCA_910584725.1. Classification (GTDB taxonomy): domain Bacteria; phylum Bacillota; class Clostridia; order Lachnospirales; family Lachnospiraceae; genus UBA3282. The sequence continues at coordinate 16,565 of CAJUBE010000046.1, read as the reverse complement.
TCATTTGGCAGTCCAGTATCACCGTCTCATCTCCCGCCGCTTCCCCGTTCATCAGCTTAAACAGAAGCTTCACAGCCTCCTTTGCCACAGGCTCTACGGGATTATAAATCGTACACAGCCGCGGTGTCACATAATCCAATATATCAATGCCGTCAAATCCCACAATACCGTAATGCGTCCCGGCCTTTTTCCTCTTTTCCGCCATATATTTCATAATATCCAGTGCAAAAATATCTCCTGCGCAGAAAAAAGCTGTCCGCTTTTTTGTCTTAATCAACTCTTCATAGGCCCGTTTTGCATACGACGTCTTTTCACTGATCACAAGGCTCTCCACGTCCGGCTTCTCCGCCTGTTTCCACTTCTCTACCGCCTCCGTAAAGCCTTCCAGGCGCTGCCTGTGCACATAGGTGTTGCCTTCTGTCTGCTCCAGCGGCGGACACACAAAGACTATTTTTTCGTAGCCCTTACTCAGAATCGTCTCCGTGGCTTTCCTTGCCGCCTTCCTCTCCTCGATACTCACAAAAGGAATGCCGTCCGCTATTTTGTTGCCTATGGTAACGATGGGAGTATCAAGACTTCTCAGGAAATCCCGATACTCCTCTCCCTGATTGACCGAGGAGAGGATAATGCCGTCCACATGATAATCCACCAGCCGCTCCAGCTGCTCCTTCTCCATCGCTTTATTCTCTTCGTGGAGCGTGATGTTTACAAAATACCCCCTCTTGTGCGCCTCTGTGCCAATAGCACTGAGCATCTGCGAAAAATACCTGTTGTTCACATCAAGCACCACCACGCCTATGTAAAAAGTCTGCCCTTTTACCAGACCTCTCGCCAAAAGATCCGGCCGGTATCCATACTCCTTCGCCCTGGCCTGAATTAATTCCTTCGTCTGGGGGTTGATCCTTCCTGTATCCGTGAGCGCACGATGCACAGTCATTCTCGACACGCCGCACATATCGGCAAGTTCCTTCGCTGTTATCGCCACCGCTTATCCCCCTTTTTTTATGGAAAACTTTCATTCGGAGAATGCCCGTACTTTGGGCATTCTCCTGCGTGAGACTTAGTACTTCCAAGTCAGCTTTGCTGACTTTGCGATGCAGCCCTTGCTGCGAGTGATTAGAAGTTTTTCTTACACTATTTTATCACAAAATTTCAATTCGCACCATATTCCATGAAAAAGGCGGCAGAATACTTTTGACCCTGTTATCCTCAAGACTGCTTTGGTCCGTCTCCCGCGGTCTTACCGCATCATGGTTTTCCAGATTGGTCGTCTTCCTGTCATCACAGTGCATGGTTACGTGCTCCGTCACACGGACTGCCTGGAATCCCTGCAGATTCAAGTCCACCTCCGCTTCCTTCTCCGTGCGGTTAACGGCAAACAATACCACTTCCCTGCCCTCCTCATGATAAACCGCCGTATAATCTACACAGGGCACATTCTTTCTCATGTCACAGTCATAGCACGGTATTTCGTCCACCGCAAGCAGTGTCTTTCCAACCCCGTAATTGGCCATATGCATGAAGGGATAATAGATGGGCTGCACCCACACCTCCCCGCCCCGCTTGGTCATAATCGCCGCACTGATATTGGTCAGCAGGGACTGGCACGCAATCTTGATGCGGTCCGCATACTTTAAGAAATTCATCATCATTGAGGCGAACAGCAGCGAATCCTCCATCGTGTAAATCTGTTCACTCAGATGCGGCGCCACCTGCCAGGGACTTTCGTCCACCGATGCCGCCACAACCTGATCCGGCACCGACCACACCCCCCACTCGTCAAAGCTGATGTACAGCGTCTTATCCGATCTGTGCCATGCCTTGACGTAATCACAGGTTCCGATAACCGTCTTGATATACTGTTCCATATCAAGCGACTGGGAAAGGAAATTTTCCGTCCCCAGCTCCTGCCCGCCGTAATACTGGTGCAAGGATACATAGTCCACATAAGGATATGTATATTTCAGCGTCTCCGCCTCCCAGTCGGGGTATGTCTTCATATCGGATTTGGAGCTGCCGCAGGAAACCAGCTCGATGCTGCTGTCCACCTGCTTCATGGCCTTCGCCGTCTCCTGCGCCAGCCGGCCGTATTCCTGCGCCGTCTTATGCCCGATCTGCCAGTCACCATCCATCTCGTTGCCAAGGCACCATGTCTTAATACCATACGGGTTTTCCACCCCATGTTCCCTTCTCCAGTCACTGTAAGCGGTTCCCTCTTTGATATTGCAGTACTCCACAAGGGACACCGCGTTCTCAATCCCTTTCGTTCCCAGATTTACGGCAAAAACCGGCTCAATTCCCGCTTTCTCTGCCCACCTCATAAACTCATTGGTGCCGATCTCATTGGTCTCGATGGCGCGCCAGGCGATCTCCAGCCTGCGGGGACGTGCCTCGGCCGGCCCCACGCCGTCGCGCCAGTCATAGCAGGACACAAAATTTCCGCCCGGATAGCGCACTGCCGTGACACCCATCTGCTTTACCTTCTCCAGAACGTCCTGCCGGAATCCATCCTCATCCGCCGTATCATGCCCCGGCTCATAAATGCCGGAATACACCACGCGTCCCATATGCTCCACAAAAGAGCCGTAAATCCTCCTGTCAATCTCCCCCTTTACAAATTCCCTGTTCACTGTGATACGTGCTTTTATTCTCTCCATATCCTCATGTCTTCTCCTGTCCTGATTTTATTTCCTTTTCATAAAACAACAGCTTATGTAAATATCGTTTCGACATTCATCTATTCCTTCACACCGGCCGTCGCCACCCCTTCAATAAAATACTTCTGGCAGAAAATGTACAGCACCAGAAGCGGCGTCAGCGAGATCATCGTAGCCGCCAGCGTTGGCCCGTACTTAATCACCTTATTTCCAACCAGAACCGCCAGCCCCGCCGAAAGCGTCCGCTTATTCTGGGAACTGGTGAGCATCAGCGGATAGAGCAGATCGTTCCAGTTATTCATAAAGTGGAAGATACCCAGACTCACCAGCGCTGGTTTACATAATGGCATCATAATAGAGCGGAAAATCCGAAATTCGCTCATGCCGTCTATCCGCCCCGACTCCTCCAGCGACTTCGGCAGTCCCTGAAAGAAGGAACTCATCATATAAATGCCAAAGGCGCTTGTCGCCCTCGGCAGGATCAGCCCGAGATAACTGTCCAAAAGGCCCAGCTTATACACTTCAATATAAAGCGGCGTCATAATGATCTGGAACGGCACCATCATTGTCAGCAGAATGATGGAAAACAGAATCTTGGAGCCTTTAAAGCGCATCCTTGCAAATGCATACCCTGCCATGGAATCAAACAGCAGGCTGATGATCGTCACGCCGCCCGCAAAGATCACTGTATTCTTCGTCATTTCCAGGATCGGGATACTATCCCCCACATACAGATACTGATGCAGTGTCCATTCTTCCGGGAAAAACCGGGGCGGGAACTTAATCACGCCCGCATCGGTCTTAAAAGAAGAGACAAACAGCCATAAAATAGGTATCAACACCGTAACGGCAATCAGAAAGGTAAAGAGATATCCGAGCGCCGCAGTCAGCGTCAGCTTCTTTCTTTTCTTATGCATCCGCTTCCTCCCCTCCTTTCAGCACAAATCTGCGCAATACAAAAGTCATGACCGCCACGATCACGAACAGGTACACGGAGATAGCCGACGCATATCCGAGATCATAGGGAGCCGTCTGAAATCCCCTGTCGTAAATATACTGTACCACTGTCTCTGTCCTGTTGAGCGGCCCGCCCTGCGTCATCACATAGGCCTGGTCAAACATCTGCATGGCGCTTATTGTTGTTGTGACAATGCAGAAACTGATGGTTGGCCAGATACCCGGTATGGTAATATGAATAAACTTCTGGAAACTCCCTGCGCCATCCATCTGCGCCGCCTCGTAAAGCGATTGAGGAATGTTTAATACCGCAGCAGCAAGAAGTGTCAATGTGTAACCAAACCCCTTCCATGCTGTCACGACAATCACCGTCGGCATGGCAAGATCCGGGTCCTTTAAAAATGCCACCGTCTGAAACCCTGCCTGTTTCAGCCAGTAGGCGGCCAGCCCCATATTCGGGTCAAGCAGCATAGACCACACAATGCCGATTGCCGTCATAGAACATACAAAGGGCAGATAGTAGATGGAGCGGAGCATCTTGCAGTATCTGTTGTTCTTCGCAAGACACACCGTCAAAAGCAGGGCAAGGCCCACCTGCAGCGGTACCTCGAGCAATGTGAAACACAGGCTGTTAAACGTGGCGTTCGACACCCTGCCGTCCGAAAACAACCGGGTAAAATTTGCGATCCCCACAAAGCCGACATCCTTCATAAAAATATTCATATCGGTAAGGCTGATCACAAAGGAGGCAATCAGCGGGATAAACACAAATACCGATAGAATGATCATGGATGGCAGTATAAAAAGATACGCGCTCTTCTGATTCTGCGCCGCATACTTTCTCTTTTTCGTCTTACTTCCGTTCATTGTTACCTCCATGTCAGAGCAGTTTATCCACGAACTGCTCTGTTATAGAAAAGAACCGCCGAAAACGACGGTTCTTCGGTTGCTTTTCCTGCTCCTGATTACTGTGCAAGCACCCTGTCCATTGCCTCGGACGCCTCTTTCAGCGCATCCTCCGGCGTCGCCGCACCAGTCATAACTTTCTCAAACATCGGTATCATCACATCGTTGTCAATCTGACTTGCCAGAGAGTAACCCAGATTATAGGAGCGGCCGATTTCTGTTGCCTTGGAGATGGCGCTCAACACTTCGTCACCCTGTATTTCCGGATCCTCCATCAACGTTTTGGACCATACCGGAAATCCGTTTCTCTGTGACCATTCTTTCAGAACATCATCCGTCAGCCAGTATTGCATGAACTTATACGCCGCCAGCTTATGGCTCTCCTCCGTGCCCTTGGGAATCACATAGCTGCACCCGCCTGCCGGTGAAAAGGCGCCCGCGCTGCCTGCCACGCAAGGCGCAATGCCAAAGTTAATACCCTGTTCGCGCAGTCCGTTGATCTGCCACGGGCCGCTCATGTACATACCGATCTGCCCAGCCTGCAGCATCGTATCCGCCTCCGGGCCTGTGATGCTGCCCGGAGAAACTTTTTTGTTTACCGTCAGATCCTGCAGCCATTCCAGTGTCTTTACGTTTTGTTCCGAGTTCAGAAGATTGGTATTGGTGGACGGGTCATCCGCGTCGCCGCCGTTCGCCCACAAAAACTGCATGTATGTAACACTGGTGGGCAGCGCGAGTCCATACTGGTTCTTCTCCGGGTTTGTCAGCTTCACCGCGTACTCTGCCAGTTCTTCCATTGTGGCAGGCGCCTTCTCCGGATCCAATCCCGCTTCCTTGAACAAATCCTTATTCCAATATAAATAGCTCACATTATACTGCATCGGTGTTCCATACAGCTTACCGTCCACATGGGAAAGCTCCAGCACGTTCTCCAGAATATTGCTCTTGTCAACGCCCGTCACATCCCAGAAATCACTGATATCCTCCAGCGAGTCGTTGCTCACATAGGGCGCAATGTTCTCTACGCCAAACAGCACAAAATCGGGCGCCGTCCCTGTGGCAATAGCCGCCGGAAGCTTTTGCTGAAGCTGGTCGTTCGGCATAATATCCATCTGAATCTCAATGTTGTCCGTATTCGTCTTATTGTAGTTATCTACGATCTCCCGCAGGATATCCCCGTCGGACCCGGTAAACACGTTCCAGAACTGTAAGGTGATCTTCTCGCCGGACGCCGTATCCGCTGCAGCCTGGCCATCCGCCTGCTCATCTGCCGCCTGCTGCTCCTGTTTTGTATCCGCCGTATCACCGGCCGGTGTCTGGCCTTCCGCTCCGTTTCCGCCGCATCCTGTCAATACCGATACGCACATCACCGCACTCAAAAGTGCGCTTATCCATTTCTTTCTCATCATAAACCTCCTGTCTGTGGCTGCTTGCCGCTTTTTGACAGACACTTTACATTTATGCAGAAATGTTTTAAAATAACGAATGTAAAAAATATCCTAACGGTCTATCAGTTCTTTCGCGGGGACTATAGCGGTTGGGGTATTTTTTTGTGTTCCTCCCGTAACACAGGTATCATTTTCGTTTTTTAACTGCAAAATATAACGATCCGTCTTTTTTCTATGTGCAATTTTCTTTTGCGTACTCGTGTACGCTATGTGAAAATTATACACTTTGTACAAAGGTATGTCAACTAAAAATTTCCCTGTTACATTGTGTCTTTTATCACTCGCTCTTATGCCGCATACAGATTTTACCGCTCACCGCTTTCTCCGCCGCCCCAGTATATCAGAATCTGCTCCTTTGTCAGCGAGTCGGCAAACTCTTTCTTCAACTGCAAAAAGTATTCCAGGTCTGTCATAATACCGTAAAGCACCGCCCGATCCTCAAACTCCTGCCTTGTGGCCGGCAGTTCGGAATCCTTCATCTGCCTAAGCGCCTCCTCCCTGCTCGCAAGCAGGTCCCTTGCATTGTTGGATTCCCCGAACGTGACGGCTGTTTCCCGAAGCAGCTCCGCCACCTGCTCCGTCTGCGGCAGGACGGTGCGCATACTCACAATCTTCTTATAAATATCCCGTAGGACAACCGTCTGCTGCTCCCGCATATTCATGTAATCTATGAAATACTTCGATTCCTGAAAGAACGTGTTATTCATATAGGCAAAAGCCTGCTTTTTTCCGGCATCGATATCCGCCTGCAGTTTGTCAAAACAACTTCCCGTATAATCCGACCTGTCCTCTTTTCCGATGTATTCTGACATCCGCAAGATCACTGTCCGCAGATCCTCCTCCAGCCGCTGCTGCATAAGACGGATTTCTTTTTCCTTTCCCGGCATATACAGATTCAAAAGCGTACCGATACCCGCTCCGATCAGCAGAAGCAGCGCCTCATTGCCGATCTGCAAAGGCGCCATCTTCTGTTCCAACAGATAATGCGTGGCAAGTACCGCATTGGTGGAAACGGCGTTCCCGAGACGGAGAGGCCCACAGACGGCAATAAAAAGGAACAAAAAAATACCGTAAGAAAATACATGATATCCCAAAAGATGAAAAACCATATAAGAAAGAACCGTCGCCACCAGAAAGGCGCAGATTCTCTTCGCAGAAATAGTGATCGTTTCCCGGCTGGTATCCTGTATCGTCAGAAGCGTTATGATACCCGCCGACGTGCTGTAATTCAGCCCCAGCAGATCGGCGAGTAAAATAGCCGCCGCACTTCCGACGGCAATCTTAATCATTTTTAACATAGAATGTGCCTCTTTCTTCCCGTGCACTGCCGTCAGACAGACATTCCTGTTTTATGCCGATGGCATATATCTGTTATAAATCTCCACATGGTCGTAAATGCACCGCCAGTTGCTTGTGGAGCCCGCCGTCACACAGATATACGGCGTTTTGCCCGCGGACATCTCATAGCTTACGGCGCAGTTTTTGGACTGGACAATATATCCCGTCTTGGCGCAGAGCACCTCGCCGCCCGTATCCTTGTCCTCGATCTTGCGCAGAAACCAGTTGGAAATTTCAATGCCATCCGGGTGCTCCGCCGTAGGCTTTGTGGTGTAAATGTGCTTCGACATCACTTCCCTGCAAAGGTCGTTTTGCAGCGCCGCCTTCATGATGACTGCCATATCGTAGACCGTGCTGTAATGATTCTCATCATAAATCCCGACACAGTTGGTAAAATGCGTGCTGCCCGCTATGCCGAGTTCATTCAGCTTCTCGTCCATCAACTCCACAAAATCCTCCTGGGAGCCCGCCACATAGACGGCAAGCCCCAGCGCGGCGTCACCGCCAGAGTGCATCGCCGTCCCGTAAAACAGATCCCGGACCGGCACTTTTTCCCCGTCCAGAAAACCCACCGAGCTGCAGTCGTTCACATAGGCATAATCCGTAATCTCCAGCGTCATCTCAAAGGTATCGTCAAGCTTCTCCTCCGGGATGTGTTCCGCCGCCACCAGTATCGTCAAAACCTTCGTCATGGAGGCCGGCATGATTCTTTCTCTGGCTCCCTTTGACGCAATGATCCGATCCGTGCTCTCGTCCACCAGAATGGCGTGCGGACTGATAACCTCCTCCGTGGCGATGGGCACTGTATCCTCCGTCTCCTCAAAGCGGCAGACGGGAAGTTCCTCTTCCTCTTCCGTTTCCCCTGTCTCAGCTTCCCCCGGTTCCTCTTCGATTATGCTTTCCTTGATTTTTTCTATTTCCAGCCTGTCCGGCTGTTCCACCGCCTGGTCCTGCGCGCCCTCTTCATCCGCCTTTTTCCCATGCTTTATGGTCGCGGCGATCAAAACCGTGATCACGCCGACTATGACAAGAAACACAACCCGCTGCAGCATCTGCCGCCGCCTCATGCGACGCTGTCTCTCATGCCTCATACGCTGCCTTCTCTCATAGCGGAGGCGGTATTCCCGTTCTTCTTTGTCTTCTTCTAAAGTCAAGTCTTTCTGACTCTCTTCGAAATATGGTTCTGTCATTACTCCTCCAAATTTAGCTTTGTAATCTTCTTAGCCGGTATCCCCACAAAGCGGTTCCATCCTGCCTTATCTTTACGCCCATACATAGGATCAATTTCATTTTTTCATAAACACTCTTTATTCTTTGTACCGTCCGGTTTTCAATTACTCAAAAAACACACTCCCTCTATATTCCACGAGTGTGCGATAAAGATGCACCTGCACCTTGATGCACCTGCACCTTGATGCACCTATCATAGAAAAGATAAAAATTGTGTTGATAGGCAAGTCTTTGACTGGCTTCGATCTGATTTGTAATCTGCTCTTTGCTATGGTGCTTGCCGCTAACTGCAATTTTACCATAGTTTGCTGTTTCCGGGTAGGTTTTCCGAAAATGAAATGGGCAGAAGAAAGCCCCCAAGTCCTATTTGACTTAGAGGTTTTCCTTTGCTCATTCTACTCCATTTTTTCTGACATTTTGACAAATGCCCTCTTCCCTATTCTAATAATATTATAAGAATCTGGATTCAATGCTGCTATGGCTTCTTCGGTATCACTATCTTTAATTGTAATAGCAACGATTGTCTGTCCCACATTAATCTCTATTATTGTATCAAAAAAGCTCTTCAAATCTTTCATTACAATACTGTGTTGGTCTGGCTCATCATACATTAAAATATTAGGATGATTTCCTTTATGAATAATAGATGTTTGCATTAAAGCCAAAGTAAATGCCCAAATTGCTCGGATACCATCACTCGCTGAAGAATCAAATTTCATATCGAAATTTTCTCGTACAGGTAAATAAGTATCTTTTGATATTTCTATCTGTTCCATTGTTGTTAAACTTTTGTACCCAAATCTTCTAAGGTTCTTAATAAACACATTTCTCAACGTTGTTATTTTTGTATCATCATCAGACGAAAATTTTTTCTTTGGCAATTTTTCCTTGTCTTCCAAATATTTTTTCCATCTATCCGACAATGCATCCATTGTAGAAAATAGCTTTTGCAAGTTACTTTGCAGTTTTTCCAAATCTTCTATCTCTTTGGATATCTCTATTTTTTTATATACAACGCTCTCCGCATATTCATCATCAACTGCGTATATATCATTTCTCAATGCTTTTGCTAATCTATTGAGTGTAGATAATTTAGCCTGAAGTTCTGTAAGTAAGGCATCCAGTTTTCTTTTATTTTCCTGATGGCTTTTTAACGCATACTCAAACACTTGCCCCTGTGCATTTAAATGTCTAATGTTTTCTTCTATAGACATAAATGTATATGCATCCTGCTCTGGAAATAATGCGTCTTGTATTTTCTGATGACATACCGGACAAATATCTTTTAATGCCAAACTATCTACTTCTGCTCCAAGATCTCGCAGCTTCTTTGCATCCTTATTATTGCTAATATCAACTCTTATAGTTTCCAGATTAGCATTTAATTTATTAATTGCTAAATTTTCTGCCATGAATTTTTGATATGCTTCTTTTCTCTGCTGTTCTAAGTTATCTATTGCTTCCTCCGTCAGCCTTAGCTCTTCTTCAATTTGGTCATAATTATCAGCTACTTTTGGTTCTGTGGAAAATAAATTGTCATATTCTTCCCGTAAACTTGCCATGTATTCTTCAAGTACTATTCCGCCTTCAGTATTTTTAACAATATTAGTTATATTACTAATTCCCACTTCAATCACTTGTGGTTCTGTTGGTATTCCTTGCACCTGACAATTTTCGCGAAAACATATTGCATTAATTTCTCTAATTACACTTCCCCAATCCTGCCGGATTGCTCTCTCTTCAAATCCCAACTCATTCCTTTTCTTTTCATTGGAGAGTGTCTCCAAACCAATAAGATATTCTATTATTCTCTTTTTCGAATCTTTTATTCCAAGATATGGCATTGCTGAAAAGAAATCAGCCCATCCTCTTTTCTGTTCTATAAACATTCCAGAAAAAATAAGCTGCAAATACAGTTTTCTGTCTGTTGAATCAGTTGTCGCAACAACAGGTAATGTCATTCCCACAAATTTTTCTAGAAAAGCATGAAATCCTTTCTCATGTTGCGCAGCATTAGGCGAATGAACATACATATCATCCTTATCCGTATCTTTATCATAGATATTATCAATTGGACTATAAAATACTGTAATCAACTTACTTTTTCTATTTTCCATTTTAGCACTTCGCATTATTGTGATAACATCATGGCCATTAGAAATTTGCAATAACATACTGGATTGTAAAACTGCATATTCCTCTTCTTCATCCTTAATGTTACTTTTATATACAGGTGTCAGTACTTTCTCAGTTTGACCACCTATAATTTCTTCAAATCCGAGACAATAGTATATAGCTTCTAAAATAGAGCTTTTTCCACAAGTATTGTCAGTACTTGCAATAAAATTTAAGCCTCTGGTAAAATTTTCATCAAATCCATATGTACCATTATCTGTTATGATAGTTACTTTCAATCTTTGGATTTCCAGCATCCATATACCTCCATCTGTCCATCAGTTCAGATATTTTTTCTTCTGATAATCTGTTCCCGATTCTTTCTAGAAACTCTATCTCGTTTGTCATCAATTCTTTATCTAATTTTATCTTCTTTACAAATTTCTTGCCTTTTTCCGTAAGTTTATACGTTCCCTTCACTAGCTGTTTTATTAATCCATCGGCTAATGCATATCCTAAAACCCGATTAACAGCAGGATCAAATCGGATTGCTGAAATAAATAGTAGACTATTATCGTCACAAAATCCCAATAATTCTTTCTCACTTTTCTTATCATTTAATGCATTTGATATCATTTGTATTTTAAGAAATGAACAACTCGAGCCACCACAGATATTTAATATCAAACATATTTGACCAATTTTATAACTTATTCTATACCTATATGGTACTGCATCCGGTTTTGCATCAAATACTACCAAATCCGTTATAAGAAAATTTTCATTCATATCAATCACCTAAATTCCATCGAACAATCAGCAAGCCACCCAGCTATCATATCATGCTGTAATTCTGTAACGGATGCAAAAGATAAATATTTAAACTCCTTTTCCAAACGTCCACCAAATTCTTCCAATATTTCATTGAATATCGTAGCATTCATGCTTTTATCAGGATTAAACATTGTTTTTGAATATACCTTCTTTTTATATGCAAGCAACAACTCATTGATATCCCCATAGACTTCTGGGAAATCTCTACTGAAAATTTTCATCAATTCAATCCCTCGCATATAAAATTCAATATATGTATTTACTAATTCTATGTAGTGCTTATCTGATTCATCTATATTTCCCATTACTGCTTTCACTTTTCTCTTAATATTCTCCACTTTAACAGATTCACACTTACTTAAATCGACCTCTGCATCTTTAATTGCAGAATTTAATTTAATATCCAAACAAGAATTTCTAACAAGTCGAGTCATTTCCATTTTGAAATCATCTGCGACTTTGATTCTTATTACAAAATCATCCCTTATATAAGAATATAGTTCTGGATTCTTTTTCTTCTTTTCCAAAACCATTTCTGCTTTTGCATTGGCATGCTCAATAATCCTTTTATCTCTATATGAAGGCACTACTAAATGCCATTCGCTGATATTTTTAACCCCCAAACTTTTCAATTTACCAGCATATTCTTCGTTTACAAATTTACCAATATCCTTAGTGAGTTTATCTCTCAACTTTGCATACCACTGTTGGTCAGAATATTCTCCTTCTGGATAATAACACTGGTAAACCAAATTATTTGTAAAACCCTCAATACCAGCATCTCCATTGGCTGTCGCAGGAACTTTCTGATATCCATCTTCTTGATAGCGAACTCGATAACAACTATCACACAATTCCTCCCATTTTTCGCCATCCATATTATCTCCAAAGAAACTCAGATTCATTTTATTCCCCCTGCCAATACACTCAGACTCAACGTACTTTGCTCATATGGTTTGTCGGTAATCAACCCAATACCTATAACTCTTTCTATCCCTTCCTCAATAAAAAGCACTTTTGCCAAACCAAATATTTTATCCGTCCACAAAACTTTTATCCTATTATTAAGGCAATATTTCTCCTTATCAACCATTTTCACAATATCACCTATTTTCTAAATATGTAGATTATACCATATTATATTATTTACGACAAATATCTCAAGTTATATATGACATTTCCCTTAAGAACTTTGATAGAATGTTATCTTCTTAAAATCAGTTAATTAAAATGCAAAATACCTCCTTAATATTTTGTATAACAGGAGGTATTTATATATTACTTGCTTAATACTTCAAACTTTTTCATCTCATCTTGAGATAATGGTCTTCCCAACTGCTTGGATAATAATATTGCTTCCCGCAAACGATATACCTTACCGTCAGAAGGTGCTGTTAATCTCCCGTCCGTCATGGCTTCACCGAACCGGTCAAACTTATCTATAACTGTTTTCTCTTTTCTTTCAGCTACAATCATATCATTCACCTTCCTTAAAATATTTCTTTATTAATGCAATAGCCCCATATGTGTCTATATATAAAGTATGCCAGTCGATACATTTTGCATTCAACATTTTTATATAATGTTCTACCAAATCAGTTTTTGCAGTAAACTGCACATATCCTTCATTTCCTGCATCCCAACTAAGTTTACACGCAATCGCAAACAAATGAGCCCCTACACCTTTGTACATTCCAGTTTGTCCAACATTAAAAGGTGCTGCTTCTACAATATCTACATGAGTATAATATTGATCTCGAATATGCTTAAGTGCTATCATTCCCTGTACTTCATCATCGTTTTCCAAGAGCAACTCATATACTTCATAGCCATTCTGATGTGGAAGGCTCCAATCAAACTTCCATCCACGAGCCTTTAGCTCTAGCGCATCCTGTTTTGTAATTGTTCTGGCAACAAGACGATATTCTGTATCACATTCTTCTCCTGTCTCTGTACGAACCAGACAATTTGTTAAAGTATCAATTATTATATCAATTTCCATAAGCATTTCCTCACTTCTATTATAACATATTTTTTTGCAATTCCACTATATTATTCGTAAATATATTGAACAGGAATGATCCACTCAATACCAATCATTATATTGTGCCATTTCATTTCTCATATCAGCTTCCCAATCTGCAACAGCCTCAAATTCACAATCACATCCATCACAAAAGTTAAATATTGCCTGCATAAACTCATAGACATTCTTCAAATCTAAAAAAATATTATCAAAGCGATATTCCAAACTATATGAAGTAGGATATCTAAAAATATCACCATTTTTATCGATACTGCTCAATTCCTGAATTTGTTTTTCAACAATATCTATTATTTGTATACTCTGTCCCTGTGCATTGGCATAATATTCAATCATTGGACGGGCATTCTTCCATAACTCTTTATATAATAAATGGCTCCGCCTCTTGCTCATAAAAATATTCTTTGGAACCCCATGCTCTATGGTTTTGTAAAACATTCTCTTCAGTCCCAATTCTATAAGGTTTCTCAGCAGAAAAAGTATGGGGAAAATCTTTTCATCTTTTGATATTTCAGTACATTCGATAAAAAGAAATTCTGCTGTCTGACCATATCCTAAAACCAGCTTATGGAATCCATCACCAGTAATAGACTCCCATAAATAGCAATTTCCAATTCCATGATTAGCAAATTGTAAAAACTCCGTTGAACGCAATCGATCAAAATGGTTTATTTTATCACCTTCCGGGATTTTCAAGCATTTTTGTATTAATTCATATGCCTGAAGCATACTGTTAGCCATATCAACAATATTTAAAAACTCATTTCTATAAGTCGATAAAAACTCATCTTCTAATGGGAATCTGAAAAGATCAGATTTCGCATCTATCAGTTCTAATGAGTACAGATATTTTTTAAGCCAATTGTATTCTTCCTCTGTAATTTCCTTAAATGTTTCCGCCTCATAAGCCTCAAACAACTTATACAAATCATGCTTACATGAAAGAAATACCTGCTGTATCTTCCCTTTATTAGTAATTGCACCGCATATAAGTGCTTTTATGCCTAACTCCATACCTTGTCTAAACAGATACATGCTTGGAAAAAACCACATATCCGACTTTATATTATCGTGCCCGCAATCCACTATTTTTTCACATATTTTGTAGCCGCATTCAAAAAACTCTTCAGAAAGCTTTTGGTAATCTTTCTTTATATTTTTACTCCACTTAATATGCACCTGAAAGTCAGTATCATTTATATCATAAAAACTTTGGCCTTCAATCGGCCACAGTTCGTCCATATAACCCATATATTTCTCCAAAACTCACGACAAACATTAACATACCATGTATATCATTTGTCATGTTCTACGATCCAAAGCACAATATCCTCATCCTTATATTGGCCTGCAGCAATTTCCAGTCCTAAAGTAACCAATTCTTCATCATTGCATTCTATCTCCATTCCATTCAGTTCTAAAAATACCAGCATTGCATAAACCCCAATTCTCTTATTGCCATCGAGAAAAATGTGATTTTTAATTAATCCATAACATAATCTGGCAGCCTTTCGTGGAATGGTTGGGTACAATTCCTCCCCACCAAAGGATTGAAAGGGTACAGATAGCGCAGAATCCAATAAACCTTCGTCCCTTATTCCATCAATGCCGCCAGTTTCCTGTATCAGCTTGCTATGAAGATGCTTTATCTGTTCTTTGCT
This sequence comes from uncultured Lachnospiraceae bacterium, assembly GCA_910584725.1. Classification (GTDB taxonomy): domain Bacteria; phylum Bacillota; class Clostridia; order Lachnospirales; family Lachnospiraceae; genus UBA3282. The sequence goes on along the minus strand of CAJUBE010000046.1, from coordinate 1,375 downwards.
TAATAAAATCATTTTGCCAGTTCCTCAAATGCTTTCCTATGCTTCTGTAATAATCGGGTTGCCACATCCTCCAGTGTTTCATTATCCGCTTCCACATCTACCTGCAGTTTGCCATAATCAATCAACACATACCGCGGAGCATTATTCTTTAATATTACAGCTGCACCGTTTTCATCAACCATTCTTGCAACTTTTGAAAAATTCTGATTTGCCTCTGATATAGATACCAGATTTTTTAAATTAACATTCATAAATTACATTCCCTTTCTTTTTTATTTATATTATATACTATTCGTTAGGATAAATTCAACCTAACCACTTGTTTTTAATAAATATTTTTATATCCGTCTACTATAATGCTTTCTTCCCCATCAAAAAACCACCCCATAACCCCGCCAACCACAAAAACCGCAGTCGTAAACATCGCATACCTCCCCAATAACCCCATTACAAAACCCATCTTTCCACCTCTCCATTCCTTTATCTCTTTCTGCGCCAACAATAAAACACCCGTCCCCCGACAGGCATTTTATTCTTACCGCAGACCGGCAGGAACAACGCTTTTTATGCAGTTGTCCTCCCTGCCCCGGTTTACTCATTCCCGATCTCCTGTTCCATGACAATGCCTGACTGGAACTGTATCTGTATCCTGTCCGCCGATATTACCCTGATACTTGCAACCAGCCGTCTGACAAGGTCATTATCAAACTCTGGTATCTGCCCGCTGTTACCGCTCAGGAAAGCGTCCATGTCCTTCACCCGCTGTTCATAGTTTTCCGCCAGTTTTTTCTTTTTTCCTGCCTCTGCTTGTTCTTCTTTCAGGGCGTTGATTTCTTCCGCAATCCTGCGGTAGCGTTCATCGAACTCCTGTGTGTAGGCGCCTGCCTTTGCGTTTTCCGCAATCAGGGCGACCATTTCTTCTTGTTTGGCTTTTATCCTGTCCGTGTATTCGTCCGGCTGCTGTTCTCTGCCGTAGCTGCCGATCACCCGGATGACATTCTGGCGGAAAGCACCTACGAAGTCCCCTTCATTTCTTGTGATACGGTGGACAGCCTCCATGACCGCCCTGTTCAGTGCGCCCTCTTCCAGCGTTTCGGAATCGCCGCATTTCTTTACCCCGTTTGTCAGGCGGTTCGAGCATCTCCAGACAATTTTCTTTTTACCGTTCCTTGCCCATGTCACCCGGCGGTATTCCTGTCCGCACTTTCCGCAGAGCAGGATGCCTGTCAGGGCATATCCCGATGAATATTTGCTCTTCTGGTTCTTCTTCCTTGTGACAGCGGATTTGCACATGGACGAGCGTCGCATGATTTCTTCCTGTACTGTAACGCGGCGAAATAAAGTACCCATCTACTGCGACTTTCCTGCAGATTAA
>CAJUBE010000045.1 GCA_910584725.1 uncultured Lachnospiraceae bacterium | reverse complement strand
ACAATTAAGATTGCTACAGTCAACGCAAATGCCTCTACACCTGACCTTATCATCCTGCGTAAGTTCTGCAATAAATGCAACACTCTTTTTCGGCAGCATACAAAAAGATGAATTACAGGTAATCAGCGGTGTAAGCGTTTTTAACAGCTCTGGCAGCATCTCCAAAGGAAAATTTTCCTCACTTCCAAGAAAATGATATTTTGCAACATGCCAATCCGTATTTTTCTGAATATAGCAGTTATAAGCGGCATATCCCTGCAATAGAAGTTCGCCTGCCAGTACCTCAATCATATAGCTATGTGACAACATTTTTCTTTCGCTATATCCATGTCCTTTGATGAAAAGGGGCATCGCCGCAATCATAAAACCTATTATGTCTGCGGTTTTACCGGCGAAGGGCATGCTCCCGAGGGATTCTTCCCCACCGTGGAAGAGTATATCGGCGAGGGCAGAACCTTCACCCACCCCCGTGCCGTCTATGAAAAACGTCCCGGCGTGCCTCCTTCTTCCACCGCGGAAGGGCGTGAAGCCATGGGTGCGTTCTGTTTCGGAAACCTTACCCTTCTTCCAGGTGAAAAGGCATCCTACACTATCCTGCTCGGCGTGGAGGAGAAGGAAGCCCGCATTGACAAAATCTGCGGGAAATATCATACGAAAGAAAAGGTAGAAAAAGCGCTGGCTCAGACAAAGGCTTACTGGCAGGATACCGTGTCCGTCGGCTTCCACACCGGGGATGAAGATTTTGATAGCTTTATGAAATGGGTCTGCTTCCAGCCCTTCTTGCGTCGCCTGTTCGGCTGCTCTTTCCTGCCCCATCATGACTACGGCAGGGGCGGCAGAGGCTGGCGCGATTTATGGCAGGACTGCTTGTCGCTGCTTTTGATGGAGCCGCAGGATGTGGGGCAGATGATAGAAGCAAACTACGGCGGGATCCGTATCGACGGCACCAACGCCACCATTATCGGGGACGGAAACGGGAATTTTATCGCGGACCGCAACGGCATTGCCCGCGTCTGGATGGATCACGCCCTCTGGCCCCTTATGACTACAAAGTTGTACATTGACCAGACCGGGGATCTCGACATCCTGTATAGAGAAGCGCCCTATTTCAAAGATGCGCAGGCTATGCGCGGAACCGGCATAGATACCCTCTGGTCGGCTGACAGCGGAAACAAGCAGCTCACAGACCGGAATGAAGTCTATACCGGAAGTATTCTTGAGCACTTGTTGATTCAGCAGCTTACCTCTTTCTACGAAGTAGGTGCGCACAATATCTACCGTCTACGCGGCGCGGACTGGATATGGCGGCTGAAAACGGTGAAAGCGTGGCATTCACCTGTGCCTACGTCGGCAATCTGCGGGAGCTGGCATCACTCCTCTTTCTTCTGGACGACTCGTCCGGTACGCATACGGTGGAACTTCTGGAAGAAATCTCCGTTCTGCTTTCGGACGACCCGGCGGTCTATGACAATATCCGGAAAAAGCACAGCATTCTGGAGGACTATAACACCCGCTGCCGACACGCGGTCACCGGGAACCGCAAAGCCTTCTGTCTCTCCTCGCTTGCGAAGAACCTGAACAAAAAAGCAGACTGGCTGACGTCACATATCCGCTCTCAGGAATGGATTGCGGGAAACGACGAGGAGGGATGGTTTAACAGCTATTATGATAACCACGGAAAGACCGTGGAAGGATTCTTTGGCAATCAGGTGCGCATGATGCTGACGGGACAGGTCTTTGCCATTATGGGCGGCGTTGCCGATAACAGTCATATCTCCAAAATGGTAAAGGCCGCCGACCATTATCTTTATCAAAAGGAAGTCGGCGGTTACCGCCTGAATACAGATTTTCAGGAACTGAAATTTGATATGGGAAGAATGTTCGGCTTTGCCTACGGCGAAAAAGAAAACGGCGCAGTCTTCTCCCATATGACGGTAATGTACGCCAACGCCCTGTACCGCCGCGGCTTCGTAAAAGAAGGCTGGAAGGCGTTGAAAACACTTGCCGATACTGCCCTCAACTTTGGTACCAGCCGAATTTACCCGGGCATTCCCGAATATTTCCGGGCGGACGGACGCGGTATGTACCACTACCTGACCGGCGCTGCAAGCTGGTTTATGATGACCATGATCACGGAAGTGTTCGGCGTACATGGCGATAACGGCGCGCTCCTGATTACACCGAAACTGCTTGCCGAACAATTTGACGAGCAGGGCACCGTTTCCATCACCGTTCCTTTTGCCGGAAAGACTTTTACCGTTGTCTGCCAGAACAAATCAAGGAAAGATTTTGGCGACTATGCGATAAAATCCGCCCTTTGCGACGGCGCCGCCCTTCCTGTGAAGGACAACGTCTCCGCCCTTCTCTCCCGGAAGCTGCTTGACAGTCTGCCGAAAGGCGCGCACCGGATTACTGTTGACCTCGTATAAAAACCGAACCTGTCTGATTGCGAAATCCGTTTCGCAGTCTCTCATAAGTGAAAAGCAGAAAGGACTGTATAAAAATGAGATATGGATATTTTGACAACGCAAACCGTGAATATATGATCGAAAAACCCGACACGCCCGCCCCTTGGGTCAATTATCTGGGTTCGCCCGAATACGGCGCAATCATTTCCAATAACGCAGGCGGTTACAGCTTTGCCAAATCGGGAGCCAACGGAAGAATCCTGCGCTATGTCTTCAACCAGTTCGACCAGCCCGGACGGTATCTTTACATCCGTGACGACGATTCACAGGATTATTGGTCTGCCTCATGGCAGCCGGTCGGCAAGGATCTGGACAAGTATGAAAACAAATGCCGGCACGGTCTGGGCTACACGAAAATGACCGCCCTGTATGACGACATTTCTTCCGAGGCGGTATACTACGTCCCTCTCGGGAAAACCCATGAAGTGTGGACCCTCACCGTAACCAACCGTTCGAACCGCCCGAGGCATCTTACTCTGACAGGTTACGCTGAATTTACAAACCACAACAACTATGAACAGGATCAGGTGAACCTGCAATATTCCCTGTTCATCACCAGAACGTTGTTTGAGGAAAACCGAATCATGCAGCAGATTCACGACAATCTGGATAAACAGCCTGCCGGAAAACTGGTTGACGGAAAATGTACGGTAAACCGCTTTTTCGCACTTGCAGGTGAAAAGGTTTCCTCCTACTGCGGCGATAAGGCACAGTTTCTTGGAAACTATCACGGTTACGGCAATCCACAGGGCGTCCTGTCCGGTGATCTGGGGAATGTTACAAGCTACAACGAAAATGCCTGCGGCGCACTCTCCTGCACCGTGAAGCTGGCTCCCGGCGAAACGAAAACCATTGCGTTTTTGCTTGGTATGAAAAGCAGCGCCGAAGCAGCAGCCATTGTAGACAGCTATGCCGAGCCTGCTGCCATAACGGAAAAAGAAATCAACGAGCTGAAAGAACTCTGGGAGGGAAGACTTTCCCACTTAAAGGTAAATACGCCCAGCCCGGAATTTAATACCATGGTCAACACATGGAATGCTTACAACTGCTTTATGACCTTTATCTGGTCCCGCGCCGCTTCCTTTATCTACTGCGGTCTGCGCAACGGCAACGGCTATCGCGACACTGTGCAGGATATTCAGGGCATCATTCACCTTGCCCCGGAAATGGCTGTGGAAAAAATCCGTTTTATGCTCTCGGCGCAGGTAAATAACGGCGGCGGTCTGCCTCTTGTCAAATTCACGCACAATGCAGGACACGAGGACACACCGGACGACACTTCCTACCGCGAAGAGACAGGACACCCGGCTTATCGTGCCGACGACGCCCTCTGGCTTTTCCCGACTGTCTATAAATATATCACAGAGACGGGAAACACCGCGTTTCTCGACGAAGTCATTCCCTTTGCGGACAAGGAGGAAGCAAACGTTTACGAGCATTTAAAACGCGCCGTACAATTCTCCTTCGAGCATCTGGGACCCCACGGTATGCCCGCGGGACTTTACGCGGACTGGAACGACTGCCTGCGGCTTGGCGCGAACGGCGAATCCTCCTTTGTGGCGCTGCAGTTTTACTATGCCATGACGATTTTAAAGAAATTTGCTGCCTTTAAAAATGATTCCGAATATGTGGACTATCTGGATAAACAGCAGTCGGCAATGAAAGAAAAAATACAAACTCTGTGCTGGGACAGCGACCGCTTCATCCGCGGCTTTACGGAGAGTGGTGAACGCATCGGCGCAGCCGCTGACCCGGAGGCAAGTCTCTGGCTGAATCCTCAGAGTTTTTCCGTTATCAGCGGACTTGCGGACGCAGGGCAGGCGGAGCTTGCCATGACAAACGTTTACGTGAAGCTGAACACCAAATACGGCGTTCTTTTGATGGACCCGCCCTACCACGCCCATGCCTTCGACGGCGCACTGGCTGTCATCTACAATCAGGGAACTAAGGAAAATTCCGGTATTTTCTCCCAGTCACAGGGCTGGCTTATTCTGGCGGAGGCACTTTTGGGGCACGGAGAACGGGCCTTCGCCTACTTTATGGAAAACGCGCCCGCCGCCCAGAATGACATTGCCGAAATACGCCGCATTGAACCTTACTGCTACGGACAGTTTACCGAAGGACGCGCAAGCGTTCATCACGGCAGATCCCATGTCCACTGGCTGACAGGCACGGCATCCACCGTTATGGTCGGCTGCGTAGAGGGAATCCTCGGTCTGCGTCCGGATGTAGGCGCTGACAGAATCTCCCGTCTCCTTTTTAAACAGACGGGAGAGATAACTGGCGGACACGCCAAGCTGCTCCGCAATTTCTTCAATGGTGATTCTCTCTTTGATGTGTGTGTAAATATATTCCTTGCACACATTGATGTGGCGGGATCCTGTGTCGCTGCGGCAGATCCTGCGCATCTTCTCCGTGTAATCCAATACCATCTCGTCATGTAAATTCCGTATCTCCTGCAGAGTGTGAATGTGATCCAGACTCTGGATATAGAAATCGCTCATCCGGAAAGCCTGTTCCAGTTCCATGCCCCGCTGCCTGCAAAGACGTGTTATGATTGCCGTGGTAATCACAAAATGATATTTCAGGTTGGTAATCGGGTCCTGCGACAACACGCCGACACCTTCACTGTCCATAAAACGCTCCTGCTCGCAGTTTCTCCTGACCGCTTCCACATCGCCGCTCATAACCGCTTCATAAAACAAAAATTCTTCCGTCGGCTGGCGGTGCTCCATCTCGTCAACCATGTCATCCGCTTCCAGCAAAAGCCATTCATTCTGATATCTCATAGTTAATCTCCCTGTCAGAGCCGTTTTGTTTTGTCATACCTTATTGATTTAATGTATCATAAAGCCGCTCTTTTGTTCTTAAATTATAATTATAAGGTACAACCTGTCTTTTTTACAATCTTTTTCTTTTTTGCCGACAAAGGCATGTTACATCATAAGAATGCGCAAACTATCCATAATCTATAGGAAACGAGGTATTCGACGGTTATGGACCTATTTGATATTTTGACACTGGCGGGCGGCTTAAGCCTGTTTCTGTTCGGCATGAGTGTGATGAGCGAAGCGTTGGAGCGGCGCGCGGAGGGGAGTCTGAAGCTGCTCCTCGCCAGACTGACCCAGAGTAAGACCGCGGGCTTTCTGACGGGTCTGGTCGTCACCGCCGTGATCCAGAGTTCCTCCGCCGCCACCGTGATGGTGGTAGGCTTTGTCAACTCCGGCGTGATGACTTTAAAACAGGCAATCAACGTGATCATGGGGGCAAACGTGGGCACCACCGTCACCGCGTGGCTTTTAAGCCTAAGCGGCATTTCCAGCGACAACCTTTTTGTCAAGATGCTCAAGCCCACCTCCTTCACGCCCATTCTGGCAACAGCCGGCATCCTTCTTTTTATGTTTGGAAAGACAAGCAAGAAAAAGGATTCCGGCACCATCCTTTTAGGTTTTGCCACCCTGATGTTCGGCATGGACGCCATGTCCTCCGCCGTATCGGGGCTTGCCGACGTGCCCGCCTTCCAGCAGATGTTTATCCTGTTCAAAAATCCCGCCCTCGGTATCATCGTGGGCGCCGTGCTCACGGCGGTGATCCAGTCCAGCTCCGCCTCCGTCGGCATCCTGCAGGCGCTCGCCTCCACGGGACAGGTGTCCTACGGCGCCGCCATGCCCATCATCATGGGACAGAATATCGGCACCTGCGCAACTGCCCTCCTCTCCTCCTTCGGCACGACGAAGAATGCCAGACGGGCGGCAGTCGTCCATCTGTCCTTTAATATACTTGGAACACTGATCCTGCTCCTCGTCTTTCTCCCCGTGTCCCTGTTTGTAAAACCCGCGTTTCTGGATGAATCCGCATCTTTGTTCGGCATCGCGCTCACCCACTCCGCCTTTAACATTTTGTGCACCATCATATTACTTCCCACCTCCGCCCTTCTGGAAAAGCTGGCGGTGAAGCTCGTCCCCGACGCCGAAGCGGAGGAAACCGCCTCCATACTGGACGAAAGGCTCCTCGCCGCGCCCCATATCGCGCTGGACAGATGCTATACGCTGGTGCGGGAAATGGCGGAAATCTCCACCATGTCTTTGAAAAACGGAATGAATCTGCTGACCCGGTACGACAAACAGACCGCGAAAGAAGTAATGGAAGCGGAAGAAAAATGCGATCACTATGAAGATATTCTGGGAACCTACCTTGTGAAACTGAGCAGCTATCAGATGAGCGACGCCGACAGCGGCAGCGTCTCCATGATGTTAAAAGTGATCGGCGATCTGGAGCGGATTTCGGACCACAGCATCAATATTTTAAAATCCGCGGAAGAATTAAAGGACAAAAAACTGCAGTTCACCCCCGAAGCCTTAAAAGAACTGGACGTGCTCTGCAGCGCCGTATCAGAAATTATGACGCTCTCCTGCAGCGCCTTTGTACAAAACGATCTGGAACTGTCACGAAATATAGAACCGCTGGAACAGGTCATCGACGATTTGAAAACCCACATGCGAAACGCCCATGTAAGGCGTCTGAAAAAAGGGATCTGCTCCATCGAGACAGGCTTTATCTGGCTGGACCTTCTCACCAATCTGGAAAGGGCGGCAGACCACTGTTCCAACATCGCCATCTGTATCTTGGACGCTGCGGAAAACAGCATGAATCTGCACCATTCCCTTTCCGTAATGAAGGAGGAAAGCCCTTATTACAAAGATCAGTATGCCTTCTACTCCGAAAAATATGTACTGCCAAAGGTTAACGGATAAAATTCGTTCTCTGCACAGGCTCCTTCTCCGGCAGACCGTAGGTTTCCTTCCCGAGCGCAATGCTCTTCATCAGGAAGGTCATATTTCTGGCAAGCGCGCGCATCGTCTGCAGCCCTTCCGCATCCTGCGCCGCCTCGCCCTGCACCCTGCCGTGGACGCTGTTCCAGTACTGGCTGGACGCCACCGGCATACCGCAGATCGTAAAATACTTGTTCAGCTCGTCAAAGGTCGCCGACATGCCTCCCCGCCTTGCCACCACCACGCTCGCGCCTACCTTCATGCTCTTGTCAAAAGGCGTGCTATAAAACAACCTGTCTAAAAAGGAAATCAGCGTGCCGTTTGCGGACGCATAGTAAACCGGCGACGCGATCACCAGCCCGTCGCACGCCTCAAATTTCGGCGCCGTCTCATTCACCATGTCGTCAAACACACATTTCCCTTTGTCCGCGCATGTCCCGCAGGCGATACAGCCGCGGATATCCTTGTTTCCGATCTGGATCGTTTCCGTCTCCACGCCCTCCACCGCGAAGATCTGCTCCATCTCTTTTAATGCGATGGACGTGTTGCCGCCCACACGCGGACTTCCGTTGATCATGAGAACTTTCATCGTGTTTTCCTCCTTTTGCTTATGATCAAAAATGTATTCATGCCAGTATTGAACTATCATACCATAACTGGAAATAAAATGGTATAAAAGAAAAATGCCGCGCCATGGGCTACTGATACCTTCATTTCCCGTAAAAATTCCTACACGCACTTCAAATCTGGTGTAGTAAGCAATGGACTCGTTCTCCCATTTCCGTCATTAAAAGGATAGATACACAAAAAAGAGAATCCACTTTCTCGCTCACAATTGCCTGTTCATAAGCCATACATAACCGCCCCACCGCATCTGCTGTATCACACGGAGCAATTGGAGTAAACCTTGTGTCCTCCTTTGCTAATCTTACTTCCGATTTTTTTATCCAGCCGCCACTGAGGCGCCTCCCCGTCGTCACCCCAATACTCTTCCACAGAGGCTATTTTCCCCTCCACAACATGAATAAAGGAAGTCACATGAAACGACCTCTGTTTATCCTTGCTGTACACATGGGTGGCGGTAATGATATGCGTATCAGCCGTAAAAATCTGTTCTATCTCCCCATCCCACTCGCCGGGATACTCGCAGTTCGCCCGAATAAATTCCTCTACGGTGAAATGTTCGTTCGTGTTATGCCAGTTCACCCACGCATCCGGATGAAAATATCCGCGGATCGCATCTGCATCCTGTTGCAGAACCGCATTCCAAAATGCCTTAACATCCAATTCCATATCTCTTCCCCTTCTCCGTTCGTCTGTACTTTCTCCGCAGTTTTCTGGAAAGTTCTGATTTCCTTTCCTTCCGCATCCTGCGCACTTCCCTTTTCTGCGAGATAAAAATATAATACCCGTCCTCTTCTACCACTTTAACCCCGCCGAACACAGACTGCAACTTATTTTTGTACCACGCATACCTTTTGGTGACCATAACCATTCTGCCCGCCCTGCAAGTCCACATTGGAAAGCATTGCCAGTGTCCCTTTGTCAATATGGTTTGGAGAAAACAGGGATTTTTCAGTATGCAGATGCAGGCTTATTCCGTTGATCGTATCAGTTATCATATCGTACCTTTATGGAAACACGGATGAATCCACAGTTTCCTACAACGCCCCTGTCGATGCCAAAATATCCCTCTCGCAGTCTTGTATCATTCGGCGTACTTGACAGGCGTCCGCCGCGCGCTTTGTATCTTTCACACGGATAAAATATGCCGCGCATAACATCTCGATACATGCCATCACACAGGGAACCGCCGACTTTTCTTTCTCGGAAAGAGGATTGACGCTTTCATAACCGGCTATCACCGCGTTCACACTGGCAAGCCACTCCTCCCGCGTAAAGGCATCGTCCGTCTCCTCCGACAACAGCCCCGTCAAAAAATAGCAGACATCAAAGATTCTGATATTTCTCTGGCTCAGGTCAAAGTCAATATAGCCGGACAATTCTCCCTCACAGAACAAAAAATTCCCGAAATGGACATCCCTGTGAATGAGCTGTTTGGGCAGCTCGTAATAGACAGCCTCCAGCGCCTCTGCCGCCTTGTCATACGCTTCCCTGTCAAGAATCTGCCACCCGTTACGGTCAAACGTTTCCAGAACCCAACCCTGCATCTCTTTTAACAGGCTGTTATCCCAAAATTCCATTTTCTTTTCGCATTGCAAAAAAGCATCGTGCAGTCTTGCAATCGCACTTCCCATTTTATAGGCAACTGTCAGGTCTTTCCTGTCGGAAAGATTGCTTCCCCGCAGTTTTTTGGACAGGAGGAAATATGCGTCTTTGTGCACGGCAAAACTTTCCCCGTTTTTGGCGCAAACAGTCTCCGCAACCGGAATCCCGCACGCGGACAACAGCGTCGCTATCTTACCGTTTCTCTCCATCTGCTCTTTGTCCTCGTATCTCTTGATCACATAAGAGCCGTCGATCTCCCATGCGGAAGGGTATATTTGCACGACCTCTCCACCCTCCATGCCCCACACGGGCAGAATTTCCTCTATGATTCCTTTCATATTCCGATACCCCGCCTTTTCTTTTGCGATAATTCTTCTGACACTTGACTTAGACAAGTGAAAGATATTTCCAAGCTGTCCTTTCGTCCTGCCCTCAAGGTGCATCAAAAAAATACGCTGATCGCGTTTCGCCAGCTCCTTCTTATAGGCAGTCTGCCCGGTTGCCCTGCGCTCATTGTGCTTCGGTATATACAGATAACCGCCGTCATAATGCTCTTGTATCATGGCGAGCAGATCCTCGGGCAGAACCTCATTTGCATTTACATATTTCATCCATACCTCCCTGTCATAGCATCAGAAAGCAGCTCTTCTCACACCAACCGCCATGATTCCGCTCTGCGGAATCTCAAATCAATGCGGAGAATGCCCGTATTTTCGCATTTCTCACTCTATTTTATCAAATTTGACAAAAATATCGGTGACTACATTTGATTCTGTGTCAAATATAATCACCGATAACCCTGTTGCCATATTCATATGATGTATCAGATTTTATACGGCAGGATTCCCCTTCCGGCTCAGACGCTTCCCCGCATCCTCTTTCACCAGCTCAATCACCACTGCCATAATCGGAATAAAGAATATAATTCCCATAATCCCGAAAAGTTTTCCGCCGATCATTGCCGCAACAAGCGTATACAGCGGCGGAAGCCCCACCGAGCCGCCCACAACTCTCGGATAGATAAACTGGTTTTCCACAAACTGGACGACCAGATAGACGATCAGACAGCGGACCGCCAGCGCAGGACTGATCAGAAACGCCAGAACCACGCTGACCGCGCCGGACAAAAAAGCCCCGACATAAGGGATAATCGCGCAGACCGCCGTCAGCACGCCGACCAGACTTCCATAGGGAAGTTTAAAGATCGTGAACGCGACAAACATCAGTATCCCGAGAATTACCGCTTCCGCGCACTGACCCGACAGGAAATTGGCAAAACATCTGCTGAATGTCCGGCTGACATGAAGGACATTTTCCGCCCATGCAGGCTTCAGATAGGCAAATAACAGCTTTCTGGCGTGTCCCCCTATCTGCTCTTTTCCAAGCGCCAGATAAATACTGATAATCAGCCCGAAAGCCGCCGTTATCATAATACTCGCGGCGGAGGATACCGTGCTCACCACACTCTCCAAAAAGAAATTGGCGCCAACTCCGATATTCTGCATCATCTTATCCAGATTGATATCCGCAAGCATTTCCTCCAGCCATGCCGCCTCCGGGTCCAGACTCTCCAGCCATGCGATCCACTCCGGCAGGCGCGCTTCTATTTGCAGATAAAGTCCCTTCGCGGAATTTACAAGCTCCGGTATGAGGAGGGTAAACACGAGCGTAAGCACCAGCGCCACACAGACAAAAGTGAGCAGGAACGAGACGAGACGGTAAAACTTGTCGGAGGGCTGTTTTTTCCTTTTCTGCAGCAGCTTTCGGAGCCGTTTCTCGATGCCCATCATCGGCACGTTGATAAACAGCGCCAGTATGCCGCCGACGATAATCGGCAGGATGATCCCTATGCCCTTTTCCAGAAAGAGGATTACCGCGTGAAGATTCATCAAAGCCGCGAATAATCCCACTCCCACAATCACGATCAGCAAATTCTGTTTTATTTTCTTATCCATATCGTTCCTTCTTTCTCCCTATCATTTCCTGTCAGTCTGTTTTCGTTATAGAGTATATTCTACAATCATTTCTCAGATTTTCATAGCCACATCCGCAAAAAACTCCCTGTCACTGTTGGAAAAGTCCGCCGACCCATAGTACTTTTCCGCGATGGCGGCAACAGAAGCAAGCCCTGTCCCCTTTCCGCTGTGTTTTGTGGAACGATACCCGTCCTGCCCTTTTCGGACGATCCCGTCAAAGCTGTTGGTAACAACCACATACAAACTGTTCTGATGGCGCACTTCCGCCGTCAGGCAAACATATCTGTCTTTCTCCGGCAAGGTTCTGCATCCCGCGATGGCGTTTTCCATCAGATTCCCGAGCAGGGACGCCAGATCCAGTTCGGAGATGGTCAGCGGCTCCGGCAGACTGATGTTCATGTCCGTGCGAATGCTCTCCTGCACAGCCATTCCATGATAATAGGCAAGCAGGGCGTTCAGCGAACCGTTGGCGCAGTAGTTTACCGGCACGTTTTCCGTCATTCGGATTTCGTATTCCGCCAGATGTGACCGAATCCCCTCCAGATCACCCTTTCCTGCAAGGGAGGACAGCAGCCGCAGATGGTGACGGAAATCATGGCGCAGTCTTTTGGTCTGCTGCATGTAATCCTGCAAGGTGCGGTACTGATGCATCTGCATCTCAAGGAGCTGGGTGTGCTCCTTCAGTCTGGCATGTTCCGTGATCAGCCTGGCACCCCGATAAAAAAGCAGATAAATAAGAATAAGCACGGACAGCGCACCGCACTCAAACAACAGAAACAAAGAGTACATCCGCCCGGCGTAAAGCGTGCTGTAGGAATGCGGCACAGCCAGCACATTAAAAATCAGAAACACCGCAGACAGCGCTACCGTTAAATACCATACCTTAGGGATATCCAGATTGTCAACCGCCCACGCGGAATAACGCAGGGAGGGGCTTGCCGCCGCAATGGGCATCAGACATGCCAGAATAAGCTGCAGCAGAGCCGCTTCCTTGGAAATCTGTCCCGCCCCGGACAGGGGATGGAGCCGTGCGTCAAATGCGTAAGCGAACTGTAACGGAAAAGTCTGTACCGCACAGACACCCACGAATACGGCAAGCGCCCGGGGCAGATCTGTTTTCAGCGTGCGGCGGTAGAAAAAGAAAAAAAGTATCAGACACAGCAAAAGCACGGTGTTTACACTGATCTCAAATGTTCCATGGAGCCACGCGCCGAGCAGGGAACAGGGAAACAACAGGGCAAAACACATGCCTGCCGTTTTTAAGGGCGCATGTCTCATCTGATTCTTTGCCGGAAGATAACAGGAAACCGCAACCGGGAGCAGCACCAGAAGTTGCAGCCATGCGGGCAGCCACTTTTCCATATCCATAGTCAGCCCTCCTTCTTTCCATGCCGCCCCGCCGAGAGGGACTGCCGCTCGTGTATTTTCTTAAAATGATAATCCCGCACCGCCTGTTCAATTTTCAAAAAATCCCGCACCCGGACAGGAAACTGTAATCCACTTTCCAGTATACAGCAGTTATCCTCAAATGTCAGAATATAGTCGGCGTTCACGACGATTCCTTTGTTTATCGTGATAAATCGGGCGTCCTCTCCTATTTGATCCAGAAATGCGGCAAGTGTCATACGGCTGCGGAGCGTAACGCCATCCGCCCGTCCGATATCCAGATAATGCGCATCCGTGACAGCGTAGGCAATGCTGCCAAGCAAAACGGGAACCGTTCTTCTGTCGCTCTGAATCTCTATATACTTTGCCGTGTCCGGGCGCACCTTCAGAGCGTCCCCAAGCACAGCCGCAATGCGCTCTTCAGAAAAAGGTTTTGTCACATACTCAAAGGCATGACAGGAAAAAGCCTCCGGCATAAACTCCGCGCTGGAAGTGAGAAAGACAAGCAGACAGTTCTTGTCCCGTTCCCGCATCCTTACCGCCGCCGAAACCCCATCCATACCATCCATATAGATATCCATAAAAACCAGATCAAAACTGCCCTCCCGGAAGGCATCCAGAAAAGCCGCCGCATCCGTGAAAGAACACGTCTCAATCCCACAGTGGTTCCGCACACCAAATTCCCGACAGATCCTCTCCATTTCCATCGTATATTCTTTTTCATCATCCACAAACGCCAGTTTCACCATACACCCCTTTTATATTCCGCTGTGCGGAGAATACCGCATTTTTACCCTAACCTACATGTCACAGCTCTGCTATGACTTAAATCCATGCGGAGAATGCCCGTATTTTGGGCATTCTCCTGGGTGAAAGTGATTTGCGAAGCAAATCTAGAAGTTCTCCGCGAAACAGCCTCTGCTGTGAGCGGCTAGAACTTCTTTTCACCCTATCATATTCGCTATTTCTGCCCTTTGTCAATTGCCACACTTTTGTTTTCACCACCGTTTTTGCCAGAAAATTGACGTTTCTGCCAGAACCCTTGTTTTTTGACGCCCGCTGTATAATGTATAAACATGAAACTGGTCAAAGGTTTTTAATCTGTCAGAAAGAAGGGTATTTCCTATGATTATTCCGCTTTATGGTATCGCGTTTATCATGTCTGTGATCTTTTTCATGCTCTTGGTAAAAATCGGGCAAAAGCAGAAAATAACCAATTATCTGCTCCTTTTTGTGGCGATCTCCATCGGAAATTTCGGCTACTACTCGATCTGCACGTCCTCTTCTCTGGAAAACGCCATCCGGGGCAATAATCTGGTCTATCTGGGCGGCGTGCTCGTTCCCATCCTGCTTTTCGTAAGCATCGCAAATCTGTGCCGCCGGCAGGTAAACCATGTACTACTGCTCTTTCTCGTCCTGTTCGCCTCCGTCGTCATTTATTATGCCTTTCAAGTCGGCCTGCGGACAGATTTTTACAGCAGCGTCTCTCTGACGCAGATAGACGGCGTATCCTTTCTGGAAAAAGAGTACGGTCCCATGCACAGCCTTTATCCGGTCTATGTGCTTTTGTGTATGGCACTCGGTATGTGGATACTGGCGGCTTCCTTTTCCCAGCGGAAAAAGATTTCCTACAAAGTCATCCTTTCCCTTTTCCTTGCCCAGATTATATCTATCGGCGTCTACGCCGGAGAGCGGATGCTGCATTCCCGGATTGAGTGGATGACCTTTGTCTATCTGCTGGACGAAATACTGATCCTCTCTCTGATCCGCCGGATCGGCATGTATGAAGTGTCGGATACTATCGCAAACGCACTGGAGGAACACAGCACCTACGGCTATCTGGTATTCGACAACCAGCATCGGTATCTTGGCTGCAATGAAAAGGTAAAGGAATATCTTCCCGAAATCGCAGACCTCCGCATGGATGACCCGATCGGTAAAGAGACCCCTTTTCTGTATGAAAATATTGCCGCAAGGCTTGAAAAGGCGCACAATAACGATGCGCAAAAATACTATATCCTCACAAAAGATAAAGAACTGAGATGCACCATCAAACCACTATTCCATGGCACAAAAAAAAGAAAAATCGGGCTAATGGTGGAACTGGAGGACGAAACACAGAGAAGGGAATACATACGCCTTTTACATGATTACAACGAAGAACTGGAAAAGGCTGTGGAAGAAAAGACCGCGCATATAAGCAGTATGCAGGACAAAATGCTGCTCGGCATGGCGGACATGATCGAGAGCCGTGACAGCAGTACAGGAGGCCATGTAAAGAGGACCAGCGAAGTCATTCGGATTTTCACAAGAGAACTGGAGCACGTGGAGGCGGCTTACGGGTTTTCCAAAGAATTCCTCACCTATGTGACAAAGGCGGCGCCCATGCACGATCTCGGGAAAATGGCTGTGGACGACCGCATTTTGCGAAAACCGGGAAAGTTTACCCCGAACGAATTTGAGGAAATGAAAGATCACGCCGGTAAAGGCGGGGAAATCGTCGCAAAGGTACTGCAGGGCGTTGAGGATGAAGCCTTTATCCAGATCGCGGAAAACATTGCCCACTACCACCATGAAAAATGGAACGGGGAGGGCTACCCGGAACACCTTGCCGGGCTGGATATCCCGCCGGAGGCACGGATCATGGCGCTGGCGGATGTGTTTGACGCGCTGGTCAGCAAACGTTGTTATAAGGACAGCATGAACTACGACAGCGCCTTTCAGATCATAGAAGAATCGCTGGGAACCCATTTTGACCCGGAGCTTGGTAAGCTGTTTCTGCGGTGCCGGGAACAACTGATTTCCTATTATGACGAGAATGGTCGGACGGCATAAGCGTCCGACCGGGCAGACAGGATTACAGATTACTTCATCCACTTTGTATTGCGCAGATCGCTCATATCCAGATACCCGAAGATACTGAACATAAAATCGGTCGCTTTATTGATATTCATAGACTTCACCTTGAAGAAAAATAGCGCCGACCCGAATATAAATGACCTCGCGTATTCCTCAAAGGACTTAAGCCCCGCCTTTAATATCCGGGACATATCCTCCATACCGCAACAATAATCCTCTCTATTGATGATATCACAGGCAAACGCCAGCCGCGTCAGTCCCATCCGCTCACTCATATCCCATGCAATGACGCCTGCATCCGGCAGATAGTTTGCAAACGACTTTACAAACTCCGCCTTAGCCAGAAAACACAGCTTCTCATCCTCATCCAGTGCATCGACAGCAAAAGCTGATTCATCATTCAGATATGCTATGGCATCGCTGATATAACCGTCCATATGCAGGTTCGGATTGTCGCGGATACACGCCAAAAAGCTTTCCCGGTCTGTAATCTGATATGCTTCTTCCAAAAATCGTTTTGCCTCTTCCTGCTTTTCTCTTGTGAGCTTCGCATAGTAATCCCCGAATCCGAGAAAGATATCCTCTTTTGAAAATCCAAGGGTGACGTTGTCAATACGCGGCGGTCTGATACTCTGGTGAAATCCCAAAAGCAGTTGAAACATCTGCTCATCGACTTCCGCTTTGTTTTCCTCTGGAGTCTCATGGTACCGCAGATTTATCATGTTAACGATATCCGCAGCTACCCTTTTCAGCTCGGCATATTCCTTTTTGATCAGTTTTACGGCGTATTTGCAATCCTTTTTTCAGCTTCAAGGGATCAGAGGGATCTTCCCGCAGCCCTCTCCGATATTCCAGAAGGGCAGAAAGCTGGCTAACCGTCGCATAGTTGATATAGCCGCGCGAATAGTGTAAGCGCCATTTCCCGGATCAGTTCTATTTTCCCATTGCTGTCCGCCTCGTAATAACTTTCAAAATCCATTCTGATACTGATGATCGCGCACGCTCCCAGAGATACGATCTTTGTATGTTCTTTCCACAACCCCTGCTCATACAGTTCTTTTGGGGCGATCACCGGGGTAATTCCTATGACCGACAACGTCTCGCTGTACTCTTTGTCCTTAAAGAACGCATACAGTCTTCGACAATATCTGTATACCTCGTCATCAACGCCATACTGATCGCTGAAATAGGCGGGAGAATTGATATTCAGCTCCATATTGTACCTCTTAAATAATAGTTACGCCTCGTCAGTTACCACCAGATTCAAAAATTCCGTAAAAGTATCGCAGAGCTTGTGAAAAATACGCCTTTCCCCCTCTGCCGTGTCAAAATAATAGACACCCGACATTTCTGCTCCCGCAAACAGACAGAACTTATACTGCCCATATACGGATGCGATAAAAATCATATGTTTCATATCAAATGTCTTCTGATACTTTGCGTACATACTAAATAAATTATATTTTGGCAATAACGCCGTTTCGTCAGAGACATCCACCTTGGTGATGCCATAAAAGTATTCGATTCTCTGTCTCGGACGGAACAAACTGCTATTGACATAATTATCTTTGCATTCCGGAAATCCGCCGTTGTCATTTAACAGAAAATCTTTGTAATCTTTCGGGAAACGATAACCTGACTCTTCCTCATACCTGTCCAAGTCTTCCGTCTTTGCCCGTCCAAAACCATTTATCCCGACAACCTTCTGATTCTCAGATAACCCTTTTAATGCGCCCCCGTACCTTGACATGTCAAGCCCTTTGACAACAAGCGGCAGCCAGCAGTCCCATGTAAACTTAACTGCTTTGACCGGCGAAGCATAGCCGTCTTCAACCGCAGTTCCCTTGCACGTAACATGTGCCCTTTCTCCCTCAACAGCCAGAATTTTAACCTTCATTTTGATAAACGGTTCATGTTCAAATAAATAGAAGGAATCTTCCCGCTGATCACTTTCCTCAACGTTTCCTGTCGAAAACGTTTCCCCGGCAAATTTTCTGACATCATATTTTTTCGTGTGGATGTTGTTTATGATAATTTGCGGACTGACCATCTCCCCATCATATGCGGATTTTAAAAAAGCACAGTCTATACTCCATTCTGACCCATTTTCCCTGTCTCCGACAGATACCGTCAGACTGCTTTTCTCCAAATCTTCTTCAAATTCGTATTTTCCCAGTTTAAGCACTTTTTCTTCCGTCCCTGTGCACGGTGCACAGCCCTTTCCGATTAACCCTTGTACATCTTTTCAAACAATAAATCGTGGAACTAGCGATCATCCCAAGACCCTTAGAGACTCTGTTTCAACTTTTCTAGTAAAACCCCGTTTTCTTCATTCGCTTATCCTCATTATGGAAAAAGTCCCCCACCTTGCGGTGAAGGACTATACTTTCAACCCGACCATTTATATACCACATATCGGTCAGTGGTAAACTTTCCTTGTATATTTATACTAGCAATCACAAGGAGGAAAGTCAATAGGGCTTTCCCTTAAAATTTTATGTTATTGCTACATAATTTATGCGAATTGTCTGCACAGCCCTTCCCGATTAACCCTTGTACAACCTTCCAAAATCTTCTATAATCATTATGACAAAAAAGAGTTGTGTGGAGGAATTATGATTACACAGGAAATATGCACCATCGACGAGCTTTTGCAGTTCGTAAACGGTTTATATCAGAAACACGGCGTGCGGCTCTGGTACCGCGGGGAGGAAAACGCGTCCCTCACGCTGATCCCCTCGATCCAGCGCAGCAAGAAGCGGCTGGAGGCGGAGCGGTATATCACCAACGACTTCTACACCCGCGCCAGACAGATCATCGACAATCCGCCCGCCAAACACAATTACGCGGGCTGGGTCTCTCTGATGCAGCACTACGGACTTCCCACCAGAATGCTGGACTGGAGCCAGTCTCCCCTGATCGCGGTATTTTTCGCCACGGAGACTTACAGAGAGATGCCCGAAACGGACGGCTGCGTCTGGGTGCTGGCACCGGGTCTTTTGAATGAGCAGGAAGGGTTCGGCAACTGCATCTATCCCATCGACGCCGACACCACGCAGGAAATGCTGCTGCCCGCCTTCAAGCACGCGCACCACAACCACGAGCTGACAAACCGCATTCTGGCATGCAGCTCCACGGAAAACAATCTGCGGATGTACTCCCAGCACTCCAACTTTACCGTACACAATTCTTTAAAGCATCTGGAGGATATCTGCGACGAAAATATGCTCTATAAAATTATTATCCCCTGTGAGCGGAAGAAATACTTTATCGACAGTCTCCGGGTGCTGGGCATCACGGAAAGTTTCGTCTATCCCGATCTGGATCACATATCCGCTGATCTGCGTGACGAATACGGTATATAGTAAATTAATATTTACGCACTTGAACCTTGTTGCAGGCGGCAGGAAAGCTGTCCTTCGCAGCAGTTGTCAAACGTCAATAAAGACACGCCAATATAACTCGCCTTCTCAGGCAATTGCGGAATCCATTTTCTGGATTTCAGAAAGGACTGCAAGCTTATGAAAATAGTACTCTCTCACTTGACAAAAAAATTCCCCGGCAGGGGCAGAGGCAGCAAAAAGAAGGAAGATGTCACTGCCGTAAACGATTTTACTTTTGAGATACCCGACGGCACACTGGTGGGTCTCCTCGGTCCTTCCGGCTGCGGGAAAAGCACGACCCTCAATCTGATCTGCGGTCTGCTAAAACCGACGGAAGGGCAGATCTTTTTCGACGAGGAGGACGTCACGTCGCTCACTCCGCAGAAGCGGGGCGTGGGCATGGTATTCCAGAACTACGCGCTCTATCCCCACTTAAATGTGGAACAGAACATCCGCTTCCCTCTGGAAAATCTGAAAGGCGAAGAGAAACTTTCCAAAGAGGAGATGCGCGCCCGGGTGGAAGAAGCCGCGGGGCTTGTGCAGATCGGGGAACTTCTGGAGAGAAAGCCCGCGGAATTGTCCGGCGGCCAGCAGCAGCGCGTTGCCATCGCGAGGGCTCTGGTCAAACTGCCCCGGGTTCTTCTTCTGGACGAGCCCCTCTCCAATCTGGACGCCAGACTCAGGCTCCAGACCCGCGAGGAGATACGCCGCATCCAGAAAAAGACGGCAATCACCACCCTCTTTGTGACCCACGATCAGGACGAGGCGATGAGCATCTCAGACCTGATCGTGGTGATGAAGGACGGTCTGGTACAGCAGATCGGGAAACCGCAGGAAGTGTACGACAATCCCGCCAATCTGTTTGTGGCGAAGTTCCTCGGGACGCCTCCCATCAACCTCTTTGATGGAAGGGTGGAAAATGGCTCCCTTTTCATCGGGAACGAGGCTGTCCTTCAGATAAAAAATGTATCTGACCAGCCGGTGCATGTAGGCATACGCCCGGAAGGCTTTATCTTGTCGGAAAACGGCTCCTTTACTTGCCGCCTAAGCAGGCCGGAGGTCATGGGACGGGACGTGAGCATCGTCTCCACCCACCCCGCCTCGCAAAATCCCGTGATCCGCTCCATCGTGGACGCGGAAAGCTGCGAGCATTTGTCTGGCGATACGGTTCGGTTTGCGCTGAAACCGCGGAAGGTCTTCCTTTTTGACAAGACTACGGGACAGCGGATTCCCTTTGAGGCCGTCTGACCTAGTGCATATGAACAAGCATGAAAAATCTTTGGAAATGGAGATATCTATGGAAAACCGGAATCTGAAGGGCTGGCTCTACCTGCTGCCCGCGCTCCTGTTTCTGGGCGCGTTTATGATCTATCCTTTAATCGACGTATTTATCTATTCCTTTGAGGAGGGCTACAACTCCGCCTCCCAGACTTTTTACGGTATGGGCGGCTACAACTACTCCTATGTCCTGCACGACGCCTATTTTCTGCAGGCTTTAAAGAACACCTTTATTCTGGTGATGATCACCGTCCCCCTCTCCACCGGGCTTGCGCTTTTGATCTCTGTGGCGCTCAGTTCCATCAAGCCCTTGCAGGAGCTGTTTCAGACCGTCTTTTTCCTGCCCTATGTGACAAACACGCTGGCGGTGGGTCTGGTGTTTATGATTCTCTTCAAAAAAACGCCCTACTCCGACGGTCTGGTGAATCTGTTGATTCACTGTTTCGGCGGCGGCTCCGTAGACTTTATCGAAGGACCCTACTGGGCAAAAATGTTCGTACTGTGTTTTTACACGGTATGGGTTGTCATGCCCTTTAAAATACTGATACTGACAAGCGCGCTGGCGGGTGTCAACCCGGTTTATTACAATGCCGCGCGCGTGGACGGCACGGGACGGCTCCGCATGTTTGTTAAAATCACCCTGCCCATGATTTCCCCCATGCTCTTCTATCTGGTGATCACGGGCTTTATCGGCGCCTTCAAGGCATACAGCGACGCGGTTGCACTGTTCGGCACGAATCTGAACGCGGCGGGCATGAACACCATCGTAGGCTATGTGTACGACATGCTTTACCGGGACAGCGGCGGCTACCCCTCCTACGCGTCGGCGGCGGCTATCATTCTGTTTGTCATTGTCCTGACCATCACCTGTATCAATCTGCTGGTCAGCAAAAAGCATGTGCACTACCACTAACCGATCGAGAACCCTGCGCTCTCAATCCAGAGTATGCGCCGCATTCTCCTTCCATGACTTGAGTCTCACAAACGCTATTGATTGAAATATAAAAAAGGAGTACAGAAACAATGAAGAAATCCCGCTTTCTCACTATCCTCACCTACGCTTTTCTCGTCTTATGGGCGTTGGTGGTTTTGTTTCCCTTCTACTGGATGGTGCTGACCTCCGTGAAAGACTACGGCGCTTACAATGCAGAGTATATTCCGAAGTTTTTCACGCTCTCTCCCACCCTGCAAAACTACGCGGACGCCTTTACCACCGTTCCGCTGGGCAGATATCTGTTAAACACGCTTCTGTTTACGCTTGGCACCACAGCGCTTATGCTCGTTGTCATCACGCTGGCGGCTTTCGCTTTTGCGAGACTCCAGTTTGCGGGGCGGGATATCGTGTTCACCCTGTTTCTGGCACTGATGATGATTCCGAATGAGCTGGTGGTGATCACCAACTTTACCACCATCACCAATCTGGAATTGCGCAACACCTTTACGGGGCTGATCCTGCCCTCGGTGACCTCGGTGTTCTATATCTATCTGCTGCGGGAAAACTTTGCCCAGATTCCAGACGAGCTGTACTACGCCGCCAAGGTGGACGGCACGTCGGACTTACGATACCTGCGCAGGGTAATGATTCCGATCTGCAGACCCACGCTGGTCACCATCACGATCTTAAAAATCATTGAGTGCTGGAACTCCTATGTGTGGCCGAGGCTGATCACCGACGACGCGGATTATTATCTGGTCTCCAACGGCATTCAGGAGATCCGCGAAAACGGCTTCGGACGTGCCAACATCCCCGCCATGATGGCAGCTGTGGTCGTAATTTCCCTGCCCCTCGTGATCCTGTTTCTCCTGTTCCGCAAACAGATTATGTCCGGCGTTGCAAGAGGCGGGACGAAGGGTTGAATCGTGGCATGAAAACCAAACGCTGTCCTGCCACGCTGCGTCCGTTATTGAATCAGCCAAAACTGTTTCTGAAAGGAAAAACCATTGAGAACGAAAAACAAGAAAGACAAAACGCATACAAACCGAAGAAAGACGCTGGTGTCACTGTTCATTGGGGTGAGTCTCCTGACCCTCACGGGCTGTCACGGCTCAAAGGCGCTGCCGGAGTTTACCGTGCCCGCAGAATTTGACACCTCAACGAATTATGAGGTCACCTTCTGGGCTAAGAACGACACCAACAAAAACCAGACGGACGTCTACAAAAAAGCCATTGTGGACTTTGAGTCGCTTTACCCCAATATCAAAGTCAACATGAAGCTCTACACCGACTATGGCAGGATTTTCAGTGACGTGATCACCAATATTGCCACAGGCACCACGCCCAACGTGTGCATCACCTACCCGGACCACATCGCCACCTACATGACCGGGAAAAACACCGTGGTTCCTCTGGATGGGCTTTTTGCCGATGAAAAATACGGGCTTGGCGGAAGCGCGCTCCTCTATGACGGACCAGCGCAGGAAGAGATCGTTCCCCAGTTTCTCTCGGAATGCGTGCTGGAGGACCGGCACTATGCCATCCCCTACATGCGCTCCACCGAGTGCTGCTACATCAACAAAGATTATGTGGAAAAGCTGGGCTACACCCTCCCCGACGTGCTGACATGGGATTTTATCTGGGAAGTGTCTGAGGCAGCCACAGCCAAAAATGCGGACGGCACGTTCGCCTTAAACGGGCAGAACGTGATGATTCCCTTTATCTACAAATCCACGGACAACATGATGATCCAGTATTTAAAGCAGCGGGGTGCGGATTATTCCACGCCCGAGGGTGATATCGGGCTTTTCAACGATACCACGGAGTCCTTTTTATACGAGATTGCGGATCATGTGGACAGCGGCGCTTTCTCCACCTTTAAGATTTCCAGCTATCCCGCCAATTTCCTAAACGCGGGACAGTGCGTGTTCGCCATCGACTCCACGGCGGGCGCCACATGGATGGGCGCAGACGCGCCACTGTCCGACATCAGCGAGGATGCTTTCGTGGATTTCGAGACGGCTGTGCGGATGGTGCCCCAGATTGATCCCGAAAATCCCCAGATGATTTCCCAGGGTCCTTCCATCTGCGTGTTCAACAAGGCAGACCCGCAGGAGGTGTTGGCATCGTGGCTCTTTGCCCAGTATCTTCTGACGGACGAGGTGCAGATCGGTTATGCCCGGACGGAAGGATATCTGCCTGTCACCGTAAAGGCGCAGGAATCCCCTGCCTATCAGGATTACCTGTCAAGGAGCGGGGAGGACAATGAGACGCACTATTCCATAAAACTGAACGCTTCCAAGCTTCTTCTCGCCCATACGGAGGACACTTTTGTGACGCCCGTGTTTAACGGCTCCGCCTCCCTCCGGAACGCAGCGGGGCAGCTCATTGAAAATGTGGCAAACGCGGTGCGGCGCGGGGAAAAGGTAGACGACGCCTATATGGAAGCGCTGACCGCAGACGTCACCGCCCTCTACCGCTTAGACCAAAAAGACATTGCAACAGCCAGCAGACAAAAGCTCGGCCCGTTACCGCACACCGCGGTGCTTCTCCTCGCCATGCTCGCGTTCGTCTGGTGTCTGATTTTGCTCTATATACTGTCCGATTTTGTCAAAAAGAGAAAAAAGCATTGATTTATCCACTGAGTATGGTATAATCGTCGCTGTAGAAGCAAACAAAAAAACGCTACTATTGAGGAGGTGGAGATTGAAAAATAAGTCTGATGACCTTATTTTTCAATCAGAAATTTGTGCAGAAGCGTCACAAATTTCTATGATCACAGAACCGAATTTGAAATTCGATTCGCGTTTCCTCAGCTTACGCTTCGGAAATGGAGGATATTATGAAAAAGACAATCGCACTGACACTGACACTTGCCCTTGTTTTGTCCCTTACCGCCTGCGGTAAAGGCGGTGAGGACAAGAAATCCGAGGGAGTGATGACCCACGACGAGTACATGGCTGCCGCACTTGACAGCGAAGTGGTAATCGAGACCTATGTGCAGGCAAAGCAGTCCTGGTGGGAAAATAAAGCTACCCTCTACACACAGGATAAGGACGGCGCATATTTCGTGTACAACGCAGTCTGCTCCGAAGCGGATTACGAAAAGCTCACCCCCGGCACGAAAATCAAGGTGACCGGCTACAAGACAGAGTGGTCCGGCGAAGTGGAAGTTGCTGAAGGCGCAACCATCGAGATTCTGGACGGCAATTACGTTGCACCCATCACGGATGTAACCGACCTTCTCGGCAAAGACGAGCTGATCGACCACCAGAATGAGTTCGTGTCCTTCAAGGGCATGACCGTGGAAGCTGCCGACGACAGCGGCGCCGCTTTCCTCTATAACTGGGACGGCTCCGGCGAGGACGGAAGCGACCTGTACTTCAACGTTTCCAAGGATGGACAGACCTACACCTTCACGGTGGAGTCCTACCTGTGCGACAGCAGCACTGACGTATATCAGGCGGTTAAAGGCTTAAACGTGGGCGACACGGTTGATATGGAAGGGTATCTTTACTGGTATGAGGGCGTGAACCCACATATCACATCTGTTTCCGTAAAATAAAGTCAAAAAAACATATCAAAGCAGTTTTAGGGAGCCGACGGTTCACATACCGCCCGGCTCCCTTTTTACAACTGCACCCACCGGGTCAGCGCAAAAAAGTTGCTACAATTCACACGTACGCCAGATTTCGTATAATGTACGATTATTCCGTGTGAATTGCAACAATGAATGCACCGGCGCTGGCTCCGACACCATGCAACAAGTGCATGGTGCGGGTGTGAAAGGTAACAAAAAGTTCGCCAGATGCCACAAATATCATGCGGTGTCAGTTGTATCAGATTCGGTTTTATGCTATATTTGACTTATATGGACGATTTTTTGCTCATTCACCGACATAAAAACCTGCTTTCCTAAAAGGAGAATATCAGATGCATAAAAAAATTGGGAGTCTTATTTTAACTGTCTGCTTATTGTTGGCGCTGGCACCGGAAACTGTGATGGCGGCTACCATAGAACGAGCGCCAATACGCATTCAAGAAACATCTGCCCCGGAAGAGCCGGTCGATCCGGGCGCGCCAGAGCAGCCAAAAACACCAAAGAAACAACCGGAAGCGGCGGCTGTCTCTCCGTCTTTGGAAGGAAGCGGCACGGCGACAGATCCATACCGCATCAAAGACGCTGCACAGCTTCGCATGTTTGCCGACGCGGTAAACGGCGTGGGCGGCGCGCCGAATACGGGAATCTGCGCGGTTCTGACACAAAATATCAATTTGTCCGATGTCTGCGGCGCAGATATCGGCTCCTGGACTCCCATCGGAACGAATGCCAATCCCTACAGAGGAACCTTTGACGGCGGCTCCTTTTCCGTGAGCGGCTTATACTGCCACAAGCCAGGTACCTCTTATGCCGGGCTCTTCGGCTCCAACGCAGGCATCATAAAGAATCTGGGTGTGGCAGGTGGCAGCGTGTCCGCAGGCAATTATACCGGAGGTCTGTGCGGCATCAACAGAGGAACTATAACGGGTTGCTACAATACAGCGGCTGTCAGCGGAGACAAGTACACAGGCGGCCTCTGCGGCTGCAATGACAGCGGCGCGACTGTCAGTGTCTGCTATAACACCGGCGCAATAAACGGCAGCAAATATGTGGGCGGCCTCTGCGGTTATAACAAAAACGCCACGTCCGACTGCTATAATACAGGAACGGTAACGGGCAGCGGCACGAGCATAGGCGGTGTTTGCGGTTATAATAAAAAGCTGCTTTCCGGCTGCTATAATACCGGCGAGGTCGGCGGCGGAACCAACTATGTGGGAAGCATTTGCGGCTATAATCATTCCGGAAGTACGTTTGTGAACTGCTACTATCTGATCACAGGCACGGAAAAAGGCAATTACGGCACCGGTATGACGCAGCAGCAGTTCGCGTCAGGCGAGGTCTGCTATGCTTTAAATGAAGGAAACGGCGGCAGTGTTGCCTGGAAGCAGACCTGCGGAACCGGCCTTCCGACGTTTGGCGGAAAAACCGTATATCGGGCGCAGACATACAAAGGCGACGGCAGCCCGGTCATTGCCTACACCAACAACAGCAATAAAAAGGCGGCGGCCTATACCGCTCCTGCACCATATACCGCCCCGTCGTCAGACAGCTCCGGAGAAAGCACGGACTATAACTCCGGCGAACATACGCATGTATATCAGGAACCGAAGTGGGAATGGAAGAAATACGAATCCGCCAAGGCTGTTCTTACCTGCCAGGACTGCGGGGAAGAATTTATACTGAAAGCATCCATCAAAAAGGAAGTGACGGAGCCTACCTGTACGGAGGATGGCGAGGCTGTTTATACGGCTTCCGTCGAGCGGGACGGTATTACTTTTAAGGATAAAAGGGTTGTTGAGAAAGAGCGAACCGGGCATAAACTTCCGCTTCAACAAATTGCAACGAATGCGACAGTGACGTGTGAAAAACCGATTTATACAAGAGATTGCTACATGTGTTCGGCATGCCGGAAATATTTTGCGGATGAAAACGGTAAGAAAGAGCTTTCCAAAACAGATGTCGGGTACAAGCCGGCTCTGAAACACACGTATTCCAAAGATCCTGTATGGACGTGGCCCACACATAATATTGCTACCGCGACTTTCACCTGCGATGTTTGTAAGACGCAGAAACCGGTGTCCGCGACAGTAAAACTTACAAAAACTACGTTGGAGCCAACTTGTGAAACACCCGGTACATGTACTTATACAGCGATCGTGAACTTTCAGAACAAAAAGTATACGGTCGAAAATCCGAACGGAGTGGTTCCGGCGAAAGGCCATATCCTTAAACTTGATCCTGACGGCCTCCAATATAAATGTACCAGAGCCGGATGTACTTATACCGTTCCCCTGAATGGAGGATCCGTCAAACCGACAGACCCTGTTCCCCCGGCATCCCCTTCCACCACGGAGAACGCCCCTGACAACAGCGCCAATGGCGAAACGCTGCCCCCGGACGAAGCACTTCCGGAAGGCGATGACCCTTCTCTTCTGCCCGGCACAGAAGAAACACCGGAGGCTCCCACCCCGTCTGAGGGACAGGACGGCTCAGGCGAAGCGGACACACCGGAGACACCTGACGATTCTGACAATATAGACACGCCTGAGCCCCCGGACAGTTCCGGTGGACAGGACACAACGGATACGCCTGACAAACCAGGCAGTTCCGATGAGTCAGATATACCGAATACGCCAGGCGGTTCCGACGGGTCAGATATACCGAATACGCCAGGCGGTTCCGACGGGTCAGATATACCGAATGCGCCAGGCGGTTCCGACGGGTCAGGAACAAATCTCCCGGACAAACCGGATACTTCCGGCAGTGCGGACACGCCAAATACCCCGGGAGAATCAAACACTTCCGACGGGACGGATGTTCCCCCTGTTTCGGCCGAACCGGGTATGGCAGACGATCCGAATGCACCGGAAACAATTGAGAATAATATGGATATACAGGAAAATGCAGTGCCCTATGGTTTGCTTCGCCCCGAAGAAGGTGGTGTCTTGATCGAGGGAACTGCCGCCGATCTCCGCTCCAATGCCGCAGTAAAAAGTATGACACAGCCGGCCGGAGACCGGCAGGAAGTGTCTTTATGGGGGGCAGGCATTGTATTGATGCTGCTCGTCAGCATTGCTCTTCTCATAATTCTACAGAAGAAACAAAATTAACAGGGATGCTAAAAACTTCCTTGACAGAAAAATCGCCCGGGCCGTAAGGTCTGAGCGATTTTTTATCATTTATTTTGCCGCCGCACTGATTACATTTTATTGTCCAATCACACGATACAACCGCTCCAGTTTTTCTTCGTCCAGCACCCTCGGTCCGCCTAGCTGCGTCGTCCGATACAGAAGTTCCGCGTAAAACTCCACCGACTCCATCTTCATGTAAGCCGTCTGCAAATCTTTCGCCCATGTGAGCGCGCCGTGGCTCTCCAAAAGGATCGCTTGATAATCTTTAAGATACGGCTCTATGGCGTCCGGGATCTCCGCCGTGGAGGGCGTACCGTAGGGGGCAAGGGGGACTTTTCCGAAATTGACGATCACCTCCGGCATGATGGGTACGTCAAGCGCCTTTCCCATCACCGCAAAGCTGGTGGCAAAGATCGGATGCGCGTGTACCACAGCCGCGATATCCGGGCGTTTCTGATATACCCGCAGGTGCATCTTCACCTCGGAGGACGGACCGAACCCTTCCGACATTTCCAGCACCTTCCCCGAAAGATCCAGTTTACAGAGCTGCTCCGGCTTCATAAAACCCTTGGAGACGCCCGTGGGCGTACAGATCAGCTCATCCTCCGAAAGCCGCACCGAAATATTGCCGTCGTTTGCCGCAACCATGCGCCGCCCGTACATCCTTCTCCCGATCTCACATATTTCTTCCCGAACCGTTTTTTCATCCCTCATGATTTTCCTCCGTCTGATACCTCATTTTCCCACACGATCTTTCCTGCTGTCGCAGTAACCACCATGTCACAGCTTGGCTGTGACTCAAAATCCGCGGATGAGCAAGCTCATCCTAAAGAATGCCGTATTTTAGGCATTCTCCTGCGTGAGACTTACCACACGCAATTATTATACTGAAAGAATACCAGACGGACAAGTACCTATACACCACTTATGCCCCGTATACAACCGACTATCTAAAAACAGTTGCAGGAAATATCCCCTTTTCCTATAATGACATCACAGAAAGAAAACAGCGCATACATGAAAAAGGATAAACGCTGTGACAGGGAGGTGAACACAAAAATGCAAGTTGAAATAAAAATAGACAGCTCCTGTACTGAACCGAAAATCGTCATTCACACCGCTTCCATAACGGAAGAAGTGAATACCCTTATGCAGAGGCTGTCCGAACATACGCCGCCCATTCTCACCGGCAGCAAAGACGGTAAGATGGAGGTCATAGAGCCGGATGAGCTGTTTCGGATTTATGCGGCAGGGGGCAAAGTTTTTGCGGTGACGGACAAGGGAGAATATCTTCTGCGGCTCAGGCTCTACGAAGTGGAGGAGCGGTTAAATCCTTCCCGGTTTGTCCGTATCTCCAACTCGGAGATCATCCACTTAAGTAAAGTAAAAAACTTCGACCTGAGTTTCAGTGGCACGATCTATGTGAAGCTGACAAACGGTACGACAACTTATGTTTCCAGACGTTATGTCTCAAAAATCAAAAAAATATTAGGAATGTGAGGTATAAGACATGTTAAAGAAATTTATCACACGCGGACTATACGGTTTCCCCATGGGACTTGCCATCGGCTACACCTTCACGATCATCACTTCCCTGATCTGGGCGGACGGTTACTACGCTCCTTGTATGCCGGAACTGGTGGAAATGGTGGGAAGTGAAATAGGCGCCGTTATCGTGCAGGCGCTCCTGTGCGGTCTGCTGGGAGGCGGTTGCGCCGGATGCTCCGTGGTCTGGGACGTGGAGACTTGGGGGCTTGCCAAACAGACCGGTATTTACTTTTTGCTCATCACCGTTTTGATGATGCCGATCGCCTATATCACTTACTGGACGGAGCACAGTCTGACAGGCATTGTAAAGTATTTTGGCATGTTCGCATGTAATTATGCCATCATCTGGCTGATACAGTATGCCTTCATCAGACACAACATCAAGAAAATGAACGCGACCCTGCACCGGCAGCATGACAGCGAAAGCGAATAAAAGAATCAGGCATTGCCATTCCAGAGACCTGATACCTGCCTCAGATGACAATGCCTGCTTTTCTCCGCGCTCCTTCTTTTGCGCCCTATCGTCTTACACCGCCGCGGTAGCCTCCCCGAGCCATACAAGCTCTTCCCCCGTGAAATGGGGCGCAAGCGTCTCGTAAACCTTTGTGTGATAGTCATTTAACATCTTTTTCTCCGATGGTCTGAGCAGACTTACATCGATCGCATCCTTGTCAAAGGGCACCATGGTGAGCGGCTCCAGATACATAAACTGCCCGTAATTGGTCTTCTCTCCCTTTCTGACAAGCACCAGATTCTCATGCCTGACACCGAACTGCCCTGCCAGATATAATCCCGGCTCATTGGAGATCACCATTCCCTCTTCCAGAGGCACACATGCCACATTGTCATTCATACGCCAGCGGAAATTCTGAGGTCCCTCATGCACGCTCAGAAGATACCCCACGCCGTGACCTGTGCCATGATTGTAGTCAAGCCCCTCCTCCCAGAGCGGCTGTCTCGCCAGCACATCCAGATTCTGCCCACAGGCGCCCTCTATAAATTTCGCCGCGCCCAGACGCAGATG
>CAJUBE010000044.1 GCA_910584725.1 uncultured Lachnospiraceae bacterium | reverse complement strand
AGGCAACATCCATGACAAGATACAGGAGGCAAAGGATACGCTCTTTATGGCGGAGCAGTACATGGACAGCCTCGGTATCGAGTTTGAGCAGTTACGCAGGCAGAAGATCACGGATGCGCAGGTAAAGGAATATATTGAATTGCTTTTGCCGATGGAGGGTGAGGCGGCATCTGTCCAGAGCAAGAATATCCTGAAACTGCGCCGGGACATGGAGCGGCGGTATTATGAGGCTCCTGATCTGCAGAAAGTGGGGAACAACGCATACCGTTTTATTAATGCGGTGTCGGATTTTGCCACACACAGCAGCCCTTTGAGGAGAACGGCAAATTATAATGAGAACCTGTTTGCCCGCACGGTAGACGGCAACCCGCTGATCGATAAAGCGTACCAGCTTGTGAAAGCGGCATAAACAGGAAAAATGAGCAACCTTTTGGCCTGAAAAAATAGTATATCACGGGAAGATAAAGGATGAGTAAGGGCGGCCGGGCATGATGTTCCGGCTGTCCTTATTCTTTATCTAAAAATGAAGCGGGCAGAATGTCCGGGAAAGTGGGAAACATTGCCCGGATAGTTTTTATCAGAAAAGTTTTTTAACAGTATCTGGGGACAAAAACAGAGGAGGAACAACATGTTTGAAAAAATAGCATTAACAGGAGTCAGTAATACGGAATGGCTCCGTTTAAGAAAATCAGGGATAGGCGGCTCTGACGCAGGAGCGATCTGCGGCGTTAACCCTTACAGCAGCGCAATGAAAGTATTTCAGGACAAGACCAGGGAAGATGTGGAGGAGCAGGACAGTGAGGCAATCCGTATCGGTCATGATCTGGAGGACTATGTGGCGCAGCGGTTCACGGAGGCTACGGGCTTAAAGGTGCGGAAGTCCAACTTCATGTACCGCAGTAAAAAACATCCCTTTATGATTGCAGATATTGACCGCATCGTAGTTGGGGAAGATGCGGGACTGGAATGTAAGACAGCCAGTGCCTACAATGCGGACAAGTGGGCGGATGGAAATATACCGCTCCATTATATCATGCAGTGTTACCATTACATGGCGGTGACGGGAAAGCGCATATGGTATATCGCGGCGGTCATCCTGGGCAGGGAATTTACCTACCGCAGACTGGAATGGGATGAGGAACTGATTGGGCGGCTCATAGCGGTAGAAGATGATTTCTGGAACCATCATGTGGTGCCGGGCATTATCCCGCCGCCGGATGGGAGCAGGGCCTGTGACGAGGTGCTGGAACAGTATTTCCATACCGCAAGGAAAGCCAGCGCCATTGAACTTGTCGGGTTTGATGAAAAGTTAAGGCGGCGTGAGGAGATCCTAGGCTTTATTGCAGAACTGCAGGAGGAACAGAAGCAGATCGAGCAGGAAGTGAAGCTTTTCATGCAGGACAATGAACTGGCGAGCAGTGATGCTTTCCGTGTTTCATGGAAGAATATCGACTCCACAAAGCTGGATACCAAACGCATTAAGGAGGAGAGGCCGGAGCTTTATGCCGATTATGGTAAGGTTTCCCATTCCAGACGGTTTGAAGTGAAGGCGGCATAGGAGGGGCTATGGAAGAAAAGAAACTGCGGGAACTGTTACAGCAGAGGCTCCATCTGGAACTTATGTGCTTTAAAGATTCTATGCTTCAAAAAGGGAAAGAAGATATCATCAAGGCTTCTTACAGGATTGAGGTTTATGTGAATCTGTATGAAATTCTGTTAGTACATACAGAAAATTTACAGAGCGGCATGATAAGGGAACTTCTGGGGCTGAGTTTTGGCATACTGGACCATCTTTATCAGGAATGGATGGACAGGGAGGACAGTTTTTATGTGGAGCTTAAAGAGTATGCGTGCAGGGAACTGGAAGAGATTCCGGGAAAGATAAATTTCGATGCAAAAAAGGAGGGCAAAGATGGAGCAGAATCTGATCAGGCTGCTTAAGGCAGATGAGATCGAGTGCAGAGTGGCGGTTATCAAAGAAAACGGACTTAGTCTGTTACTCTATAAGGATGCCAGAGTAGACCAGCGTATCCTTGATGAGACCTTCGGACCTTTTGGGTGGAAGCGGAGCCACCAGAGCATAGAGGGGAACCTTTACTGTACGGTGGAGATCTATGATAAAGAGACCGGAGAATGGGTAGCGAAGCAGGATGTGGGTACCATGAGTTATTCGGAGAAAGAGAAGGGGCAGGCTTCCGACAGCTTCAAGCGGGCGTGCTTCAACTGGGGGATCGGAAGGGAACTTTATACTGCGCCTTTTATTTGGATACCGGCAGGAAAGGCGGCAATCACATATAAGGAAGACCAGAATAAAGTAAAGCGGTTTTTCTGCAATGACCGCTTCTCGGTCTCTTCGATCGGATACAATGACGACCGGGAGATCTGCGCCCTTGTGATCGTAAATGACAAGGGACAGACGGTATATGAACTGAAAGAAAAAGGCGCAGGGACTACAGGCGGCCGTAAAGGGAAAACTGCTGCGGGAAATGGGAGCAAAGCGGAGACGGCGCAAAAGCCGGCGCAGAAAAATACAACGGGGAAAACGCAGAAAAATTCAGCGCCGATTTCCAAGGAACAGATGGATTCCCTGCAGGCGGAACTTGACAGGACGGGCGTATCTATGGAGACCGTGCAGAGCCGGTACCAGATACAGGAGCCGGGAACGATGAGCGCAGAACTCTATGGCAGGGTGATGTCAGCGTTAAAACGGACGAAATCGACAGAGGCGGCATAGTCGTAGAAAAGAATGGAGGGTGAAGGATAAACAATGAGTTTTGAGGAATTTAGAGAAAATATCTTACAGGAAATCCGTGCGAGGGCAGACGGCGCATTTCAGGTAAAGAAACATGATGTGATAAGAAATAATAATGTGAAGCAGGCCGGGATCGCGGTTGTTGTGAAAGAAGAAACAGATATCGGGCCGTGCGTATATCTGGATGAGTTTTACCGGGAATATGAATCTGATGGGATGAAATTTGATGAGATTGTGGATGAGGTATACCGACTGATTCTGAAATATGGGGAAGATATGCCGGATGTCGATCTGTCAGGATTCCGCAACTGGGAAACTGTCCGTGGTGATATTTACCCGAAACTTGTTAATGCCAAGCAGAATAAGGAACTGCTTGAAAAGATACCGCACAGGGACTTCTTGGATCTGGCGGTGGTCTATTATGCTGTTGCCAGAGACCATGCACGGGAGGATATCGGGACAGTTCTTATCTATAACGGGTATATGGAGATATGGGGGCAGGAAGAAGAAAATCTTTACCAGACGGCGATGAGGAATATTCGTGCTGACGGGGAAGCTGATTTTATCACGCTCGAAACGATTATAAAGCAGATAGCGGGGATTACCTTCCCGAAGAAAGACGGCAATGCTTCACATGATACGGATATGTACATCCTGACAAATCGCCATAGACGGTTTGGGGCAGCGGAGATCCTTGACAAGAAAACGCTGCGGATGGTGGCGGATAAAGTAGGG
The DNA here is from genome assembly GCA_910584725.1 of uncultured Lachnospiraceae bacterium. Classification (GTDB taxonomy): domain Bacteria; phylum Bacillota; class Clostridia; order Lachnospirales; family Lachnospiraceae; genus UBA3282. The sequence continues at coordinate 27,240 of CAJUBE010000044.1, read as the reverse complement.
GATGGTTTTATTGTGCTGCCAAGTTCTGTGCATGAGACTATCATACTTCCTCCGAAAGATGCAACAGAGTATGAAGGACTGGCAGCAAAGGTGCGGGAAGTGAATGATACGCAGGTAGATGTGGAAGAACGCTTATCTTATCATGTGTATGTGTACAACAGGGATGAGGAGATTTTAAAAATCGTTGCATGATGGCGGATGACTGCTGAGAGGGCATGAAAGTAGGAAATCTTATTAGGGATAGGGCGGTCTGCTCTTTTTATGCCCTCTTTTAACCAGAGAAAATGAGTGTATGTATTCTGAGTTGGATGCCGGATGAGGTACGCATGGTGAAATATACAGAGGGAAGAGGCGGATAAAATGGAGAAAAACGGATTGTTGGAGATAATAGCGGCGCACAGGACGGGGGATGCTCTGGATGCGGTCCTGGCGAAAGATAAAGACTATCAGGAGGCATTAGCAGAACAGCAGGAGGTTTTTGACAGGCTGGATGGACTGGGGCTTACAAGGGAACAGAAAAGCGCGGTTGACCAGGCGATAACGGTAAACAACCATTTCGGCGCGGTATACGGCGCGGCTGCATACCGCTTCGGGATGGAGGATGGGATCAGGCTCCGGATGGAGGTAGAAGAGACCGCGCACATGGCGCAGTAATGATATGTGGCGCACTTTTTGCGCCATTCGCTGATCTGCTGCGCCAGATATCGGCGCGCGGGCTTTGCAGGGGTGGTATGAGCGGTACAGATACCACCATACCACCTGATACCACGGCTAAATTATATAGATATAAATTGGATTTTGGCATGTGTGAAAATATGAGTGATTGAACAAATATTTTAGATAGAGTACAATATAGAGAATAAGAAGATTGGATACGGATAGCATAAGCGGATAAATGGTTTGTTTTACACACCGAGTATAGGAAGCTGGGAAGGAGGCAGTTAATGACAGTTATAAATGAATTGGATTCCACCTGTGGAATTTCTGATGAGGAATTAACAATAAGATTCAAGGAGTCAATAAGAATAGATAATGAAGTGAGAAAAATAAAGGGCCTGCCCATTGCAGGATACGATGATGAGACAAAACGGGCGTATCTTGAATATCCGGACGGGAGGCGGGAGTATGTCGGAAAATAGCATGGTAAGACTTCCGGAAGTGATTGTGTTTGCAGGACCAAATGGGAGCGGAAAATCAACAATTACGCAGATGGCAAAGGTCGGGGGCGAGTATATCAATGCAGACGATATAAAAAGAACGACTCTGTGTACGGATCTGGAAGCGGCGGTAAAGGCGGAAGAATTACGGGAATACATGATAGAAAATAAAAAGGATTTTACTTTTGAGACAGTGCTATCCACTGATAGAAATTTGCTGCTATTACAAAAAGCCAAAGAGCAGGGATATTTTGTCAGGGGTATTTATGTCTTGACGTCCAATGTAGATATAAATGTTGCAAGAGTACAGGCCAGAGAAGCACTGGGCGGGCATAGCGTTCCAGAAGAAAAAATCAGGTCAAGATATGATAAGGCGCTTGTTCTGATTCCAAGATTAGTAGAGATTTGTGATATCCTGCATATATATGATAACACGAGAGAGCCATTCAGAATATTTAAGAAACGTAAAAACATATATTATCGTTGGAATAATCAATATTGGAGTAATGATGATATAGAAAGATTAAGCGGAATAATAGAATATATAAATTAAATGCTCATATTAGCTATGGTTTTTGAAGGCATATTAAGGAGATTGTCGTAGAAGCAGATATGTGTGGATTTGCATGGGAGGTGACCTGAATGGTGGATGTTAATTTGAGCAGCCCGATAGATGTGAGAAATGCAGGAATGAAAGCGTTACAGGAAGCATTGGGGCCTGTCGGGATGGTGAAATTCATGCAGCAGTATGATATGGGATATGGGGATTATACCAAGGAAAAACAAGAACAGCCGGATATGAGTTTAGAAGAGATAGATATGCTGTTAAAGAATGGAGATAACCGCTAATCTATAGGAGATATCTACATGATTGTAACACTATAATAGTAGTGGGATAATGATTTTACGGATATTGGACAGAAGGAATGAAGGACAGAGCGATTCTGTTCTTCTTTTTTTGCAAATTTTTTTTGTGATCACTCCTACAGAAATTTAAAAAATTTCAAGGGAGATGATTTTATGAAAACAATTAAATTTTCTTATGACGGGCAGAGCTTCCAATCGAAACCTTCTGGTGATGAAATATGGCGGATTAATAACAGAATTGCCAGATCGGTTCAGAAATTAGACCGGAATGGATTGATGGAAACGGTTACTAAGATCGGAAGCATGGGTCATACTTTTAGCCCGGCAACATTTAAAAACGGAAAGCGCAATAAGGATAATTTTGAGCAGCAGCAATTATTTGCATTAGATTTTGATAATAAAGCTTCCCAAAAGAAACTGACGTTTGATGAGGTCAAAGAAAGAGCCAGGCAGTTTGAAATGCCCATCTTGTTTGCCTACGATACAATGTCGAGCATGAATCATGATAAATTCAGGGTTGTGTTTCTAAATGATGTATCTGTTACAGATCGGAGAGTTGCTGAAGCCATGCAACTTGCTATGGGTAAGCTGTTCCCGGAGGCTGATCCGTCATGCTATAAGGATGTATCTAAACTATATTTTGGCGGTAAGGAATTGCTTTACTACGATGAAGACTTACCAACGGTCAATATAGAATCTGTTTTTAGAAATTATACCTACTGCATGAAAAAGAGATATAAGGATAACCATTATAAGGAACAAATAGCGAAGTTTTCTAAAGAAGCCGGAGTTGCATTAACTAAAAAAGGCTTATTGGATATTAGAGTAGCGGATCATCTGCCTGAACCAGATGATCCGACAGAAGATGCTGGTGCAACTCAGGATACTGAAAATGGGAAAAATTCGCCAACAGCTATTATATATGATCAAGATGATTCTAATATAAAAGCAAATGGCGAAATTTTCCCAAATAAGTATTATGTTATAAATTTTAGCAGCACCAGAAATTCTTCTGTCAAAACTCCGGGTGAAAAGTCTAAGAATCATAAAGATTTCAGGGCCGGAGTTTTGCAGGATATGGATAAGTGTAAGTTATTTCAAGATTTTGCTAATGGCAGTAGAAAGTTGTCCCATGATGAATTATTTGGTATTGCAACGAATCTGATACAGGTAGAGACTGGTACAAAATATTTCATGGAAAAGAGATTGGAATACCCCAATATATATCCAGATGATGCTAAGAATGAGAAATGGGAAGCACATCTTTCTTATATGGAACAGAATAATTATTATCCACAGTCCTGTGATAAATACTGCCCATACCATGAGGAATGTACGCATTGTAAGAACATTCTTTCGACAATACATACAAAACGCAGGAGTATGGAAAAGATTGCAGGATACCATGAAACATTTTATTCTATGGAGGAGATGCAGGAGGATGTTTATGATGCCATCAGCAGGGCTTTCCGTGCGAGAGGGAAAAAGTTTTATATCATTAAGGCAATGACCGGAGCCGGAAAATCGCATAGTTACATAAATCTTATGCAGGAATACTCTGACAGCAGATTCCTCATTGCTGTGCCAACAAATCTTTTGAAAGGGGAGATTTTTAAAAAGGCGAAAGAGCTGGGAATAGAAGTTATGAAAACACCTTCCCTCGAAGCAATCAAGGACAGAATACCGCCTGACATATGGAAACGTATCCAAAGAATGTATCAAGAAGGCCGGCCGTATCTAGTCCATCCCTATATTCAAAAAGAATTGGAGAAAAAAGATATCCCCTGCCTACAGAAATATATGGAGCAGCGCGAAAAACTGAAGACATGGGAAGGCTGCATTATTACGACACACAGGTATCTGCTGAGTATGGATAAAGAGAGGCTTGATGAATTTGATTCTATCATTATTGATGAAGACATTCTTTTCAAGAGTGTCATATCCAATCAGGGGGAGATAAGCGTTTCGGATCTGAAAAGACTTAAAAAGGAAACAACAGATCCCCGGCTGTCAAAAAAGATAAAGAAGTTGTTGAAGGCTTCAGAAACGTATTCATGTATTAAAGCGGAGGGGTTTGAGTGGGATGATGAGGACAGGGATAAGAAATCAATGCTGTTTGATATTCCGTCATTTTGCCTGACAGAGCGGTTTTATCTGCGGCGGTGTGAGGATGAAGAGAACTTAGCCAAAGACCTATTTGCCTTCTTAAAGCCAGCAGATTTTCCGGGAGAAAAATATATCATAGTTTCGGCTACGGCAGATGAAGAGATATGTGGGTGGTATTTTGGGGAAGAGAACATAGATTTTTATGAGTGCAAAAAGGCCGGATATGTGGGAGAACTAAAGCAATACTGTGGAAAATCCATGAGTCGGTCATGCCTGAGTAATAATAAGGGTATAGTTGAGAAATTAATGAACCGTTTTTGTATGGATGTAGATAGGACGATTACTTTTATGAAAGAGGGTATAGGACCGTTGCATTTTGGAAATACGGAGGGAAGCAATATGCTGGAAGGAAAAGATATCCTTGTAGTGGGCACACCGTACCATGCTGAATTTTTATATAAGTTGGCGGCCATAGCAATGGGAATAGAATTTGACGAAGAGGAAAAAATGTCACTCCAGACTATAGACCACAATGGATACCGTTTTCAGTTTACGACATTTCAGAATAAAGAACTGAGAAAGATCCACCTGTGGATGATCGAGAGCGAATTGGAGCAAGCCGTGGGGCGAGCACGGCTCCTCCGAAACGCATGTACAGTACATTTATTCTCTAACTTTCCTTTACATCAGGCTAAGATGATTCCAAATTTTAATTTTGAGGATGGTCAGGGAACGTAACTTATAGTTTATAACGGCGTAACTGTATGGTTGTGCCGATCGTTGTCCAAGCCAGTTAGAATATTGTCAATATGCGGATCGAATTTTATTGAATAATGTGAGAAATACCGTCAGATAGATAACGGGAATGTCGGTATATCTGTTTCGCGGCTTTGGATCGTATAGAATATGAAACCACACCGACTAATATGTAAAAAATATTTGCATGTTGGAGGGATGACGTATGTACATTAATCAGGTATTTGAACTTTCTATGGTACTGGACAATGAAAAATTCCATAAAATTTTGAGTTATGCGCATAAAAAATCGGATTATTGGGAGGAAGATGATGGTGAGTATATAGACCAATCGATGGCAGGCAAGGGAATAACCGTTACCTACCGAGGCAGTCAATATAAGAAGAAAGTAAGGGTAATCATTAACGCAGGACGGGTGATGGACTATGATAAAACTGAGTCGGATAAATTCCGCCGTAGGCTCGATAAAAGGTTAGAGGAATATTTTAATCATAAGTATAATATAGATGATTTCAGCTTATCAGGAGCTATTTTTGTTACGGATATAGATGTTGGCAGCCGGGAGAGTGCCTCAGCATATTTGAAGGTTTTACGGAGGGTCGGTAAGGTGAAAGGTTTTAAGCCAGTAGATTATGATTGCTTTGAGGATATGGATAGTTTGTGTTGGGAGGGGATCAGCAATGGGATTACATTTTTCCTTTATGATCTGGAAGATATGTGCAGAGGACAGTTTGAGCAAAAGAAATCTTCGGATAAACAATATAGGAAAATAGTAAAAGAGACAGCAGGTATACTGCGGGTGGAAGTGAGGTTAACAAAGCCTAAGGCGATACGGGCTTATACAGATAGGACAGATATTAAGGAGCAAATCGCCGATTTAATGAAGAACCGTAACGATATTTTCTTAGAAATCTTTGCTAAAATAGTGCCGTTTGGGAATTTTTATAAAAAAGATAAGGCAGCGGAGATTATTTGCGGGGAGATTGGAGATGGGCGATTACGAAGACGGATGCTGAGATTAGTGGTGCTTATCCCGGAGAAGAGGTCGCTCTATTCGGCCCAGAAAGCAATGGAGTGCAGGAATATAGAAAAGATTATGAAGGCGTTTGGCGAGATAAATGTGTCTCCGGTTACAATTAGTAAGCGGCAGGATGTGAAGCAGTTGGGAAATATTTATGAATATCTATTCAAATAATGTGAAATCAAAAATATAATTTATAGGAAAATCCAATGTTGAGGTTTCTTATGATTTGCATTATGCTTATCTAAGTGTATTGTGTATGTCAGGACAAATACTTATGTTGATGTAATTTAAGTCACAGGAGATTGCTATGGAAGAAAAAATTTTTTTACAGGAGGAAACATCAAATATAGATATAAATAAACTTGTTTCATTTTGTGACTATCCATTTGATGCTTTTGAAAAAGGAAGACAATTTGAAGATATGGTTGGGGATGTTTTGGAAAGAGGCATAGTTCAACCGATTATTGTTCGCTCACTTGAAAATAATAAATATGAGATACTAGATGGACATTATCGCGTTGCTACGGCAAAAAAACTTAATTGGGGTACGATTCCAGCCTTTATTTTTGAGAATTTGGATGATGAAGAGGCATTTAATTATGTTTCTGATATTCATCCGGTAGGTTTATTAAAAAAACATGGAATAGATATATACGATAAAAATTATAAAAAGTCGGATGCATACAAAGAATTGGAAAATGCGAGAGTTGTTTTGAAAGATGATTATGGGATTTTTTTGGATGAGTACATTGAATGTTTTTTGCTAACGGATGAGGAGCGGCAGGGGTACTTTGAAAGCATTTATGATTTGGGAAATTCCTATACTTTAAGCGAAGCAGAATGTGAATATAATATTATAGCGAACGAAATTGTTCAAAAATTAATATTAGGAGAGAAGCAAGAAAACATGTTTGAAATAGAAAGCAAAAATAAATGTTCAAAAGATATAAGAATGGAAAAAGTTGAAATACGGTTTTGGAAAGAAGAGGAAAAGGAAAATACTACAGTTGTTGTCAGACAGATTAAAGATTATAACAGACAACTTAGGAAATATTTAAATATTGATATGGATTTATTTGACTATAATATTATTCAAAATAAGCGAGATCGGGCAAAGTTATATTATTATTTATATAAAATAAAACACAAGGAATTTAAAAAATTCAATATCTTGGAGTTGTTAAGGAAACCTTCCATGGAAAATATAGATAATTCTTTTTGGGGTTATAATACAAATAATGGGAAAACTATGGGGATGTTAAAGAGAAAAATAGTAAGGGAAGTTGCGATAGATATACGACGTAAAATAGAAGAGACAGTAAGAGGAATTGTAGATGAGTGGGGGAGCAGCATATGGAAGATACGCAATCGTATGGAATATATGCCAGATCAGGATAATAGTTGCGCTGATAAAATAAAAATATTAAAATCTAAAATGAATGAAGAATTTATTCGTGAAAAAACTATTGAAAATAATACAATTATGTCGCTACCTCTATTTGGCCTTTTTTATTTAAGGTTAGTACAACATGAATATTTGGGACAGGTAAATGACCTATTGATGTTGTATGATTATCAGAATGATATAGAATATGATGTGCCAGAAAAATATATTATTAAAATGAAGGAAATTGAAACAAAAACGATTTTTATGGAGGATTTAGATACATATTTTCAGGCTGATAATGTAAGAAAAATAGCAGAACTTGTTTATTTGAAGCCGCAAACAAATAAAGAAGAACGAAGAAAAATAGTTAGTTGTAAAGAAAAAGTTCGGAGATTTTCGGAGTTTTGTAAACTTTATGGTAATAATTCAGAAATAGATTTTACAGAATTGTTAGTTGTTTCTTGCTTGCAGGAAATCATTTTGGGTAGAAAAAAGGAAGCTTTTGATTATAGGTATTATGGATATGAAGGAAACAGTAAAGAAAGAAAAAATAAAAGATCTGTGCAAAATGCGCTTGCAAATGATGAACCAACGTGTGATGCATTGCAAATATATTGGATTAATAAAGTAGTGAATCGAAGTTATGCAAATGTAGGAAGACTTGTTTTTCAAAAAAACTCTCGTGAACTCGAAAAACTAACGTGTAATATTTTGGCTCAAATACTAAGCTGTACTACATTAGATGAAATGCTAAGTATGGATGCTTTTTATAAGAATATGATGATTGAGTATGGGCATCTTCTGTAACTCTAGTGCTTACTCTGTGTCACCATATTGTATTTTGTGTTTTATAAAGATGATAAAAAATGGCAGAGAGGCACAAATATGTGTCTCTTGCTTTTTTTGCTTTTTGGTGGGTATAGATTGTGTGATTTTATAAGATAGAAAGAATACTCAGTCATTCTGTGGGGGAAAAATTGCGTATCCTGTCGTTTGGACAGACACGAGCAAATAAAATATAATGTTGTCAGATTCCGGAAGGATTCTGTACAATGGGCGGCAAAGTGATGCAATTGTACACATGAAGACTACATTAGAAAAGTGCCATCTGATAAATTGACCATTGAATGAAAAATAAGATGCAAAGGGAGGTAAAAAAATTTTGCATTTGAGTTTGGCAAATCGGTATAGTGCAGTTCGGAATATTGTGTAAGGTGCATTTCTATTTGCTAGAGTTTACCGAAACGGAATCGACGGTTGGTTCAAGATACAAAAGGACGTCGCTGTTATGGCTTTGTGAGACTACAATGAACGACGCGGAGAATGAACGGCTGAAAGGGGTGGAAATGGGTTAGAGGATGTGTTTTGGTATTGTAAGCAGCAGAGTAAATTGGAGTCTGTGTTTGTCGGAAAGATAGATTATTGATTAGAAACATCTCAACAATAAAATTTGTGGCAAATAAGACGACTTACTATGCCAACGGTTATTTTAAATTATAAGTATAATTAGGTATCGGAACAATAATCTAGATGAAAAAAGGAGAAAAACATGAGAAACTACATTGGTTTTGATGAAATCAAGATTCTGTGTGGCAGGAGTGAATACAGAGATGAGAGGACTTGCGCTGACAAAACTGAGCCCAAAAACAGTAAATGGTCTGATTTCAAAACAAAAGCTAAGAATGTTTTTGGAAAAGTTAAGAAGATTGTTTGCGTAGTGACGGATTGCTTGATTATGGCGAGAACTTTTTTTAAATCAGTTACAGAAGTGCGCAAAGAGTATAAGAAATTGAGAAAGGCATTTGCATGAACAAGATGACACAGGATGTCAAAAAGCCTTCATCTCTTTGGAATTTTGTTATCCATGTAATTTCTGTTGACTATATTTATATGGATGCAAGTCATGAACCGGTTTTGGAGGTTAGACTTTGCTTACATTTTAGAAATGGAAATGCCAAGGTCCTTTCGATTCCAGTAAAACGTATTGATGATATGAACTGGGAAGAATTGGATATACAGTGTTGCTATGAGCCAAATGTGCCAAGAAAGAAGGTTGAACGATATTTAAGCTATGCTGTTCGCCAAGCATTGAGTTCAGCACCTTGTAGACAGGTTTATCGTTTTAACCATACTGGCATGTGTACAATTGAAAGAAAACCTGTTTTTTGTACAGGAATAGATGTTATCCATAATCAGAGCTTTGATTCGGAAATTATGTTTGAATCTAATCCGATGCGTCAAAAATTGGATGTGGATGGGAAATTATCTGAGGAAGAAGCGGCAGCCGAATTTTTTCGGCTGCTGACTCTCAGTCCCAATCCTGCTCGTATTATTTCAGCCTATAAATTAGGCTTTTTTATGCGACCGGCATATGAAAGAATTGGCAAGGTGCCAAAAGGTTGTGTTTTCCTATACGGTCAAAGCGGCACACAGAAAACTACATATTCCAGTTTCCTTGTACAGACGTATGATCGTAGCAGGGGTATTAAGAGCCCTTCACGCTTAAATGCCAGTATTCCGGCGGCTGTCAATATGTTGCTGGATAATCCTAACGATGTTGTAGTCATGGATGATCTTTTCCCCGCAGATTCTAATAAGAGAAAGAGTCAGCAGGAGGAGATACTGATAGAAATTACCCGGTACGTCGCGGATGGAACCGTTCCGGCGAAAATGAAGGGAAAAGAGGTATCACAGGAGTATCCTAAATGTGGAGTCATTTTTACGGGAGAATATCTGATCGGAAGAGGATCGGATGCGGCGAGACTCCTACCTGTTGAAATGACAAAACCGGATACAAAAGAACTCAGGTATTTTCAGGAACATCCGCTCATTGTATCAACATTTTACCGTAATTATATAACATGGTTTATATATAATTACGATGAAATTTGCAATATTTTGGAGCAACTACAGGAAACATATGAAAATAATGCACCATATGTCCACGACAGATTGCGGGAGATGTATTTTTTTCTGGGCTCATCTTATTTCCTTTTTGTGCAGTATCTGTTTGAAAAGAAATTACTGTTAGAGTCAGATGCACGCAAACTTTATCAGTCATTTGATGAACTGATTGTGATGCTGATCAAACAACAAAATGAGCGAGTCATTGGAAAAAGATCTGAAAACCTTGAAAATGAAGATTATTTACAGCAGATTCGTATGCTATATAACACTGGCCAGATGTCCATCGCCAGCGCTGCGGAGACGTTTGATAAGGAGCTACATGACGGTTTGTTACACAGAAACAGGCTCTATTTACGAGGAGATAGGCTTTCTGTATATTTTCCAGAGTCTACAATTGAGGAAATAGCCGATTCTTTGGAGGCTCAAGGAGCATTAGAGGCAGGCAAGAAGAGCCGCACAAAACAGATTAATCGTTTAAATGGTATGAGGTTTTACGTTATTTTACTTCGTTACTTAAATTAACTGAATTGACCAAGATGAAGAATATGTGGGGCTATAGATATAGTCCGGCATATTCTTCATCAATGGTTATATATTCTCTATTTGAATATGAGATACCATAATACAACATTGGATTTCATACTGGATTAGCTGCAAGCAACTAAATTACATGCGCTATAAAACATGAGAGAGGAGCAATTATAATGATAGCAAACGCAAGCAGAATCACTACGCGCAATGATGACATGGAAAATGTAAAATCTGAACAGGTTCCAATTTATCAGAAAATGACCTTAACAATCCGTGAGGCTGCAGAGTATAGCAACATCGGAATCAACAAAATTGATGCGATGCTCAAGCAGCCCGGATGTCCCTTCGTACTTTACATAGGAACCCGGAAACTGGTAAAGCGGAGAGAATTTGAAAACTATATTAGCGGAAAAGTTGTAATTTAGTCTTTAACCCGACATTAGCCGAATAGTTTTCAAAATATTGTTGATGAAAAAGAGTCTGGCATGATATAATATAGAATCGTGTTGGACTCTTTTTCAAAAATTGGGATGGTTGACGAAAAACAACATCCGTTATTTTGTGAAGGGAGTTCATAATATGGGTAAAAATTTAAAAGGCAGAGAATGTGGAAAGGGTATCTGCCAGAGGAAAGACGGGAAATATTCGGCACGCTATTGTGCCAAAGATGGCAGCCGCCGTGAAAAGCATTTTGCTACACTGCCGGAAGCGAGGAACTGGCTTGCCGATGCACAGTATGAAGACAAGCATAATACGGTAATAGTGGCATCTGATGTTACAGTGGATGAGTGGTTTGACTATTGGATGGAAAATCTGATTTGCGGGCTTGCCCCTAATACCAGACGCAATTACAGGGAACGATATGTGCAGAATATTCAGCCTGTGATTGGAAATATGCTGATGTCAGACGTAAAGCCAATGCATTGCAAGGTGGTTTTGAACCGTATGGAAGCGGATTATGCCGGTTCCACGATCAAGCAGACCTACATTGCAATGGGAACCATGTTTCGTGCCGCTGTGAGCAATGATATTATAGCCAAGCATCCGATGGATGGTGTCAGGTATACAAAACCTGTTCGCGCGGTTAGCGATATCCATTTTCTTACGGTGGAGGAACAGAACAAGTTCCTTGAAGCGGCAAAACGTTCTCACAATTACCGCCAATATGTGCTGCTGCTGGAAACAGGTCTGCGGACGTCGGAGATGATCGGGCTTACATGGGATTCTATTAATTGGAAGAAACATACCCTGACTGTCAGCAAAACGTTGGAATACAGGCATCAGACACATATATGGAGAGCGGGACCGCCAAAGACTGCCCATAGTTACCGTACTATTCCGCTAACAGATAAGGCATACCAGATTCTGAAAGACTGTTATGAGGAACGTAATTCCAGAAAGGAAGCGGAAACACTAACTAATGTACTGGAATATATGGATCGGCGAACCGGTGAGACAAAATACCTTGTTATGAAGGACTTAGTTTTTATAAACTTTCGTACAGGGGAACCGGCAAAGAACAGTTCTTACGATACGCACCTGTATAAGCTATGCGATGAGGCAGGAATCAGAAGATTTTGTATGCACGCACTTCGGCATACCTACGCTACTCGTGCAATCGAAGCCGGGATGCAGCCGAAGATACTCCAGCAGCTTCTTGGACATGCCAGTATCAAAACAACGATGGATCGTTATGTGCATGTCACGAATGACTCGCTGACACAGGCTGTCCGCCAATTTGAACAGAATCGGGTCGTATAAAACATCATGTGTTATTACATATTTTAATGGCAAATTGGTGCGGAATTGGTGCGGTAGAAAATAGAGATTTTTAAAAAACGCATAAAATCAAGCTTTTTAAGGAGGATATATAGAAAAATGAAACTAGGCATCGTCGGGCTCCCCAACGTGGGAAAGAGCACCCTTTTTAATTCACTGACAAAGGCGGGGGCGGAATCCGCCAACTACCCGTTCTGTACCATCGACCCGAATATCGGCATTGTGACAGTGCCGGATGAGCGGTTAAAACTTCTGGGGGATATGTACCATTCCAAGAAGGTGACGCCCGCAACCATTGAGTTCGTGGATATCGCCGGGCTTGTGAAGGGCGCTTCCAAGGGGGAAGGTCTGGGCAACCAGTTCTTAAGCAACATCCGCGAGGTGGACGCCATCGTCCATGTGGTGCGGTGCTTTGAGGATAGCAATATCGTCCATGTGGACGGGTCCATCGACCCGCTCCGGGATATCGAGACGATCAATCTGGAACTGATTTTTTCCGATATCGAGATTCTGGAGCGCAGGATGGCAAAGACGGCAAAGATTGCCAAGATGGACAAGACGGCGGCGAAAGAGTACGCCCTTTTAGAGCGGCTCAAGGCGCATCTGGAGGAAGGGAAGCTGGCGAAGGTGTTTGAGACGGAGGACGAGGACGAACTGGAACTTCTCACCTCCTACAATCTGCTCACCTACAAGCCGGTAATCTTTGCGGCAAATGTGGCGGAGGACGACCTCTCGGACGACGGCGCGAACAATGACGGCGTGCAGAAGGTGAAGGCGTTCGCGGCGGAAAACGAGAGTGAGGTATTTGTGATCTGCGCCCAGATCGAGCAGGAGATCGCGGAACTGGACGAGGAGGAAACCGCCATGTTCCTCGAGGATCTGGGGCTTTCGGAGTCCGGGCTGCAGAAGCTGATCCGCGCAAGTTACCGTCTGCTCGGGCTGATGAGTTTCCTCACGGCGGGCGAGGACGAGACGAGGGCGTGGACCATCAAGATCGGAACGAAAGCGCCTCAGGCGGCAGGAAAAATACACACCGATTTCGAGCGCGGCTTCATCAAGGCGGAAGTGGTCAACTACAAGGACCTTCTGGAGCAGGGCTCCCTTGCGGCGGCGAGGGAGAAAGGGCTTGTCGGTATGGAAGGAAAAGACTATGTGGTGCAGGACGGGGACGTGATTCTTTTTCGGTTTAACGTGTGATAGCAATGAGCAGCTGCGCCGGCAGATAAGCCAAGAGCGTGACCGCTTGCGGGCAAAGCGCTTGACTTGTCTGTTGGCATAGGGCGAATGCCCGACATGAAATAGAATGCGAAGCATTCTATGAATGAGCAGCTGCACGGGGAGAATGAATATGAATGACATCATGGGAAATATGGATATCGCCTTTCCCAATCTGGGAATTTATTTAAAGAATGTGCCGAAGACATTTACCGTCTTCGGCTTTCCGATTGCCTTTTACGGTGTGATCATTGCCATCGGTGTGCTTGCCGGGGTGCTTCTGGCGGCGAAGGTGGCGAAACTGGAAAAGCTGGATCCGGATCTGATCTGGGATTTCGCGATCTACGCGATCATCTTTTCCATCATCGGGGCGAGAGTCTATTATGTGATTTTTTCGTGGGACAGATACAAGAATGACCTGCTCGGCATCTTCAATCTGCGAAACGGCGGACTGGCGATTTACGGCGCGGTGATTGCCGCTTTTCTGACGCTGTGGATCTACTGCCGGAGGAAAAAACAGAGCTTTTTACAGCTCGCGGATATCTGCGTGCCGGGACTGGTGCTGGGGCAGGTGATCGGCAGGTGGGGCAACTTTACGAATCGGGAAGTATTCGGAGAGTACACGGACAGTCTGCTCGCCATGCGTCTGCCGACGCAGATGGTCAGGGCGGGAGATATCTCCGAAAAGATCGCCGCCCACATGACGGAGGGCACAAACTACATTCAGGTGCACCCCACCTTCCTCTACGAAAGCTTGTGGAATCTGGCGCTGCTGATCGTGATGATGCTTTACCGAAAGCACAAGAAATTCGAGGGGGAACAGTGGCTGCTATATCTTGGCGGCTACGGTCTTGGCAGGGCATGGATCGAGGGCATCCGCACCGACACCCTCTTCATCCCCCACACAACCATAGCGGTATCGCAGGTGCTGGCGGCGGTTCTTTTCGTCGGCGCGCTGGCGGCGGACATCATCATCCGCCTCTATCTAAAAAAGCATACAACACCCACAGCCGTGGTAGAAAAAGAGAGCACAGAGTGAAACGCCTGTGTTCTTTTTTTATGCGCTCCTCCTGCCGTCCGCCTTAATCTTTTCTTAATATTTCTTCCTTTTTTCCTTGCATTATCCCTGCGATTGGGGTAGAATTGATGTAAAAGTGGTGAAAAGTGGAGTGAAGTGGTACGAAGTGGCACCATCATTCCTTTTTCGTGGCAGACCACATAGGGTACAGTGTTACAGGCGGGCAGGGTGATTGCATATGTTCATGGGAGAGTACAATCACACAATTGATGCAAAGGGCAGGCTGATCATCCCCTCTAAATTCAGGGAAATCCTGGGAGACGCTTTTGTGGTGACCAAGGGGCTGGACGGCTGCCTGTTTGTGTATGACAACGAAGAGTGGCAACGCTTTGAAGAAAAACTCAGATCCCTGCCCATTACGAATAAAGAGGCCAGACAGTTTGTCCGTTTTTTTCTGGCGGGAGCAACGGAAGCGGAAGTAGATAAACAGGGAAGGATCCTGATTCCCAATGTCCTGCGGGAATTTGCGGGACTGGAGAAGGACGTGGTGTTGGTCGGCGTCGGCAGCAGGATTGAGATCTGGGGCAGAGAACGCTTCGAAGATACGGCAGCATTTGAGGACATGGATGAGATCGCGGAGCACATGGCGGAGCTTGGGTTAGGGATCTGATATATCAGGGTCATAATGACATGGCTGCTCGTGCTTGCACGAAAGCAGACAATGACATTAATGACCCGCCAAACACGAGGAAGCAGCAAGTTACGAAGTAACTTAGCGGATTCCGAGTGGTTGCAGAATTGCGGGAATTGCGGAGCAATGGAGCAATTCGGATATATATAAGAGGATAGGAAAATGGAATTTAAGCACACCTCAGTGCTCCTTGAAGAAACTATAGAAAATCTGGACATCAAACCGCAGGGCATCTATCTGGACGGCACCCTTGGCGGCGGCGGACATGCTTACGAGGTGGCTGGCAGACTTACGGGTTCTGGCAGGCTGATCGGTATCGACCAGGATGAGGACGCGCTTGCGGCGGCAGAGAAACGGCTGGAGCCGTATCGGGAGCGGATTACTTTGATCCGCGACAATTATGCCAATGCGGCGGGGGCGCTGGCGGGCATCGGCGTATACGGCGTGGACGGCATCGTGCTTGATTTGGGCGTCTCCTCCTATCAGCTCGACAACGAGGAGAGAGGTTTTTCCTACCGATATGACGCGCCGCTCGACATGCGGATGGACAGAAGGCAGACTTTGAGCGCGAAAGAAATTGTAAACGAGTATTCGGAAAATGAGCTTACCCGGATTTTGCGGGATTACGGGGAAGAAAAATTTGCGAAGAGCATAGCGAAGCACATTGTGACAGCAAGGAGGGACAAGCCTTTAGAGACGACAGGAGAGTTGAATGAGATCATAAAGGCATCCATCCCGGCGAAAATGCGCGCCACGGGGGGGCATCCTTCCAAGCGAACCTTTCAGGCGATACGAATTGCGTGTAACAGAGAACTGGAAGTGCTGCAGGATTCTCTGGACGGGCTGATTGCTCTTCTGAATCCGGGCGGAAGGCTCTGTGTGATCACGTTTCATTCGCTGGAAGACCGGATTGTAAAGTCCGGCTTCCGGAAAAATGAGAATCCGTGTACATGCCCGCCGGATTTTCCGGTCTGCGTGTGCGGACAGGTCTCAAAGGGGAAAGTGATCACAAAAAAACCGATTCTTCCTACCGAAGAGGAGACGGAGGAAAACAGCAGGGCGAAAAGTGCGAAACTCCGGGTATTTGAGAAAAGATAAACGGCGGCAGACATGGGGATAGGGATGCGGCCGTCGGGGAGTACATAAAAAGAGGGGAAACGTTCAGTGAGAGCAAAATAAAGAGGGGAAATGGAAAATCATGGCAGCGACAAGGCAAAACGCATATTATGTGCGTGGTAATACGGTTAGAAATATACAGCCGGAGAGAAGGACTGACGACAGACCGAAGAAAAAAGTAAATAACACGGTGAGAAGAAACAGGGAGAGGGCGAAACACATGAGTCCCGGCTATGTCCTGTTTCTGGGCGCTGCCCTGATTGCCACCGGCATCATTCTGGTATATTATATCGGACTGCAGTCGGACATCACAAACAGCGTGAAGCATATCGCAACACTGGAGAGAGAACTTAACGCTTTAAAGGTTGCCAATGAGGAGGATTACAGCAGAATTACAAGCAGTGTGGATCTGGAGGAGATCAGGAGGATCGCGATTCAGGAGCTGGGTATGCAGTATGCGCAGGAAGGGCAGATTATTTCCTTTGCCAGTGAAAGCAGCGACTACGTGAAGCAGATGGCGGAGATCCCGCAGCAGGATTAAGCAGGTGATTGTTTGGGTGATAAGAGAAGAAGTTCCGTACTGAAATTTACAATTAAAATGCAGAAGAAGCTGCTGGTGCTGTTTTTGTTTATTCTGGCGGCTTTCGTGGGGCTCAGCGTCCGGCTGTTTCTGATCAACAGAGACAACGGGGAAGAGTACAAGAAACAGGTATTGTCGCATCAGGAGTATGACTCCGCGATAATACCTTTTAAACGTGGGGAAATTGTGGACTCCAACGGCACGGTGCTGGCGGTGAGCAACAAGGTTTACAACGTCATTCTGGACACCAAGCTGCTGCTGCGCAAAGAGGAGTATCTGGAGCCGACCTTGAACGCGCTGAAGCGTTTCTTCGATATCGACGTGGAGGCGGTGCGCGCCTACATCGCCGGGCATCCCCAATCTTCCTACTATGTGATGTCGAAGCGGGTGGAGTATGAGAAGAAAGCAGCTTTCGAGGAATTTTGCGCCGACGAGGAACAGGGAGCCAACATCAAGGGCGTCTGGTTTGAGGACGAGTATAAGAGAGAGTATCCCAACGGCTCACTGGCCTGCGATCTGGTCGGGTTTACCACGGGCGACAATGCGGGCACCTACGGGCTGGAGGAGTATTATAATGATATTTTAAGCGGCACGAACGGCAGAGAATACGGCTATCTCAACGACGATTCCACACTGGAGCGCACGACCATCGCGGCGAAGGACGGCAACAACATCCAGCTCAGCCTGGATGCGAACATTCAGGCTATCGTGGAGAAGTATCTGAAAGCGTTCAACGAGGAGTATAAGGACAACGCCAGACCCGGCAACGGCGCGGAGAATATCGGCTGTATCATTATGGATCCGAACAGCGCCAGCGTGCTGGCTATGGCGAGCTACCCGGTCTTCGACTTAAATGACGTCAGAAATACGGAGAATCTGATTGGGATGCCGCTTCTTGACAAGGACGGGAAACGGGTTAAGACGGACGGCGTAGCGGAATATGTGACGCAGGAAGCGATTGCGGGGATGAACGACGAGGTCATGTACCAGCACTTGAACGCGCTGTGGAAAAATTTCTGTATCGTGGATGCCTACGAGCCGGGCTCGGTGTTCAAGCCCTTTACGGTGGCGGCGGCGTTAGAGAGCGGCTCTATAACCGGCAACGAGACTTACAACTGTGAGGGGTATCTTCATGTGGGCGATCACGACATCGCATGTCACCAGACCTTTGGGGATGGCCCGCTTACGGTGCAGCAGGGCGTGGAGCGCTCCTGTAACGTGGTGCTGATGAATGTGGCATTTGCGCTTGGCAAGACGGAATTTGTGAACTATCAGCACAGCTTTAACTTCGGCTTGAAAACCAACATTGATCTGGCGGGCGAGGCGCGGACGGCGAGCATGATCTATCATGAGGATAACATCGGCATGACGGATCTTGCCACCAACTCCTTTGGGCAGAGCTTTAACGCCACCATGATTCAGATGATTACGGGCTTCTGCTCCCTGATTAACGGCGGCTACTACTATGCACCCCATGTGGCGAGCCGCATCACGACGGCGGATGGCGCTACCATAGAAAATATTGAGCCAAGACTTTTAAAGCAGACCATTTCCCGGTCTACCAGCGATACGATTATCGAATACTGCAACACGGTGGTGAGCGGGGAAAACGGCACCGGACATACGGCAAGGCCCGCAGGTTATATGATAGGCGGAAAGACGGGGACGGCGGAGACGCTGCCGCGCGGCAATAACGAGTATGTGGTGTCCTTTATGGGCTATGCGCCCGCAGATGACCCGCAGGTGGTCATTTATGTGGTGGTGGACAGGCCCAATGTGGTCTTTCAGGATGATGCGAAATATGCCACCAAAATTGTAAAAAAGATTTTGACGGAAGTGCTTCCCTACATGAATATCTTTATGACGGAGGAGCTGAGCGACAAGGAGCGGGAAGAGCTGGAGCAGCTCCAGATTCAGATCAGGACGCCCCAGACCGTAGAGCCTGAGGAAGAACTGGACGAGGAGGGCAATCCGATTCCGAAGGAAGGCGACGAGGGCAGTCCCGCAGAGGGTGAGGGCGCCGAACCGGCAGCGGGGGAGGAAGGCGCAGAAGGCTCGGAGGAGGAACCGACAGGGCCGAATGAGGAATGGAGAGATTTTCCCGTAGATCCTGAGACCGGTTATCTGGTAGACCCGGCGACGGGCGACTTTTACGATCCGCAGATCGGCACCCGGGTGGGCAGCGGTAAGCCTTCCGATGAGGAGTCCGGGGAGAATGGCGGAGAAGGTACCGGGGGCGTGTGGTCGCCCGCTCCGCCGCCGGGAGACGGGGAAGACACAGGGGAACCTTAAATAGCGTGAAGTGAGAATAACCTCAGAAAAAGGATAATAGATTATATTAATACCTTTTTGTGAGGTTTCTCTTTGATGGAAGGGAGTATGAACCATAAAACATACCACAGGAGCAAGACGGTGACGGTGTTCTTCCTGTGTGTGCTGGCGCTTCTCGGTTTGGCGGGAAGGCTGGTCTATCTCATGGTGTTCCAGTCTGAGTATTATACAATGAAGGCAAGGGAGCTGCACGAGAGGGAGAGGAGTATCAAGGCGGCCAGAGGGCGCATCATAGATGCCAACGGTAAAATTCTGGCGGACAATAAGACGGTCTGCACGGTTTCCGTGATTCACAGCCAGATTACGGACGCGGAGGAGGTGGTCGCCGTCCTCTCCAAAGAGCTGGGATTGTCGGAGGAGTATGTGAGAAAGCGGGTGGAGAAGTATTCCTCCATCGAGAAGATTAAGAGTAACGTAGATAAGGCAGTGGGCGATGCCATCAGAGCGAGAGCCCTTGACGGGGTCAAGGTGGATGAGGATTACAAGCGTTATTATCCCTATGATACGCTGGCGTCCAAGGCGCTTGGGTTTACCGGCGGGGATAATCAGGGTATTATAGGGCTGGAAGTGGTTTATGAGGAATATCTGGCGGGCGAAGCGGGAACGATCTTAACGGTGACCGACGCCAAGGGCGTGGAGCAGGACGAGGAGGGCGAGGAGCGGGTGGAGCCGGTGAGCGGCCGCGATCTCTATGTCAGTCTGGATATCAATATCCAGAGCTACGCCACCCAGCTTGCAAAACAGACCATGGAGACGAAAGAAGCGGACCGGGTCTCCATTCTGGTGATGAATCCTCAGAACGGGGAGATTCTAGCCATGGTGGATGTACCGGAGTTTGACTTAAACAATCCGTACACGCTGCCGGACGGTATGGATGCGCTTGCTTTTTCCGAGAAGAAACGGCAGGAGCTGTTAAACGCCATGTGGAGAAACGGCTGCATCAACGACACTTACGAGCCGGGGTCCACCTTCAAAATCGTCACGGCGGCTGCGGGGCTGGAATCCGGGGCGGTGAAGCCCACGGACACTTTCAACTGTCCCGGTTTTATCATGGTGGAGGATCGAAAAATCCGCTGTCACAAGGTGGGCGGACATGGAGCGGAGGATTTTGTGCAGGGCACGATGAACTCCTGCAACCCTGTCTTTATCACGGTCGGGCTGCGTATAGGCGTGGAGCGGTACTACTCCTACTTCCGGCAGTTCGGGCTTCTGGATAAGACGGGAATCGACCTGCCGGGCGAGGCGGGAACAATCATGCACAAGATGGAAAACATCGGACCGGTGGAGCTTGCGACCATCTCTTTCGGGCAGTCCTTCCAGATCACGCCGATCCAGCTCGCCACCACGGCGGCCTCCATCGTCAACGGCGGCAGGCGCATCACGCCGCATTTTGCCGTGCGTGCGGTGTCGGCGGACGGCAGCGACAGCCAGTCCTTCACCTATCCGGTGAGGGAGCATGTGGTGTCCGAAGAAACCTCTGAAACCATGCGGTACATCTTGGAGCAGGTGGTGGCGGAAGGCAGTGGCAGAAACGGTGCGGTGGAAGGATACCGGGTGGGCGGGAAGACGGCGACTAGCCAGACACTTCCCCGTGGGAGCGGCAGGTATATCGCCTCCTTCCTGGGCTTTGCACCGGCGGATAACCCACAGGTTCTGGCGCTGGCAGTTATCCACAATCCGCAGGGAACTTACTACGGCGGGCAGATCGCCGCGCCGGTGGTGAGGCAGCTTTTTGAGAATATTCTTCCATATTTGGATGAAAAGAGATATACTGATAAGTAATGGACTGGTGATGAGGAGCGGGAGATAAACATGAACAGTGTGATTTTAATTTCGGTTTTGGTATCCTTTGCGATCAGCGTGTTTCTGGGGCCTGTGGTGATTCCTTTCCTGCGCAGGCTGAAAGTGGGACAGACGGAGCGGACGGAAGGGCCTGAGAGTCATTTAAAGAAAAACGGAACGCCCACTATGGGAGGCATCCTGATTCTGGTCAGTGTGGTTGTGACATCCCTACTTTTTGTGCGGGATTACCCGGGCATTATTCCGGTGCTGTTTCTCACGCTTGGTTTCGGGCTGGTAGGATTTCTTGACGATTATATCAAGGTGGTTCTGAAGCGTTCCATGGGCCTCCGGGCGTGGCAGAAATTTGCGCTGCAGTTTTTAGTAACAGGTGTTTTTGTCTTTTATCTGCAAAGGTATACGGATGTCTCTCTCGCCATGAAGGTGCCCTTTCTCGACGGGGTCTATCTGGATCTGGGCTGGATGAACATTCCGTTTCTGTTCTTCGTGGTGATCGGGACGGTGAACGGCACAAACTTTACGGACGGTCTGGATGGTCTGGCAAGCTCTGTGACGGTGCTCGTCGCAACGTTCTTCACGGTGGTGGCGATCGGTACGGCCAGCGGAATCGAGCCGATTACCTGTGCGGTGGTGGGCGCGCTTTTAGGTTTCCTGCTCTTCAATGTGCATCCGGCCAGCGTGTTTATGGGAGATACCGGGTCGCTTGCTCTTGGCGGTTTCGTGGCGGCGGCGGCGTATATGATGCAGATGCCGCTCTTTATCGCGATCGTAGGATTTATCTATGTTATTGAGGTATTGTCGGTTATGATGCAGGTGACCTATTTTAAACTGACGGGCGGCAAACGTATCTTTAAGATGGCGCCGATCCACCATCACTTCGAGCTGTGCGGGTGGTCGGAGACCCGGGTGGTTGCCGTATTTTCGATTGTGACGGCGCTGCTGTGTCTGGTGGCGCTGATGGGCGTAGCGTGAGAAATGCGAAAAGTACTTCTAAAGACGTCCCGCCATAGGACGGGACGCCAAGAAGTACTAAGTTTCGCATAAGAGAATGCCCAAAATACGGGCATTCTCCGCATGGAGGGAGAATAATATGAACTTGCAGGGGAAAAAGGTACTTGTGGTGGGATCGGGCTTGAGCGGGATCGGGGCGGTGGCCGCCTTGTGCCACGCGGGAGCAAAGCCCATCCTGTTTGATGAAAACGAAAAGTTGACGATAGAGGAAGTGAGGGGAAAGCTTGCGTCCGGCACGGGGGCGGAGATTGTGATCGGTGTCCTGCCGGAAGAACAGAAAGCTTCGGTGGAGCTTGTGGTTTTGAGTCCCGGCGTGCCGACGGATACGGCTTTTGTGGAGGATTTCCGCAAAAGAGGCGTGAAGATCTGGGGAGAGATCGAGCTTGCCTATGAGATGGGGAAAGGCACGGTCATCGCCATCACGGGAACGAACGGAAAGACGACGACCACCTCTCTTGTGGGGGCGATCATGGCGGCTCACTGTAGGGACGTGGACGTGGTGGGAAATATCGGGAATCCCTACACGATGACGGCGCTGGACGCTACCGAGGAGACGGTGACTGTGGCGGAGATCAGCAGCTTCCAACTGGAGACGGTGGATCGGTTTAAGCCGGATGTTTCCGCTATCTTAAATATTACGCCGGATCATCTGAATCGCCATCATACGATGGAAAACTACGCGGCGGCGAAGGAGGCGGTCTGCAGGAACCAGACGAAGACGGAGACCTGCGTCCTGAACTACGAGAACGGTTACACCAGGGCTTTTGGGGAGCGGTGTCCCGCGCGCGTGGTCTGGTTTTCTTCCCAGAGAAGGCTTGAAAACGGTTTCTACCTGGAAGGAGAGGAAATCTTTCGGGCAGAGAACGGTGTGAGCGAAAGACTCATGAACGTACATGATATGAAGCTGGTGGGTGTCTGTAACGTGGAGAACGTGATGGCGGCTATGGCGGTCACGACGGCCTGCGGCGTGCCGATGGAGGAAATCCTGTCGGTCATCAGAACATTTGCGCCGGTGGAGCACAGGATTGAGTTTGTTGCCACAAAGCGGGGCGTGGATTATTACAACGACTCGAAAGGAACCAATCCGGACGCGGCCATTCAGGGCATCCGGGCGATGAACCGCCCCACGGTTCTGATCGGCGGCGGTTATGATAAGCAGAGCGAATACGACGAGTGGATCGAGGCCTTTGACGGCAAGGTGAAGTGCCTGGTGCTGATCGGACAGACGCGGGAAAAGATCGCCGCGTGCGCGAAGGCCCACGGACTTTCGAATATTGTGTTGGCGGACACCTTCGAGGAGGCTTTCGCGGTGTGTGCGGAGCAGGCGGCGCCGGGAGATGCGGTTTTACTGTCGCCCGCCTGTGCGAGCTGGGGGATGTTCCCGAACTACGAGGTCAGGGGGCGGATGTTTAAGGAAATGGTCAATCGGATGGAGGAGAGTTAAAAAGTGGCACAAAGAAACGCTTCCCGCAGAAGACAACAAAAAGGCGAAAGCTTTATGGATTACAGCCTGCTTTTCATCGTGCTTTTTCTTGTGGGCTTCGGTATGGTTATGGTGTTTTCCTCAAGCTCCTACGAGGCAAATTTAAAGATGGGGGATTCTACCAGTTATCTGCGTCAGCAGCTCTTTGCGTCCATTCTGGGACTGGTGGCGATGATGGTGGTGGCAAACATTCCCTACCATTTCTGGGAGCGGTTTGCGGTGCCGGCCTACATTGGTTCGGTGGTGCTGATCTTGTTAATTATTCCTTTTGGCCACAGCTCCGGCGGTGCGACGAGGTGGCTTTACATAGCAGGTATTTCTCTGCAGGTAGCGGAGGTGGCAAAGCTGGGCATGATCCTGTTTCTGGCCAGCCTGATCTGTAAAATGGGAAAAAATATACGAACCAATAAGGGATTCTTTACCGTACTCGGATTTCCAGCAGTGGTGGCAGGGATGATTTACGTCATTACCAATAACTTAAGTTCGGCCATTATCGTGATGGCGATTGCGGTGCTGATGCTTTTTGTATCATGCCCGGATTATAAGCGTTTCTTCCTCATGGGCGGGAGTGTGCTGGTTGTGGCGGCGATTTTAGTGTTTTATGTGATACAGACGGCGGAGGCTCATGTGGACGATCTGGATTTCAGAGGCGTGCGTATACTCGCATGGCGCGATCCGGAGGCTTACTCCAGCGATACCGGTTTCCAGACGCTGCAGGCGCTCTATGCCATCGGCAGCGGCGGCGTGCTCGGCAAGGGCTTGGGACAGAGTATGCAGAAGAGGGGATTTCTGCCGGAGGCGCAGAACGATATGATTTTTTCCATAATCTGTGAGGAGCTGGGGCTCTTCGGCGGGATTGCCGTTATCATCATGTTCCTGATGCTGATCTGGCGGTTGATGATTATCGCCAACAATGCGCCTGATCTCTACGGCGCGCTTCTGGTAGTGGGCGTGATGGGGCATATAGCCGTCCAGGTTATTCTGAATATTGCCGTGGTCACCAACACGATTCCCAATACGGGAATTTCCCTGCCATTTATCAGTTACGGAGGTTCTTCCGTCATGTTCCTTCTGATTGAAATTGGGATAACGCTGAGCGTGGCCAAGGGAATACGACTAAAAGATTTATGAGGACAAGATAATTTTTGATCGAAAATCCATATAGATAGAATAGGTCATAAATCAAGACAGAGGTAAATTTATGGACGCTGTTCGTATCTATGGTGGAAACTGTCTTTCGGGACAGACGAAGATACAAGGGTCAAAGAATGCCTCGCTGCCAATTTTGGCGGCGACACTTTTGATAGACGGTACTTGCGAGATCGTAAACTGCCCGGAGATTTCGGACGTATACCATATGCTGCGGCTTTTGGAAAGTCTGGGATGCCGGGTCTGCAGAAGGGCGGATGTGGTCCGCATTGATACGAAAAGGGTGGCCGAATGCGACATGCCTGCCGATTCCGTGGGTGTGATGCGCTCCTCGATCATGCTCCTGGGGGCGCTGCTTGCCCGGGTGGGCGAGGTGGCCATGGAATATCCGGGCGGCTGCGTGATCGGGAAACGGCCCATCGACCAGCACATACGTGCGCTGCGGCGTATGGGCGTGGAGATTATAGAGGGGCCGGAGGAGTTTTGCGCCAGAGCAGAGCGGCTTTACGGCGCGGTGCATGAGCTGCCCTTTGTCAGCGTGGGTGTGACGGAGAATCTGATTCTGGCGGCGGTTCTGGCGGAGGGGCAGACGGTGATCCATCCGGCGGCCAGAGAGCCGGAGATACAGGCGCTGTGCGAATTTCTGGTCAGTGCGGGCGGTAAAATAAGCGGTGTGGGGACAGAACGGCTGGTGATTGAGGGCGTGAGAAAACTCCATCCCGTGCGTTTCCATGTGCCGGCAGACCGGATTGTGGCGGGCACGTATCTGGCGGCCTGTATGTGTGCAGGCGGCCGCGTTTTCCTGGGGGATGCGCCCTGCGGGCAGATGGAGAGCGTGCTTGCCTGTGCGGAGAAGATGGGCGTGCGGCTGTCACCCTCGCCGGAGGGGCTGCTCGTGGAGGGTCGGGCATGTAAAAAGCTTCCGGGGGCTCTGGTGACGGCGGTTTATCCGGGGTTTCCGACGGACTTACAGTCTCTTTTCATGACGGCTATGGTCTTTTCGGGACAGGGCGGCCGGATCGAGGAGACGGTTTTCGAGAATCGATTTCGGATTGTGCCGGAGCTTGTAAAGATGGGGGCCGATATCCGAGTGGCGGGAAACTGTGCGAGTGTCTGCGGCGGCAGGCTGCTTCATAACACCATTGTGGAGGCCCAGGAGCTCCGCGGCGGGGCGGCGCTTGTGGTGGCGGCTCTGGCGGCGGAGGGCACGGGCATTGTGACAAACCGCCATTATATAGACAGAGGCTACGAGGATATCACACGGAGCCTGCGGGAGCTGGGCGCGGAGATTGAATTAGCATAGCGTGAGAAGAACTTCTAATCGCTCACAGCAAAGGCTGTTTCGCGAAGAAGTTCTAAGTCTCACACAGGAGAATGCCCAAAATACAGGCATTCTCCGAGATAATGGGGGCTGTGGATGAGCGATAAGAATACCGTAAAGAAGAAAAAGAAGACGAATCCGAATCTGCGGCTGATTAAGAATGGGGATGTGGAGGAGCCGAAAAAGAAGAAACGGAGGATCAGAAGGCGTGAGGAAAGGCCGGAAAAAATTCGTTTTGGCAGGGTGAAGCGGGCAGGGATTGTGCTGGCGGTTTTTTCCTCCCTCCTTTTGCTATTGACTGGCGGGTTTCTCTACATTATTAATAATTATAAGGTGACGACGGTCCATGTGGACGGCAGTGTTCATTACACCAACGAGGAGATCATGGAGATGGTCATGGGGGGAAGGTTCGGGGATAATTCCCTTCTTCTCTCCCTGAAATACCGTGATAAGGGAATCGAGGGCGTTCCTTTTATTGAGACCATGGACGTGGACATTGAGTCGAGGGACACGATCCGAATTACGGTGTACGAGAAGGCATTGGCCGGTTATGTCAAATATCTGGGGCGTTATGTGTATTTTGACAAGGACGGGATCGTGGTGGAGACGTCCACGGAGGAAACGGCGGGGATTCCACAGGTGACAGGGCTATCCTTCGATCATGTGATTCTCCATGAGCCCTTGCCGGTGGACAAGCCGGAGCTGTTTGACGAGATTCTGAATATCACCCAGCAGCTTTCGAAGTATTCTCTCACGGCGGACAGGATTTATTTTGACAGCGTTTACAATGTGACTCTGTATTTCGGGGAAGCGAAGATTGCGATGGGAGAGAATAAAGATATCGACGAAAAGATTATGAAGCTGCAGTATATTCTGCCGGATCTGTTGGGAAAAAGTGGTACTCTAGATATGCGGGAATACAGCGAAGACACGAAAACATACAGCTTTGAGCAAAATTAGCGTGAGAAATGCGAAAAGTACTTCTAAAGACGTCCCGCCATAGGACGGGAC
>CAJUBE010000043.1 GCA_910584725.1 uncultured Lachnospiraceae bacterium | reverse complement strand
TTCTTGGCGTCCCGTCCTATGGCGGGACGTCTTTAGAAGCACTTTTCACGCTACATATAAATACATAAAGATAAAGTGGCACACGCTTCCGCCCATCACAAACAGATGGAAGATCTCGTGGGAGCCGAAATTCTTGTGTTTCGAGTTAAAGATGGGCAGCTTCAGCGCGTAGATCACGCCGCCCACCGTGTAGAAAATGCCGCCTGCGAGAAGCCACAGAAAGGCGCTTCTGGAAAGGGTGTTCCAAAGCGTGCCGAATACGGCGAGGCAAGCCCAGCCCATCGCGATGTACAGAATCGACGAAAACCACTTCGGGCAGGTGATCCAGCACATTTTAATCACCATACCTACAATGGCGATGCCCCAGACTGTGGCGAGGAGCATATACCCGCGGCGGTCGCCGAGGATCACCAGGCAGACCGGGGTGTAGGAACCGGCGATCAGCACGAAGATCATCATGTGATCCAGTTTGCGGAACACTCTTAAAATGCTGTCCTTCACGGTGACGCTGTGGTAGAGCGCACTTGCGCCGTAGAGGGCCACCATGCTGCATATAAATACGGCGAGTGCGATAAAGACGATGCGGTCTGCGTCTGCGGCGGCTTTCACCATAAGCGGCGTCGCAGCGATAATTGCCATCATCATGCCGATGAAATGGGTGATGGCGCTTCCAGGTTCACGAATAGTAATCTGCATAACATCAACTCCTTTATAAATGTTAAAACCCCGACATGTAGTTTTGAAAACTATGTGTAATATATTATGATACTACTACTTAAAATGTGCAAAGTCAATCTCTTTATACACAAAATTTTATGTGGATTTCTCATTGTTTTGGAAAAATTGCCAAAGGCAGGGAGAAAGACAGGGGAAGTTTTTAATCCTCCTCGATCACATGAATTTCCAGAAAATCAAAATCTATTTCTTCTATAAAATTATCCTGATGAAAGCGCGTTTTGCTGTGCCGTTTGAACTCGGAGACGGTACTTTCCAGCCAGATTGGCTTTCCCAGGTCGAACTGCAGGCAGACTTCTTCCAGAGCATCAAATACCTTGTGAGT
Organism: uncultured Lachnospiraceae bacterium; assembly: GCA_910584725.1. Taxonomy (GTDB): domain Bacteria; phylum Bacillota; class Clostridia; order Lachnospirales; family Lachnospiraceae; genus UBA3282. The sequence goes on along the minus strand of CAJUBE010000043.1, from coordinate 33,061 downwards.
GCGGGTTTCCTCTCTGCCGTCCTCGATCACGGTATCTTTTACCATCCTGTTATCCTTAAATTCCTTTGCCCATAGACGAAACATATTTTACCTCATCCTTCCGCGTTACATTTCGGCAGTCGATATCGCTGTAACGATTGCTATAGAAAATGTTCCCAAACTGCGATTTGCCGCCCTTCTAAATATACAAAGCCCTGTGGCAAATGTAAAGCCCTGCTTCCTAAATGTTTTGTCGAAATTCGTTACCTGTTACAATTCACACGTACGCCAGATTTTGCATCAATTTACGATTATTCCGTGTGAATTGCAATAATGAATGCACCGGCGCTGGCTCCGACACCATGCAGCAAGTGCATGGTGCGGTGTGAAAAGTAACCGTTACCTGCAAAATGCAAATATTTTTGCATGGGCGCTTTTTTATGATATACTGATGCCATGAAAAACAGAAAGAAAATGTCATATACCCGGAAAACGGACATATATATATTGTTAGTGGAAAATAAGAGGCTTCTTTTTTGTGCCTTCCTCTGGGGGATTCCGTTCGCCGTATCCTGTGTACTCGGATGGCGGCTTGTCCATGAGGGGACGGTATTTGGCCTCGGCGGTTCGGCGGCTTATGTGGGAAGCTTTTTATCGTTCCTGCTGGAGACGGCGGTTTTGTCCGTGCCTGCGGCGGCTTTTGCGGCGGCAGTCCTTAGCGGCGGAATAAGGAAACGCGGTGGGAAAGCGCCGGATACGACGGCAGAGGCGGAACGAGGGATGAACCGCCGGGGTTCCGGGAAAAGGCTGGAAGCGGGAAGCGGTGCGGCAGGAAACGTAAAACAGGCAGCAGGTGCGGTCGGAAGCTCGCGGGGGCGGCGTCCCGCATGGCAGATATGGCTTTTTTACAGTCTGCTTATTTTCTTGTGCTGGCTGCCGGTTTTTCTCGCCTATTACCCGTCGGTGTTCGCCTATGACGCGGAGGGGCAGCTCTATCAGGTATTGGCTGCGGATTACAGCACGCATCACCCGCTTCTGCATACCCTATTTCTGGGAGCCTTTTTCCGGCTGGGTATAGTGCTCGGTTCCTGCTCGGCGGGCATGGCGGTTCACTCGGTGGTGCAGATGGCGCTGATGGCATGCGCCTTCGGATGGGCGCTCTCCTTTTTGTACCAAAGGCGGGTTCCCGGCTGGGTGCGTGCGCTTCTGTTTCTCTTTTTTGCGTTCTTTCCCGCCAATTCCGTGCTGGCGATGAGCACCACAAAGGATGTGCTTTTTGCCGCGTTGGTTCTGATTTATACGCTGTGTCTGTACCGTGTGGTGAGCGGATGGAGCGCGGCGGATGCGATGTCCGTGCGGGAGAAGGCGGCGCGTGGAAGGAGGTCTGCGGGCGGAAAAGAAATAGCGGCCTGTATGTTCTGGGCTGTTCTCATGCTGCTGTTCCGGAACAATGCGGTGTATGCCTTTGCGGTGAGCGTGCCCATCGTGTACATCGGGCTCGGCGGGAGAAAGCGGGGCGAAGAAAGAGGTGCGCGGGAGGTGGGACAGCAGACCGGAGAGGAAGCGCGGAACAGAAAGGCGGAAGCCGGGAATAGATATGAGACGCAGAGTGAAGAACCGGTGGCGAGGAGCGCAGCCCGCGGCGGTCTGACGCAAAAGATGTATCTGTATATGTCGCTGCTTACGCTTGTCCTGTACGGCATATGCGCTTTCGCTTTAAAGGCCGCGACCCATGCGCAGGACGGCAGTCCGCGGGAAATGTTGAGTGTGCCGTTACAGCAGATGGCACGTGTCAGAGTGAAGGCGGAGGAGGAGCTCGATCCTTCCGTGCGGCAGGAGTTGGAGAAATACATTCCTTCCGAGTGGGTGTTTGCGGCATACAATCCCCATCTGGCGGATCCGGTGAAAAACCGCGCCGTGATTCACGACGATCCCGCAGGATTGATAAAGACTTGGATCAGACTTGGGACGGAGCATCCGGCCATTTACATCGATGCTTTTCTCGATAATTCGCTTGGCCTCTGGTATCTGTGGGACACCTCCCATGCGCAGGTGTACGGAATCGGCACGGAGAGCGGCTTCGGGTACCTCTCCACGGATAACCGCACCATGCCTGCCGGGTTTGAGGTGAAAGAGCACAGCCTGCTTCCCGGACTTCGCGCCTTTATGGAAAGGATTGTGTCGGATAACGCGTACAGCAAAGCGCCTGTGGTGAGACTTCTGTTTGCACCGGCTCTGTACTGGTGGCTGCTGTACCTGTACATTGTGGTGGCCTTTTACAAGAAAAGATATCGGGAGACGCTGGCGACGGTATTTCTTGCGGCCTACTGTCTGACCCTTCTGCTTTCTCCGACGGTGCTGGTACGGTATATTTACCCATTGATGGTGACGATTCCCGTCATATTGCCATGCCTTATGACGGATGTCAAGCAGGAAGAGAGTGAAAATACACAATAAATTATTAAAATTTAAGAAAATTTTGTCTAAAATATACGTTTTTGCCGGAAACTGTGATATACTAATGTGAGAAGTACTTCTAAAACCCAGCAGCAGAGGCTGCTTCGCTAAGAAGTACGAAGCCTGCTTTGCAGACTTTTCTCACACAGGAGAATGTCTCAAATGCGGCATTCTCCGCATGATGGTAAGTAAAAAATGGGGGATTCTTGGAATGGAAGTAGTAGTTGATAGAGAGAAAGACGGCGATATAGACAGTTGGAAAGAGGTACAGCTGATTTATAATTCCGCCTTGAAGCAGATTTCCACGAAGCTGGAAATTTTAAACGATGAGTTTCAACATGTGCACAGGTACAATCCGATCGAGCATATCAAGTGGCGTATTAAGACGCCGGAGAGCATCGTGAAAAAGCTGAAAAAGCATGGCTATGAGTCTACCATAGACAACATGGTGAGTCATGTCAACGATATCGCGGGCATCCGTGTGATCTGTTCTTTTGCGTCGGATATTTACCAGATCGCGGAGATGATCAGCAACCAGAGTGACATACGTGTCATATCTGTGAAGGACTATATCGTGAATCCGAAGGCCAGCGGCTATAAGAGCTATCACATGCTGGTGACGGTGCCGGTGTATCTTTCGGATCGGATTGCGGACACGAAGGTGGAGATTCAGATCCGCACGGTGGCGATGGATTTCTGGGCCAGCCTGGAGCATAAGATACACTATAAATTCGAAGGAAATGCTCCGGAACACATCAAGGAACAGCTCGTGGAATGCGCGCAGATGGTTTCTGCCCTGGACGCGAGGATGATGTCACTGAATGAGGAAATCCTACATATCGGGCAGGAGGAAGAGGAGAAGAGGTAGGGAAAGAGCGATAGGGGGACTTTGCACCGAGTGCAAAGTTCCTTTTTTGTGTGTAGGCAGAGGGTTGCGCATAGGCAGAGACTCGAAATGCATCCCTATAATGAGGAGTGCCCAGGCACCTTTCGGCACCCGGGCTATTATGAAAAAATTTATCTATGTGTGTAGTAATGTACGACATCCCGTGTCGTCTTTGTATAAATTGAGTATACTTCTGAAATGTGAATAAAGTATGAACAAAGTGTAAAGTTATAGTTAATATTTATAATAATGTAAAAAATGAGAAGAAAAAATTATGCAAATTGCACAATAAAGTCTTTGCGCGGGGAGGACGGAAACGGACGCCCCTTTTTCGCTGTTGTCATAAATGCGGAAAGATGATAAAATGCAGACATGGTTTTTGGATTTTGTGGCAAACATAAAGATAAAGGAAGCGGGGATTGTTATGGATACTTTTATAGATAAGCTGGCACAGAAGAAAAATGCGCAGGAGATGATTCGCGCGAACTCCGTCGCGGAAGCCGCAAAGATGGATCAGATGCGAAAGCAGATGAAGGCATACGATGAGCTGATGCAGGAGATCCGCCGGGTAAATATCAAGACGGCGGAAAATGTGGACAATGTGCGCGATCTGCTGGCACAGTGTATGGAGAAGCTGGAGTCTTTGGAGAAGGAGAGCCAGGCGGAGGATGTGGAAAAGCAGCTTGCCGGGATCAAGAGTCTTTTGGAGGAACGTCTTACCCGGTCCGAGGAGTTTATGCACAGGGAAAATGTGAAGGTATACCGCAATGTGCAGGCGGCTTTTGCAGAGGAACTTGCAAAGCAGAACGAGCAGTCGAAAATGGAAAAAGGGAGAGGGACCCCCCTCTGGCTCTCTATTGTGATTCTTGTCGGCGTGGCGGTCGATATTGTGGTTACTCTGGTTCCGTATATTCTTCAGATAGCGAATATAAAGTTGTTTTGAGGTTAAACTTAAGAGCGGACGCTGAGAAGACGTTCAAATTTTATTATTTATGAAAATATTGAGCAGACATTATAAAAAAATGAAAATTGCATATATTAAGGTTGCGGCGCTTGCATGCGTTGCCGCCGCTTTTTTCCTGCCAAGCTTTCAGACGCTTGAAAGCGATGGGGACAACCTATTCACGCTGTATTTAAACGGGATACAGGTAGGCGTGATGGGAAGCGTTGACGAAGCGGACGAGTGCCTGATTGCGGCCAGAAAGACGCTCGCGGCAAGCAGCGACGAGATGGTGCTGGCGGAGAGCGACTTGAGCTGGGAAGGGGAAGAGGTGCTCTGGGGCACTGTAGATGACAAAAGTGTCATAATTTCTAATATGCTCAATGCTCTGCGGGGCAGTGTCAAGGAGACCCTGAACCGCTCCTATACCGTGAAGATCAATGAGTACACGGTGAATCTGGCGAGTACGCAGGAGGTGCTTGCGCTGCTGCAGGCTTCCATCAAAAAATATGACAGCGGCAATAATTATTATGCGGATCTTGTAATGGATTCCGACAGAGAACTCAACGTGCTGACGACGCAGATTTATTCCGCAAAGGAGCAGAAGGAAGAGGCGCAGGAGGCCGAGGAGACGATGACCAGCTCGGGTATTAACGCGGTGCTGGATGATATTTTCGCGGATATTGAGCCGACTTCGGAGAAAGAGTTTTCCGATTATGAGCTGGGGCTTCTGGAGTTGGATTTCGGCGATACGGTGGAGGTGGTGGAGTCCTATCTGCTGGATGAGGAACTGACGCCGCTTGAGCAGGCTATCGACGAGGTGACCAAGGATCAGGAAAAGGAACAGATTTATGAGGTGGTAGCGGGTGACACGCTCTCTCAGATTGCAGAGAAGAACGAGATACCGCTTGATGAGCTGATCGCCATGAATGAGACCATTGAGGATCAAAATTCTATGATCCGTGTGGGCGACGAGCTGATCGTGACCGTGCCCGAGCCGGAGCTTTCCGTGGAGCGCACGGAGCAGATGTATTATGAAGAAGATTACGAGGCGGACATTATCTATGTAGATAACGACGACTGGTATACGAACCAGACGCAGACTCTGCAGGAGCCTTCTGCGGGTCACCGCAAGGTGGTGGCGGATGTGTCCTATCGCAATAAGGAAGAGGTCTCCAGAGAAATATTGAAGGAGGAAATCACGTATGCGGCTGTGCCTAAGATTGTAGAGCGCGGCACAAAGATCCCGCCTACTTATCTGAAGCCGATTTCGGGCGGAAGGCTTTCTTCCCGGTTTGGCAGACGAAAAGCGCCTACCAGAAGGGCCAGCACTTATCACAAGGGTGTAGACTGGGCGACTCCTGTAGGTACGGCGGTTATGGCATCCTGTGCGGGAACGGTTTCCAAAGCAGGATGGGGAAGCGGCTACGGCTATGTGGTCTATATCAACCATGCGGATGGCAGACAGACCCGTTACGGCCATCTGAGCAAGGTGCTTGTAAAACAGGGGCAGACGGTGAGCCAGGGGCAGAAGATCGCCTTGAGCGGCAATACGGGCGTAAGTACGGGGCCGCACATTCACTTTGAAATCCTGATCAACGGGGCGCAGGTGGATCCGTTCCAATACCTGAATTAACAGTTCAGTGATATTTTGCGAATGGCGCGTGCCGGGCAGTGGGGTTTACAAACCGCCAAAATCTGGTATACTGTATTTTAATGTTTGAGTTTTTTCTTGAAAGAAAGGCAAGTAAACATAGATGGAACAATATGCGATTAAAGGTGGGAATCCGTTAGTCGGCGAGGTGGAGATCGGCGGTGCGAAAAATGCGGCGCTGGCCATTCTTGCAGCCGCCATTATGACGGACGAGACCGTATTGATAGAGAATGTGCCTGACGTGAGGGACACTAATGTCATGATGCAGGCGATGGAAAGTATCGGCGTAGTGATTAATCGGATAGACAGACATACGGTGAAGATCAACGCCTCACAGGTTCACGATCTTGTGATCGAGGACGATTATATCAAAAAAATCAGAGCCTCCTACTATCTGCTGGGAGCGCTTCTTGGCAAATACAGCAAGGCGGAGGTGGCTCTTCCGGGCGGCTGTAATATCGGGCTTCGTCCCATTGACCAGCATATCAAAGGCTTTCGTGCGCTTGGCGCGAGCGTCAGGATCGAGCACGGTCTGATTATCACGGAAGCGGTGAAGCTTAAGGGGAACCATATCTATATGGATGTGGTGACTGTGGGTGCGACCATGAATGTGATGATGGCGGCAGTGATGGCGGAGGGCACCACCGTGATTGAGAATGCGGCGAAGGAGCCCCACGTCGTTGATCTTGCGAACTTTTTGAACAGTATGGGCGCGAATATCAAAGGCGCAGGTACGGATGTGATCCGTATCAAGGGCGTGTCGAAGCTGCACGGGACGGAGTATGGCATTATCCCTGACCAGATCGAGGCGGGCACCTTCATGTTTGCGGCGGCGGTGACGAAGGGCGACGTGACGGTAAAGAATGTAATTCCGAAGCATTTGGAGTCCATCAGCGCAAAGCTTTTGGAGATTGGCTGTGAGATCGAGGAGTCTGACGATGCCGTGCGCGTGGTGGCGGCGAAGCCTCTGGGGCACACTCATGTGAAGACGCTGCCCTATCCCGGATTCCCCACGGATATGCAGCCGCAGATCACGGTGGCGCTGGGACTCTCCACGGGCACCAGCATTGTGACGGAGAGTATTTTCGAGAACCGGTTTAAATATGTGGACGAGCTGACCTGCATGGGCGCGAATATCAAGGTGGAGAGTAACACCGCGATCATAGACGGCGTGCCGAAATACACAGGAGCCAGCATTACAGCACCGGACTTGAGGGCGGGCGCAGCGCTTGTCATCGCGGCGCTGGCGGCGGACGGGATCAGCACGGTGGACGATATCAAGTATATTCAGCGCGGCTATGAGGATTTTCATATCAAACTGCAGGGTCTTGGCGCACAGATTGAACTGGTGACCACGGACAGGGAGCTGCAGAAGTTTAAACTGAAGGTGAGCTGACCGGAAGCTTGGCGCATACCTTCTGTTATAGGGAAGTCAAAGACGGAACTGTTACAATATTTTTGGCAGATACAAAAAATGGGTATTCGGGGCTTGACAGAAAAGCCGTGCGGGTGTATTTTAGTTTTAGAAAATTTTATAGCGTGATATCTTTCTCTTATTCAGAGTGGTGGAGATACATAGGATCGATGAAGCCACGGCAACCCCTGACAAGGAAGGTGCCAACCTGAGCGAAGCTGTTAGCGCAGCATGATCGAACAATAAGAGGATTTGGTGGTTGTATGTCGAGTCCCCTTATTTCGAGAGAAATAGGAGGGCTTCTTTTATGCGCAGTTCCATGCAGAAGAAGCATGCCGTTAAAGCGGTGCATAGGGCGCGCAGCGCGTAGGGAGAAAGCTTTCCTGCTTGATAAAAAAATAACAAAGGAGAGGAAAAATGGAGAAAAGATTATTTACATCCGAATCAGTAACCGAGGGACATCCCGACAAAGTCTGCGACGCGATTTCTGACGCGATCTTGGACGCCTGCATGGAAAAGGATCCCATGAGCCGCGTGGCCTGCGAGACGGCGGTCTGCACAGGCTTTGTGCTGGTGACCGGTGAGATCACCACCAACGCATACGTAGATATGCAGAAGGTTGTGCGTGAAACCGTCAAGGAGATCGGCTACACCAAGTCCGAGTACGGTTTTGACGCGAATACCTGCGCGGTGTTTGTGGCGATCGACGAGCAGTCGGCGGATATTGCCATGGGCGTGGACAAGGCGCTCGAGGCAAAGAAGGGCGAGCAGACGGACGATCTGGACACGGGCGCGGGCGATCAGGGTATGATGTTTGGTTATGCGACCAACGAGACCGAAGAGTACATGCCTTATCCGATTTCGCTGGCTCACAAGCTGGCAAAGAAGCTTACGGAAGTCCGCAAGGACGGCACCCTCAAATATCTGCGGCCCGACGGCAAGAGCCAGGTTTCCGTGGAGTATGACGAGGACGGCAGGCCGGTTCGTCTGGAGGCGGTTGTATTGTCCACCCAGCATGACGATGACGTGACGCAGGAGCAGATTCATGAGGACATCAAAAAGTATGTGTTTGATCCCGTTCTGCCGAAGGAGCTCATCGACGATAAGACCAAGTTCTTCATCAATCCTACGGGACGTTTTGTGATCGGCGGCCCTCACGGCGACGCGGGACTGACAGGCCGTAAAATTATTGTTGATACTTACGGCGGCTATGCGCGTCACGGCGGCGGTGCATTTTCCGGTAAGGACTGCACGAAGGTAGACCGTTCCGCGGCATACGCGGCGCGTTATGTGGCGAAGAACATTGTGGCGGCAGGCATTGCGGACAAGTGCGAGATTCAGCTCTCCTACGCTATCGGTGTGGCGCAGCCCACTTCCGTTATGGTGGATACCTTTGGCACGGGCAAGATTGCCGATGACAAGCTGGTGGAGATCGTGCGTGAGAACTTTGATTTGAGACCCGCGGGCATCATCAAGATGCTTGACCTGCGCCGTCCGATCTACAAGCAGACCGCGGCTTACGGACACTTTGGCCGCAACGATCTGGATCTGCCCTGGGAGAAGCTTGACAAGGCGGATGCACTGAAAAAATATCTGTAATATGCATGCACCCCGGAGGAGAAATCTTCCGGGGTGTTTTGCGAAACGATTGACCAAATTATGGAATACATGTAAAATATTATGGTAGAAATGGCGATAAATATTTTGAGAGTATGTGTATGTATCGTAAGAGTCGTTTAAGTTTCAGGTGTGAGAGCTGGAGGCGGTGAATATGTGCAGGAATTGGAAGAGGATTGCGGCGCTGGGACTGACGGTAACACTCGGATGTATGGTGCCCATGAGTACGATGCTGGCGGCGGAGGACGGCGCGGAGACGGAAGCGGCTGTGGTTTCCGACGGCGAAGCGGAGCGGGAGGATGCAGGTGTTTCGCAGGGCAGGAGCACGTCGGAGGAAGAGAGCGCTCCGGGTGATGAGAATGTGCTGGGAGAAGAGAATGCACCGGAGGAAGAGAGCGTTCCGGATGATGAGAATGCGCCGACGGAAGAAAATACGACGGATGACGGGAATATGCCAGAGGAGGGCTCTCCGGACAATGACGGCATGATTGGGGAAGACGGTGAGGAAACGCCGGGTGCGGAGGAAGAAATAATCCCGGAGGATGTTATTCCCGAAGATGTGGAGGCCGGGCCGATACAGGCTGCGGGTATCCTGAGCGCATCGGAGGCCGAGCCGACAGTGGAGACGGAAGCGGCCGGGGAGCCAGAGGGTGTAAAAGCGCCTGAGATTGTCATTACAAGGGGAGGCGCGAACAGAGCCAGCGGTCTGGGCGGAAAGATTAATTTTGAATACGTCAATAACTGGGGACCTCTATTTGAGGTGTCCGTCGGGCAGAGCGGCGATGACATTTCGCTTTACTATGCGTTGGACAAAGTGACGGACATGGAAGCCGAGGCGAAGACAGAAGAGCAGATGGGTTCTATGCTATGGGGTAAGATCGACTCCCTGTCCGGAAGTATCGAGCCTAATAGCGACGGCTGTTATGTCGTATATGTAAAAGTGGAAGCGGGAGGGCAGAAATATTACGCCCGCTCCAGCGGTATTGTAGTGGACACCACGTTTCCCGTCATAAAGGGCGTGGAAGAAGGAAAGGTCTATCAGGAGGGAACGCTGTTTCAGGTGGAGGACACCAACCTCGATTATGTGCTTGTAAATGAGCAGCCGGTAACGCCTGAAAATGGGAATTACAAGGTGGCTGCGAACGGCACGTCCTGTATGATCCGGGCAAAGGACAAGGCCGGTAACGAGAAGACCTGCAGCATTACCGTATTCGGAACTGAGACGCCAGAGCCGAAGCCGTCAGAACCGGAAACGCCGGATGACAGTAATGTCATTTCCAAGAGCGGGGAGTACGCGCTGAAGGCGGGTGTGAAATATCATCTGGCGGAAGGAAATTGGAAACTGGACGGAGATAAGTCGGTTTATCCGGGCGGCAGAGATTTTTATGTAACGGCGGACGGCAGTTATAAATTTACAAAATAGTCTTACGGAAAATAACAGTGAGCCGAAAGAGGGGCGTGTCAGATGATGCAGAAATTGATAGCAAATAAGAAGATCGTAATTTGTGCCTGTGCCGCGGCGGCGGTGGCCATTGTGACGGTAATTGCCTTGTTGATGAACAGAGAGGAGACCTTCCGTTCCATCATGGTCTATGACGTGGAGGGAAGCGCCGTGATCGAGCGTGAGAACGTGGGAGCCATGGATGCGGCGGAGAATTTGTATCTGGAATCCGGCGATCGTGTGAGCGTGGCGACGGATTCCAGTATGCGCATGAAGCTGGATGACGATAAGTACGTGATGGCGGAGGCGGACACGGTCTTTGCCGTGGAGGCAGCGGGGACGGATGCGGATTCCGAAACGAAGATATCGTTGGAACAGGGCGCGATCACCAATGAGATTCAGCATCCTTTGAGCGAGGGCTCCCGATATGAGACTTCCACACCCAATTCCGTGATGGCGGTCCGCGGAACGATTTATCGTGTGGAATTATATGTGGATGAAAATGGAGAGCAGAATACAAAGCTGTGCTGTTTTCAGGGGAAAGTCGGAACGACGCCCATTCTTTCGGACGGCGCTTACGGGGAAGAAATCATGGTTCCCGCCGGCAGCGAGCTGATCGTATACCAGGACGGAACGACAGGCGATGTCAAAGACATCGCCTATGATGAGCTCCCTGTGCAGGCAGTCGAAAACCTGCTCGGTATGATGGAAAACGGTCAGGATGTGACAGGCATCTCTGAGGACGCATTGTCGAAGCTGGCTTCGGAGACGGAAAGTGCGGACGAGGCGACAGCGAATGAGGCGGAACAGAGTGCGGCGGAGGAGACTTTGACAGCGGAAGCGGCTGCGAAGACCGACGCGGAGAGCGAAGCGGATCAGGAGACTGACGCACAGATAGATACGGATTCGAAAACGGCGAAGAATACGCCGGCAAGAGGAGCGGGAGAAAAGCCGAAGGTTCCTGCAGTTCAAACCAAGCCGGAACAGCCTGCGCCCACGCCGAAAGCTCCGGAGATAAAGCCGCCCAAGACAGCAGAGCCGTCGAACGGCGGTGATACGGGTAATGGAGAAGAGGGCTCGCAGGACGAAAACGGCGGAGATAACGCCGACGAGGATAAATCGGATGACGATAAGAAGGACAAGAAGAAACCCTCAAAACCCAAAACTTACACAGTGACCTTCATGTATCAGGGCGAGGTATTTGCGACACAGTCCGTAAAGAGCGGGGAGAAGGCGGCGGCGCCCGTGCTTGTTCCGGCGCAGAGCGGCGCGTGGGATTTTGACTTTGCGACCAAAATCAAGGCGAACACGACGATATCCTGGAAATGACGGGAAAAGAATCGAGAGGAACAGTAGATAAAGAGCGATGAAACATTTGAATAAAATGAAAACGGCGGCGGTTACTGCCGCCGTTGTTCTGACTTCTCTGGCGTTTTTATATTTTGGCACGGCGGGCTTTTGGGACATCGGGATATCCGACAGGCTGAACCAGCGGGAGAGCGTGACCAACAAGAAAATCTATATCATAGGGATCGACGATAGGACGCTGGAGAAGTATGGCCCCGTCAACACGTGGAGCAGGGAGATCCCGGCGAAGCTGGTGTCCCTGCTAAACGGCGCGGACGACGCGCGCCCGGCGGTGATCGGATTCGATGTGATCTACAGCGAGGAGGCAGACAGGGAGACGGACGATTTGTTTGCCGCCGTCTGCGGGGAGGCGGGGAATGTGGTCGCCGCCATGAGTTTTTCCTTTAAGGAACAGCCTGAACAGGGGGCGGACGGCCGGATTGTCTACAATCCTTATCATGTGGATTATGTGATCGAGCCGTATGACAGCTTAAAGAACGAGGTTGTCCGCGGGTTCGCCAACACCTTTGTGGATGCGGACGGCTATGTGCGGCAGGCTATGGCCTATCTGGATTATGAGGGGGTGAGGGAGTACAGCCTCTCCTCCCAAGTCTACAGAATCTATCAGGAGAGCCGGGGAGAAGAGGCGGTTTTTCCGGCTGTCCATGGGAGAAATAACCGTTTTTACTTCACTTATTCCGGCAGACCGGGCGGTTACAGCGTAGTCTCTATGGCGGATGTGCTGGACGGCACGGTGAATCCCGCAGTTTTTCAGGATGCAATCGTGCTGGTGGGCGCTTACGCCGTGGGTATGCAGGACGCCTATATGCCGGCCATTGCCCACAACAGCCAGATGTACGGGGTGGAAATCCATGCCAACATCATAGAGGCCATGTTGGAGGGGAAAACGCAGCTTCCGATACCGCCCCTTGTCTATGCGCTGGCGGCGGCGCTTCTGTGCGGCGTATTTTATCTGTGCGGCGAAAAAATGAGGATGCGGTATTCTGCGGTTCTGCTTGCGGCGCTGGTCGCGCTTGATTTCATTTTTGCAAAAGTAATGTACGGGAATGGCCGTATTGTTCCGGTGATTCTTCTGCCTGTCTGCCTGCTGGTCATTTATCTGGCGCAGATGGTGCGCGGGTATCTGGCGGAAATCATGAGAAGACGGCGCGTAGTCAATGTGTTTAAACAGTATGTGGCGCCCCAGGTGGTGGACAAGATCAGCAAGGATAAGGATTTTGAACTGGTGATCGGCGGGGAGAACCGCCATATTGCGGTGCTGTTTGTGGATATCCGGGGATTCACCACCATGTCGGAGAGTTTAAAGCCGGAGGAAGTGGTGGAGATCCTGAATGAGTATCTGGGGCTCACCACGCAGGCGATTTTTGACAACGGCGGGACGTTAGACAAGTTTGTGGGGGACGCGACCATGGCGGTCTTCAACGCGCCCTTCGATTTGGACGACTACATTTTCCGGGCGGTGGCTACCGCGTGGGATATGCAGGCGGGAGCGGCGGCGATTGCCGAAAAATTCCGTGAAAGATACGGGAAGAGCGTGTCCTTTGGAATCGGCGTCAACTGTGGCAATGCCGTTGTGGGAAATATCGGCTGTGACTTCCGTATGGACTATACGGCCATCGGGGATACTGTCAACACGGCGGCCCGGTTGGAGAGCAACGCGCGGCCCGGTCAGATCTTGATCAGCAGCGAGGTCTATGAGGCGGTGAAGGACAGGGTGGAGGTGACACCCATCGGGGAGATTCCCTTGAAGGGAAAGAGCAAGGGTGTTTTTGTATATCAACTAGATCGTGTTATGGGGGTTAGGTGATAAAATGAGCAGGCTGTATTTGGTTCCTGACAGGAAGGATATGGAGAGAGTGTGTGCTTTGGCGGCAGAGTACGGCTGCGCGTTTGAGTATAACGAGTTCTATATGCCGAAAGTGATGGACGATCCGGAAAGTCAGGAAGAGATTATTGCGGACTATAAAACGTGCAAAGACGCGTATTTCGGAAAGGATTCTGTGGAAAAGGGATTCTGCGGGGACACCATGCACGGGGCGTTTCTGGATGTGACGATCCACAGCGACGATCCCCTGATCCGGGACGCCTCCATGCTGCGGGTGCGGCAGTCCATGGAGATCGCAAAGCGCATGGGACTAAAAGGCGTTGTGTTCCACACGGGACGTCTGGCCGGGTTTCGGGCAGAAGGGTATCTGCGAAACTGGCGCGACAGGAACGAGGCGTTTTTCAGGGAGATTGCCGGGCAGTATCCCGCGCAGCAGATTTATATGGAGAACATGTTCGATGAGGCGCCGGATATTCTGGCCGGGCTTGCGGAGAGGATGCGGGACGTGGAAAATTTCGGCGTATGCCTTGACTATGCCCACGCCATGCTCTCACGGCGTCCGGGGCGGGAGTGGATTGAGACGCTTGCGCCTTATGTCCGCCATATCCACATCAACGATAATGATTTACAGAACGACCTGCATCTGGCGGTGGGCGCCGGGAGGCTGGACTGGCAGGAGTTTGACCATCTGATCAGACAGTGCCGGATAGAAGCGCCGGTGTTAGTGGAAGTAAACGGTTACGAAGCGCAGAAGGAATCGCTTCGATACATGAAGAGTCACGGGATTTATCCGATGGAAAGGGAGAGGGAAGACTAAAATGCATCTGCAATACGAAGACTTTGAAAAGATAATGGATATCGGCATAAGCCTTTCCACGGAGAGAGACAGGAACCGTCTGCTTATGACCATTTTGGACAAAGGGATGGAGATTACGAACTGTGACGCGAGCACCCTGTATCTGTATGAGAAGGACGAGCTGCATTTCAAGTTTATGAAGACGCTCTCTCAGGGAATCAGCAGGGGGTTGGCGGGAGAAGTCATCGATCTGCCGCCTGTGCCGATGAAGGAGGAAAGTGTGTGCTCCTATGCGGCGATCCACCGGGAAGTCGTGAATATTCCGGATGTGTATGCAAGCAGCCGTTTTGATTTTTCGGGGCCCAGACAGTATGACAGCCTGACCGGTTACCGCACACAGTCACAGCTTGTCGTGCCTATTGTGAATAATGAAAATGAACTGATCGGCGTCCTGCAGTTGATCAATGCCATGGATGAAAACGGAAATGTGATTGCCTTCAACAAAGAGTATGAGATTATCATCCGCGCGCTTGGAGCCATGGCGGCGATCGAGCTGACGAATCTCTCCTATGTGGAAGCATTGAAGGCGCAGATTTATTCCTTTGTGGAGGCGCTCACGACGGCGCTGGAAAAGAGGACGCCGTACAATGCCCTGCACACAAGGAATGTGGAAAAGTATGCGAGTCTTCTGGCGGATTATATTACCGAGTTACATAAACAGGGAAAATGTGAAAATTCGTTTGATCCGGAAAGAAAAGAACAGCTTATGCTGGCGGCGCTCATTCACGATATCGGCAAGATGGTGGTGCCCTTGAGTATTATGAATAAGGCCACCAGACTGGACACAAGGCTTGAAAAGGTGGACGACCGGTTTGCGCTGCTTAAGGCGCTGTATGAGATTGATCTGCTGCGGGGGAGGATTACCCGTGAAGAGTACGAGGCGGTTGAAAAGGATTTGGAGTCGGAGCTTGCCTTTATCCATGAGATGGATGTGATTGCCCGTGTGAGTGACGAAGACTGCGAACATATCAAAAGACTTGCCGAAAAACAGCATGTCGCCGAAGATGGCCGGACGCTTTCGTATCTGACGGATCAGGAGGCGGAATGCTTAAGTATCCGCAGCGGCACGCTGACGGTGAAGGAACGCAAAGAGATGGAAAACCATGTGGTTATGACGTCCAAAATTTTGGAAAAGGTGCAGTTTTATAAAGGGTTTTCCATGGTGCCCAAGTGGGTGGGCGCGCATCATGAGTATCTGGATGGCAGCGGCTACCCGAACGGCTTGAAGGGGGACGAGCTTGATCTGGAGACGAGGCTTCTGACGGTGGTGGATATCTATGACGCGCTGGTGGCCACGGACAGACCGTATAAACAGCCGATCTCGCAGGAAAAGGCGATTCAGATACTGAAAGATATGGCAAAGAAGGGAAAGGTGGACTTGCAGCTTGTGGAGTGGCTGGATGAGGCGCTGGGGAAGGAAAACGGAGAAAAGGCAGCAGCAGAGGAAATGAGATGAACCCATATAAAATCCTTCTGGTGGAGGACGACGCTGAGATCAGCGAAATGCTAAAAAATTATCTGGAGACGGAAAACTATGAGGTGGCCTGCGCCCTGGACGGACAGCAGGCCTGCGCTATGTTTGACGGCGTGTCCTTTGATCTGGTTCTGCTGGATCTGATGATACCGAAAGTCAGCGGTATGGGCGTGATGAAGCATATCCGGGAGAATAGTTTCGTGCCGATTATCATTCTCTCCGCAAGGGATTCGGAGAGCGATAAGACGCTGGGGCTTGGTCTCGGGGCGGACGATTACATCACCAAGCCTTTTTCCGTGGTGGAGGTGCTGGCTAGAATCAAGGCGGCCCTGCGGCGGACGATGCAGTATAACGGTGCGGCTGCGGGGACGGCTGACGGAGAGCCTGCTGTTCTGAGAGCCGGGGAACTGAGTATGAATCTTTCTGACTACACGGTAAAAAAGCGGGAGAAGTCCATCGACCTGACGGCGAAGGAGTTTGAGATTTTAAAGCTTTTTTTGCAGAATCCGAAGAAGGTTTACACCAAGGAACAGCTCTATTCCCTCGTGTGGAACGATGCGTACTGCGGGGACGAAAACGCCGTGAACGTGCATATCAGCAGACTGCGGAATAAGATTGAGAATGATCCGAGAAATCCAGAGTATGTGCTGACGGTGTGGGGGATCGGATATAAACTCGGAGGGGCATCATCATGAATATGGCGATATTTATTTTGGGGGTTCCGGCTGCTGTTCTGGCGGCTGTCGTTTTGTACCGGCAGTTTGTGTTCCGCGCGGGCACGCAGAAGAAACTCTCTGAAATCCATCGAAAGTTGAAGGCAATATTGGATGAGGAGAGCGGCGAGCGGGTGATGGTGTTCACGGACAATAAGGAGCTGATGGAGCTTGCGGCGCAGATTAACCGTCTGCTGGAGGAGAAGGCGAAGACGGAGGCGGATTTTCGCCGTTCTGAGATATCTTCCCGCAAAATGCTGTCCAATATTTCCCATGATTTGAAGACGCCTCTGACCGTGATCCGGGGGTATCTGGAAATTATGCGGACCAGGGAAGAGGCGGATTTGGCGGCACAGGCGGATCAGCAGACGGCGGCCGGAACAGAGGGGCAGGAAAGGCTGCAAATGCTTAAGAAGGCGGAACAGAAGGCGGAAGCGATGATGGAGCTGATCGACAGCTTCTTTTCTTTGGCAAAAATTGAGGCGGGCGATACGGATATCACGCTTTCTTCGCTGGATGTGTGCGAGGTGTGCCGGGAGAGTATTCTTGATTTTTATGAGCTGCTGACGGGAGCGGACTTTCAGGTGGAGGCCGGGCTGCCGGAAATACCTGTTTGCGTGCAGGGAAACCGCGAGGCTTTGCAGCGCATTTTTTCCAATCTGATCTCCAACGTAATCCGCTATGGTGCAGACGGAAAATATCTGGGTATTTTCCTGCGGACGGACGAGCAGTCGGCGTATATTGACGTGGTGGATAAGGGGAAGGGGATTGACAGCGTTTTCGCGGACAGCGTGTTTGAGCGGCTTTTTACCATGGAGGATTCCCGCAGCCGGAGCGTGCAGGGAAACGGCTTGGGACTGACGATTGCCAAAAAGCTGGCGGAGCGGATGGGCGGGGACCTGACGCTTGAGAGTGTGCCGCATGTGAGGACGATATTCACAGTCACATTAAAGAGAATGATACCGTAAAATTCCACCATATTTTGAGAAATGAAAGAAATTCGTAAGAATTGTGCAAGAGTTTTGAAAATCACAGCCGCTACAATGAAGATATGAAAGGAGGCAGCGAAATGTCTTATATTTTACAAACAAGCCGCCTTACCAAAACCATTGGCGGCAAAGAGCTGGTAAGGGATGTGGAACTCCATGTGAAAAAGGGAGAAATTTACGGATTTCTCGGGCCGAACGGCGCGGGCAAGACGACGGTTATGAAAATGATAATGAATCTCTGGAAACCGACTATGGGTTCCGTCGAACTTTTCGGAAAGCCGCTTACGCCGAAGTCGTATGAAGTGATGAGGCGGATCGGCAGCATCATTGAATTTCCCACGTTTTATGAGCATATGACGGGGGAAGAAAACCTGCGGATGCACTGTGAGTACATGGGATATTATCAGCATGGGAGTGTGGAGAAGGCGCTTACCATGCTGGATTTGACGGCGGCGGCAAAGATGCCCGTCAAAAATTATTCGCTTGGTATGAAGGAGAGGCTGGGGATTGCGCGGGCGATTTTGTGCAAACCCGAACTGCTGATTCTCGATGAGCCGACCAACGGCCTTGACCCGGCGGGCATGAAACAGATCCGCGAGCTTTTGCGGACGCTCAGCGCGGAGCAGGGGACGACGATTGTGGTGTCCTCCCACATCCTGTCGGAGATCGAGAGCATTGCGGACACGATCGGGATCATTCATCAGGGCAGAATAAAAAAGGAAATCGGGCTGAAAGAAATCGAGGAGATGAGTCTGGCTTATATCGAGCTTTCCGTGCAGAATCCGGAGCGGGCGGCCTATGTGCTTGCCGACAAGCTGGGACTTACCAACTTTAAAGTGATGGAAGACGGAATGATTCGTATTTATGACGATCGTGTCACAACTGAGGAGATGGCGAAGATGCTGGCCTCAAATGAGGTGTCGGTGACTTCGCTTGGGAGAAAGGCGGAGACGCTGGAGGACTATTTCCTGAAACTGACAGGGGGAGGCGGAGACAAATGTTGAAACTGATAAAATTGGAGTGGAAGAAAAATAGAATATTCAAATATATCCGCAATGCGGCGATCACAACGGCTGTCCTTCTGCTGTTTCTGCTGATGGCGGCGGGAGAGCTGGAGACGGTAGAAACGGTACAGTCCTACGGCAAAAGTATGCTGGATACATCTGTGGGGCTGTTTGTGCATATGGCGTACATTGTTTTTACAGGTGTGATGATCGCGGTATATATCGTGGGGGCTTATGAGAAAAAGACGATCAACCTGATGTTTTCCTACCCGATTAAGCGCAGTAAGATTATCCTTTCCAAAATCTGCGCGGTGTGGCTTTTTAATTTTACGGCGATGGTTCTAAGCAAAGCGGTGATATATCTTGTGCTGATTGCGACAAAGTCTGTCACGGGCATATCCGCCGCAGGTATCTCGGTGGGGGAGCCGTCGTTCTGGGCGGACGCCGTTCTTTCCGCGGCGGCGATGGTGAGCATCAGCTTTATCGCGCTGCCTGTCGGCCTGAAAATGAGATCGTCCAAGGCGGCGATCGTGGCGTCGGTCATCATTGTCTGCTTTACGCAGGGCGGAATCGGTTCGGCTACGCTGGCGAATAATATGACGTTTTATGCTATTTTGTTTGTGGTGGCAATGGCGTCAGTCTGGCTGTCGGTCAGCCGTGTGGAGACGCGGGATGTGATGTGACAGAGAGACAGACAGACAGTCTCCGCGCTTCGGGCGAGTCGTTTTCCTTTGTGATCAAAAAGACGCATGGTTTTTGATTTATCGGGCCATGCGTCTTTATATTGCCGTGTTTTGCTGGTTGCTTATATGCCGTTGTATCGTGGCTCACCTAATAATGCGAAAGTTCCTATGAAAAACGCAAGAAAAATGACAAAGTTCCTATGATAAACTGCATATTTCTTGCGAAGAAACGTATAACTATGGTAAAATAAAAGGCAGGCATACGTGTAAAAGCATTGTCCGGCTGCAACCGTATCAAACGTCAGTGTCAGCACAGGAGGTAAAGGAAAATATGGAACGGGATATTATGAAAAAGCTGGTGGAATGGAAAGATTCTCTTGACCGGAAGCCGCTTTTGCTCACCGGCGTGCGTCAGTGCGGCAAGACGTATGTGCTGAAAGAATTTGGAGACAAATATTTTGAGGATACGGCGTATTTTTCGTTTGAGGGAAATAAGGGGCTTTCCTCTGTCTTTGATTATAATCTTGACCCGGAGAGGATTCTTAGGGAGCTTGGGAGCATTGTCCGGGGACGGGAAATCATTCCGGGGAGAACGCTCCTTATTTTTGATGAAATTCAGGCATGTCCGAATGCGGTCACTTCTCTGAAATATTTTTGCGAAAATAGGAGAGAACTGCATATTGCGTGTGCCGGTTCCCTGCTGGGCGTTTCAGTCAGAAGGGATGGAATCTCTTTTCCGGTGGGAAAGGTGGAACGTCTGCAGATGTATCCGATGACTTTTGCTGAATTTTTGTGTGCGGATGGAGAACAGGCGTTGTATGACGGGGCGGAGCAGCTTCCTTTGCAGCGTGAGCTGCCGGAGCTTTACAGCGTTCCGCTTATGAAAAGCCTGAAATATTATTATGTGGTTGGCGGTATGCCGGAAGTGGTAAAGAAATGGGTGGATACCCATAATTTCGAGGAAGTGTCCCGCCTGCAGGATAATATTTTAGAGGATTATGCAAGCGATTTTGCCAAACATGCCCCGAAGACGGATGTGCCCAAGCTGGGGTGGATTTGGGACAGTATACCGAAACAGCTTGCCAAGGATAATAATAAATTTATCTTTTCTCATGTGAAAGAGGGAAAACGTTCCGGTGAATTGGAAGATG
Organism: uncultured Lachnospiraceae bacterium; assembly: GCA_910584725.1. Classification (GTDB taxonomy): domain Bacteria; phylum Bacillota; class Clostridia; order Lachnospirales; family Lachnospiraceae; genus UBA3282. Next base: position 12,610 of record CAJUBE010000043.1, on the reverse strand, counting down.
CGTTGGAGTGGCTGACGGATGCAGGGCTCGTTCATCGTCTGGAAATGGTGTCAAATCCGGAGCTTCCGCTGTCTTTTTACGCGGATTCTATATTTTTCAAGGTATATATGGCGGACGTGGGACTTCTGAGGAGGAAGGCGGGTCTGTCACATAAAACAATTCTGGAGGAATCGGAATTATACCGAAATTTTAAAGGTGCGCTGATAGAAAATTACGTGCTGAACGAGCTGCTGGCGCAAGGCATCCATCCATATTTCTGGCGCTCGGGCAATACAGCGGAACTGGATTTTTTGTTTGAACATGAGGACAGGGTCATTCCGGTGGAGGCAAAGGCGAATATCAGCACACGGGCTAAGAGCTATGCGCAGTTTTGTAAAAGATATAAACCGCCGCTGGGCTTTAAATTCTCCATGAAAAATGTGGGCGAACACAGAGTGGAAAATACACACACCTATAGTATTCCGCTGTATATGATTTGGAGGCTGGGACGGTATTTGGGGGTGTAGGCAATAAAACTGATTTTTATAAGTTTATTGCATTCATGTCGCGAATATCATACAATATTCGTGACATGGATGAGATTGTTTTATGGTAGGAGTCTGTTGAAAGCCCTGATTAATATTTTATCAAATTAAATTCGCTACACGCGTGTAGCGAATTGAGGAGAGCGAAAAATGGCGAATACAGAATTGATGGATACAGAAGATGAACTGAAATTTTATCAGGATGATCATGCGATATTAGATGAGGCAAAAAGTAAAATATATGAAGCGGCTAATAATATCATGACCTATGCATATTGGAATGTCGGCAAAAGGATTATTGAGCAGGAACAAAAGGGCAATAGAAAAGCAAAGTATGGCTCGTATCTTATAAAACGTCTTTCGCAAGAATTGTCCGATGAATATGGTACAGGATTCTCTGTTGCCAATATTAGAAATTGCAGGCAATTATATTTGACATTTCCTAAGGAATCCTATGGTTATTCATTAATTGGAAGAATTCATTGGTCACATATTAGAATTATTATGCGGCTGGATAATGAGGAAGAACGGAATTTTTATTTGAAAGAGGTTGCAAATGAATACTGGTCGGTTAGAGAATTGGAACGCAATATAAAATCTGGCTATTACAAGCGCATTCTTTCAACACAATTTCCTGATAGAGTTGGACAAACTTCAATTTTGTGAAGGATCCTTATGTTTTGGAGTTCATGGGGATCAGAGATCGTGGCGGAATTATTGAAAAGAATGTAGAAAACGCTATTATTAGTCATTTGCAGAAGTTTTTATTAGAAATGGGCAAAGGCTTTTGTTTTGTGGACAGACAGATGCATATATGCACTGAAACATCTGATTTTTATATAGACTTGGTATTTTACAATTATATTTTGAAGTGTTTTGTGCTTATAGATTTGAAAACGCATAAACTGACACATCAGGATATTGGGCAAATGGATATGTATATTCGCATGTTTGATGATTTGAAGAAACAGGAAGATGATAACCCGACGATTGGTATTATTTTCTGTACGGATAAAGATGAAACGATAGTAAAATATTCTGTTTTAAACGAAAGTGAACAGATATTTGCATCTAAATATATGACCGTATTACCTACGGTGGAGGAATTGAGAGCGGAATTGGAACGGAATCAGCTATTATATGGCATTGAAAATCATGAGTAAAGATTTGGCAACGGGAAAGTAACAAAGGATTTTCAGGAAGGATACCACCATGGCGTTTGCGCACTTGCATGTCCACACGGAGTTTAGTCTTCTGGACGGTTCCAACAAAATAAAAGAGTACGTGAGGTATGTGAAAGAGCTGGGGATGGACAGCGCGGCGATCACCGACCACGGCGTCATGTACGGTGCCGTCGATTTTTATAAGGCGGCGAAGGAGGCGGGAATCAACCCGATTATCGGCTGCGAGGTTTATGTGGCGCCCCACTCCCGCTTCGACAGGGAACTGACGGGCGGCGAGGACCGCTACTACCATCTGGTGCTGCTTGCGGAGAACAATACGGGTTATGCGAATCTGGTCAAGATTGTCAGTAAAGGCTTTACGGAGGGGTACTACTACAGACCGCGTGTGGACATGGAGTTGCTGGAACAATACCATGAAGGGCTGATTGCGCTCTCCGCGTGTCTGGCGGGGGAGGTGCCCCGTTACATCCAGAAGGGGCTTGTGGACGAGGCGAAAAAAGTCGCGCTAAAATATCAGGAGATTTTCGGGAAGGACAATTATTTTCTGGAATTGCAGGATCATGGGATTCCGACGCAGCAGTCGGTCAATTCCGTGCTTCTTCGCATGAGCAAAGAGCTGGACATTCCGCTTGTGGCGACCAATGACGTGCACTACACTTACGCGGAGGACGCCCAGCCCCACGATGTTCTGCTCTGTCTGCAGACGGGGAAGAAGGTTGCCGACGAGGACCGTCTGCGCTACGAGGGCGGTCAGTATTATGTGAAGAGCGAGGAGGAGATGAAGGGGCTTTTCCCTTACGCGTGGGAAGCGGTGGAGAATACCCAGCGGATTGCCGACCGCTGTCATGTGGAGATTGAGTTCGGGCATTACAAGGTGCCGCACTATGATGCGCCGGAGGGGTATGATTCCTGGAGTTATTTAAATAAGCTCTGTCAGGATGGGATGAAGGAGCGTTACCCGGAGGATGACGGCACGCTGCAGGAGCGTCTGCATTATGAACTTGACACGATTAAGAATATGGGCTTTGTGGACTATTTCCTGATCGTGTGGGATTATATCAATTTCTGCAGGGAGAACGGGATTGCCGTGGGACCGGGCAGAGGCTCGGCGGCGGGGAGTATTGTGTCCTACTGTTTGAAAATTACAAATATCGATCCCATTAAGTACAATTTGCTCTTCGAGCGTTTTTTGAATCCGGAGCGCGTTTCCATGCCGGATATTGACGTGGACTTCTGTTTTGAGAGAAGGCAGGAAGTGATTGACTATGTGGGTCAAAAATATGGCGCTGACCGGGTTGTGCAGATTGTCACTTTCGGTACGATGGCGGCGAAAGGCGTGATTCGGGACGTGGGCAGGGTGATGGATTTGCCTTACGCCTATGTGGATCGTCTCGCGAAGATGATTCCTCTTGAGCAGAATCAGGGCGTTTCCATCGACCGTGCGCTGGAGATGAATCCGGAGTTTAAGAGTTTATATGAGGAGGACGAACAGGTGCACAGTCTGATTGACATGTGCAGACGTCTGGAGGGACTGCCGAGGCACACCTCCATGCACGCGGCGGGCGTGGTAATCTGCCCGGAGGCGGCGGACGAGTTTGTGCCGTTGTCCAGAGGAGCGGACGGTTCCATCACCACGCAGTTTCCCATGACTACCATCGAGGAACTGGGACTTCTGAAAATGGATTTTCTGGGGCTTAGGACGCTGACGGTGATTCAGAACGCGGTGCGGCTTGTGGAGCAGAGCAAAGGCATTGTGATAGACATAGACAACATTGACTACGACGACAAGGCAGTGCTTGCCTCCCTCGGGACAGGGCGGACGGACGGTGTGTTCCAGCTCGAGAGCGGCGGGATGAAGAGCTTTATGAAGGAGCTAAAGCCCCAGAGTCTTGAGGACGTGATTGCGGGCATTTCCCTCTACCGTCCGGGTCCGATGGACTTTATTCCGAAATATATCAAGGGCAAGAACCACCCGGAGACGGTGACCTATGACTGCCCGCAGCTTGAGCCTATCTTAGCGCCCACCTACGGCTGTATCGTGTATCAGGAGCAGGTGATGCAGATTGTGCGGGAGCTGGGCGGCTATACCATGGGCAGAAGCGACCTTGTGCGCCGCGCCATGAGCAAGAAAAAGCAGTATGTGATGGAGCAGGAGCGGAAAAATTTCACTTACGGGAATCCCGAAGAGGGCGTGCCCGGCTGTGTGGCGAACGGCATCGACGCGCAGGTGGCGGACCACATTTACGGCACCATGATGGACTTTGCCAAGTACGCTTTCAACAAGTCCCACGCGGCATGTTACGCGGTGGTGGCTTATCAGACGGCCTATCTGAAATATTATCATCCCGTTGAGTTTATGGCGGCGCTGATGACTTCCGTTATTGATAATCCAAGCAAGGTGGCGGAGTATATTATGACGAGTCGAAGCATGGGCATCCAGATTCTGCCGCCGGATATCAATGTGGGCGAAAACGGCTTCTCGGTGGCGGGCGGGCAGATCCGCTATGCGCTTTCCGCGATTAAGAGCGTGGGACGTCCCGTGATCGACGCGGTGGTGGCGGAGCGCGAGGCGCGGGGGCCTTATCTGAATCTGGGGGATTTTGTGACACGCGTGACAGATCGGGATATGAACAAGCGCGTGGTGGAGCATTTTATCAAGGCGGGCGCCATGGACAGTCTGGGCGGTACGCGCAAGCAGCTCCTGAGCGTGTACTTACAGGTGATTGACGGCATCCAGCAGAACCGCAAGAACAATCTGGCGGGGCAGCTCTCTCTCTTTGACATTGCCGGCGAGGAGGAGAAGGTGGACTATCAGGTAAGTCTTCCCGATGTGGGCGAATATTCCAAGGAGATGAAGCTTGCTTTCGAGAAGGAAGTGCTGGGCATTTATATCAGCGGGCATCCGCTGGAGGAGTACCGGGAGACGTGGAAGAAGAATATCACGAATACCACGGCGGATTTTGCGCTCGATGAGGAGACTGGGGAGACAAGGGTTGCTGACGGTGCGAAAGTGACTATCGGCGGCATGATTACGGAGAAGAAGATTAAGTACACCAAGAACGAGAAGGTGATGGCTTTCCTGCAGGTGGAGGATTTGGTTGGCTCTGTGGAAGTTATCGTTTTTCCGAGGGACTATGAGAAGTATGGCAATGCGGTGATGGAGGACAGCAAGGTCTTTATCAAGGGCAGGGTATCCGTGGAGGAGGACAAGGACGCCAAGCTGGTGTGCGAGCAGATTACCACCTTTGAACAGATGCCGAAGAAGCTCTGGATTAAGTTCCCCACAAAGGACGCTTTCGAGCAGCAGAGGGACACGCTTTTTGGTATTCTGCGGGGGGAGGAAGGGAAGGACAACGTGGTGATATACGTGGAAAATCCCAAATCCATGAATCCGCTGTCGGCGAATTGGAACGTGTCGGCGGAAGTGGCGCTGATTGAGAGGCTGGAGGCGGCGTTCGGGGAGGGGAATGTGAAAGTAGTGTGAGGAAAGATATTGAAAATCCGCTATTTTTAGAGTAAAATACATATAGATTTGAGTGATAAAAAGATAGGAAATGGCGCGGTGCGCCGGGCTTATAAATTATAGAAAGCATATTAAGGCGGAAAGGTATGGGAATCGGTATGGCGAAGCAGATTAAGACGATTGGTGTGCTGACCAGCGGTGGAGATGCGCCGGGCATGAATGCGGCGATCCGTGCGGTGGTTAGAAAGGGAATCGCTAACGGGGTCAAGGTGAAAGGGATTAAGAAGGGCTATCAGGGTCTTCTGAACGAAGAGATCATTGACATGGAAAAGTGGACGGTATCGGACACAATCCAGCGAGGCGGCACGATTCTGGGAACGGCGCGGTGTCATGAGTTCCGCACGGAAGAGGGACAGCAGAAGGGTGCGGAAATCTGCCACAAGCATGGGATTGACGGTCTTGTGGTGATCGGCGGCGACGGTTCCTATCGGGGTGCACAGGCGCTTTCGAGACACGGCATCAATACGATCGGTATACCGGGGACGATTGACTTGGATATTGCATGTACAGAGTACACCATCGGTTTTGACACGGCGATCAATACGGCGATGCAGGCCATTGACAAGGTGAGGGACACGTCGTCCTCCCATGAGCGCTGCAGTATCATTGAGGTGATGGGCAGGAACGCGGGGTATATCGCGCTGTGGTGTGGTATCTCCAACGGCGCGGAGGACATTCTGCTTCCGGAGAAATACGACTATAATGAGCAGCAGATCATCAACAATATCATTGCCAACCGGAAGAAGGGCAAGACCCACCATCTGATCATCAATGCGGAGGGAATCGGGCATTCCACTTCCATGGCGAGACGAATCGAGGCGGCTACGGGCATTGAGACAAGGGCCACGATCTTAGGTTACATGCAGCGCGGCGGTTCGCCCACCTGTAAAGACCGTTATTACGCTTCGATCATGGGCTGCTATGCGGCGGATATTCTCTGTGAGGGCAAGACGAACAGGGTGGTCGGCTACCAGCACGGCGAGTTCATGGATTTCGATATCGAGGAAGCGCTCAACATGGAGAAGGGGATTCCGGATTATCCCTATGAGATGTCGAAGATCTTATAATTGTGTGGGCGTCAGTTTGCGGGCGCGGAAGAGAAAGAAATGATAAGCAGATTTGAGATACGGTATATCTTGAATCTGCTTTTATACGCAGACCCATGCAGAGGAAGTATGCCGCTAAGGCGGCGCATAGGGCGCGCGGCGAGTAGGGCGAAAATCTTCCCTACTTGAATTAGAAAGAGGAGAACATGATCACGAGTTTACATAACAAATATGTAAAAGAGGTAATTGCCCTGCTCGGAAAGAAAAAGGAGCGGGACCGACAGGGAGTCTTCGCGGTGGAAGGCGGGAAAATGTTCGGGGAGGCGCCGACGGAACGGATCACCTGTGTGTACATTGCACAGAGCGCAGAGAAGGAGATGTACGCGCAGTATGGGGACAAGCTGTCCGGGCTTTCCTGTGAGATTGTGGCGGACGAGGTGTTTGACCGTATGTCGGATACGGTGACGCCGCAGGGAATTCTCTGCCTCGTGCGGCAGCAGCATTATAATATAGAAGAAATCCTGCGTGACAGCGAAAAGAAACAGATGTTATTTATAATGTTGGAAGATATACAGGATCCGGGCAATCTGGGAACGATCTTTCGGACGGCGGAGGCGGCAGGCGCGGACGGCGTGATTATGAGCAGCCGGACGGCAGATATCTATAATCCCAAGACCATCCGTTCCACAATGGGCGCGGTTTACCGGGTGCCCTTCCTCTATGCGGAAGATCTTTCTTCTATTATAAAGCTGCTGCAGGAAAAGGGGACAGAGGTTTACGCGGCGCATCTGGGGGCGGATCACTTTTATGACGCATATGACTACAAAAAAAGCGCAGCGTTTCTGATAGGGAATGAGGCGAACGGTCTGCGGGATGAGACGGCTGACTGTGCGGACGCGCTGATTGGCATTCCCATGGAGGGAAAAGTGGAGTCACTGAATGCGGCTGTTGCTTCGTCCATTTTGCTCTACGAGGCTTACCGACAGAGAAGAAATGGTTAAAACAAAATTTAACAATTAAAATCGGTAGATTTTTCATCTGGTTGTAAATTTTGTACAGGTGCGGCAAAAGGACTTGAAACAGGTGGGAATCCAACGCACATAACGAGCGTTATTGATGAAAAGAGCTCGAATGTTAGGAAAAAATTCGGGAGAGGTAATCTGCGCGGCACAGCAATAAAAAACAGGAGTTCTTTAATTTGACAGGTTCGTTTGGCACGGCGGGAAAAGTTATATATAAATTATATATTAAAGTTATCTTGTCGGCCGGGAAATGGAGGAAAGAATGAAAATTGGATTTATTGGACTTGGAAATATGGCGCGTGCTATCATTGGCGGGATGCTGGAACAGGGGATTGTGTCCGCGGAAGATATATGCGGCAGCGCGAAAACTCAGAGAACCCGTGACGCGGTGCGGGAGCAGTTCGGCATTGACGTGAAGGCGTCCAACGCGGCGGTGGCGGAGGAGGCACAGACATTGATACTGGCGGTGAAGCCGCAGTTTTTGGCGGGTGTGATCGGGGAGATCAGAGATGCGGTACAGCCGGACACCCTGATCATCAGTATCGCCGCGGGCAAGACGCTGGAATGGCTGGAGCAGGCTTTTGGCAGGAGAGTGAAGCTGGTGCGCTGTATGCCGAACACACCGGCGCTTGTGTCGGAGGGCTGCACGGGTGTCTGCGTGAACGGTGCAGTGTCGGAGGAGGAGACGAAATACGGCCTGCGGCTGATGGAGAGCTTCGGGAAGGCAAGTCTGGTGGAGGAACGTCTGATGGATGCCGTGGGCGCGGTGAGCGGTTCCTCTCCGGCCTATGTGTTTCTTTTCATAGAAGCGATGGCGGATGCCGGCGTGGCGGCGGGTATGCCCCGGGCACAGGCCTACGAGTTCGCGGCGCAGGCGGTTTACGGCAGCGCGAAGCTGGTACTGGAGACGGGAAAACATCCAGGCGAGCTGAAGGACATGGTATGCTCTCCCGGGGGTACCACGATAGAGGGTGTGCGTGTATTGGAGGAGGCAGGGTTCCGCGGTGCAGTGATGGACGCGCTGCTTGCGACGGTGGAAAAATCTCGAAAACTATGATTTTACAAATGGCGTGGGCCTGACTGTGACAGAGCCGTGTAGGAACTGTGTCGGAACATCTTGTGTTTTGTAAAAAATTAGTAACAAAATATAGAGATAAAACAGGGCCAAATTGTATAAACTTGACAAAGAATAGGCGTTTTGCTAAAATAATCCATACTTAACCAAACTGTAACAATTTTGTAACAATCTTTATCTTTTTTGGTTTATGGGAAATCAAGAGTTTCCTGTATGGATGAAGATGGAGGGATGTTTATGCGGAAAGGGTATAGACTTCTGCTCGCCGGTTTGATTCTTGGTCTGTGTTTATGCGGTCTGTCTCTGGATGTACAGGCTACCAGCAGGAATGACTATCTGGATTCGCTGAATGTGGGCGTGTCACAGATCGTAGACCCTACGGGGAGAGCGGCAGATGAGGACGCAATCCGAGAACTGACAGAGATGTCAGAAGCAAACGGCGCAGAGAAGGAGACAGATCTGGTTATGGCTAACGTACAGGTGGCCATGAATGTGCGCGCGGAGGCGGACGGGGAATCTGAGAAGGTTGGCCTGCTCTACAAGGACTGCGGTGGCAGAATATTGGAGAGAAAAGACGGCTGGACAAGACTCCGCAGCGGGGAACTTGTGGGCTGGGCAAGCGACGACTATCTTCTTTTTGGCGAAGATGCGGAGACGCTTGCCAATGAGGTGGGAAATCTCATTGTGCAGATTGAGACGGACACGCTCTGCGTGAGAAAAGATCCTGAGACAGAGGCGGAGGCAGTCGGCTTTATCCCCCGGGATGAGGAGCTGGAAATCATCGAGGTGCTCGATGACGATTGGATCAGTGTGGATTATGAGGGCGAGACGGGCTACGTTTCGTCGGAGTATGTGGATATTGATTTTCATATTGACGAGGGCGAGACGCTGATTGCTATTCAAAAGAGAGAAGAGGAAGAGCGGCAGGCGAAGCTCACGGCCAACAGGGGCGCTGTGGTTGTCGGAGGCGACGATACCAGACTTTTGGCGGCGCTGATATACTGTGAGGCGGGTATCGAGACTTACAACGGCAAGCTGGCGGTAGGAGCCGTGGTGATGAACCGCGTCAGAAGCGCGGCTTATCCGAATACGATATCAGGTGTTATTTTTGCGTCGGGACAGTTTACGCCCGCACTCAACGGCAAGGTGGCAAGAGTGTACGGCGGCGATATTCCGGAGAGCTGCTGGGAGGCGGCCAGAGCCGCGATCAACGGCGAGACGAACGTGGGCGACGCAACTCATTTCCGGCGCGCCGGAAACCACGAGGGTCTGCTCATCGACAGACAAGTATTTTGGTAGTCCTTGCCACATGGGGGATAATATGAGATAATCAAGGTAGGGAGGAAACAGAATGGAGATACAGGTGTTAAACATGACGGTGGTCTGGCTGGTCATCCTTGTGGCTCTGGTTGTGATAGAACTTTTGACGATGGGGCTCACCACCGTTTGGTTCGCGGGCGGCGCGCTTGTGGCTACGTTGGCGTCCTTGCTGCATCTGCCGGTTATTTTACAGATTATACTATTTCTTGTTGTCTCGGCGCTGCTCTTGTATTTTACAAGACCGATTGCGGTAAAATATTTTAACAAAGACCGGGTGCGCACGAATGCGGAGAGCCTTGTGGGACGGCAGGCGATCGTCATCAGTGAAATTGATAATCTGCAGGGCATCGGACAGGTGAATGTGGGCGGTATGGAATGGTCCGCGCGGACGAAGACAGACGAGGAGAAGCTGCCTGTGGGAGCCGTGGTGATCGTGCTTGCCATCAATGGCGTGAAACTGATTGTGGAAGAAAAGAAAGTGCTTTAGGCTTTTCGTTCTTTCGGAAATGGAGAGGAAAAATGGGTGGACTTGTAGCGTTACTTGTTGTATTGATTTTGATTGTGCTGATTCTGGCATCCTGTATCAAGATTGTGCCGCAGGCGCAGGCTTTCGTGGTGGAGCGGCTGGGCGCATATCAGCAGACGTGGTCTGTGGGACTGCACATCAAGGTTCCCTTTATTGATAAGGTGGCGAAGAGAGTGATTTTGAAGGAGCAGGTGGTGGATTTCGCGCCCCAGCCCGTGATTACGAAGGATAACGTTACCATGCGGATTGACACGGTAGTCTTTTTCCAGATTACGGATCCGAAGCTTTTTGCTTACGGCGTGGAGAATCCGATTATGGCGATTGAGAATCTGACGGCGACGACACTTCGTAATATCATCGGTGAGATGGAACTTGATCAGACGCTGACCTCCAGAGAGGTGATTAACACGAAGATGCGTGCGTCCCTCGATATCGCTACAGACCCTTGGGGCATCAAGGTGAACCGCGTGGAGCTTAAGAATATCATTCCGCCGGCGGCGATTCAGGACGCCATGGAGAAACAGATGAAGGCAGAGCGTGAGCGCCGTGAGGCGATTCTACGTGCGGAAGGTGAGAAGAAATCCACCATTTTGGTAGCGGAAGGTCAGAAGGAATCCGCGATTCTGGAGGCGGAGGCGGAGAAGCAGTCCGCGATCCTGCGCGCGGAGGCGCAGAAGGAGAAGATGATCCGCGAGGCGGAAGGTGAAGCGGAGGCAATTCTCAAGGTGCAGAAGGCGACGGCGGACGGTATCCGCATGATCCGCGAGGCTGGTGCGGACGAGGCGGTCTTAAAGATCAAGAGTCTGGAAGCCTTCGAGAAGGCGGCGGACGGACAGGCGACGAAGATTATCATTCCCTCGGAGATTCAAGGGCTGGCGGGACTGGCGGCTTCCGCAAAAGAGGTCTTTAAATAACAACGCGAAAAGTACTTCTAAAACTCAGCAGCAAGGGCTGCTTCGTTAAGAAGTACTAAGTTTCGCGTGAGAGAATGCCTGAAAAGCGGCATTCTCTGTGCTCTGTGTTGATCAGGGTAAAGTAATATAAAGTAACAGGACGGTTCTGCGGACCCGTCCTGTTAGCAGTTTTTGCGAATATGGATTTTTGAGTCTGCCTATTCGGCAGAATCAGAAAATAGACTACACAAGGAGGCAGTATCATGGACTTGAAGGGACGCAATTTTTTAAAGCTTCTGGATTTTACGCCGGAGGAAATTACATATATGCTGGACGTGGCGGCGGATCTGAAGGACAAGAAAAAGAAGGGAATCCCCGTTGACAGTCTGCGGGGAAAAAACGTGGCGCTGATTTTTGAAAAGACTAGTACCAGAACCCGCTGCGCCTTCGAGGTGGCGGCTCATGATCTTGGTATGGGGACGACGTACTTAGACCCGACAGGCTCCCAGATCGGCAAGAAGGAGAGCATTGCGGACACGGCGCGGGTTTTGGGGCGCATGTACGAGGGAATTGAGTACCGGGGCTTTGGGCAGGAAATTGTGGAGGAGCTGGCGAAGTATGCGGGCGTGCCCGTCTGGAACGGCCTGACCAACGAGTTTCACCCGACCCAGATGCTGGCGGATCTTCTGACGATACGGGAACATTTCGGCCGCGTGAAGGGCATTAGGCTGACTTACATGGGGGACGCCCGTTACAACATGGGCAATTCCCTGATGGTGGCCTGCGCCAAGATGGGGATGCATTTCACGGCATGTACGAATAAAAAGTATTTCCCGGAGGAAGCGCTTGTGAAGACCTGCCGGGAGATTGCGGAGGAAAACGGAGGCTCTATCCGTCTGACGGAGGACGTGACAGAGGGCGTAACGGGAGTGGATGTGGTTTACACGGACGTGTGGGTGTCCATGGGTGAGCCTGAGCAGGTTTGGGAAGAGAGACTGCATGATCTCGCGCCCTATCAGGTCAACGCGGCGGCGATGGCACTGGCAGGAAAGGACGCTGTGTTTATGCACTGTCTGCCCGCGTTTCACGATCACGAGACCGGAATCGGCAAGGAGATTGGGGAAAAGTACGGGATGGCGGAGCTGGAAGTGACGAACGAGGTGTTTGAGTCGCCGCAGTCCATTGTCTTTGACGAGGCGGAGAACCGTATGCATACCATCAAGGCGGTTATGGCCGTGACACTAGAGTGAAAAGAACTTCTAAAGCTCAGCAGCAATGGCTGCTTCGCTAAGAAGTTCTAGGAGTTGCTTCGCAACTCCGTTTCACGCAGGAGAATGCCTGAAATACGGCATTCTCCGCACGGATTTGAGTCACAGCTAAGCTGTGACATGGCGGTTAGAGTGAAAAGAACTTCTAAAACTCAGCAGCAATGGCTGCTTCGCTAAGAAGTTCTAGGAGTTGCTTCGCAACTCCGTTTCACGCAGGAGAATGCCTGAA
>CAJUBE010000042.1 GCA_910584725.1 uncultured Lachnospiraceae bacterium | reverse complement strand
GAGTATGGCATAAAAGCGCTAACTATCCAAGGCGGTGGATTTGACGCTTACGGATATTCGCGATCTCTCCTGTGGGGTCGTTATAGTTGACCGGGTCATTGTCGCAATACGGGTAAGGATTTATGCTTCTCTTGACCGGGTCGGGTGAAAGCATCCTGCCCTGCGCACTGTCGTAGAATCTTGCCTGTGCAAAGTACTTACCGATTACGGGATCGAAGATGTAGTTTGCAAAACATATCCTCCCGTATCATACATTTAGGTTGTGTTACTATGGTATAGTTTACCACGCTTTTTCCGATAATAGCACATTGCCAAAAATCGAAGGAAATTCTCAGCCAGTTAATTACCGTACTAAGAATCCTTCGATTTTTTGGTTAACCGACATCTTTAGCATATATCACTGCATAACCAATGCGTTTCCTAATATGCTTATCATTTTATAAGCCTCGAAAATTATAAACAAACCCACATTGATTCTCACAGGAGATACCAAATGAATTCCCTGCTCTGTAATATTTCAATTTTCCTTTACAACGTGGACAGCATTCTTTTGTTTCCCCTTTTGTTTCATAATCCTCTACTGCCTTAAACACTATCTTGCTCTCTTTATCCATCAATTTTTTAGAATCCATATAATATCCTCCGTATCTCATCTGTTAATTTAATGGTGATACCCGCTTCCCTTGCACGCTCTACTGCATCAGCCATCAGATAATGCCTATCCATGTCACTGAGATTAGGAGTATTTCCCTGCTCCGCCGAAGAAACCACCCGTACCGCTCACTTTAATCTGCACTGTTAAAATATAGTTTACCACATTTTCATAATGATGGCGAACCGCTAAAAATTTTATCTCTAACAGGTGTATGATACAATCCGACACCCAAACAGGGCACACATCTATGTCGCCGCACTCCCGCTCCGTTCCTTAAGATATGTGCCCCGTCTGGGCTGGGTATCGATATAGCAAAAATCGGAGATATCCTTCAACTACTTATAGTCTGTCGAACACTCCGATTTTTGCTTTATACTTTAAATAATATAGGTTCCCTAATACTTGTTAAGTGGAATGAAATTATGGGATATATTTCCTTAGGATCTCCCCTGCTTTCCCCCATTCTTCAACTAGCTTTCTATTTAATTGTCTTTCCACCTCCTTACTTTCACCACTGTCACATATGGCAAACTCTTCTAAGCCTCCTTTGTGCCAAACCAAGCCTTTGTAACCCTGCACAAGATATTCAAGTTTGCTTTTATCATCCTCATCTGAGTCAATACATTTCACTTGGCTCATAAGATATTTTAATTCCACACTGTAACGCTCATATCCGCCATATTTTTGTACCAGCTTTCCAATTTCGATATATGACCTGCGTAACTGCAGCATTTCCTCCTTGCTAAGCATTTCATCCTCCTATTTTAACGTCATCTTTGCTACAACCTCAATCTCCTGAGGTAACTCAATAAATGTTTGCATTATGTCATATCCGCCTACATATACACCTCCCTGTGGACCAACGGGTCCTGTATATATCGTAGTCCCCTTTGGTATTTTGACTGCATACACACAGTTTATGGGGGAACTGCCTGTCCATATTCCTTTCGCCGGATTAATCCAGTAAGGCTTCACTGCCGTGTCAATCCTTACCTTGGCAACAGAGGCTGGCGGCTCACTTGTAAACCATCTTCCATATTTTTCTTGTGAATCTCCCGCGCGATACATGATCCGATCTTCCTGCAAGATCTCCATATTGTACCGTCCGCCATAAAAATTCTTCGCTGGTTTACGGTCCATTTCAGCCAATGGACCCGGATTCTCAATCATATTATATTGGTACTTGGCAATATCATCTGTTCCATAAATAACCGTAGGCTTTTTACTTCCGCGCCCAACAACACTCCCCCAGAGCGCATCCACAGCCTTCCCGGCTCCATAGAACCCTGCGCTGCCAAGACCGCCTACTACTGCCCCTGTCAGCACATCCCTCACGAAACCGCCGAGACTAAAGCCGCCTGCTCCGCCGTTGTGTCCTGCTCCGCTGCGGTATCCTCTTCCATTCCCCAGTCCACTGGACAAATCAAACGGATCGGCTGCGCCGCACATCCCCTTCGGGTCTCGTCCTGTCTTTGCGGCTTCGGGAATGATGGCTTCATTCGGAGTTTTCCTTAAAAGCCTGCTCCCTGCCACTCCGTAAGATCCAACACTGTCAGTGATATTCTCAAGCCCAGACATCACCGCGCCGGTTCTGGCTCCTCTGAGGAAGGCGTCCTTCACACCCTTGAGTTCGCCTGTTCCATACAAAACCTCGCTTATGGCATTCCCTGCCCCGCTTAAAAGGCTCTCCCCGATGTCTACGCGTCCTCTGCTGATTCCCTGCTCTAAGGCGCTTCCGACGGTCCCCGCCGCGAAATCTGTGGCAAATGCTCCCAGTACACCCACGCCGCTTCCTACCATCGCGCCCTTTACCGCGCCTACCACGGCGCCGTTTGCCGCCGCGCCTGCGGCTTTTCGCCAGTTGAACTTCCCACCGTCCATGAGCTGGGAAGCCGCGTTTCCGAGGAAACCCGCCGCACCGCCGAAGAAACCGCCGAGTCCTGCTCCCACGAGGATATTCGCGATCTCTCCTGTGGGATCGTTGTAGTTGACCGGGTCATTATCGCAGTACGGGTAAGGGTTTATGCTTCTCTTAACCGGGTCGGGCGAGAGCATCCTGCCCTGTGCACTGTCATAGAATCTTGCCTGCGCAAAGTATTTACCGATTACGGGATCGTAGGTATAGTTCGTAAAACGTAACTCGTTATCCGTCCCTGCGGCAAACTGTACATCGGGTCTGCCCCATGCATCGTGTCCCGCGCACCAGTCGGCATTGCCCTGTGCATCCGCAGCATATAAGGGGTTGCCCCAGAGATCGGGCATTTCGTACATGTGACCTGCCGCGGTGGTATAGCCGAGGCGCTCATAGGTTCTGCCGTATACGGCTTTTGTAATGCCGCCTCCGTCATGGTACGCCATCAGGTCATTGTTTGTGCCTCCCAGAAAATCGGGCACATAGGCAGTTGTCTTTACCTGCGGCGCTTCTGTCCCCGGAAGGGTAGCGGTATGGGCAATCCGCATGTTCAGGGCATTGTATGTATAGTCTGTCTGTGCCCCGGTCAGAAGATTTTTGCCCGTCGCCATACGGTTGGCGGTGTCGTAGACATACTGCCGGATCAGGGCATCTCCCTGTCTTTCTTCTGTCAGATTCCCCCTTTTGTCATAGGTGTAGCTGTAAGCCGCGCCGTCCTGCTCCATGGAGACAAGTCTGCACATGGCATCGTAGGTATACGCCGCCTTCCCGTCATTGTTGACTGTCCACGCGGTACGGTTCCCCAGCGCGTCATATCCGTAGGTCTCCCGTGTCGTTCCCTCTGTGCAGGAAAGCAGACGTCCTGCGGGATCGTAGGTATACACGGTATTGTATACGGGCGCGTCCACGCCGCTTTGTCTGCGCAGACCGAGCATACGCCCCATCGGATCATAGGCAAAATCCACATCCATGACTGCGCCGTCGTCTGTCTGATATTTTGCCGCAGACGGCATCCCATCGGGGCGGTAGCGGTAAGTGGCTTTGCCGCCCGGCTGTACCATGGAAAGGAGATTTCCTGCCGCGTCATAGCTGTACTGCGTGCCCCTGCCTTCCGCATCCGTCACGCCGGTCAGACGGTGATTCCCGTCATATGTATAGTTTACCACACTTTCGTCAGGATAGCGAATGGCAGTTCTGTTTCCGACGGCATCATACGTATAGCCGACTGTACGTCCGTTGTGGTCGGTCACACCGGTCAGTCTTCCCAGCACATCGCGCTCCATGGTCATGACGCCGTTCCAGTCCTGCATTTCCACCAGCTCACCGCGCTTGTTGTAACGGAAAGCTGCCTGTCTGCCGTCATGGTAGGTCATCTGCAGGGGCTGGTCGTTGAGATCGTATGTCACGGTCGTTATATTGCCGTCCTCATCCGTGATCCCGACCGGATTGCCGTTACCGTCGTAAGTATAGCTTCTCTCCTCCTCCACAGGATTTATCATGCGGATCATACATCCCCTCTTATCATACTGATAGATGGCTGCATGGGTCACTTCCCCGTCCTCTGATACGCATTCCTTAATCTGACGATTCATGGCATCATATTCATAGACAGTGATATTTCCAAGCGGATCCGTCACCTGAACCAGATTGCCGCAGGCATCATAGGCATATGCGGTCACATTGCCACAGGCGTCTGTCACTGTCCCGATCTGTCCGTTGGGCGTGTAGGTGAATGTTATGCTGCCCCCTTCCGGGTTTGTGACCTTCGTCACCTGTCCAAGCGCATCACGGGTATAAGTCATATCACCGCCCAGCGCATCCGTCACCTTCGTCACCTGTCCTGCCGCATTGTAGGTATAAGTGACCGTATTGCCCTCCGGGTCTTTCCTGCCGGTCAGATTGCCCGCAGGAGAATAGGTATATTTTGTCACATTGCCTGCCGCGTCTGTCTGCGTCAGCACTCTTCCCATACTGTCATAGGTAAATGCCAGACTGTGCCCCGACGCGTCTGTCATCTTTAACAGCCGCCCCATGTCATCATACTGGTAAGTTGTCTGCGCACCCTCCTTGTCCGTCACCTTCGAGACTTTTCCCGTGTTGGTATACGCAAGCGTCAGACTGTCGCCGTTTTGATCCGTAACGCCTGTCATGCGGTTGAGGGCGTCGTAATTGTAACTCCAGTTGTTACCGTTGGCGTCGGTAAAGGAAATCATGTTGCCTGCCGCGTCATAGGCACAGCTCTTCGTATGCCCCTCCTCGTCCACACTCTTGATGATGCGGTTCAGGCTGTCGTAAGTGTACGTCTTAACGCCGCCCAGAGGATCGGTTTCGCTGACCAGATTGCCGTTTGCATCATAGCACAGCGTACTTCTTCCTCCTCTGGCATCCGTGACGGCTGTCATCCTCCCTGCCGCGTCATATTCGCAGGTCGTAGTCTGTCCCATCGCATCAGTTACTGCCGTGAGGCGGTTGTTTTCGTCAAACACATAGCTCCTGCTGTTTCCTTCCGCATCCGTGATTTTCGTGCAGTTGCCGTTCGCATCATACTGGTAGAGGGTTTTCCCGCCATCCGGCGACGTGACCTCCGTCATGTGACCGGCTTCGTTGTAAACACAGACGGTCCTGTTGTTTTCCGGGTCGGTCGCTTCCGTCAGATTGCCGTCCGCGTCATAGACCGCCTTCTGCACTGACTCATCCGGCGCCTCCACCGCAATGACCTGCCCCGTCCCGTCATACGTATAACGGGTGGTTCCTGCCGGCGTCGTCTCCGTAAGCAGCCTGTTTTCCTCATCATAGGTATAGGTTGTAACGTTCCCGTCCTCGTCCGTTCTGGTCAGCAAATTGCCCGCCTGATCGTAGGTGAAGCTCACACTGTTTCCCAGAGCGTCCGTCACGCTGATGACACGCCCCTGCGCGTCATGGGTATAAGTCGTCTGACGCTCCAGCGGATCGGTGACGGTCTTTACGCGCCCCATGGCGTCATAGGTATACTGCAGAATACCTCCTGCCGCATCGGTAATCTGCGTCAGCCGATCCGCCGCGTCATAGG
Source organism: uncultured Lachnospiraceae bacterium (assembly GCA_910584725.1). Classification (GTDB taxonomy): domain Bacteria; phylum Bacillota; class Clostridia; order Lachnospirales; family Lachnospiraceae; genus UBA3282. The sequence goes on along the minus strand of CAJUBE010000042.1, from coordinate 30,796 downwards.
CATAGGCAGTCACATTGCCGTTTCCGTCCGTCCGGGTTGTGGTATTGCCTCTCACGTCATAGGTATAAGCCACTTCCGCATCAATGGGATTCTTCTCTCCAACCAGACAGCCTCGCTCATCATAAGCGAACCGATAGGCATTTCCCATAAAGTCCGTTACCAGTGAAAGCTGTCCCATCCCGTTGTATTCCATACGCTGGCTGTTGCCCCGCCTGTCTGTAATGCCTGTACGGTTGCCGTTCTCATCGTAGGAGAAGAGAACCTCGCCGTCCGCATCCGCAATCTTGAGCAGATCCCCGGCCGCGGAATACTGATAAGATACGGTCTTTCCTGTCGGAGAGGTGTAGGAAAGAAGTCTGCCGATGGCATCATGGACATATCTGCTGACATTGCCTGCCGGATCACTCGCCTCTTTCAGATGCCCTGCCTCGTCGTAGGCATAGCTCCACACGTTCCCGGTTCTGTCAGTCCATGTGAGCAGGTTATCCTCCTCGTCGTAAGTGTAGGTGCCGCTGTTGCCACGCTCGTCCTGCACGCTGATCAGATGATTGCCGTCATCATATGCATACCGGCTTTCGGCGCCGTCCCGGTTTACGATCCTGACAGGCAGACCTCTGTCATTATAGGAAACCTGCTCCATGGTACCGTCAGGATATGTGACACAGTTCATGCGTCCGCACGCATCGTAGGACATCTTTGTGCTGTTCCCGAGCGCGTCTGTCTGTTCCGTCAGCCTGCCGTCCTCGTCATAACTGTTATGTATCCCGGCTCCTGCCAGTTCTACATCCGTGACGCGTCCATCCGTATCATACAGATAAGTCGTGCTGTTTCCCGCCGCATCGGTAAATACCGTTTTTCTGTTTTCCCGGTCATACGTTACAGTACTTTCACCTCTGCCGGCCGTGTTCTGCCGGATCACTCTGCCATACGCATCATACGTATTTGTCAGATAAACCTGTCCGGCGAAGTCTGCAATGGTTGAAAGAAGACCCGCCTCATAAGCAAAGGAGAGGGATTTCCCCGCCGAGTTGCCGACCGCTGTCAGACGATCTTCCTGATAGGTGAAGACTGCCGTATTTCCCTGACTGTCCGCCGCCTCAGACAAATGTCCCCCTGTATAGGAAAAGTTCAGGCTGCTTCCATGTCTTCCGCTGATCTGCGTGATCTGTCCTTCCGCATTTTTATCAAAGCGGTATTTTACCAGCCCGTTTTCCACAATCTGCGCAAGAACGAGGGCGCTGTCAAATACATACTCCGTGCCGTCCTGTTTCCTGACCACATAAGAGGCATCCTCCCTCTGTTCCATTGTGTATACGGTTCCGATGCCGTCTGCCGCGCGGAAGGAGGTATCCGCTTCCTTTGAGAATGGAATCACCGCTCCATAAGGCGTGCTGAAATACGCATATTCCTCATCCATATACAGCAAATAGTTCAACTCATGCGTCCACCCTGTTCCCAGCACGGTGTCAAACGCGTCCCTGTCGGAATCATACATAAGCGTGAGCTGCAGCCCATCCTTTCCGTAATCCTCCAGACACGTGTAACTCCACAGGAAAGCGCCGGTCAGCGCGTTAACCGGGTCGTTCCCCGTATAAGAAATCCTGCCGTCCGTGTAGGCGCTGTCGGAAGCCCTGTCAGCCAGACCGTTCTTTTTACTGATATCCGTCCTTACGCTTCCCGGCGCACTGTAGCGGCTGGACCCCTCCGCGTTATTTGCCCTCGCGCAGTAGGTATGTTCCGTATTCGGCTGCAAACCAGAGAATACCTTACAAATCCGCCCCGCTGCCGTGGGCTCCGTGCCGGACACATGGTGGACGGTACCGTCAAAGGTAATGTCATAATCCGCCGCATCCGTTACCGGCGGGAAGCTCACGATCACACTGTTGAATCCGGTCTGCGCCGTGACATCCGAGGGTACGGCAGGACCCACTGCAACCGTGGTAACCGTCTTTCTTGCAGTGTATGCGCTGTTTCCTCCGGCATTATATGCACACACGCTGTACTCATAATCCGTGCCGGGCTCCAATCCGGTCACGGTTTTGGATGTGCCGGTTACGCTTTGGGTTTCGCCGTTAAAACGGAGTCTGTAACCGGCAGCTCTGCTCACGCTCCCCCATGAAACCGTCACGGAATTGGTAGTCGCCGTTGCCTGCACATTCGCAGGCATTTCCGGCGGTGCCATTGTTGTTTTCACGGAATACACTGGTGAGTAGGCGCTGGTTCCCGCGTCATTTTTGGCGCGCACCTGACACGTGTAAGTAGTCTCCGGACGCAGACCCGAAACTGTCTTTGACGTCCCCGTCGTATTATATACAGTTCCGTTAAATAACAGGTCGTAGCTCTTTACCTTCGACACATACTTCCAGCTCACGGTGACACTGGTAGAACCGGCGCTGAAACGAATATCCGTCGGCACATCCGGCGCCTTCAATAAGGTTTTCACCGTCTTAGACGGCGAATAACTGCTGCGTCCGCCCTCATTGACAGAACGTATCTGATATCTGTAGCTTGTATCGTCCTTAAGCCCTGTCACCTTATGGGATGTTCCCGTCACCGTATATGTCTTACCGTCGAAATAGAGTTCATATTCCGTTGCTCCCGGCACCGCATTCCATGTAAGTGTAACTGCATCCGCCGCAGCCGTCGTATTAACCGTCGGGTATGTGGAGGGCGCATAGGGCAGTGTCTTTACCGTCTTAACCGGGCTGTAGGAGCTGGAGCCGTCCGTGGTATTCACACGAATCTGGTAGTTATAAGATGTATTTGCCGTCAATCCTGAAATCGTCTTACTGGTACCCGTCACCCGGTATGTAGTCCCGTTAAACAGGAGATCGTAATTGGATGCTCCGCTGACCATATCCCATTTCAATGTGATAGTTGTTTGCGCCCGCGTCTCCTTTACGGTCTCCGGCGGCATAGATGTCGTCTTAAGCGTCTTTGTACGGCTGTAAGAGCTGGAACCGTCCGCGTTATTGGCACGGATCCGATAGCTGTAAGAGGTGTTCGGTTTCAGCCCTGTCACTCTGTGCGAAGTGCCGTTTACGCGATAGACCTTGCCGTCAATCTCCAGATCATAGCTGGTCGCTCCGGCCACCGGCGCCCAGCTCACAGAGACCGATTCCTCATCCGAAGAGGCGATCGGATTAGTGGGCGCCTTCGGAGTTGTCCGCACCTTTTTCTCCGGTCCATACTCACTGACGCCGTCTGCATTTTTGGAACGGATTCTATAAGCGTATTCTGTATTGTCCTTCAGCCCCGTAAATGTTCTGGACGGGGAAGTCGTGCCATAGGTACTTCCGTTAAACTGGATATCATAACCCGTCGCTCCACTGACAGCATCCCATTTTATGGTAACGGAATTTTCTGTAGTCTGTCCCTGTATACCTGAGTCCAAGGGCGCCTGCGGTATTTGTGCCAGCGTTTTTATCGTTTTCGCCGCACTATAGCTGCCCACGCCGTCCAGACTTCTGGAAGCCACCTGATAGGTATAAGCCGTCTTCGGTTTCAGGCCGCCATATGTCGTGGAAGTGGTGTTCTCAAGCCCGTATACCTCATCGCTGTTCAGACGGATCAGATACCCGATCGCGCCTGCCACCTTGTTCCATCTGATGGTCGCAGATGTCTCTGTCGCCTTCTTTGTAATTCCCATCGGCACTGCCGGAGCGACAGGCGGAGTCTTAACCGTCTGCGTTGCGCTGTACGGGCTTGTCTGTTTTGCCCCCCTCGCCCTTACCGCTATCGTATGGCTCGTCTTTGGCGTAAGCCCGGTAAACGTCTTGGACAATGTGGTTACATTGTAATCCTTATTGTCAAACAGAATATCATAGCTTTTCGCGCGGTAAATATTTGGAAACAAATTAAGGGAATCTTAATTTCCATACAAAAACCGCCCGATAACAGGATAATCCCCGTTATCGGACGGCCGCTGCCTCTCTCTTATCATTTTGTCAATTAACGAATGATCCACAGTTTGTACGAACCTGCTTAATCCCATATGCCATTTGCGCAATTTGAACAACTACGGAATGAGTTTTCAATTACCTACCTGCAAATATCATAAATAAACTCCGCATTCTTATCCATCGCCTCATAGGCGGTCTTAAAGGGCGACATCTGGAACACATGCCACATCCCCTTGAACACGTCCATTTTCACGCTGACGTTGTCCTTCAACAGTTTTTTGTAAAGCAGCGCCGCGTCGTCGTGCAGGATCTCATTGCTCCCCACCTGGATATACGTGGGCGGAAATCCCTCATAATCCCCGAACAGGGGCGAAATCAACGGGTCTGTCAGCTCCTGCCCCGCAGCGTAGTTCTCGATCATCTGCTCCAGATAAGGCGCATTCAGCACAGGATCAATGTCCGCCTTGGTCACATGGGACTTCCCAGAGGACGTCAAATCCGTCCAGGGAGACATAAGCACAAGCCCTCTCGGCATCAGCCGTCCCTCGCTTTTCAGCTTGAGACAGAGAGAAAGCGCCAGATTGCCGCCCGCGGAATCCCCCGCCAGAATCACATCCCTCGCGCCGTACCCCAGAAGCATCAGATAATCCCATACCTGCATGGCGTCCTGTGTCGCCGCCGGATACGGATTCTCGGGGGCAAGTCTGTAATCAAAGCTGAGCACATCCATGGAAGTGGAGGATGCCAGCTTCGTCGTCAACGTTCTGGCGTAGAGACTGCTGCCCGTGGAATAGCCGCCACCGTGACAATAGAGAATGATATATTTTTTCATATGCGCCCGGTTTACGCTAATCCACTCTCCATGAATGGCAGCGCCGTCCTCCCCGCGGGCGGCAATCTCCACCTCCTCCACAATCACATCCCTGCTGTTTCCTAAAAGGGCGCCGAAATGATCCTGCGACTGGCGGTGCTTCTCGATATCCACGTTCTCCACCACACCGTGCATCCGCTTAATCAGATTCATCAGACCCGCGTTCTTTTTATCCGTCTTCGCCATATTTCCTTCTCCTCCGCTTTTGTTTCCCAATCTGCCAAAACCGCCATCCGTTCAGCCAGCGCCATTTGCAAAGACACCTATTGCTTTACCCTTTTTTAAGAAGATGGCTGAACTGTTGCAACAATTCTACCATAAATATGGGAATTTGTGGTATACTTATTCCATGTATAGAAATTCTGTGAAAAAACAATTGAATAAACCGGTCGTCCGGAGCAAAAAGGACGTCTGGTATAAGTTGGATCTGTCAGCCACCGTCTATCCCACCCTGCAGCGACGGGATTTTTCTTCGGTCTACCGTCTCAGCGTAAAATTAAAGGAAGAGATAGACCCTGCCCTCTTACAGCAGGCGCTGGATCTTACGCTGCCCCGCTTCCCCACCTACAAGGTGGCGATCCGAAAGGGGCTGTTCTGGCGTTATCTGGAACCGAACAGCAGACCCGGTCCCTTCGTGCAGGAGGATATCAAAAACCCCTGTATGCCCATGCATTTTAAAAGTAACAACCGTTATCTTATCAGAATATACTACTACGGGTGCCGCATCTCCCTGGAGGCGCACCACTGTCTCGGCGACGGCACCGGCGGCATGAGCCTTTTACAGACGCTGACCGCCGTATATCTGGGACTGCGTGGACACAAAATCGCACCTTCCGGCTTTGTGTTAAAACTGGACGAGGAACCTGATCCGGGCGAACTGGAAGACGCCTACATGCGCTATGCCACGGCGAAGGTCAAGCCGCCGCGCCCGGCGGAAAAGACTTACCGTGTCCGCGGTACCAAGGAGCCCTTCTACACCCTGAACATCGTAAACGGGGTACTGTCTGTGAAGGAAGTCATGGCAGCAGCGAAAAAATACGGCGCCACCATCACGGAATACTTAAACGCCGTACTGCTCTACGCCCTGCTCCAGAAACAGCAGCGGGAATTTCACCTGACGTACCGTCCCGTTCGGATTGCCATGCCCGTAAACCTGCGCCGCTTCTTTCCTTCAAAGACCCTGCGCAATTTTATCACCATGGTGTACCCTTCCATCGACCCACGCCTCGGCGACTACACGTTTGAGGAGATTGTGACTGAGGTACACAATTTTATGCGTTATTATATCAATGAAAAATTCTTGCGCGGCGATATCACCACCAACGCCGCCACAAAGCACAACTTTCTGATCCGTATCGTGCCCCTATTTATCAAGGACTTTGTGGTGCGCACCTTCTACACCCGCGTGCAGGACAAAAATTCATCCGCCGGGCTCACCAACATGGGCGCGCTGGCGGTGCCGGAGGATATGAAACCTTTTATCGACCGTTTTGATATCTACATGGGACAGCCCTTCTCTTCCCGCACCAACTGCGCCATCATCAGCTTTGAGGATATCCTGACCATCAACTTCGCCAGCAGTATCGTGGAAAGCGACGTGGAGCGGCATTTCTTCCGCAAACTGGTGCAGGACGGCATCCATGTAAAGATAGAGAGCAACCGCTCATCCGAGTTACAATAACACATTTTTTTTGACCGAAATATGTTGATTTTAACAGATTAAATTATGATTTAAGAAAGGAAATTGTATGTCATACTGCGTAAACTGCGGCGTAGAGCTGGAGGCTTCCCTGCAGGAATGCCCGCTCTGCCACACGCCCGTCATCAACCCGAAAGAAGCCGGAAAAGAATTCCCGCCCTCCCCCTATCCCGTCAACAAAGGGCAGGTGGAAGTCGTCAAGAGAAAGGATCTCGGCATCCTGCTCTCGGTTGTCCTGATCGCCACGGGCGGCACCTGTCTGCTGTTGAATCTGCTCGTATTCTACCGCTCCCTCTGGTCCCTTCTGGTGATCGGTATCTGCATCTGCCTGTTTGTATTCACCTTCCCGGCGGTGTTCTACAACAAAATGCCGTTCTTTATTTCGCTTTTTGCGGACGGGATGGCAGTGGCGGTATACCTGTACATGATCGCCTATCTGACCCCCTCCACCGCATGGTTCTGGGAACTGGGACTGCCCATCGTGGCTCTCGTCACAATCGGCATGGAAGTATTTACTCTGCTTGCAAAAAGGGTGCCTTTCACGATTCTTTCAGGCGCGTTATGCCTGTTTATCGAAATCCCGCTGTTCTGCACTGCCCTGGAACTGATGATCCGCCGTATGCTTCTTTCCCCGCTGCGGCTAACCTGGTCCGCCGTGGTGTTGACTGTCTGCGTCATCATCGACGTGGCGCTCGTCACAATCCTCGTAAAAAAACGCCTGCGCAACGAAGTGCGCAGACGCTTACACTTCTAGTTGGCGCATAAGCAGACTCGAGATGCTTCGCATCTCTCGTTCGCGTTGCTCGCCGTAAATCTCCCGAAACACGCCCTCATGCAAGCATGGTGCCTGTTTCGTAAGCTTTCCGCCTCTGCTTATCGCGCATATCTTGCTTCCGCATCTTCCAAGGACTGATACCCGTAAAACGCGGTCTCATTGGCGATGGTCTGCTTTAACAGGCTCTCGCCCTTTTCTTTCGCTTCCTCCGTCTCCTTTAAGATCAGCGAAAGTGTCTTCATGGAATAGGTGTAGAGCTCGCCGCGAAGATAACTCTCCATGGAAGAACCTGCCATAATGCCATCTTCCGCTGTGGTGGCCACCCTGCCCCGCTTTCGCAGGTTCGGGTACTCCTCGGCCATCTTCGCGTCCCATTCCAGATTGACCGCTATAATCCGTTCCACGATCTCCTTCTTCTCGGACACGTCCGGAAGATGCCCCTTGATCCCCTCGTATTCCTCAGGGTAGGTGCTCTCCATCATAAAGCCGTACTTCTCGAAGATGGGATTCCTCCCCTCCTTCACGGCCTCCTGACAATCCGCCTGATAACTCAAAAGCACCTCGTCGGAGTAAACCATCCACTGGCTCATACGCATTTTAAAGAAGGTGTCGGGATCATCCTGACAGGAAGCCCTGCCGCCCGTATTGTAGACCTGCTGAAACAGCTCCCACTCCATCTGCGCAATGTTAAATATCAACTGTTCCCGTTCACTGACCTGTGCCATGATCTCCTGCCTCCTTCGCCGCTGTCAGAAATGTCATCATTTCCCCGGGCGTATAGTCTGCCATCGCCTCCGTATACGACGTATGAGAGGTGACAAGCGTCTCTCCCTCCACTGTTATGTAAACCGCTTCAGCATCATAGTTCGCCAAAAAGGTGTTAACAATCGAAGAAATAATAATACACTCCGCCTCCATGGACATGGTCATCAAATATTCCCGAAAGCTCCTGGAAAGATCCAGATATATCAGCTTTCGGCCATCCTCTTCCCGCTCTTCCATGGAGAGCGCCTTCGTGTCAAGAAGCGGTACAATGTTATGTCTCGCCAGCGCATTCAAAAGCACATCCGGCGTGATGTGTTCCGCTGTAATCACTTCCTCTGTCAGACCGGAATCCATATCTTTACCGTAACAGATCACCGTGGCCTTTTCCGGCTCTTCGCTCTCCTCCTGTATCCTGACGCTCTCTTCAACAGACTGATCCGTCTGCGTCTCCTTTTCCTGTACTTCTTCCCCGGTTTCCTCTTCCGGCTCTTTTTCCAATAAATATTCCAAAGAATCGACGAGCATATCCTTTGATGACATCTCCGGCACGACAATCTCTTCTTTCGTCACAACCGTGTCTGCCGTTCTGCCGCAGGCCGTCAGCAGCATGACAGCCAGAAGCGCAAGCGCCGCCATGTTTCTCCTCTTCATAATATCCAACCCTTTCCTCCCCGAATGCGAATCCTCTGAATCGCTTTATTGTATCATACCGCATCCGAAAAGTAAATTGGCTATTTATGCCTTCACCGCGCGTCCCGACTTAATCACCTCAAGAAGAACAAATTCCCCGTCCGCAACCAGAATGTCCGCCCGCCGGCCCGGTAGCAAAGCGCCGCACTCTTCCTCCAGCCCGACCGCTTCGGCAGGATTGCGCGTAGCTGCCCTGACTGCCTCTTCTTTCGGGACACCCATCTGTATCGCCGTTCTCATGCAGTCATACAGATTGGTGGCGCTGCCCGCAATGGTACCGTCTTTCAATAACGCCCGATTGCCTTTAACAGTAACCGGCTGTCCGCCAAGCGCGTACTCCCCGTCCTCCATACCTGTCGCCATCATGCTGTCGCTGATTAAAACCATCCGCTCAGCCCCGAAAAGCTTGAACGTGCTTTTCACCACGCACGGATGGATGTGAATGCCGTCGCAGATCAGCTCTACCCTCGTCTCCTCATTCTCCGCCGCCGCGCCGATGACGCCGGGTTTCCTGTGGGTAAAAGGCGGCATCGCATTGTAGAGATGGGTCACATGATGCGCCCCCGCCTCCATCGCCGCCTTTGCCGTCTCATAGTCGGCGCAGGTATGGGCGATGGAAAAGCGGAACTCACCCGCCCCTTCCCTGAGCATATCCATGGCGCCCTCCGTTTCCGGCGCGACAACCGCCATGCGGATCATCCCTTTCGCCGCCTGCTGCAGCTTTCTCAGCATGGCAAGGTCCGGCTTGTGTATATAAGCCGGATTCTGCGCCCCCTTTTTCTCCATGGAAATAAAAGGTCCTTCCAGATATATGCCCCGCAGCACATCCTTTACAGGAATTCCTTCCGGCAGAACTTCCGTCTCCGCCGCCGCTGCACCCGCCGCACAAATCTCTAAAAGCTGCTCCTCGGAAAGCGTCATAGTAGCAGGACAGATTGTGGTCGTGCCATGAGTCATCTCATAGGATGCAATAGCGCGCACCGCCTCCGCCGTACCGTCGCAGAAATCATAGCCCGCGCAGCCGTGGAAATGAATGTCAACCAATCCCGGAAGAATGTAGGTCTGCGCCTCCTTCTGTGAAAGCACGCCGGCTTCGACCTGCTCTACCTTCTCAATCCGTTCCCCCTCTACCGTAATCTCTCCCGGCTCAAAACGCATCCTGTCCGTATACACCATCCCTCTGAGTACACGCATTCCACCCACTCCTTTCCCATTTTTTCATGCTAACCGCCATGTCACAGCTTAGCTGTGACTCAAATCCGTGCGGAGAATGCCGTATTTCAGGCATTCTCCTGATTGAAACATAGAACTTCTTAGCGAAGCAACCATTGCTGCTGAGCTTTAGAAGTTCTTTTCACTCTACAAGCAGAGGCAGTACTGCATGTATCCTGCCTCTGTCAGTTCCTGATCCCGCTTTTTCATAAACAGATCATAAAATACTACACTTATCTTTAGAAGCCCGCCAGCGCCGCCTCGTCTCCCACCAGAATCACATCATTGTGAAGCTGTAATACAGATGCCGGCACCTCCGGCGTAATCGGACCATGGAAAGCCTTCTTCACAATCTCATTCTTGCTCTCCCCGCTGACGATCACCATGATCTTCCTGGCCTGCATAATGGATTTGATACCCATAGTGTAAGCCTCTGTGGGCACCTCATCCATGGAAGCAAAGAAACGGGCATTGGCCTGTCTCGTGTTCTCCGTGAGTGTGACACAGTGCGTTTCCTTCTCAAAAGCGCTGCCCGGCTCGTTAAAGCCGATATGCCCATTGTGCCCGAGCCCCAAAATCTGCAGATCCACACCGCCGTGGGCATGTATAATCTCCTCGTAATCCCGGCACGCCTTCTCCTTGTCCGGTTCCAGACCGTCCGGCACATACGTATTTTTCTTGTCAATATTTATTTTGTCAAACAGATGCGTATTCATAAAATAACGGTAGCTCTGGTCATTCTCCGGCGAAAGCCCCCTGTATTCATCCAAATTAATGCTGTGTACCTGTGAAAAATCCAGATCCCCCTTCTCATACCAGCGGATCAACTGCTCATAAGTGCCGATCGGCGTAGAACCTGTTGCCAGCCCCAGCACACAGTCAGGCTTCATAATCACCTGTGCCGATATGATATTCGCCGCCACACGGCTCGCATGATAATAGTCTGCTGCACAATACACTCTCATAGTTTTACCTCCATCCCATCCTAATCCCGTTTTAATGTGTATTCCGATATTCCCCTGCGGACATGCCTTCCATCTTCTTGAAAACCCGTGAAAAATGCGCCAGATCCTGAAAGCCCACCATCTCCGCCACGTCACAGATCCGAAGGGAAGGATCTTTTAGCAGTTCCTTTGAGCGATCCATACGCGCGCCGTTCAGGATATCGGAAAAGGTTTTTCCCGTATGCTTATTTAAAAGCTTCGACAAATGCCACTGGCTGACATACACCTGATCCGCCACATCGGAGAGCCGCAGCTTCTCCGCGGAATTGTTTCGGATATACTCCAGTGCGTTATTGACAATAAAGCTGTTGGCCTCGCTGTTCTCCTCGGTCTCCGCCTGTTCCGCGGGCTCCACCCCGCTTTCCGGCTCCGCCGGCGAAAGGTCAAGTACCGGCGTCTGTATCTGATCCAGCCGTTTCGTCACGGCATCGACCGCCTCCTCCAGCTCATTCATCTTAGAAGGCTTTAACAGAAATCTGGCCACGCCCAGCTCAATCGCCTGCCTCGCATACTCAAATTCCCGGTACCCCGTCAGAATGATAAGCTGCATGTCCGGAAACTCCGATTTCAAACCCGCAATCATCCGCAGTCCGTCCATCTTCGGCATACATATGTCCGTAATCACGATATCCGGCCGCTTCTCGCGGATCAGCGCCATCCCCTCCTTCCCGTCACCGGCAGTCCCCGTCACCTGACAGTTCCACTTCTCCCATTCCATTGTCTTGGACAATCCCTCTACGATCAGTGGTTCATCATCGATAATTGCCACTTTGTACATTACTATCCCCCACATAGTATTCTATATTCTATGATACCGAAATCTCACCAAAATGTCTATTCGTTCTTTTATCCTATCTTCCCCAAATTGAGTCAATTTCCCTGCAGAGAATACTTCTTTTCAAGCATTCTCCTGTGTGAGACTTAGTACTTCCAAGTCAGCTTTGCTGACTTTGCGAAGCAGCCTCTGCTGCTGAGTTTTAGAAGTTCTTTTCACTCTAGCCTTTGACAGCTCCCGCAGTCATGCCCTTGATGATCTGTTTCTGCAGACAGCAGTACACGATGATAACAGGGACGATGATCAGCGCTACCACAGCCGCCATCAGACCGTAGTCGGTTCCCTCCTTGGCGCTGATGTTGTTGAGCATCATGGTGATGCTGTACATATCCGGCCTTCTCAGGAAGAAGGACTGGGTGAACAGATCGTTGTAGCTCCACAGGAAGGAGAAGATTGCCACCGTCGCGAAGGAAGGCTTCGTCAGCGGCATAATCACCTTAAAGTAAATCTGGAACGCGTTGCAGCCTTCCATGTAAGCCGCCTCCTCAAGCTCGATGGGCAGTCCCTTGATATAGCCGGTCAGAACCACCATGGCAAATGCCATATTTCCGGCGATCTGCGGCAGGATTACCGACAGCATGTTGAGGAACCAGCTCCCCGTGCTGGCGATGCCCCATTTGAACTCCATCTGGTACACGGAAATGACCGTTGCGAAAGCCGGGAACATCATCGCGCCTACCACAAGGGAATTGACCAGATTGGAGCCGTGAAACCTGTATCTGGCGAGGGCGTAAGCGCCCATACCTGCAAGCAGTACCACAAACAGCGCAACCATCGTGGAGATAAACAGGCTGCTCTTGTATGCCCCGAAAATATCCGTCGTATCAAAAGCCTTTCTAAAGTTCGCCGTCGTGAATAAATCTCCCATCGGAAGCGCGAAAGAGTTTTCCAGAATCTTATTCTTCGCCTTAAATGAGTTCTGTATAACCCAGATGATGGGATAAACCGTTGTCAGCGCCCAAAAAATCAAAATCACATACACCACGATCAGTCCGGGTGACATCCTTTTTTTCTTTGTCATAGTTTCCTCCATTCCGAAGCGTTCTTTGCTGAGTTTGCCGTCAGGCATACTCACAGGAACCGCGAGCAGAATCTCAAATTCTGCTCTGCGATCAAGGAGTTTGTAACGCTTCCTCACAAACTCCAGATTGAAAAATCAGCACATCAGTGTGATTTTTCAATCTTCCCTCCTCCTAGTAATCTTTCTCTTTGAAAATGGCGTTGACCACCTTGGAGAGCACCACGCCCAGCACCACGATCAGAACCGCCAGCGCCGCGCCGTAGTCCACGTTCTTCGTCTCCATCGTCTGATAATACATGTACGTGCCGGTCAGGAAGGTACTCTTAAGGGGCATCCCCTTCGGGAACATGACCCACGGCAGGTCGAATACCTTGAGCGCGCCGGTAACCGCCAGAACGCTGCAGGTACAGATCACATTGTGGAGCATCGGAATCGATATGTAGCGCACCCGCTGCAGTGCCGTTGCGCCGTCGATGGTAGCCGCCTCGTACAGCTCATCCGAAATATTGTTAAGCCCTGTGACCAGAATGACAAAATAGAATCCTACATACTGCCACATAACCGGCGCCATCATCGTGACAAGGGCGATACCCTCCGCCTTCCAGTCCGTCAGATCCTGCTTACCGAGCATTTCCAGAACCTGATTGACCATGCCCTTGTCCCGGAGAAAGATCAGGTTGAACATCAGACCTAATGCTGTGGCGGAAATCACGATGGGGAAGAAATAGAGCGTTCTGAAAATCTGTTTCCCCTTGCCGATATTGTCCACCATCAGCGCCAGCACGATGGCGATTCCCACCTGTCCCACAAGCGTGACAACCATCATAATGATCGTATTCTTTACGGAGGTCCACACATTCGGATCGTGCAGCATCTCCTCGTAGTTGGTATACCACGGCGCATTAAACTCTGTCGCCGTCGCGCCAAGCTGTTTCAGGTGCATAAAACTGTTAATGATTGTTTTAAAGAACGGATAATAGAGGAACAGCACCATGAACAGAAATGCCGGAAGAAGAAACGCCAGTGCCGGCTTTTTATTGCGATATATATTAGCTCCCATAAGCCACCTCCACACTTTTTCAAACTTTTTTTAAGGAAAGGGCAGGGTAAGCCCCTGCCCCTTCAAACACTCCCCTATGTGTTTTTACTGATTGTGATATGCTTCTAAGCCTTCTGCTACCGCATCCTCTGCTGCCACTCTGCCAGTCACGATCTCGGGCATACCGTCGAAGGTGGATACGCGGCAGTCGCCTGAGAACAGATCCTGTACCGCACCCGTAAGAGACGTGGTGCCTGCCATCATATTCATCGCCTTAACCTGCAGAACATTGAATTCAGAAGTGTCAACCTCCGGTGCATTCTTCAGTGCGGATGCGCCGTGCTGTGCAAACTTGGGAACCTGCTCGTCAGAAGTCAAGTACTCTACAAAGCTGACTGCTGCAGCTCTCTTAGCCGGGTCATCCCATGCCTTTCTTGTGATAAAGTATCCGGAGGAAAGACCGCCAATCAGATCGGTTGCCTTTCTGCTTCCCTTGCCGGGTACATAGGTTACGTCAAACTTATCTAACTTTGCGGAATCCAGAGTTGCCGGGTCGTTAGGGTCGGACTGGCATGCGCCCACGATACCGCCCACTTTCCAGGAACCGTCAATCAGGAATGCCGCCTTGCCTTCCGTGAACATCGCGAAGGTCTCGTCGTCTGTTGCGGAGAGCGTATTCTCCGGAAAATATCCCAGCTCATACAGCTCTTTGATGTCGTTCATGCCCTGCACCCATGCCTGGCCGTTCTCATCGCCCGCGTTCTCCGGGATTTCCAGATGGGTCGCCGGAGACTGGTTGTTGAAGATCGCGAACTCCCACCAGTAATGCGGGATGTTGCCGAGCGCTGCCGCGATGGGCGCGTAGCCTGCTGCCTTGATCTTCTCGCAGTCTGCCTTGAACTGATCCATGGTGTAGTCCGTGCCGGGCATTGCCACGCCTGCCGCCTCGAGAATCTCGGTGTTCACGAACATTGCCTCCCAGTAGCCGTTCGCCGGCACCGCGTATTTCTTATTGTCCACCAGAGACACCGTAATCAGGTCATCATTCATGTTGGACGCGTAGTCCGGATACTCTGCGCGAATCTCGTCGATGGAAACCACCTTGCCCGCCTCGATAAAGCTATTGGAGTCCGCCCCGTTGAAGAAGAACAGCACATCCGGCTCGGAGCCCGTCTCAAAGTCTGTCGCCACCCTTGTCTTGAAGGTCTCGTCCGCGGTTGCGGAAGTGTCAACTACGGAATTGCCTGTCTCCGCTTCCCAAGCCTTCACAGCGTCCTTGTAGTTCTGTGCGTTGGAGTCCTCACCTGCGAAGGTGGTCGTCACTACCAGCTCTACCGAGCCTTCCGCCGCGGGCGCTTCCGCTGCCTCTCCTGCATCTGCCGCCGGAGCTTCCGCTTCCGCCGCCGGAGCCTCTGCGCCTGCATCCCCTCCTGTGCCCGCCGTACTTCCCGTGTCACCGCTGTTTCCGCATGCTGTCATGGATAATACCATGGCGCCTGCAAGCATTGCTGCCATCATTCTTTTTTTCATCATACCCTTATCCTCCCTTTCCTTTACATCCAGATCGCTTTCGTCTGTTGTTCTTGTTTCTGTACTTATCATACTCTGTAAGGGAGAATCAGAAAATTGTTGGGATTGTTCTTTTTTGCCTTTTATTGTTCGCTTGGCACATCCGTTTTGAGCAAAATTGTACTGACCGTATATGCCGTCTCATTCCCATTTATAAACAATCCACAATCCGCCCCGTATATCATCTTGAGTCTCTGGTCAACATTACGAATCCCCAGGCTCACATGGTTCTCCCCGGACAGCTCCCCATCCTGTGCCAGAATCCTGTCGATCCTCTTCCTGTCCTCCCTTGTCAGATGGCCGTTGTCCTCCACCTCGATGCAAAGATACCCGTCCTCCCGCTCGAACAGTCTGATTTCCAGCCGCCCCTGCGTGGTGACGTCCATGCCGTGCTCCACCGCGTTCTCCACAATGGGCTGGATAATCAGTCTTGGCACCTGCACGGTAAGCAGCCGCTCGTCGATCTGCTTGGTACAGTTGAACCTGGCCCCAAAACGCTGGGCGGTAATGTACAGATAAGCGTCCGCGTAGGCCATCTCCTCCGCCATGGAATGAAACTGCTCCTCCCTCCGGTTCATGGTCGCCTCCAGCATGGTGGAGAGCGCCTCAATCATCCCGCTCACCTTCCGGTTCCCGTTCAGTCGCGCCTCCCAGTTGATGGCCTCCAGCGTGTTGTTCAGAAAATGAGGGTTGATCTGGGACTGCAGCGCCATGATCTTGGCATCCCGCAGCGCAATCTCCTCCAGGTAAATCTTATCAAATTGGGTTTTTAACTGCTCTGACATGTGATTGAAGGATTCCTTCATATGATAAAATTCCTCATTGTCCTCCCCGTTCACGATCTGTATGCCAAGGTCTCCCTCCCGGACCGCGTCGGCGGCGGCAATCAGCTCGCCGAGAGGCACCGTCACCTTGTTATGGAAGAAACGCATCATCTGCACAATCAACGGTATCATAAACACGAGAAGAATCAGGAAGAAATACAGCATCGTCGTCATCTCGGCGTAGGTTACACTGTTGTCCAGCGAAACAAGAAGCACCATCGTTCCGCCGTACATGTCAATTCTGCGGTAGGCGTGGGAGTAGCCGCCGGCCTTGTACCTGTACACCGCCCGGCGGCCGCCCAGCGCGCTTACCATATAGTCATACTCGTGTTCCCTTCCCGTCTCATGGTCTGCCGCCCCCGGCACAAGCAGCTCCCCGTTCCAGTACACAGCCGCGTCCGCATAGCCCCAGATTCCGGCATAGCTTTTCATCAGCGACTCCCTGTCAAGCTCCAGCGCCAGCACCGCGTAGGGGACAAACTTGGAGGTCACCAGATTTCTGACCATATAAACCCGGCCCTCCACGCCGACCAGCGTCGTGCCGGTATCAAGCGTCTGTGCCACCTCCAATATTTTCTCCCTGGCCTTCGTGTTGAAAAACTGGACGTCCTGATAAGAGCCTTCGTTGCTGTAATTTAGGGCGTAAGCGGAAATTTCCGGGTTCTCCAGTATCACAAGCAGCGCCGCCTTGCAGTTATCGTCATAGCCGTACTGCCCCGTCAGGTATTTTTTCAGATCTATTTCAAACTTGGTTGCGTTTTTATTTGTCTGATACGCCTTATAATGCTCCATAATCACCGCCTGATAGGATGCATCCTTGGAGGCTTTTTCACAGTCCTTCAACTGGTACTCCATAATATCCACCGTCTTCTCCACAGACGCCAGAATGGTCTGTTCCACCTGACTGAGCACCTTCTGGGTCATCAGCAGTATGACCACCAATATCATCAAAAACAACGGCAAAAACCACCCAAACACGAGCCGCCTTACCATGCTCCATCTGAGTGATTTTTTCCGTCTGTGTTTTTCCACAGCCTTATTTATCATAGTGTTTATGATACCCTCCGTTTTTTTCTATCTTATCATAAACCCAGATATTCCTCAAACACCTTACAGAACGCAGCCGCATCCTGTTTTTCCTTCATCTCGCAGAAGATGCGTAAAAGCGGCTCCGTGCCGGAGAACCTGACGGAAATCCAGCCGCCGTCCTTTAAGTAAATCTTCAAGCCGTCCAGATAGGAAACCTTCTCCACCTCATAGGGAATCTGCGGCAGCTCTTTATCCACGAGAAGCTGCTTCTGAATGGCTTCCTTCTTCTGCGGGCTGAAACGGTAATCCCGCTCCTCCAGCGCCATACCGCCGAACTCTTTCCTGATCGTCTCCATGATTTCCGACAGCTTCATGCCCGTCACGGCGATCATCTCCACCAGCAGGGCGGAAGCATAAATGCCGTCCTTGCCCTTGATGTGCCCTCTCACCGCCATGCCGCCGGAGGACTCGCCGCCGATGATGGCGTCCGACTCAAACATCTTGGCGGAAATGTGTTTAAACCCTACAGGCACCTCATAGCACTGTTCCCCAAAGCTCTCCGCCACCCGGTCAAGCAGATGGGTGGTGCAGATGTTTCTGACCGCCGGGCCGTGCCAACCCTTATATTTCACCAGATAGTAGTACAACAGCACTAAAATGTCGTTGGGATGGAGGAAATTCCCCTTGTCGTCGATCACGCCGATCCGGTCCGCGTCGCCGTCCGTGGCAAGCCCCAGATCGCAGCGTCTGTCAATCACGTAGTTCTGCAGGGCGCGCAGCGTCTCCGCCGTGGGCGCGGGAAGCTTGCCCCCGAACAGCGTGTCGTGCCGCTCATGGATGGTCTCCACCTCGCACCTTGCGGTCATGAGAATCGTTTTTAAGGAAGTCTCGCTCACCCCGTACATCGGATCAAGCGCGATGCGCAGTCCACGCTGCTTAATTTTATCCATATTCACTGTGTCGATGATGCTGTCCAGATATTCATTCAGCGGATAGATTTCCTCGATCAGCCCCTTCTCAATCCCCTCCGCATAGTTCATCTCGTCCACGGGAATGTCCGTCACCTCGTTGATGTAGCGCTCGATATCCGCCGTCTGCACCTCGTCCGCATCCCGTCCGCCGAAGGTAAACACCTTGATACCGTTGTAGATCGCCGGATTGTGACTTGCGGTGATCATCATGCCGTAGTGGTAGGAATGCTTCATCACATAAAACATCACCAGAGGCGTGGGTGCCGATTTGTTGATCAGGCTCGCCTTGATCCCTTCCGCGGCAAAGACCTGCGCCGCCCACTGCATTGCCTCCTTGGAGAGAAAGCGCCTGTCATAGCCGAGCACAATGCCCTCCTTTTCCACCTTCTCCTCCCGCATCTTATCGCAGATTGCTCTGGATAAAATCTGAATGTTTTCCTTTGTAAATTCATCACCGATCACGGCTCTCCAGCCGCCCGTCCCAAATTTAATCATTGTATACCCTCCTTATCTCTCCGCACTTTCCGCCTGCCTATCCTTATTTTCTTACCTGTCCGTCTTTCCCTGTTCTGAGCCAGCCCCGCAGATATCTCCCGCAAATGCCCCATTCCATTCACCGCTGCCTTGCTTCACGACACTTTTCGTTACAGGCATTTTTGCACCGGCTCTGACACCATGCAGTAATTGCATGGCGCCGGTATGAAATACAATTACTTTTTACACTCCCATCACCACTTCCACAGTATGTCTGCTGCCAGCCTCCATAGGAAGAATTTTGTCTACCGCTGCGCCGTCCACCTTGATTTCCTTCACGCCCTTCATCACGCCGCCCGGGTTGCTCACCCGGATCTCATAGACCGCGCCCCTCCATTCACGGACCGCGTCAAACCCCTTCCAGTCCGCCGGAATACAAGGGTCAATGGTCAGCCTGTCATAGTCCGGGCGTATTCCCAGCATGAACCTTGTCGCCGAGAAGTAGGACCAGCCGCCGGAACCTGTCATAAAGGGATGTCTCGCCCTGCCGAATGCGCTGTGATCCCTGCCCATGACAAACTGGCAGTAGGAATACGGCTCCGACTCTCTCATCTCTATCCGGTCATTCTGGTGATAGGGACAGAGCGCGTCGTAAAATTTCATGGCCAGATCGCCCCTGCCTCTCATACATGCCGCCGCCCAAGCCCAAGGATTCGGATGAGAGAAAATCGCACCGTTCTCCTTCACCCCCGGGTACACTCTGGTGACAAAACCGATATCGTCATCCGGCACCGTGTAGGAAGGGGTGTTAAGCAGAAGCCCGTAAGGCGTATACAGGTACTTGTCAATGGCCGCAAGAGCCGCGTCCGCTTTCTCCCCCTCGGCTGCTCCCGACAGAACCGCCCAGGCATTGGATTCCAGATGTACTCTGCCCTCCACGTCCGCCTGCGTGCCGATCTTTTTCCCATTCGCCGTGATGCCTCTGATAAACCACTCGCCGTCCCACAACTGTGTGTTGCACACCTCTTTGACACGCGCCGCGGTCTGCCCGTATTTTTCCACATCCGCCTGATTTCCAAGATAGTCGGCCAATCCGATGAAATGCGTCAGCGCCCAGTAGTGCAGGAAACTTACCATGGCGCTCTCACCGCCGCCCAAATTCAGGCAGTCGTTCCAGTCCGCGCGAAGCCCCTTGCAGATGCCCGTCTGCCCCACCTGCTGCGTGGAAAAGTCCAGAATCCGTTTCAGGTGATCGTACACCGACTCTGTCTCCTTCTTCCCTTCCAGAAAGGTGTCCGCATAGGGTAACTGCACGGAAGCAAAATCTCTGTCCCCCGTCTCCTTGATGTACTCCGTCACCGTAGCCACAAGCCAAAGGGCGTCGTCTGAGCAGGCATCCTTCAGTCCGTGTATGATGCTGTTTTTGTCCGGCTCCGGAATCACCGTCGGGGATTTAAAGGGCTTTGCGCCCGTGTCTTCCATAAACCATTCCGGCTGGAACAGATGCAGGCCGTAGCCCGCGCTGGTAAGCCCCCTGAGAAGCTGCTCGATCCGTTCCCTGCACTTTTCGGGATTCGAGTGAGGGATCGTCATGGCATCCTGCGCCGTGTCACGATAACCAAGCCCCACTCTGCCTCCCACCTCGATAAAGGAGGCAAACCGGGAGAACATCACATTGATCTCCGACTGGTACAGCGTCCACGTGTTGAGCAGCGCATTCATGCCCTCGTTGGGCGTCTGCACCTGCAGTTTGGCGCACTTTTCTTCCCAATAATTTTTCAGATCCCCGCGTGCCGCGTCCACCGCGCCGTGATCCGCATACTTTGCGCGGAC
Source organism: uncultured Lachnospiraceae bacterium (assembly GCA_910584725.1). Lineage (GTDB taxonomy): Bacteria > Bacillota > Clostridia > Lachnospirales > Lachnospiraceae > UBA3282. The sequence goes on along the minus strand of CAJUBE010000042.1, from coordinate 10,283 downwards.
GCGCCTGCCTTCGTCTCTTCTGCCCTCGCCAAGCATGAAGATAAAGCGCGCTTCCTCGCCCGGCTGCAGGGTCAGATTCTTTTGCAGGCTGCCACAGTGATTGCCGCCCTTTTCATAAGAAGAAAAGCATGTGCCCGCGATCACCGCCGCCGGGTTCGTCTCCGTATTGTATGTGCCGAGGAATTTATCCCGCATACAGTCAAAACCGTCCGGCGTAAAGTCCGCCGTAAAGTACTGATACCCTTCCTCCTCATAGAACAAATCTTCCTCGATGATCCCGTCCTCGTAGGAGGAGCCCGCGCAGTACAGGCTCATCTGGAAGTTCTGGTTGTCGATCATAATGTGATGGAAAGAAAATTCCAGATAAGAGAACAGGCTTAAGTTTCTCGCCTTATTCCCCGTATTCTTCACCTTCACATCCCAAAGCTGTACCGCCTCGCCTCTGGGAATGAACATCGTCTGGGACGCCTGTATCCCCTCATACTCACACTCATAGACCGTGTAGGACATACCGTGGCGGCAGGTGTACTTTGCCTGATCCAGAGGCTTGCCCACCGGCTGCCATGAAACCGACCAGTAATCCGCACTGTCATTGTCCCGCAGATACACATAGAAGCCCGGTCTGTCCATGGGCACAGAATTGCCCCGGAAACGGCTGATCCTGTGGTACTCCGGCGTTTTGTAGAAGAGATAGCCGCCCGCCGTGTGGTTCACCACCGCCGCCATATCCTCCACGCCGAGATAATTCGTCCAAGAACAGGGCAGATCCACCCTGTCAATCACATACTCCCTGTTTTCGTTGTCAAAATGTCCGTATTTCATGTACCCTCCATTCCGGAGCGTTTACGCGACGGGGCGACGCAAATCTCCAATTTGCGTCTGCCATCAAACAAATTTGTGACGCTCCGGCACAAATTTGCGTATGAAAAATCAGCACATCAGTGTGATTTTTCATACTCCGCTCCCCGTCCTTTCACCTTCTTATCTTCCATTATAGGGAGGAAATGTTTGCTTGGAAATAGATTAAGATGTGATAATTTGCCTTTTCTTGTGATGGTGGACAATGGCGGTCAAACGTGAAAGGACACCGCCGAAGCGATGTCCTCTGTGCGTGCAGGAAAAGAGACTTGAACTCTCATGGTATTGCTACCACACGGACCTGAACCGTGCGCGTCTGCCAATTCCGCCATTCCTGCGAACAAATGTTATTTTATCTTCTTTTATGTCACATGTCAACCCTTTATAATAAATTTGATGATAAAATTCTTGATAAAAATACAGGAACATAGACTGTAACCTTTTTCCTTTCCGCAAAGTCTAATCTATGTCATACGGAATCGGTAATAACAAGCGCGCACCGTTTGCGTAAAACACACCGCGGAATCCAACGAAAGGAAAAGACACCAATGAAGGAAGATACCATAAGACTTGTCAAAAAGGCAATCCGGGGAAGTATGTCCGCCTACGGAGAGCTGATTGCCGAATATCAGGTCTACCTATATAAGACCGCCTTTTTATATGTGAAAAATGAAGCAGATTCTCTCGACGCCGTGCAAGAATGTGTGACGAGAGGAATGCTCGGCATCGAAAAGCTGAGAGAACCGCGCTACTTTAAAACCTGGATTACCAGAATCCTGCTCAACTGCATCTGGCAGGAGCAGAAAAAAGCACCCACCGTTTCCCTCGACGAATACGTGGAAAAAGGATGCGAGGATTATCTGATTGATGAAAAAATTGATCTGTACGACGCCATTGACGCCTTGAAAGAGCCATACAAAACCGCTGTCATTCTCTTCTATTTTCACGAGCTGAAAATCAAAGAGATTGCCCGGATTATGGATATTTCGGAAGGAAACGTCAAGGTAAACCTGTACCGCGCCAAAAAGATGCTCCGTCAGTGGCTTACGGACGGTGCCGCTGGAAAAGAGGAGGTAAAACGCTATGCAAAATGATAGATTTGATGCAATCCCCATCCCCAAGGAACTGAATCAGGCTGTGAAGGCTGGGTTCAAAGAAGGTCTCCGGCAGAGAAAACGGCGTCACAGGATCGGGACGTATCTTCGCCACGCTGCGGCAGCGGCGGCATTTGTACTCCTTCTCTGCATCGGAATGCTCTTAGCTTCCAAGCCGGCTCTTGCCGCGAAACTGCCCCTGATAGGTCGAATCTTTTCCATGGTGCAGGATAAGGTCAGCTATAAGGGCAGTTATGACGACAATGCAAACGTTTATGAAAAGGACAGCGGCTCCCTCTCTCCCGGCAAAAAAGTGACGCCCGTGTCGGAATCTTCATCCGACAGTGCCTCCTCAAAAGAAGCTGCCGGTACCCTTGTGCAGACCTCCGGCGGACTGACCGTCACCGTCTCCGAAGCCAACTGCTCGCCGCAGGCGCTGTATTTGGCGCTCTGTATCGAAAACGAGGATGCCTTCCCGGCGGATTTCATCAAGACAAAAAATATGGAGGGCTATATACTGGATTATGACGTGCTTTCCCTGGAAACCGACTCCTATTACAGCATTCCGGGATTTACAAGAAAGGACCGTCCTGCCGGCTCGGGGTATGCCACCCCTTATTATATAGAGGGCGAATTTGCAGACAACCATACTTTTACCGGCATCATCCGTGTTCCCCTGGACGAAGATCTGCATCTGGGCGACGAATCGGATGCACTTCCCGATCAGTTTACCTACTATCTGGAAATTTCAGATATTTACGGGGAGCTGTTTCAATACGAACAGGAACAGCTTACGGATCCCGACGGCAATGCAGTGACCATTGGGGAACCTGTAAAAAAACACTATAAGGGCAGCTGGAATTTTGCCATTGACATCACCGTAGGCAGCGACGGAAATCAGGTGGTCTCTGTGGATCAAACCAATGCAGACGGCGTCGGCATCGCCTCTGTTGAAAAAACTGCCTTTGAAATCCGGGCACAGCTTCTGCTTCCCGCCGGCACCCCCGAATTCGACTATATCACCGTAATCTGTGACGCGGACGGAAAACCGTTAGAAAGCCAAGGTCCAAACGCGGAAGTATACTCCACCTACCGCCGAAATACAGACACCATATATGTCTATGTGTGCGACTATGCCAGATACATGAACGAACTGAAAGGCGATGGCAAAAAGATTGCGGATGGCGCGCTGTTTGGGACGGAGGTACATTTCCAGTAATTTTACGGAATAATTTTGTCAAAAACCCTTGACTTTTTTCTTCTGAAACATTATTATATTAAATGCGTTGTGTAACGCATGCGGAAGTGCTGGAATTGGCAGACAGGCTAGACTAAGGATCTAGTGTTGGAAACGACGTGAGGGTTCAAGTCCCTTCTTCCGCAGTCAGAAAAAGGAAACCTTGAAAGTAAATGTGTCAAGGTTTCCTTTTTGATTATTCTACAAAAAAATATGATTGAAATCGTAATCAGTTATCTTCAAGCATTGACCGAAAAATATCTCTCACCTTTTTAATCTCTTCATTATCTGGTGACTTTTGCAATGCTTTTTCAAGAAGTTCCAAAGCAAGCCGAATGAAGCCCTGAAATTGCTTATTTGTCATTCCCATATCCTGTACCATTCTATCACCGCCTTTTTGATTGATGATTTATATTGATACAAACATATTATAGCGGTTTTGCGGAAAAGTGTAAAGTCTATTCCATCCAGAGCATGAATCACTGGATTTTGGTGTAATTGCACACAACGCTATACCCGTTTTATTATATCAATGCACCAGTCTTCATACTGTCCCTTATGACCTGCCTCGTCCGTATATTCATACACCCCGTCCAAATGTATTTCGCCGACTGCATGATAACCCAGTTTTTCATATAATCTCTTTGCAGCAGAATTATCTGCCGGGTTGACATCAAGCCCCAAATAGGGAATCCCATTTTCTCTGCAGCATTTCTCACACGCCAGCACCAACTGCGATCCGACACCATAATTCCTCAGGGGTTCTATTATCAGCAGATCAATCATATCCGCACATTTTTCGCGGTTTGTATATGGCATGACGTCTTCTTTATTTTCCAATGACAATAACACATATCCAATCGCATAGTTATTGATAAATGCGCCCAGATAAACTGCCACTCCGTTTTTCTGCTGCCTAAATCTGTCACTGTGTACGGAAGCGTCACTTTTCACCAACAGCAAACTGTCTAAATCGCTTTCTTCTATGATCCGAATTTGATACGATATAGACTTTATTTCAAACGATTCCTCACGCATATCCTTCCCTCCCATACACTACTTACATGCAATATAAATATCCATACTCTCCCCGTCGTTTCAAAGCAGGGGGATCACATCCTTCTCCGTGCGCTCCAGACCATTCACGCGCATATTAAAGACATTGATCTGTTCCTGTGACAGAGCACGTTTGATATAGCGGAAAGCGGGAACGGTCTCGACGCGCAGATTGGTATACGTTTCGCCGTATGCCACCATATCCCCGCGGAACAGATCGTCCAGCGTACAGTTGAAAAAACCGCAAAGCTTTTAAGTGCGGAGAATTTTATTTTAATTTGATGTAAATCCCGACAAAACAGGTATAAGGCTTAATGAGCGTTTCATAAAATTTCCTGTCCCCACGCGCGTATTCATTATCTGCCGCAAGCCACTCCTCCCACGCCTGACTGAAGCAATCCATCTCCCATGTTTCCACCACTTCGATTCTGCCGCCACCGCCAATCAGTTCTTTCCAGCGTTTCGGGCTTTTGAACATATAAGCGTCGTCCCCGAGCCAGTCAGAAAGCAGTTCCTCGGCACGGTCTGCATAGGCATCTTTTAAACCGGGGATTCCGATCAGAACCGCTCCGCCGTCTTTCAGAAACGGCAAAATCTTTTCCTGAAAAAAGCCCTCATTTCCCGCAAAATAATGGTAGGAGTCGATACTGACCAGCGCGCAAAACTTTTTCTTTTCAAAGTGAAGGTCGTTCGCATCCTCACAGACGGGCGTTATCTGCTCACTGGCGCCCCACCCGGCAAACCGCCTCCCATTTTCTTCCGCGCTCACCCATAAATCGTTCGCAAAGACTTTCGCTCCTGTCTCTCTGGCAATGATCAGGCTTGTCAGTCCCGTCCCGCATCCCAGATCGAGAACCGCATCGTCCGGAGCAAGCCGCAAAGGATACCTGTCAAGCAATTCCGCCAATATCCTGACACTGTTTGGTCCCATCATGGTTTCCGCTGAAATATATGGTTTATAAGTATCAATATTCATTCACCCGTCCTCCTCTATATTCTATGTTTGCCGATCGCCCTGTTTTATCTTACAGATTTTTCAGACACCACACCATCACAGCCTGTTGAACCGCCAGCAGGCTTTTCTTAAATTCATACCCGGCAAAATAACCCGACTCTATCGCGTCGGCAGAGACTTCCTCCCCGCGGTAAAAGGGCGGGCATGGATTTAAGAGCGCGTTTTTGTTCGCCATATCCATCACTTGCTCCGTTACCTGACAGTTCTTAAAATCCTTTAACTCGTCTGCTGACAGGGAATCCGTGCAAATGATATCCTTTCCTCTGACCGCCGTTTCTATCTCATGGTACACCCGCACGCCGTCCATCTCATAGCCCGCGCCGCAGCACTGTGACAGCTCAAATCCCATCACTTCGGAGGCTTCTTTCCACGCAAGCCCGATATTGCCGTTTTTGCCACAGAACAGGTATTTATCCGCGATAAAATTCTCTCTGATTTTTGAAAGGGAGTACAGGTCCGCCAAGATTTCACATGGATGATTCACATCGGTCATGGCGTTGATAATCGGAACCTCTGCATATTTGGCAGCTTCTTCCAATAACCGTATATCTTTATGACGGATAACAAGCAAATCAGCCCAGTTACTTAAATAGCCAAATACATCTCTTGTCTCTTCCCTCTTATCCAAAGCGTCACTGGGAAACAGGATCGGCTGACCGCCCAGCAGATAAATTCCCTTTTCAAAAGTGACCCGCGTTCTGATGCTTGTAACAGGGAAAAAGAGGACGACACTTTTTCCGCCAAGAAAACCACTATATTTTCCCGCGCTGATTTCATCCGCCATATGAAATATCTCATACACATCACTTGTCTGTAAATCGGTCAGTCTAAGCAAATTTTTCATGCACTCTACCTTTTCTCTCGCACTCCTATTTCTCATATGCAATCCGCGGCGAGCCATCCGCAGCATAAATAGTGCCACATTTCTGAAAACCGTTCTTTTCCATAAGATGCTGCATCACTCTATTATTTTCGTGCGTGTCAATCCATAATTACAATATATCTCAAAGACTCACAGCAGTTTATCCAGTTCTTCCCGCAGCCTTGCCTTTAACTGCTCCAGCTCATCCCCCGTCGGCTGATACTTTTCGTCATTTAGTTCTTTTCCAAGCTGCCACACGGGACCGGGGGTTGGCGTATCGCCCTCCCTTCTCGGATAGATATGCCAGTGCATATGTAATCCGCGCCCCACGCCAAGCAGCGCGTAGTTCAGTTTATCCGGCAAAAAAGCATGATAAACCGCCTCCGCCACGACCGCCATCTCATGCAGAAATTCGTCCCGGAAATGCGGTTCCAGTTCGTGCAGTTCATAGGCGTGCTGTTTGCACAAAAACAGCGTGTACCCCTTGAACCTCTGGCTGTCGCCTAAGACGACATATCCCGTTTTCATTTCACGGACAAAGTATGGGTTTTTATTTTCCTTTATCAGTGCGATTCTTTCGCAGATTAAGCAGTTATCCATGTTTCACCTCACCTCAACGCTAATTATCAATCCAATACCGCTGTACCACGTGCCCGTCCTCCTCCACTTCATTTTCCAGCACACCGCCGTTTTTAACGATTGCCTTTGCCGAACCGACATTGTCTTTGTCGCAGCACACCAGCACTCTGTCAATGCCGAGTTTTTTACATTCTTCCAATGCCAGGGCAAGCATTGCCGTCGCGTACCCTTTCCTTCTCTCGCCGGGTCTGATTCCGTCACCTATATGACCGCCGGTTCTTAACAGTCCCTCATTTAAGTAGTGGCGGATATTCACGGCTCCCACAAAAATGTTCCTGTCCTCGTCCAGACAAAACAATGTCGTGTCGGGAACCCAGCCACTTTCATTCTCTTCCTTCACCTCAAGTTTTTCTACATAATTTTCAAAATCATGGAAATCGTTTGTCCAAATCGCCCGCGGAGACATATCTGTCTGATTTTCTATAATATCGTTCTTCCACTCTGTCAGCATTTCAAATAGCTGCTCTCTGTATTCGTCAGTTAACCGCACAAGATGAATATTCATGTTCTCCCTCCTTAATAAAAATCCGCTCCCCGTCGTCGGGAACCCACAGTCTGCCCGAATAAACCTTTTCCCCCTCCTCCTTGTAAAGCCGCTTCCTGTCCTGTATATGGCTGTCCTCCGTGTGCATGAGAACCAGATTTTTTACGTGCAAACTCTCCGCAGTCTGACAGACGTCCCGAACCGTGCTGTGATGCTTTTCGTAAGGTCCAAACTTCTCTTTCTCAGAATACAGACAGAACGCCTCATGGAGCAGCCATGAAACCCCTTCCGCCTCCGCATAAAATGCCCGGTTCAGCGGTTCGTCTCCGCAAAAAAGCAGTTTTTCCTCTGCGATCTTAAATCCATACTGGATCAATTTGGTTGACATAATATCATAAAAAGTAATTTTTCTGTCTAGTATCGTATGAGACTCACCATCCCGCAGCCTTACCAGACGTATCCTGCCGCCAAACAAATCTGTCACCTTTTTCATCAGAACAATCCTGCAGATGGTTAACAGATTCTCCATCACCTCATCGCAGGCATAGATTCTAAACTCGCCGTCGTATTCCCCGCTGCGCATCAACTGCCCAACCCCTCTCACAATCCACACCGCCCCGAGGATATGGTCGGAATGGGAATGGGTGATAAACAGGTCATGAATCTGCGTCAGCGCAATGTCCTGCTCTTCCAGAATGCGCAGAATCTGGTTTCCGCCTCCCCCGTCCACAAGAAAACACCTTTCACGTTCCCGTAGAATAAAACATGTGTTATAGCATTTTGTCACTGTGGCATGTCCCGTGCCCAGCATGATAATAAATAAGCCCTTCTCACTCATAAAGCTTTATCCCCTCACCTATTTTAAGGCTGTCCGCCATACACTCATGGATGAAATACAGCGCCATTGCCTCCATCCGCCGGTTCCCGTCCTCCGAAAACCCGTGCGGTTCTCCGTGAAACAGTTCCAACCGGGCATTCGGATATTTTTCGGACGCCCATTTCGAGTATTCCAGACCCACGACCTCATCCTCTGTCCCGTGCATCAGAAGGACCCGTCCGCCGAATTTCCCGACCTGCTCTCTGATACGGAAATCGCGGATGGATTCAAAAAACCTGCGCCCCAGCGTCATATCCCACAAAACTTCCGTATCGGGAATATCCTCCGGCTTTTGAAAGCGCTCGTTCCAGTTATCCGCAATACAGAAAACCGCTCAAATCCCTCGTACTGCCGCCGCAAAAAGTAAAGCAGACCGCACCGATCCCGCTTTTTGCAAAATATTTAGCCGAAGGCGCCACATCATCCTTGTGCCCGTTATAACCATGGCTGAAAATCACCAGTGGAAAGCTGCCCTCCCCATCCGGCTTATAGTACGCTGCATCGACTGTTCTGTTATGGTGTGATATAGTTATATTTTCAATCTGCATGTTTTTCCCCTTTTCCCTATCCGTTCTCTGGTCTGCGGGCAACGATTTTATTCGACGCGTGAAGGTGCTTTGGCACGCCGGGATGCTCGTCCTCAAAGGTATAGGATTTAAACTGCAAAATTTCCCAGTCGTCATATAATTCTTTGATTTCCCCATCCTTCGCAAGCCCCACCGCAAATGGTGCGATGTCCGCCGAAGCCGGCACCGTATCGGTAAATATCTGCATGATATGTATTCCGCCCACATTGGTATGTGCTTTCGCCCTGTCTATCATCGCCCGCCATTCCGTTTTGGGGACAAAATGCAGCGTCCCGAAAGACATCACACAATCATAATTTTTCTCAAACCGATAAGCCGTCAAATCAGCGACAAACGCATTGATCTGCAAATTTTCCTTTCCGCATCTTCGCTTTAGTTTTTCAATCCCATGCTCCGACAGATCAAAGGCATCCACATGGCAATACCCCTGCCGCGCCAGATAGAGGACATTCTGCCCCTCGCCGCATCCGATCTCAAGGATACGCGACTGCCTGTTAAACATCCCTTCAAACTCTTTCAAAGTCGCATTCGGTTCCACGGAAAAGGCAGCCGCGTCTTCCCTTTGATACGCTTCTTCCCAAAAGGGCATCAAACCTTTTTCCATAAAATAATTTCCCCTATTCTGTCAGCCTGCAAGCCCTTTCCCCACTTTTCTGACCGCTCCTGCCGCCCCGCTTCGATTCAAAGCCCGTTTCGCTATCCATCAATTGAAACGCCATAAATATGCTGCAAAAGCTCCTTCCCCGTCTCTGTCTGAAAAACCCGCTCGTACATGTTTCTGATATTGTTCTTATCATAATGGCTCTCGTCCGCGTTTACCAGATAATCCGCCTCGATCAGAATCTGGTAATCCATGCCCTCAATCTGCGTCAGCGTGTGGTGGTGTCCCACCAGATAGGAAACCCGCTCGATCAGCGCCTCCGAAAAGCCCGAATCTTTCAGAAAATCCGCCGCCAGCACGGCGCCCTCCTTCTCCTGATATTTACCGTCGGTGCTGCCATATTTTTCACGGCAAAGCGGACAGGCGATATCGTGTAAAACCGCCGCCACCTCCAACGTGAGCTGCGTATTCTCATCCAGATGCTCGCATTCCCCGATTGTCTTTGCGTAAGCGTACACTTTCAGAAAATGGGCAATGTCATGCAGATTTCCCTCCGAATACGCAATCATCTTCTTAATCAGTTCCGAAACTGTCATCTTCTCCTCCCCCTCCTGTCCGATTTCGCAATGATTGCATTTATTTTACTTCATAACAGGGCAAAGCACAAGGAAGGGAAAACATGTTATTTTGGAAGCGTTATTTTGGAAGAAATTTCTGAGTATTGCTTTTAACCGCCTGTGATTATATAATACTTTTAGAAAAAGAAAGGCAGGATTGATTTATGAGTAGAACAAAAGTTGCATAGCATGAGCTATTGCAAAAATCGAAAAAGGTAATAGTTCATGCTTATCCTAAATCATTTCTTTAGGAGGACAACATATGAACTATATCAGTGCAAAAGATGTATTGCCAATGGAAACGGGAGTTTGACACTTCCTTTTAAACATCATAACACGTAAATCTCGTATATAAG
>CAJUBE010000041.1 GCA_910584725.1 uncultured Lachnospiraceae bacterium | reverse complement strand
GAAAACAATTTGTTGAAACTGTTGCATTCAGAGAGTGTCGTCTGATATATTGACAGATTTCGGGTCATACTATTTCGTGAAGCGGGCTCTGGAAAAATAACGGATTGTGAGGAAATTTCAGGTGAAAATAGCGCTGATGAGTGGTGCATTTGTAAATGCGGGAGATTTTTTAATTGAAGAACGCTGTAAAAGTCTGCTGGAAGCAAACGAATCCGTTGCGCGCGTTGATATTTTTAAGAGAAATGTATCTTATGACGATAAAGTAGATTTGTTAAATGCATATGACATGATTGTGTTTGGCGGAGGCCCCGGATTTCAGAAAAATATATACCCGAATAAGATGCCCTTTGTCTCGGATATGGATAAAATAACCGTTCCCATGGCCATTATGGGGTGGGGATGGAAGGGCCGCGGTTGCAGCAATGCAGACGTATACCGCCGTAATGCTTTTTTGCCTTCTATGTTTCGATTTGTTGAGCGAATATCCGGGCAGAGCGCTCATATTGGATGCCGTGACTGGTATACGGTCAATATGCTGAAAGAGTCGGGTATTTCAAATACCGTTATGACGGGATGTCCGGCATGGTACAGGCTGGATATGATAGAGACTTTGCATCTCAACGAAAATAATTTTTTAACCACTCCAAAACCGGTCATCATGATTTCCGATCCTGCATTTCCGAGAAACATGAACTATATGCGTCTGCTTCTAAAAACAATTCACACGGCGTATCCACAGGCGCAAATCAAAATCCTGCTGCATCGTGGAATTACAAAGCACAATAAATGGCTGACGGAAAAGCAGAATCAAGTAAGCTTGCAGTATGAGATAGATACGATTTCGGGGTCGGCGGCGGGATTTCGACTTTATGATGCCTGCAATCTGCATATCGGATTCAGAGTTCATGCTCACATATATAATGTCAGTATGGGAAATCCGAGCATTCTTCTCAATGAGGATGCCCGAGGCAGTGGAGTAAACGATGCGCTAGGCATCCGTAATGTTTCTGTGGATAAGTATTTGGACAAACAGCTTTACAGCTATTTTTCTTATTTGGAAGAAACGGATCTGATGCAGTATACACGCGCCTGTGAAAACATTAAGTTCTACTATGGTGTAATGCAAAGGTTTATTAGCGAATTAGTAAATCCATAATAGATTACTTACGTTTTTTTAAATAATATTTGTATGCCGCGCAGCAGGCAAAGGCAAAATACAGAAGAACAATGCAATACCTGAGAAGCGTGTACTCATAGAGGCATTCGACACCTATGCTGCATATCGCAAAAAGCATTATCATGTACATCATTTTCTTGTGATCATATACATTTTTGTACGGCAGCCATCTGGTGACAATATAGTGAATAAAGCATAGCATGATATAGCTGACCAGAGTCGTAACAGCGGCAATTTGATAGCCGAATTTCGGGATACAAATGAAATTTAATATAAGATTGATTCCTGCTGCACAGAGAGTTCCCATAGATATGGTGATTGTTTTTTTGCAATAAATTTCCAAATGAACGTAATAGGTATATAAAAATTGAAAACAGTATCCCAGCATAATGACCGGTATCAGTGTAACGGAATCACCATATTTTTTCCCGCCTAAAACATATGCCATTTCCGGTGTCAACAGCATAACGCCTAAGACAAGTGCAAGAAAAAGAAGCAGCAAATCTTTTCCATGCTGCTCTATGCTGTCAGTATCATTTTCTTTCAGTTTTCTGTATAGCCAAGGGGCGTTCGCCTGATTGATGGATGTACTGAGTATTGATATCACCATTGCACAGTTGTAAGCAAAACTATATACGGCAAGTTCCGTATTGCCGCAATATCGCTTAATCACAAATCTGTCTGAATTGTTCAGCACACTTCCCGAGAGATTGTGTGGAATCATCGGTATGGAAATGGCCAGGGCATATTTGGCCTTTTCCTGAATAAACTTTTTCCCCTTCGAAAAGAAAATGCCGTATATTACGAGATTAACTATGACAACCGGAAGCACATAGCCGACAATCCGTCCCCACACTTTATTTTGAAAAGTTAGCACAGTAATGATGGACAAACCGAGTGAAAATAGAGCGCTTCCCACGTTTACGAAGATTGCGGATTTATATCTCCCCTGCACGCGCTGTTGAACCATAAAAAACTGAGCAGCCGGAGAAAAGATCAAATATAAAAACAACATATTGATATATTGCAAATTCATGCCAAACAGATCCGTTGACAGACCCTTGAAGCATAGTGCGGCGAGGTAGCATACGCCGGAAAAAACGATACTCATCCACGAGATTGTAGACATATACGTATCAAAATCATCCTCATAATCGTAATAAGCACGGCTGACTGATACATATAAGTCCAGCGAAGTGATTACTCCGAGTAAAGTTGCCCACGCTGTAAAATTACTAAACTCACCATAGTCCTCTTTTGAGAGAAGTCGGGTAAAGATCGGGGTACTGAGATAAGCGATTCCTCTGTTTATGAAATTGCCAACTGTATACCATAACCCGGCTCTAATATCTCTGCTTATCTTCATCATTCAACATTTCGATCCTTTATTATATCCGTTTTTGCGTTCTCAATGTTGCCCGGCAATCATTTCCCACTGTAAAACGGTATCTTCCCGGATGTCCTCATTCGCCGTCATGCCGATCACCCTGTCATATTCCTCCGCGCTTATGCCGCTTGCCGGCCGCTTGAACGTCAGCATCTGCTCCGTAATCACGCTCCCTTTCGCGATATCACAACTGCTTACCAGAGACCTGCGGGCATTGGCCCTCGCGGTCTGCTCACTTTCCAGGCAGACAAGTTCATACCTCCCGCGTATCTTATCCTGATAATCAATCGCGGCTATGATCCCGGCGGCATCCTTTTCATCCATTGCATGATAATGGTCATTGCCGGACAGCGTCTTGTCCAGGGTAAAGTGTTTCTCTATCACCTGCGCACCAAGATTATATGCCGTTTTCAGCACATCAAAGTCTTTTTCCGGTTTGGTATGGTCGGAGTACCCGATATAACAGTCCGGAAACGATTTCTTGAGTGAAATGATCTTGTTCAGATTGGCGTGCTCATAGGGCGTGGGATACTCCAGAACACAGTGCAGCAGTATGACCGGCTGCTGATTGTATCTGCGGATCAGGCTGACCGTGCGTCTGATTTCCTCCTCCTCTGACGCGCCCACGGAAAGCAGAATCGGTTTGTTTTTCTTTGCCTGATAGGCGACAAACGGCAGGTTGTTCAGGTCGGAAGATGAAATCTTATATACATTCATCATGCTGTCGAGGTAGTCGGCCGACGCTGTATCAAATGCCGTAGACAGAAACTCAATTCCGACAGATTCGCTGTACGTGGAGAGCGCGCGGTATTCCGTCTCGCCAAAGGAGTCAAACTTTTTGAACAGGCTGTACTGCGAGGTCTCCGCTTCCTCACTTGTATCCCAGTAAGACGGCGATTCCTTTGCGGCCAGTGTATCCGCCTTATAGGTCTGAAATTTCACTGCATGGATACCGGCTTCCTTTGCTTTTAAGATCATCAGCTTCGCGGCTTCAAGGGGTGTGATTCCCTCCTTGCGCGCTATGTCATAATAGTTCACGCCTATTTCTGCGATCAGGACAAATTTCCCGTCTTTTATCCGCTCCATTATTGTGTTCATCATAGTTCGTTTCCCTCCAATATAATCCGTTTCACTCTTTCAGCACCGTGTGTTAAATCTTTTTTGGACATCTGCTCCCACATATTCCGGCGGATACCCGGACAATGCATGAGCCATTGTATGGTTTCAAAGATGGCGGCCGACTCTATGGTTCTGCCGAGTCCCAGATTCAGGAATCCGTTTCCCAGCCCACCAAAAGCGTGTGTCATTTCCCGCTCGTTTTGGGCCATCAAAATCGTGGGAACCCTCATGGCAACGAGCTCCAGCATGGTGCGTCCCTGGGACGATACCGCGATATCCGCTTTTCCCATATACGCCGTCATCATCTTTACATCTCGCACCACATCGAAGCGGTCAGGCATGCCGGACACAAGCTCCCGTATCTTTTCCTCATACCGGTAGCCCATTCCGAGAATAACCGTACAGTGAATCCCTGCTTCCTCCGGGAATTTCATTATCGCCTGCACTGTTTTATATGTTAGGTCGTTGGGATCCGTCCCTCCGAAGATAACAAGGATTTCACTGACATTTTCATGGAACTCTCCTGGCGGTTCCAGCAGAAACTCATCCCTGATCAGATAGTATTTATCCCCCCAGTACATATGGGGCGTCTTCTCTTCGCTTTCATAGAGGGCATTGATGACCGCGTCCGCCAGATACCGGCCTTCCCCCATGTCCTCGAAATTGACGATCCTTGCTCCGGATTCCTTAAGCCGCTGCATGTATGCCGTGTCCGTGTCTAATATGTCGTTTATCACAATATCTGCCCGGAACTCATCAAGGCAGGCGAAAAATTCCTCATCATTCGCAACCACACGATAGGGGAACCGGCTCTGTTCCAGCTTCTGTATTCCCAGCCGGGATTTTTCACTGATGATGAAAAGAAGGTCATGCTCGATGAAATTCTCCGCTAGACGAAGCCCCCGGTAAATGTGGCCGAGACCGATCTGCGGGTATCCCTCTAAACGGATCGCTATCTTCTTTCTCTGCAGCTCATACTGTGCAATCAGCCAGTCCTGCGGGGTGTCTATGTCTCCGGATTCCTTCTCCGGAACCTCAAATACGGATACCCGTGAACCGAAACGGCTTTCCGGTGTCACACAGGCGCGTTTCGTAATCACAAATGCCCCCGTCTCTTTCAGTTCCTTAGGCATGTACTGCCGGTTCAACCGTCTGGCATAATTAGGGATGTACCTGCCCTCCTCAATCCTCCATGACAATCGGGGATCGTTGACGCCGCTGAGCACGGTATCGCATTTGTTTTCTATAAAGAATGCTATCGCCGCGTCCAGAGTTTCCGGTGACAGGAGCGGAGATGTGGGCTGCATGGTGATTACGATATCATAACAGCAATGTAAAGCCTCCTCCACGGCCGTCACGGCATGACAGACCACCGGATCAAGCGTCACACTGTCACCGGCAAGCTCCGCGGGACGTGCTATAACACGTGCGCCAAAACGTCTTGCGATAGTTTGTATTTCTTCCTCATCCGAGCTTACGGCAACTTCCATGTCATAGGCGCTTGCCTTCGCGCACTGAATGGCATAGGCCAGAAGCGGCTGCCCTGCAATAAAACGGATATTTTTCTTGGGGATCCCCTTAGATCCTCCTCTGGCGGGAATCACTGTCAGTATTTTCATTGTCCGTCCCTTCTATGAGCAGATGCTCTATTTCTTCGCAGATATTTTCCAATGCATTCATTTTCCAGAATGCATTCCCACAGTCCTTTGGGTTCGTTTCGTCAGCAATAATATGCGCATATAGCTCCTCCGCGTTGCGTACATAAACGGCATAACCTTGTTGGCAGAGCTCCGCCAGTGTGTCCGCATGTCCTATGTCATAAATATAGGTAGTCAGCCCAAAGCCAAGTCCTTCATAGATCGCCGTCGAGTACACGCCGACCTGGATGCTGCACATAGAAAAAAATTCATATATATTGTGCTCAAGACTGTCTATTACTTCTATATTCCTTTTTAGCAGATTCGTATTTCGGTCTCTCCATCCCACATATTCTCCGGGGTGCAGCTTGTAGATGATATGATACTTTGTTTCATCTAACAGATCACACAACTCACTGGCAAGGCAGCTCAGTTCCCCTCCGATTGTGCCCTGTGAGACAAAGATAATATTCTTCACACCATTTGTCTCACAGCTATCTTTTCTATATTGGTTAAGCTGTCTTTCAAAATAGGGGTATCCGGTCACTTTGATTCGTTCATCCGCTATCGGAAGATGGGCGCATTTTTTCCAATACTCCGAAAACACAAATACATAGTCGGGAAATTGGCTGATTACACCACACCCATCAGGGAACTGATAAGCTGCATGTGCCGCGTGCATTGTTCCGTGTTGTAGTTCTATGGTTGGAATTCCTTTTTCTTTTGCTAATTCGTTAAGAATCATGCATCGTTTGTTGTAATAGACCACTTCTACAATCAGTCGGGGTTGAATTTTCTCAAATACTTTTTTCAGTTCTTTTCGCAAAATCCGAATCTCCAGAACAATCTCTGTCAAATCCGCGCAGGTTTTATCACAAGAAACTGGTACTCCGTATGTGAACCCGATTTCTTTAAGAGGTTCTTCAAATGCTTTTTGAATCTGAGTATATATCCTCTGATATTTGGGCGTTTTCAAATGACGCTGTATTCTGCTGTACAATGCCGCTCTGATCTGAAAAAGATCTGTATAATAAATATGGCTTGCCTTTATGGGCGTTAAATGCTGATTTTGAAAAGGCTCTTCAAAAACAATGCTTTGCGGATATCTGTCGAGCAGGCAGTCTGTATAAATGCATTCATAGTAGCTGTCTGTTTTAATACGCCGTGGATGGGCGTAGAAAATAATATCTGCTTTGTGCGCCTGCCTTATATTGCTATTCAGGATAATACGGAGCGCGCTTTTTAATTGCTTCCCAAGACGGTGAAGTTTACTTTTTTTTTGCAGGGTATTGGATAGTGATAACAAATCCTTACATATTTGATAGTTCCAGAATTTAAATCTATAATACATCCAGGGCTGTACACCATCGACATCCAGATGATATAAATTGTATTTATGTTCTATTCTTAAGAAGCCGTCGATTTCCAACTTCCGTTTCCTCCGGCAAAGCGCTTACATTTTCAGATACCTGTCAAGAATACATTTTCGATAAAATGTTATCTTCATAAACTTTAGATTCTATTATAGTACATTTATCATAATGTTGCAAACATTGTTTTGGAGAAACATATGTTTGCGCAGGATTATTACAAATCCATATTTCGATACACGTCATCCTTATCATCCTGGGCAATCGAGAGATATCTTTTGGTGACCTCCATGGATGAATGGTTGTAGATATTCATAATTACCGCCGGCGACACACCATTATGCCATGCGTGATAGCCGAAACTTTTTCTCAGAGAATGACAGCTTATATTTCCTTCATAACCCAGATCAGCCCATGCCTTCTTGATGAGTACATAGGCACGGTTACGCCCGATATGCTGATTATTGCCGATTCGACTTTGAAATATGTAGTTCTCAGCAGTAATTTCCTCGGACATGCTGTCTCTTAGACACTGCAGCGCCTGGGTACATGTCTGATTCAGGTAAATCATCTGACTTTTCTTTGTCTTTTGTTCTATAAGCGAAATATATTTCTTGAAACAGTTCCCGGAGAAATTCCATACATCTTTCCAAGACAATTCCAGTAAATCACTGATTCTGAGTGCAGTGTTCAATCCCATCGTGACAAGCACATAATTGCGGATTTCCCCTTTTTTCAGAAAATATTCCTTCAAATTATCAATCTCCTTCTGACTTCTGATCGGCTGTGTTGTTGCCATTTTTATACCTCCTTTTGTACTTTGTATTTATTATGAAGATAACATTTTATCGAAATTATATCGTTGAGAGGACCTAGATTTTCATGAAAGGAATTAAGAAATGCAGTTGTTCTCTGTTATTATTCCACATTATAATAGCGTTTTTTTGTTAAAGCATCTGATTAGCAGCATTCCTGTCGAGGAATCCATTCAATTGATTGTCGTGGACGACAAAAGCACGGAAGACGTTACGGAGGCGGAGCGTCTGGTAACAGCGCGTGGCGGACTGTTTCTGTATAATGTTACGGGTAAGAAAGGAGCCGGCACTTGTCGGAATATTGGATTAGAGCACGCCGATGGGAAATGGCTTGTCTTTGCGGATGCGGACGATTTTTTCCTGGAAAACGCTTTTGAAATTATGAAAGAACATGCGAATTCCGACGCGGATATCATTCATTTTATTCCTACCAGCATGAATTTGAAAACCATGAAAACAGATACAAGGCATCTCTGGTGTGAAAAACTTGTCCGACGTTATCTGGACGATCCGACAGAAGAAAATGAGATGGCACTTCGCTACCGTTGCATAGTTCCTTGGTCGAAAATGATCAGACACAGTATGGTGAAGGATGCTGGTATTCTTTTCGATGAGGTGATCGTCTCCAATGATGTTATGTTTTCTGTTAAATGCGGCCATTATGCCAAATGTGTTGAGGCATACGCGGAAAAAATATACTGCGTTACGAGATCGGAAAACACACTGACGACTGGACATGATGAGGAGCGCGTTCAAATAAGAGCTACTTTGTATAAATCCAGATACCAGTTTCTCAGGGATCATCTGGATTTAAAAAAGTATTCCTATACTATGCCATTGAGCGGGCAATTTTTGGTTCGCTATGCACAACAGGGATACAGTTTGAAATTAATTCTCAAACTATACCGCTATTTTCGACAGGAAAAAATACCTCTCATCAATTGGACGGGTATTCGCTATACGCTTCGCCATCAGCTCAGAGAGAGGAGACTGTACCGAGATGCGTATCACTAAAGAGATTTTATGGAAACTGCCGCCGCGATTGGCTCATAGCATTATATATTGTCATAAGACTAAACGCTTTATGAACTGGAAGCATCCTGTCACATATGATGAAAAGCTGCACTGGCTGATGGTACATGTTTTGACTCCGGAATATGGCCGATACGCAGATAAATATGAGGTTCGAAAGTATGTGGCAGACTGTGGATTTTCGGATATGCTCATTCCCCTGTACGGTGTCTGGGAGAGTGTGGAAAGTATTGATTTTGGAAAGCTTCCTTACCCTAACATTATGAAGCTGAATAACGGAAGCGGCCCTTCCTGCTATCAGATCATGCATACAGGAGATGATGTTGAGCAGGAGGCTGTAAAAAAGAAATTATCCGCCGCTATGCAGATAAATTTTGCAAAAAAGCACTGTGAATATCATTATGCGGGCATCAAGCCAAAGATATTGTGTGAGAAACTGCTGGACGAGCCTGTGACTGATTACAAATTTGTGTGTTCCCGTGGGAAATGTGATGCGATTCTTGTGTGTTATAAACGCAATCAGGGCCGTGATTACTATACTCCCGAATGGATTCATACCGAATATACGAAAAAGGAATATCAGAGCGGAATTATTTTGGAAAAGCCCAAGTGCCTGTCTCAAATGATAATGGCGGCCGAGAAACTGTCGGAGCCGTTTGTGTCGGCACGGATTGATTTATATGAAGTGGACGGACATGTGTGGTTCGGTGAAATTACCCTTTCGCCCTCTTATGGATATCACGCCAATCTAACCGAGGAGGGACAGCTCGCTTTAGGCGGTTGTATAGAGTTAAAAGCTGTGCCCTAAAGCATTTATCTGTGTGAAAGGTCTTTGTAAGAAACCTAAATGAAAAGTGAAAACGTCAAAAATACCACAAGAAATATAGTCTGGGGAATCGTCAATAGAGGAGTTGCCTTTTTAGTCCCTTTTTTTATGCGGACAGCCTTGATTCAACTGCTGGGGACAGAATATCTGGGACTGGATAGCCTCTTTTCCTCTATTCTGCAGATGTTGAATATTGCAGAACTTGGTTTTAGTTCGGCGATTGTTTTCAGCATGTATAAACCGATTGCGACAAATGACTCCGAAAAAATATGTGCGCTTTTAAATCTTTATCGGACAGCATACCGCGTCATCGGGCTTTTGATTCTTGCGGTTGGTTTGCTGCTCACCCCATTTTTGCCGCGACTGATAAAAGGAGATATTCCTGCTGATTTAAATTTATATCTGCTATATTTTATTTTTCTTGGCAATACAGTGATAGGTTATTGGATGTTTGCCTACAAAAAGAGTCTCCTGTCGGCTCACCAGCGGGAAGATCTCAACGTCAACGCAAATACAATATTTACCTTACTGAAGAATCTTCTACAATTTTTCCTTCTTGCCATATTCCATGATTATTACCTGTTTCTGCTGATCATGCCAATCACATCAGCCGCGGAAAATCTCTATATAGAATGGCTTACCAGAAAACGATTCCCACAATATGTATGCCGTGGCCCGTTAGACAGGGGGGCCCGAAAAGACATATTCAAACGTATTAGCGGTTTGATGATACAAAGACTGTGCAGACAAAGCAGAAACTCCATGGATAATATCATCATTTCCGCTTATCTGGGACTGGCTCAGGTTACAATGTATGGGAATTATTACACCATTCTTTATGGAATTCATACTCTTTTGGAATGCATCACAAAGGCGATGACGGCTTCTGTTGGCAGAAATATAGTGGTGGCGGATACTGAAAAAAATCATGCGGATATGGTACGTTTTACTTTTATGTATATGTGGATTGCAAGTGTCTGCACCGTGTGTCTTTTTGTAATTTTTCAACCCTTTATGCTGTTGTGGATGGGTAAGAAGCTGATGCTTTCACGGGGGCCTGTGATATTGCTGTGCATCTATCTATACAGCCTGTGTATGGGCGATATACGATCGGTGTATGTCACCAGCGCCGGACTCTGGTGGGAAGGTCGTTTTAGAAGCGCTATGGAGGCTGCCGCAAATATTTTGCTAAATATCCTGCTTGGCAGATACTTTGGTATTTCAGGTATTATTTTGGCAACTATTTTATCGATTGTAATGATTAATTTCATTTACGGAACCACGATTATATATCGATATTATTTTAAAAACAGGAAGCTTTATGTATATTATCTGCAGCATATTTTCTATGCTTCCGTAACTGTGATCACAGCGCTTATTGTATACACAATTTGCAATAAACTGCCAGATGGTAAGCTGTTTGCATTGATTCTAAAAGGAATCGCAGCATTTTTTCTCTGTAATTTTTGTTTACTATTGGCATACCATCGAACAAAGAATTTTAAGGACGCCTCTTGTTTCATTAAAGAAATAGTCCGTGGTATAAAAAGATCAGTGTAAAAAGCCGTATCATAAGTGGCAGAAGGAGCTTGAGATGGAAAAAAATAATTTTTCAGACCTAACGAATACAGTAGAAATATTTTGGACCGGCGGCTACGATTCTACCTTTCGTATGCTGCAGCTGTCAATGAAGCCTGTCATGATCCAGCCATATTACTGTTCTGATAACAGAAAATCTGAGCAAAATGAACTGTCTGCCATGGCTGTCATCACAAAATTGCTCTCAGAACGTCCGACTACAAGGGCCATAATGAAACCGCTTGTTGTTATACCCGTAGCAGACAGAATTGTGGATGAGTGTATCTCGTCTACCTGGACGCGCGTCAGAGAAACCGACTTCTTCGGGACGCAATATGACTGGCTTGCAAGGTTCGCGACTGCGCATCCCGGCATTGAATTATCCGTACACAAGGATGATAAAGCAATTTTGCTGATCGAAAAATATGGAAAACTGAAATTAATGGAAGATGACATGGTCGGATCATACTACATCTTAGATCAGGATAACTCTTCTGCTGATATGAACACCTTGTTTGGAAATTATCGGTTTCCGCTGGCTGCATATACAAAAGAACAGATGAAAGAAGAATATATGAGGGAAAATGCCCGGAATATTATGGAAGAAACTTGGTTCTGTTATACGCCGATACACGGAAAGCCCTGTGGGAAGTGTAATCCGTGTATCTACTCCATTGAAGAGGGGATGCGAGAGCGGTTTCCCAAAGAGGCGTTAATGCGCTATCACATAAAAAAATGGAAGCAGGCTCTGCAAAAGAGACTCCACTGATATATGCATATTTTCATACAATATTATTGCTTTTAGAACGGCACAGAAGTATAATAATTTGTGTAAATACACAGATTATTAAAATAGGAGTAGATGATGCATATACCAAGAGACTATTATTTGAAAAAATTAATCAGCCGGGAGAAAAACGGACTGATCAAAGTTGTCACAGGCGTCAGGCGCTGCGGGAAATCGTATCTACTGTTTCATATATTTCATGATTATCTTATTGAAAAAGGGATAGAGCCGTCCCATATTATAGAGATAGCATTGGATGACAGAAGCAACCTGAAACTGCGAGACCCGGATGTTATGCTGGCATATGTCAAGAAACAGATTACAGACGATCAGGATTATTATATTATTCTGGATGAGGTGCAATTCTTAGAAGAGTTTGAGGATGTGCTCAACTCATTTCTTCATATTAGGAATGCCGATGTGTATGTCACCGGGAGTAATTCTAAATTTCTGTCTTCTGATGTCATTACGGAATTTAGGGGAAGAGGGGATGAAATTCATATTTATCCGCTGAATTTCAGGGAATTTTTATCCGTATATGACGGAAGCAGGGATGAGGCATGGGACGAATATGTGATGTACGGCGGTCTGCCTTTTGTATTATACAGAAGAACCCCCGAGGAGAAGGAGGAATATCTGCTGTCACTCTTTCAAACTGTGTATTTGTCAGATATTATTGAAAGACATCATATTCGCAACAAAGAGGAGTTAGACGAGTTGATAAATATTTTGGCATCGGCAACAGGTTCTCTTACAAATTCAGTAAAGCTGTCTAAAACCTTTAAGAGCGTAAAAAACAAGACGATCAGCAGTATAACACTCAAAAAGTACGCCGATTATCTGGAAGACGCATTCCTGATCAGCAAAGCAGGACGCTATGATATCAAGGGAAAGAAATACATCAATTCTTTGGTAAAGTATTATTTTGAAGATGTGGGAATCCGTAATGCCAAACTTGGTTTTTGTCAGGTTGAAGAGAACCATTTGATGGAAAATATTTTATACAACGAGCTACGGAACAGGGATTACCTCGTCGATGTCGGGATGGTTGAGACATTCGGAAAAAATGTGGATGGAAAAACAGTCCGAAAACAATATGAAATAGATTTTGTGGCTTCGAGAGGAAGCCGAAAATATTATCTCCAGTCAGCGTTTGCCATGAGTAACCCGGAGAAATTGCAACAGGAGCAAAATTCGCTGCTGCATGTCAATGACCATTTTAAAAAAATAATTATTGTAAGGGATAATATCAGACCCCGCCGGGACGAGCAGGGAATCGTAACGATGGGAATATTAAATTTTTTGTTGGATGAAAACAGTCTGGAGGTATAGTGATTTGTGTAACAGGAAATCAACAGAATCTGCGATGCTTGAATTTGCTGGAATATACCAATTTGCTAATATTGCATTGGTTCAGGCGACGTCCCCGCTGCTTACCGGTCGAGATTTGGATGAGGGGTTTGCGCTGTTTGCCACAGAAAATACAGACAGCGTATTGTCGGTTGTCAGACAAAAATGCTTCAACTGGAAAATTAATGAGCAGGGAGGCGTTGCTGTCATCAAAAAACCGGCGTCAGGAAATGTTCGTGTGTACGAAATGGATGAGAATGCGAAAGACGGGATGGCAGTTTGTGGAGGAGTATGTATAAAATATGGAAATTATATATGCGGAGTGATCAGCTTAAAGCGCGGGAGAATTAATCCTTGCGGCGGGAGAATGTATGGGGTATGATATCCGTAGAGGATAAACTATGAAATTATATAAAAGAATGCGTCAGCTTTTTTTCACGGCCATTGTTAAAATGCAGGCGGCGGAGGTGGGAAGAGAATGTCGGGTGAATCATTTCTCGCACGTTACGAAGCGGACCTATCTAGCGGAGCATGTCAATTTTAACGGAATGGAGATTGCGGGAAAAGGCAAGGTTGAAATCGGAAAATATTTTCATTCAGGTTCGGGGTGTATGATTATTACTTCCAATCACAATTATGAGGGGGAGTCTATTCCTTATGACGGCACACATATTGTGAAGGATGTGAAGATCGGGGACTTTGTGTGGTTTGGAAATCGTGTGATAATTTTGCCGGGAGTTACGGTCGGGGAAGGCGCAATTATTCAGGCGGGAGCAGTTGTGACAGGGGATATCCCTGTTTGCGCCATTGCCGGAGGAAATCCGGCAGCAGTATTTAAGTACAGGGACGTACAACACTTCGAAAGATTAAAAGAGGAGATGAAATTTCGCTAAAGCTTATGATCAAAGTATCATTTATCGTTGCGATTTACAATGTCGGAAAATATCTGCCCCGCTGCATAGAGAGTATCGTAAACCAGCATATGAATAACATAGAAATTCTGCTGGTCAATGACGGCTCCACGGATGACGGTCTTGCCATATGCAATTCCTACGCGGAGCGCGACTCCAGAATCAAAGTGATCGATCAGGAAAACAGCGGCGCGAATGCGGCGCGAAACAAAGGGTTGCAGCTGGCGCAGGGGGAGTGGGTTTATTTTGTGGACGGCGACGATTTTGTAGATCCGGCGGTATGCACGGCGATAGAGCAATATCTGGATGGGAATTTTGATATTGTGATGTTTTCCTATGCCCGCTATGTGGATCAACAGGTTAAACAGCTCTGGGATTCTAAAGATGGAATAGTATTCCATAAAGGCGATTTTAAAGAATTACAGTTGTCTGACTTGAATCGTTTGGGAAATTATCGGTATAATTTCAAAATATTTGATCCGGCTACCCTGTGCAATAAGATGTACAGGCGCAGTTTCCTTATGAAAAATCATCTCTCATTTATACCGGGCTTTCCGAAACTTCAAGATATGACTTTTAATCTTATGGTGTACGATTATGCACAAAGCGCTATTTATATTCCGCATGTCGGGTATTACTATCAGTATAACGATCAATCGGTGACAAACCGTTACCAGCAAGATATGATCCACAAATTTGATGTGATCAACCGATGGCTTGGAAAGTTCATTGCCGGCAGGAAAGAGGATGAGCGGTATGTCAGGGCATATCGTGAACGTATTGCGACAAATATGAGAACCTGTGTGGTACGGTGTATTTGTCATCCTAAAAATGAAAGCAGTTACCGGGAGCGGAGAGCGCAGTTTTTGCGGCTGCGCAATACGGAACCATACCGTATCGCGCTGGACAGGACGGGCATCAGGGCTTTTTATGGGTATAAAGAAAGGATTCTTGCATTTGCAGTCAAATACCGTTTGTTTGGTGTATGTGAGTTCCTGTGTGTAATGTTTGATAAGATGCAGGCAAAGCATTCTTAATAGGGGGTATTAAAATGCGGAATTGGATACTGCAGGAGCAGAATAAGGTAAGAGATTATATCCTGATGGGGATATTTCTTCTGGGAGCAGCTGCTCTCAGGCTTTTTTATATCACTCGGACGACCGGTCCTTTTATTTATGCGGATGAATTTGGCTATTGGTCTCATGCGGCGCACATGGCAGGACAGACATGGGCGGGCGTTATGGATGGCGTTTCATGGTATTCTTTCGGATACAGTTTTTGGCTTACCCCCATATTCCTTTTTTCACATCAAATGGAAACCATGTATCATGCGGCGATTCTGCTCAACGCAATGTTGGGTGTGACTACTTTTGTTTTGGCGTACCGAATTACGACAAAGCTCATGAATAGTCAGAATACTGTCGCCTGCGGTCTCATTGCTCTGGCAGCGACTTCCTTTCCCACATATATTTTCTATAGCCACACGACGATGGCAGAGACATTGGTCGCACTGATTGTATGGCTTTTGCTTTATGAGCTTGTGTCTCTGGAGGAGAACTCGATATGGTGGAAGGGCGCTGTTCTGGGATTGACATCAGGCTATGCCTATATGGTGCATAATCGGATGCTGACTGCGATACTGGCTGTGGCTGTGTGCCTCGCGGCACTTTGGATTATGCGTAAGATTGACTGGAGGGTGACGGTCTCCTATGTAATAGCGTTTCTGATTATGATTGCGGCATATGTCTTTGTGAAGGACTGGCTGGAGAGTATGGTGGTGACAAATCATGCACTGGGAGAGACAGGTACCGTTGTAGCACGTGGACAATATAATACGCTGTCTTTTATGATTGGAAAATTCTTTAGAGTATTTCGCCCGGAAAGAATGGGGAAGCTTTTTTTGAGCATATGGGGAGAATTATGGCAGTTTTTGACGTCAACTTATTTGCTGGCGGGTTTGGGCGCAGTGTTTTGCATTTCCGGTATAAAGAAGAATTTTGACTCCCCAAAAAGTCTGTGCATTTACGCTTATCCGATCACCGCATTTGTCATTTCTGCCGGGATGACAGCTGTTGCAACACAGGGCAGTCTAAAGCCGGTAGATGGAAAAGTCCGGATTGATTCGTGGTTTTATGGCAGATATAATGAGTGCTATTTCCCGATATTTATCATGATAGCTTTAGTGGGGCTTTGCAGTGGGAAGCTGCGTGATGTGCTTAAAATTTTTCTTACTGTGGCTGTTGTGTATTTGGGTTTGTCGCTGGGGATGTTCCTGCGGCTGCGTGGAATAGAGGGGGGATATATCAATATTGTCTCCTCCGTCAGCATCCACATCTTCCACTGGCTTGGTGAATTCAGCGTGTGGAAGTGCGCGGGGATTGCGCTGCTTGGGGGCGGTGTGATCGCAGGACTGTGTTGTTTTAAGCGGTTTGGTCATTTGGGGTGTTACTCCGGGATGACGGTGCTGGTTCTTCTCTTTGCCACTACGGCGTTGTACTGTATGCGGATGTCGATTCGCGGGGAGAATGATTATACGATGCAGTACGCGCCGCTTTACGATTATCTGAATGAGAATATGGAAAAGGGAGAGATTGCTTATATTACGACCAACGGAAAACCGGCGTTTGACTTGCAGAGCAGACTGGTGGACAAGCCGGTGGTGGTCATGTGGACAGACGAATTGGATACAGCAACGGAGCCGGCATATGCGGTAATCCGCGCGGAGGAGCTGGAGGAAGTGCCAGTAGATTACGAGATTTGTCTGGAGTGTGAAGATTTTCTCGTTCTCGGGTTGAATTGATCGGACAGTGTGAGGGAGAACAACATGTATCGTGTAGAAGACAAATACAACTGCACAGACGCGCAGCTTATCATGCTGCAGGCGCGCATGGAGGCCGTTTTAAAGCCGGACATCAACGAGGGCGGCCCGGAAGGCTACCGCATTACGAGCCTGTATTTTGACGATCTTCGAGATTCCTGCCTGCAGGACACGGTGGACGGCGTGAACAGGCGGAGCAAATACCGGATTAGGATTTACAATGACTCTCTGGATGTGATTAAGCTGGAGGTAAAAACGAAGCGGGATAACCGTATTTTTAAAAGGTCTAAAACCATCACAAGGGAGCAGATGGAGCGTTTGATGCGGGGAGAATGTATTGAGGACGGCGCGTCTGCGGAGGATCCGGCCACGCTTTTTAACCTAGCGATCCGGACACAGGGACTGCGGCCCAAGGTGATCGTGGCCTACGAGCGAAAGGCCTATGTGTTCGAACCGGGCAATGTGCGCATCACTTTCGACCGCAATGTGCGGGCGAGCGGCCGTGTGGAGGATTTCGGCAGGAAAAATAAGAGCTATGATTTTTTGCGGGAGTATGATAAAGTGTTAGAAGTGAAGTATGACGAGTTCATACCAAACTTTCTGCTACAGCTGCTGGAGACGGGCCGTATGCGGCAATCGGCGTATTCAAAGTACCAGTTGTGCAGGGAATGTGTGGATCAACCAGTTTGAATAGCGGCGTTAACTCTGCAAAATGTGAGGAGAAATATTTTAAAATGAGTGCGGAATCAAAGAAGAAGCTGTCAATCATCATACCTTGTTACAACGAGGAAAATAATATTCAGGGAATTGTGGAAAAGGTACTGCAGTCGCCGGTACAGAATAAAGAAATTATTATCGTGGATGACTGTTCCACGGATAACAGCAGGCAGGTGCTTAAAGATAAGATAGAACCGCTTGTGAGCAGGATTATCTACCATGAGCAGAACGGGGGAAAAGGAGCGGCGCTCCGCACCGGTTTTCAGGCGGCGACGGGTGACGTGGTGATCATTCAGGATGCGGATCTGGAGTATGATCCGATGGAATATCCCCGTGTTGTGGAGCCGATTTTTGCGGGAAAGGCTAGGGTAGTCTACGGTTCAAGATTTTTGAATCAGCGGCGGAAGGGCTATCTTGCGAACAGAATGGCGAATCTGGCGCTCACAAAATTTTCAAATATTTTCACGCATCAGAAGCTTACGGATATGGAAACCTGTTATAAAGCGTTTAAGCGGGAGATTATCCAGTCCATTGACATTGAAGAAAACCGCTTCGGCTTTGAACCGGAAATTACGGCGAAGATATCCAAGAAGCGCATAAGAATACATGAGGTGCCGATTTCCTATTATCCGAGGACGACCAGCGAGGGAAAAAAGATCGGGTTTAAGGATGGGCTGCGCGCGCTCTATGTGATCTGGAAGTATCGTTGACAATGGCGGTTTGCAGGCAGCAGCCGGATTTTGTGCGGGAAGGAAGGTTTGAGAGGATAAGATGAAAAGGGTATTGGTAACGGGGGGCGCAGGATTTCTTGGTTCTCATTTGTGTGACAGGCTGATTGAAGAAGGAAATGATGTGATTTGCGCGGACAATCTTTTTACGGGCAGTAAAGATAATATCAGACATCTTCTTTCCAATCCTTATTTTGAGTTTATCCGCCACGATATCACGGAACCACTCTATGTGGAGGTGGATCAGATCTATAATCTGGCATGTCCGGCAAGCCCGGTACATTATCAGTACAATCCGATCAAGACGGCGAAAACCAGCATTATCGGGGCATTTAATATGCTGGGGCTGGCGAAGCGCGTAAAAGCCAGAATCCTGCAGGCGAGCACATCCGAGGTTTACGGCGATCCGGAAATCCATCCGCAGCCGGAGACTTATCGCGGCTGTGTGAATCCGATCGGGCTCCGTTCCTGCTATGATGAGGGAAAACGGATGGCGGAAACGCTCTTTTTCGATTATTACAGGCAGCACAAAGTCGATATCCGTGTGATTCGGATTTTCAATACGTATGGACCGAGAATGAATAAAAATGACGGCCGGGTGGTTTCTAATTTCATCGTTCAGGCGCTTAAGGGCGAGGATATTACGATATACGGTGACGGCACGCAGACAAGAAGCTTCTGCTATGTGGACGACCTGATCGACGGCATGATCCGGATGATGAACTGCGAGGGGTTTATCGGCCCTGTCAATATCGGAAATCCGGGAGAGTTTACCATGCTGGAACTGGCGAAGAAGATTATAGAGATGACGGATTCAAAATCCCAGTTGGTTTTTGAGCCTTTGCCCAGCGATGATCCCACACAGAGGCAGCCGGTGATTGATCTGGCGAAGACAAAGCTGGGATGGCGTCCCGTCATTGATCTGGAGCAGGGACTGGAAAGGACAATCGATTACTTTAAAAGGGTCATTTAAGAAAAATACATAAAGGAGAATCGTTATGTCGATAAAAGATGTCATTAAGAACAGTGTATATGAAAGCCTGGGCGGCGGCACGAATCTTTCCGCGAAAAGCATTTTGCTGCTTCTCGTGATTGCGGCGTTTGTGGGGCTTTACATTTTTGCGGTGTACAAGCTGTCCTCCAAGTCAGCGTTTTATTCTAAGGATCTGAATATAACGCTTGCGGGAATGCCGATTATCGTGGCGGCGATTATGATTGCCATGCAGTCGAACCTGCTTGTCTCGCTTGGTATGGTGGGCGCGCTGTCCATTGTCCGTTTCCGAAACGCGGTTAAAAACCCGATGGATCTTCTGTATCTGTTCTGGTCGATCAGTGCGGGTATCATTGTGGGCGTCGGGCTGTATCTGCTTTCCTTTGTGCTGTGTATCGTGATGACGATCCTGCTTCTTGTGCTGGATCTGGTGCCGAATGCGAAAACCCCTGATCTGCTTGTACTGCGGGCCGTGGCGACGGATATTGATTACGGAGAGCTGGAGAAGCTTTTGAAGGGAAACTGCAAGTATCATAAGGAAAAGTCCAGATGCATCAAAAACGGCGAGGCGGAACTGATTATTGAGGTGAAGACGGCGAAGAAGGAAGAGCTTCTCGCGGCGCTTTCCAAGATTAAATGCCTGACGCAGATTAACTGTATCTCTCATGACGGAGAGTGCAGAGTATAATTTTGGAGCTGGGAGAGGAACAAATATGCTGCTTGCGATGGTAGCGCTGTATGGCAATATTTATGTGTATAAAAAGAGAAAGAGCATAGAGGACACAAGCTTCGGCACTTATATGGAAGCCTGTTGTCTCTGGATGCTTTTTCTTTTTGTGCTCACGGAGGCATTGTCGGCAGGCCATGCCCTGCGCTTTCGATTCCTCTTTGCGGCCTGGGGTGCGTTTGATGCGCTGCTTCTGTTTCTTCTGGCGGCGCAGCTTAAGAAGACGGGATTGACGGCGGGCCTCGCGGTGAAAAGTGCGCGGGCGGCGGGGCTGCGTATGTGGCAGGCGTTTCGGGGCGCGCCGTATTACGGGGTTCTTTTGCTGATCGGTATGGTGGTGCTCGGCTTATCTCTGATTACCACGCCGTACAACTGGGATTCCATGACGTATCATCTGCCGAGAATCGCTTATTGGGCGCAGAACCGTTCGGTGGCGCATTATGCCACCAACTCCATCAGGCAGGTGTGCAGTCCCGTGCTTGCGGAGTTTGTGAATCTGCATGTCTATATTCTTTGCAGGGGGCATGACCTGTTTTTTAATCTTTTGCAGGGCACGTCGTATATCACCTGCGCGGTTATGGTGGGGGCCATCGCGGCCAGGCTTGGCTGTGACAGACTTTTTCGTTTTCTTGCAATGCTTCTGTACATGTCCATGCCTATCGCCTACGCGGAGGCGCTGACTACGCAGGTAGATCATTTCGCGGCAATCTGGCTGTTGTTTTTTGTTTACAGGCTGCTTGACTATGTGGATGTAAAAAAAGCGATGCTGTTTGAAAAAATTACGGTCTGCCGGGTGGGTGCAATGGGGCTGTGCGTGGCCTGGGGGTATCTGACGAAGCCTTCGGTCTGTGTGGGGATGGCAGTCTTTGCCCTGTGGCTGTTATGCGTGCGCATCAGACGAAGAGACAGGCTGCGCGATCTGGCAGGGATTTTTTTCAGTGCGGTTCCCTGTGTGGCACTTCCGCTTGTTCCGGAAATTTTGAGGAACTTCAAGAGCTTTGGCGCATATGCCAGTCCTGCGGCGGGCGCGGCTCAGCTCGTGGGTACGACGCAGCCGGCTTATCTTTTTGTCAATATGATAAAAAATCTTTCTTTTAACATGCCGACGCCGTTTGTGAAGAACGGACATGAAATTTTTGCCGGGATTGCAAAGAAGGCGGCGGCGCTTCTGCGGGTGGAACTGGATGCGGAGTCCATATCGGAGAAGGGCAGGGCGTATATGCTCCATGAAGCGGGGAATTATGGCTGTGATACAGCCGTGAATCCGACGGTGCTCTGGCTTTTCCTTTTCTGTGTACTGTGGGCGGTTTTGGGATTGGGAAGGAAAAAATGGCAGGGGTGCTGCCGGGGGTATTTCGTGACGGCGGCGGTTTCCTTTGCGGTTTTTTGTACGGTGCTTCGCTGGGAGCCCTATGTGAGCAGATATATGGTCTCGTATCTTGCGCTTCTGTGTCCTGTGATCGCCGCCGTGATGCAGATGGGAACGGCGGGGAAACGGGGCAGACCTTTCCGATGGGGAATGGTGGGGATTGTGAGTCTGCTTTGTATCGTGGAGACAGGAAACCTTACCCAGTATCATTTTGACATCTGGAAAGGCCCTGCGCGCACCAGACCCTACGGCTATTTTGCGGGCAGATATGATGAGATGGCGGTCTATTTCCCGCTGGCGGATCAAATAAAATCCTGCCGGTACGACGAGGTGGGACTTTACTTGATGAAGGCGGATGATTTTGAGTATCCTTTTTGGGAAATATTGAAGGACTGCCGTTTGGAGCATGTTCTGGTAAGAAATGAAACGGCGGTTTACGCGGACGAAAGTTTTGTGCCCGACTGTATTATCTGGTTCGGGAAGCTGCCGGAGGAGCCAGTGAAGATCGGGGACAGGACTTATCATAAGAGCACGGAATTTGGAAACAAACAGTATTTATTGGAGAATTGACAATTATTTACTTGTGTCAATTCTCTTTTTTGTGTTATGATAGGAAGCAAATTGGTATACATAACTTATTTTTCAATCGCCGTTGCGAAAAGATGCTCCGATATGGAGGGAATTATGACGTTTCATAAGAGGAAACGGGAGATAAGAGAAATGCTGAGACGAAAAAAGAGCTGCGGCAGAGTGTTTGCGCTGTTTATCAGTCTTGCGCTCTGCGTGGAGAGCGCGCCTCTGACGGCGCTGGCGGCACAGCCGGCAATAGAGACCGTGGTTTCCGGAGAAGGGGAGACGGACGCAGGCATCAGGAGGGAAGCCGATCAGCCGATGAGCCCTGATGAAAACAGGGAATTGAAGGACAGCGGGCAGTTTTCCGGCGCGGATGGGGAGGTTGGAGAGGAAAAGAGTCCCGGCGGAAATGGAGAACCCGGAAGAGAAACGCAGGTACCGGGTGACGGCGGACAAAATCCGGGTGCGGGTGAAGAGACGGGAGAGGGCAAGAGTCCCGATGGAAGCGGAGAATCCACAGAGGGAGAGACGACAGAACCGGGTGACGGCGGGGCACAGGAGCCGGAAGGCGGCGGAGAAACGCAGAATCCGGGCGGCGGGGAAGGCGAGCCGCAGGAGCCGGGAGAAGGCGGAGAACCCGGGGAGGGAGAAACGCAGAATCCGGACGGTAACGGAGAGGGGGAAGGACAGCCCCCCGCAGAGGGAGAAGAGCAGGAACCCGAGGAAGGGGAAGGAAAGGATCCGGGAGAGGAGGATTCCGGCAGCGACGAAAAGGAAGAGCCGGATCAGGTTTCCGGGAATGATGCGGATACCGATTCCGTTTCCGAAAATGATGTATCGTCGGTTTCTGAGAACGATCTGTCGTCCGTCTCCGAGAACAGTCTGGATGCGGAGCGGGAAGCGATGATTGCGGAGGCACAGGAAGCCTTTGACGCGCTGCTTGCGGAAAAGCCGCTGATGGCGTTACTCTATCATGCGGACAGCTACGACGCCCGCAGGGAGGCGGATGAGGACAGCAGGGCGGTCGCCGCGCTGGAAATCGGACAGACATTATATATACAGGGCGTGGAGATCACGGAGGACGATGTCTGGTATGAGGCGCAGTATTTGCTGGATGGCGGAGAAGGCATGGGTTATGTGCAGAGCTACTATCTGGCATACGCCGATGAGGACTGGCTGGCATGGGAGGAGGAATACCTGCTTCCGATTTTGGAATTGGGGGAGGAGAGCTACGAAAGTACGGCTTATGGAATGCGGACGTATTCCATGATGACCTACGCCGTTGACACCTCGGACATCAGCGCCTTTCCGGGGTCTTATCAGGCTGATCTGAGAAATCTGAAAAACGCCCACCCGGACTGGACGTTTGTGCCCATGAAGACAGGGCTGGATTTTAATACATCCGTGTCTAAGGAGATGGGGGATAAGAGTTTAATACAAAAGACCGCATCCAATACGGAGAAAGGCTGGGTGGGAGCGGCGTGTCCCAGCGAAAGCGGCTGGAATTATGCGACGCAGCCAGCGGTGGCGTATCATATGGATCCCCGCAATTCCCTGACAGAAACTTATATTTTTCAGTTTGAGCAGTTGACCTTTAACTCGTCCTATCATACAGAAGCGGCGGTACAGACTTTCTTAGACGGCACCTTTATGAAGGGAAAGCTTCCGGATGATTCCGCGGGACGCACCTATGCAAAGGCTTTTTATGAGATCGGCAAGGGCAGGAAACTGAGCCCGATCCACCTTGCGTCGCGCGTTTATCAGGAGCAGGGACAGGGAAATTCCGGGCTGATTTCCGGTACTTATCCGGGCTATGAAGGATATTATAATTTCTTTAATGTAGGCGTGAACGGTTCTTCCACGGCGGAGAAGATTGTGAAGGGCCTGACATATGCGAAGAATCAGGGATGGAATACCCGCTATAAATCGCTGGAGGGCGGTGCGGCCACCATTGGCAACAACTACATTTTAAAAGGGCAGGACACGCTTTATCTGGAGAAGTTCAATGTCAACAAAAATAGTCCGTACGGTGTCTACGAGCATCAGTATATGCAGAACATTCAGGCGCCCCGGAGCGAAGCCTCTACGACAAAGAAAATGTATACGAATGCGGGCTCCCTGAACAACGCCTTTGTATTTAAGATTCCGGTGTACAACAATATGCCGGACGGGAGCGGCGGGACGGAGGACCCGGGGAAGCCGCTGCAGGGCATTGCGCTGGATAAGGAGACGGTGACCCTGCGCAGGCCCGACACGGTTGTGGAGGATACGACAAACTTAAGCGCGCAGGAAAAGGCGGAGAATATTGCCGAGACGACCCTGCAGGTGCGCTTTGATCCTGAGGACACGACGGCGGACAAAACGATTGTGTGGACATCCGCCAATAAGAAGATCGCCACAGTCAAGGCCGATCCCGTCGATTCTTCCAGAGCGGTGGTCACCGCTGTCGGTACGGGCGAAGTGAAAATTACGGCGAAGGCATCGAAGGCGGGAAACAAGACCGCGGTCTGCACGGTCAAGGTCATTGCGCCCATTTACAAGCTGGAATTATCGGATCCCGGCGCGGAGGAGGGAGCCGGAAAGACGAATCTGTATAAAGGGCAGAGCGTCAGCCTGAACGCGGAGTACTGGCCGAAGGACACCACGTCGGATAAAACCATTATTTGGAATACATCCGATCCGAAGGCGGCGACGGTGTATAAGGGCAGAGTGACGGCTGTGGGTGAAGGCACAGCCAGAATCACGGCGTCAGTCGCCGGATATACGGACGCCGTGGAGGTGTCGGTGAGCGTCTGTAAGGTGATCTTCCACATGGAAAACGGCACTGTCTGGAAAGGGAAGGAGTTGTCCCTGGGATACGGGGAGTGTGTGGCGGATGCGGGAAACGGAGCGATGCCGGAAGAACAGCAGTTGGCGGGGAAGATTTTTCGCGGCTGGTACACGAAGCCTGACGGACAGGGCAGCGTCTTCACGGAGAGCCGGCCCGTCTATGCGGAGGAGACGCACGTTTATCCCCATTATCAGGAGATCGGGGCGGAAAAGGGCTTTTATGTCGTTCCGGTGGGTGACCAGACTTACACGGGCAGCGCGATTAAGCCAAAGGTGCGGGTGTTTGACGGCACGGCTGCGCCCGACGGCAGCCTGATCGGCGCGGACGGCAGTCTGCTCGGGGGACAGGAGGTTCTGGAGCTTGTGGAGGGCAGGGATTATACGCTGTCGTACAAGAACAATAGGAACGTAAACACCGAAGGCAAGGCGCGCCCGACGATTACCGTGAAGGGCAAGGGAAATTACGCGGGAACCGAGTATGTCTATTTTGACATTGTGCCGAAGGCTCTGACGGATCACGATATTACGGCGGCGGATATCACGGCGGCTTACACCGGCAAGACTATTAAGAGCGCGCCCGTCGTGTACCGCGGCGGAAAGAAACTTGCGGCGAACAGGGATTATACGAGAAGCTACCCACAGACAGGGACGGGAGCCTACTGCAAGACGGGCGTTTATCCCATCGTGATCACTGGCAAAGGCGGCTACACGGGAACCATTACGGTCTACGAGACGATCACGGCGGACGTGCTTCTGAGCAAGGTCAGCGTGGCGAAAATACCGAAACAGACTTATACCAACGAACAGATGGCAAAGGAGGGCGGCATCAGACCGGCGTCTCTGACAGTGACTTATAAAAAGCAGCCGCTTGTGGAGGGCCAGCACTATACACTTTCCTACAGCAGCGATCAGAGCATCGGAAAGGCGACGGTTACGCTGACGGCTGTGGAGGGCAGCGGGTACGCGGGAAGCAGGAGCGTGACTTATCAGATTGTCGGGACTTCCCTTGCGAGAGCGAAGGTGGAAGGGCTTGAAAACAAAGAGTATGCGGCGATTGATAAGGAGTGGAACGCAGATGATGCGGCATATGAGGCGGCATATCAGAAAATGCTGCAGACGCCCGGTGCTTACACCTTGACGCTTGGTGACCGTGTCCTCACAGAGAGCAAAGACGGTGTGACCGGCGACTATGTGGTGTCCTACGCAGGCGCGGCGAAAAAGGGCGCGGTCAAGGCCGGGACGGCGAGCATTGTATTTAAGGGCATCAACGAATACAGCGGCCAGCTCAAGAAAACTTATAAAATTCTGCCCGGTGAATTGAGCATAGACAGGGCGGGAAGTGATTTCACACTTTCCTATTACACGCAGGACGATCCGGAAAACGTGAAAACGCTGACAGACGTAAACGGCGTCACAACGCCATATGTGAAGGGCGGGAGCAAGCCTGTGATTCTGCTGTCGTTCCGGGGGACGCCGCTGGAGTTGAATAAAGATTATCGGGTGAGCTACAAGAACAACAATGCGTTAACCACGGCGGACATGGCGGAGAACAGGCTGCCTGTATGGACCATTACCGGAAAGGGGAGCTTTAAAGGGAAACTGACAGGAACCTTTACGATTACGGACGGCCGGTTTGACGGACAGATCGGAGATAAGGAGAATGGGAAATCGAAGATCACCATGACTCTGAAAGACGTGGTCTATCGCGAGAAGAAGGGCGCATACAGGACAAAGGCGACGCTCAGGGATGTGAGCGGCTCCGCGCTGGCGGCGGGTAAGGATTATGACAGGAATCTGCGGTATACTTACGAGAATGATACACAAATAATGGTTTTGGAAGATAAAGCCTTGGTTGAGGCCGAGCGGAAGAAGGGCGATCCTGTGGGCGAGGAGGACATTGTGCAGGCCGGTACGTCGATCCGCGTGACGGCGCAGGGAATCGGGGCCTATGCGGGGACAGGGGCGGCGGCGCCTGAAATTTCAGAGGTTTACCGTATCGTTTCGGCGGATTTTACCAAGGCGAAGGTGAAGGTGGCGGCGAAGGACTATCAGGACGGCAGGCCCGTAACCTTAACTGCGGCTGATCTGACCGTGACGGTAAACGGCGCGGCGGAACCGCTCGTTTCCGGACAAGATTACATCATCAGAGAAGAAACTTATGTAAACCACACAAAGAAAGGCAAGGCGAAAGTAACCCTGCGCGGAATCGGAAATTACGGCGGGGAAAAGACCATCACTTACACCATTGGAGCGAAGAAGCTGTCGTGGTGGATTGGGCAGTAAAAGGCGGACTGGGCCACGGAGTAAAATCTGTGGCTCAGTTTTTCATAATTTTAAATGAATTTGAGAAACTCAAATATTTAACAAAATAAGTGAAGGATTTCACAAAATAACTTAAATGGGGTGTAAAAACTAAAATATGAAATGAGAAAGTGAAATTTTTAGTGAAATTTATTGAATAGATTTCACTAAACTTTATATAATGCCTGCAAAAAGTAAGACGGGCGGAAACTTAAGAATTTCTTAAAAGCACAAGATGTAGTGTATTTTTCTCTTGCATAATACAATTACAGATGTTATAATCAAAACCATCATAGGGTGACATAATAAAATGTTATGCAACTCACTGTGCAGATGACAACATGGAATCGTGGGAAAACACGGCAGAAACAACTGATGTACGCATGGGGAAAAGGTGGTAAGTAATGAGAAAGAGAAGAGTATTGGCATTATTGTTGGCGCTTAGTCTTGTGGTGAGCGGAAACGGCATGACGGTTCTTGCGGCGGAGCAGGGAGCGGACATGCCTGTTTCAATGTCTCAGGAAGAAACACAGGATATTGAAGATAATTCGGAGGAGAAGGAGGAAGCTTCCGACGGCGCGGAAGAGACGCCGGAGACGGAAGATAAATCCGAGGAGACGAAAACGCCGGAAGAAGGGGATACGTCAGACGGGGAAGACGGGACAGAGCAGGGAGATACCACGGAAAATCCGGAGAATCCCGATAATGAAGGGGAGACCGATCCCTCCGCACCGAAGGAAGACGATACCGAACAGGGCGGCGACCAGCCGCCTGTAGAGGATGGCGAACAGAACGGCGACCAGCCCACCACAGAAGATGGCGAGGATGGCGAGCAGGAAGAAGAGCCCGGCACAGAGGAGCAGGATCCTGCGGCGGATGTGCAGGAGCCCTCTGTCTCCGAAAATGATGTGGATGAGACAGAAGAGCCCGAAGAGTTAGAGGAGAAGACGGGCGAAGTGCGGATGATGTCCTTCACGGACGCTTCCGGTCTGCAGATTACCTTTGACGCGAATGCGGCGGCGGAAAATGCGGAGAAGGTGACCATCGACGAGAATGGTGTGCTGACGGCGGTGGATTCCAGTGTGGAGGGTGTTGTTGACCTGCGCAAAAAAGAGTTTACGGAGATCGGGGAAGGGGCCTTTGCAGGGATAAAAGTAACGTATGTTATGCTGCCTAAGACCGTTACAAGTATCGGTAAAAACGGATTTTCCGGCTGCGCGGGTCTGAAAGGCATATCCATTCCCTCCAAGCTTTCTGCCATCGGTGAGGGCGCATTTGAGAATTGTACAAATTTAACGCAGTTGGCGATACCGAACACCGTTACGTCCATCGGGGCAAACGCTTTTAAAGGAGACTACAGACTGTTTATGGTCAATATGCCGAGCGCGGATTATTCCAAGCTGGAGACCATCGGTGCAAGCGCGTTTGAGGGCTGCTCGGTTCTGGAGTTCTTCTGCTCGGATGATGACTACGACCTGCCGGACAGCGTTAAGAGCATCGGCGCAAGCGCGTTCAAGAACTGTATCAGCATCAAGGAAGTGGATATGGCGGACGGCATCACTTCGCTGGGCGTGTCTGCGTATCAGGGATGTACGGGACTTCAGGAGGTGGAGATCGCGGGGAATCTGGCTACGGTGCCGGAAAGAGCATTTGCGGACTGCTCGAATCTGATTGAGCTTACATTTAATACGGTGACCGGCGTACTAAAAACAATAGAAGGCTCAGCCTTTGAGAATTGTATCAGACTGGCGAGTGTGGACTTCCCGGGAAGAGTGTCAGTCATAAGGAGCGACGCTTTTAAGGGCTGCACGAAGCTACAGAGAATTTATATCAGAAATGAGGACGCCAGTTTGGAGGATTTGGCATTTCCAAATAATCCGGGTATGTGCATTATTGGTTTCAAGGATTCGACCGCTGCCAACTATGCGAAGCGAAATGGAAATCTTCGGTTTATTCCCATCGATGAAGCGGGGAGAGAAGATTATTATACTTACACTGTTGATCTGACGGGCCCTGAGGGAAGGGTTGCGATTACCGTCACAGACGGAAAAAAGGATATTAATAGTATCACCAATGCGGGTGGCAGTAAAGGTGTGAAAGCGGGCACGGAGTGTATTGTCATGATTAACTGGGGGACGGATAAGGATACGGTGCGTCTGGTGCCGGGCTCCCTCAGATGTAATGGAAAGGAGATTGATTATGACAAGGGCCGCGGCGTGTATCACTTTGATATGCCCAGTGGCGGTGCTGCGATTACAGCGGAGTTTGAATTTATTGATAAGGGTAATATTGTTGAAGGAAATGAGACCACCATCGAGGGGCGGCTCTCCTCTGACGTAGACTATGATTTTGAGAATAATATCGCCTATATGCAGGAGGGGAAATCTGCTAAGTTCTATCTGATCAATACTAACGGGGGGAAGGTGACAAGAATCCCCACATCAAAGATTACTTATCGTATTGCGCAGGGATCGACGAAGGGGAGTGTGTCGGTCGATGCCAAGGGTGAAGTAAAGGCATTGAAGGAAGGAACCGCCATTGTGGAGGCGGTGGTCAAGACGAACAGCGGGGATGTCATAAAGGGCGTGACTGTTATTGTGAAGGCGTCTACAGGCATCGATCACATCAGAGTGCAACTGGACGAGAATAAGTATAGGACGCTGACGGTAGATAAAGACGCAAACGGATTGATTGACGGTGTTTTCCTTGCGACGACGGATGTGAACGCAAAGGAATTTAAATTTGAAATCGAGGCGGATGCGTTCGGCGTGGAAGACGACGACAAGATGAAGGTGGCGTTCAACTGGGTCAGCAGCGACACGAAGGTGGCTAAATTGAAGAAGTCCTCTACGGCCGCCGGGTCTTCTGATAATGAGATCACCATTCCGCGCGGTGCGGACGGCGAGGCGACAATTACTGTGTCTGCTAAGGGGACTGATAATAGGAAGGTAACCAAGAAATTTGTTGTCAGCGTACAGAATTATGCGCCGCGTCTGACGGAGTCAAAGCTTGTGGTTAATCCGAAACAGACGGACAGTACGGCGACGCTGGGCATCATCGACGCTTACGGCCATGA
The DNA here is from genome assembly GCA_910584725.1 of uncultured Lachnospiraceae bacterium. Taxonomy (GTDB): domain Bacteria; phylum Bacillota; class Clostridia; order Lachnospirales; family Lachnospiraceae; genus UBA3282. The sequence continues at coordinate 6,323 of CAJUBE010000041.1, read as the reverse complement.
TGTGGATACGAGTAAGGGAATTGAAATCTATGAAAATAAGGCAAACGGAAATAGAGTTAGTGGATTTGTTTTTGAATATGTCAAGAAGGAGGGTGTAGTTTCTACCTATAAGGTAAAAGCACAGGGCAGACAGCAGGGCACATACGATGTGAAGTTAAAGATTCATGTGAAAGTCGGCACCGTGTCGAAGGCGTATGAGACGCCGCTCACGATTGTAATCAAGGAATCCCAGCCGAAGCCGACGGTGAGCTTTGACAAGAAGGCGGAGAAGATCAACCTGTTCCTTGCCAATGACGGGGTAGAGATTAAACCGGTGATCGGCAAGCTGGGTGACGACGTTGTCTCTGAGTTCAGTCTGGAACCGTTGACGGAGAGCGACCACAAGAATTATGAGGACGACAAGAAGTTCACGGAGAATTTCCAGATTGACCCGAAGACAGGAACGATTACCCAGAAGGCGGATAACCTGCTCAAGAATAAGGCGGGCAAGCCGGTGCTGACAGGCTATCTGGTGCTCAAGTTTGAGGGATACGGGGATCTGAAGAAAAGGTATAAGATTACGATTCCGACGAAGACCACGGCTCCGGCCTATGTTCTGGACAGGACGACGGATACTTTCGGCGTCGGATTCAGTGCGGATCAGACCGTTTATCTGCAGCTTCTGGACAAGAAGACAAAGAAGCCGATTGAGTGGGATGACGGGTTTGCCGATGGCGTGACCGTGGATACGGATGCGACGACGTTCCTGTTCGCGAAGGCGAAGATGGTTCCGATCACTGATGAAAATAATAAGAAGTATGTCAATATTGAGGTAAAGATACCCGCTAATTCCGCGAACAAGACAGGCAAGCTTGTCATGCGGGTGCGCAACAGTAAGTGGGCTGAGGGTAAGTCATTTAAATATACTTACAATATCAAGATTGACAGTAAGCCCCATAAACTGAGCCTGAAAAAATCAACGATTACGCTGAATGCGAATTATCCTGAAAGAGTAGAGTCCTTTAAGGTGGTATCGAATCATCGTGATCTGGTGATTTCGGGAAAACAGACGTTTGTACCGCAGCTTACGGCAAAGAATGCGGAAGGATTCCAGAAATTGACAGTAACCTGTGAGGACGGAGAAGGAAAAGTTTCCCTGCAGTCCGGGGGACAGAGCATTGCGGCAGGCAATTATAAATATGTCTATACATATAATGATACGGCTGGCAGAGAGAATAAGGTTGCGCTGACGGTTAAGGTCAGCAAAGGGATGCCGACGGTTTCGCTCAAGGGGACAAACTCCCTAAATCTGCAGGCAAAAGACGGAGAGCGGTATGTGGAAGTTTCGGAAATGACCATGACCGTCAAAAATCTTCCGGCGGCGCAGAAGTATCTGCCGGGGACGGAGCCGTCAGACAAGCCTGACGAGGGCAATACAGGTGACGACAGCGGCACCACAGAAGGCGGTACAGGAAACGAGAGTACAGGTTCCGACCCGGCACAGCAGCCGGCCATGGTTTCAGCGACAGCGCCGACGGAGACCGCGAAGGTGACGTACAAGGCGACAAATCCGGAGTTTTACAGCCTTGATGCGGATAAGACATTTGCGAGTATCGTATTTGCAACGAAAGGATATGAGTCGACAAATCCGCGCGACTATTTTGACTTTGAGTGGGTGGAGGATAAGGACGGCGCAGGCGGTAAGATCAGGATTTCTCTGAAAAAGGCGATAGAGACAAAGACCTATACCCTGAAAATGAATCCGGTTTATCTAAACGGCGAGACGGACGGCAAGAAAAATGAGATGAAGATGACCAAGGCGGCCAGCTTTAAGATCAAGGTCTACAGCAGCCCGATTTCATCCGTCAAGCTGAGCGCAAAAGGAAAGATAAATCTTTTGGATCGGCGCGCAGGGAACGTTAAGCCCGAAGCCTTCAAGTATACGGAGAAGAACGGCATCCGCTATACGCCTACGGTAGCCAATCTGAAGGATACGCTGAAAGAGGTCAGACTGCTTACCGATTATCCGGCGATGGATGATTACGCGGATGATGCGAAGATCAGTACGCTGTTTGAGGCGCACATCACGGAGGATAAAAAATCTTTCTATATCACACCGAAGGAAGGCGCTGATCTGGAAAAAGGAAAGACATATAAGGTGTATGCATGGCTGCTGATGGATGGTTATAAATTTGGCTCCAATACAGGGAACGGCATTTATACGCAAACGCCGATCAGAGTGAAAACAGCAGAGATACTGCCGAAGGTGAAGACGAACAAGACGGCGACGAACCTGTATATGTCCAGCAAGGCATACGAATCGACCTTCATTGTAAAGAAGAGCGATGAGAAGGCCATCGGTGCGATCGAGAGCGTTGCATTCGGCGAGAAGGATGAGAAGGCGAACGATTCCTTTGAGGTCTGGGGCGTGAAGCAGGAGGACGGCTCTTTGGAGGTTCACCTGAAGCTGAAAAAAGGCGTGACATACGGATGTAACACAACGAATAAGATTAAGATGTATATCCAGTTCACCGGACAGGGAACGAATACGGCAGGTACGCCGATCACTATGAACGTAAAGATCAACAAGTAACGCGATGCGGCGGTCGGTTTCCGACCGCCGTGCTATTCCCGGGAAACAGGGAGTTGAGGAGAGGGTGAGAAAGTTATGAAAAAGAAAAAGGCTGCGGCATTGTTATTGACGCTGGGGCTGACTGTCGGCGGAAACGGTGCGGTTGTTTTCGCGGCGGAGCCGGGAGTCGAAACACCGGCGATTGAAACACAGCAGGAAATCGGAGCTGCGGAAAAGAATGAGACGGCGGCGGAAACAGGAGAAGCGGCGGTTACGGCAAAGCCTGTCGGAGCAGAGACGGCGGCTGTGGAAGAGGAAGAAGCCGCTGTGAGCAGAATTGTCAGCTTTACGGATTATACCGGTATGCGGGTGACTTATGACGCGAATATTTCTCAACAGTATGCCTATGAAGTGGAGGACGGCATATTGAAGGCCGTCAGGTGGAAAGGAACCGATGCGGACGCGGAGAAAACAGGGGATGTGATAGCTTTTGAGGGCAATGTAGAGCTGAAGCAGCCGGAGGAAGGGGAAAGATATACGACTGTTGCGGCGGATGTTTTCGGAGGCAACCGGAATATTACCTATGTGAAGCTGCCGGTTGGAGTGACGACAATCGCGGACGAAAGCTTCAAGGGCTGCTCGGGGTTAAAGAGTGTGCATCTGCCTTCGACGGTAACTGCCATCGGTGACAGCGCTTTTGAAGACTGTACAGCCATGACGCAGATTTCCGTGCCAAAGTCGGTAACGGTCATCGGTGACAGTGCTTTTAAGGGAGACGCGAAGCTGCAGACAGTACAGATCAGGGAGGCGGCTTCCGGCGAAATGCCCGCTGTCGGCGTCCATGCGTTTGAGGGGTGCCGCAGCTTACAGCAGATATCGTTTCCACAGGCGGAAGCTGCCGCTGGAGAGGATTCCGCGGAGGAGGATACGAAGGTGACAACGGAAGGGGAGGAAACGCATTGAGATTCACTCCTCCTCTCCCAGAAACCGGATAAACCGCAGCAGCTCGCGGCGCTTTCCGGCGTCCAGTTTCTGAATACGAAACAGTACGTCGTGCATAGTAACGTCGCCCAAATACTTGCGGTTTAGATTGGGACTGCCGAGGTAGCCGGTGTCTGCGCCCAGCAGATAATCGGTGCTGACCTTAAAATACTTTGAAAGCTTTAAAACGGCCCAAAGCGGAATATCGCGGCGGCCGTTTTCGTAATTGGAGTAGGTCTGCTGTGAGACGCCAAGATATTCTGCGACTGTTTTCTGCTTGAGATCTCGGTCTTCCCGTAAACCACGGATAATGACGTGCAGCTCTTTCATTTCCCGATCAAATTCCTTTCTGCTGTCAGTATTGGCAAAAATGTTGTTATAAATGCTAACACACAACGAGAGGTTGTAATGAAGAAACTACAAAAAGAAAAGAAATTTGACAAAAAACAACAGGGATGAGTAGCGGGACGGACAAAGTTTAACGTGTAAATAATGGTAAGTTTTGCTACTATAGAAACTTCCTAAGCTGGCTACTGGCAAGGAACCAAGTAAAATCAATACTTTTAAAAGCGGTTAGAAGTGGTAAAAAGCAGGAAAATGTATGTAAATCGTATATTATTCCTGCACCACTCCTATACCAATATTCCTACACAAAAGACATTCTATTTTATTTTTTCTATTTCCTCTCTCAGCCAGTCAAATTCTCGTGTGGTATACACTTTTTCGGTGATGTCGGAAATCTTGTGTCCGACTATATATTTAATGGCGTATTCATCGACGCCATATTTTTTTGCCATACTCACAAAATGCTTTCGTCCGTCATGTGGTCTGTGAGCCGGATTTAACTTCAGCTCGTCTCGAATTCTTGTGAAGCCTTTCTGATACCGGTTGTATGTGAACTTTATATTTTTTCGATTGCTATCTGGATCAGTGCAATTGAAAAGGTATTCGCTTCCAAGGGATTCCGCCTCTTTATATTTTTTGAGTACCAGTGATTGTATCTTTGAATGAATTGGAACTACTCGGTCCATGCCGGCATCTGTTTTCATACCGCCTTTGAAAGTCCAGTTCTCCAAATCAACATCTTCTAATCTTATCAATCCAAGTTCTTGTGGTCTCCATCCAGAATAGCATTGAATCAGAATCGCATCAATGTATCGCTTATCGTCCACATGCTCCCAAAGCAACGCGATTTCTTCGTCCGTAAATGGAATATGTTCTTTCTTAACAGTCTGAATCTCTTTGATAGTTTCTTCTGTCAGATTGAAACTTCGTGAATAGTTCCGATCAACAATCTCATATTCTAAAGCATAATCCAGCATGAGGTTGAATAGGGACTTGATTTTATTTTTCATAGATGCGCTTGGCCGCTGCTCTTTTCCTCTGACGATGGCAATACCTTCTTCCATGCATCCTTTTACATGACGTGCCCGAATATCCATCACTCGCATATCGTAGACAGATGAGCAATAAGCCCATGCAGAGGTAACGGCTCTTGCGCTTGCATCGTTCTTCAGAGTCTTGAAATATTCTTCTGTCCATTTTTCATAAAGTTCCTTTGCGGTTATGGCTGGTTCCAAATCATAGGGATTCTTGTTATATTCAACCAAGGCAGCATAAGCATCGTTATAAGTGGGAAAGTACGACTCCGGTTTGAGCGGCTTACAAATAGGCCGTCCAGTCGGAGTTTTTCCAACTGTAACCATAGCACGAAATGGGTTTCGAAGATTTCGTCCTTTGATTTCACTTATTTGTCCGAATCCATTTGGCAGTCTTCTTCGCTTATTGGATTTGCGAGGCTTTCTTGGTTTTATATCCGGCTGCATCGGATAGCCACAATGGGGGCAATATGTCGCCTTATCACTTACTTGCAGTTGGCATTCGGGACACTGCATCAGCATGGTGCGTTCACTCCTTTCTTGACAAATCTTTGAGTTTCTGTTGATTTGTCATTAGTAATCATATATCATAGTGTAGGAATTGTCAACTACTCCTACACTTATTTTTTTACACTGGAGGTGATATATGTGGTTACTCATGATGAATCAACTTGTCCTGATTGCGGCGGGGTATTGAAATACTACGACAGTGTTCCGAGAATTGTACGGACAAAAAGGAGAAGTACAAGCTGGATTAAGGTTCGGAGATTACGCTGTATCAAATGTGGACATTTACATAGAGAGCTTCCAGATGATATTTTTCCGTACAAGCAGTATGAGGCGGAAATTATCCGAGGCGTGATAGAGGGACTTATTACTTGTGAGACGATTGGATACGAGGATTATCCCTGTGAGATGACGATGATTCGGTGGATTTCTCAGAAAGTACAGCTTCCCTTGTAATCGCTAAACCACCGAGGTTGTTTTTACTAAAAGCAGTTCTTATCCTAGAATAGCCGTTGAAAGGAGGCGAGAGCCAATGGAAGAAATTGTATTTGAGTCGGGTTCGGTGCCAGTGGTCGTCGCGGCCAGAGTGTACGGTAAGGATGCATCCTGGGTGAGAGCCGGAATCATATCTGGATGGCTTCCAATCGGAAAGGCCACTCGAAACGGCAAACTTGTAACCAATATTGAGGAGATGAATTCGAGGTACGGACGTATCAATTTCTATATTTCTCCGAAGCTCCTCTATGAAGAAACAGGCTATTTGTGGAAAGGAGAGAAACGCTGATGGGAACGACGATACGGCCGGAGCTGTCTGAGAAGAATCCCTATTGGATTGAAAAACACCGGTACTATGAGCTGAAGCATTTCTGTCTCCAGTATCCTATCTGGAAAAAAGCATATTTAGC
>CAJUBE010000040.1 GCA_910584725.1 uncultured Lachnospiraceae bacterium | reverse complement strand
GGGCGAAGCCCGCGAGCGAGGAAAACCGAAGGTTTTTCGAGCGTGCACTGCGGAGAAAAGCAGTGCGCATACAAAGGATAAACAGAGAGGGGAGCTTGCTCACCGAAATGGTTATCCGAATGGATGCATAGGGCGAAGCCCGCGAGCGAGGAAAACCGAAGGTTTTTCGAGCGTGCACTGCGGAGAAGAGCAGTGCGCATACAGAACAAAGAAAAAGAAAGGAACGCCATGAAACCCATCAAAGAAGGAAAAGTACGTGAAATTTATGACAACGGCGACAGCCTGATCATGGTCGCAACCGACCGCATCAGCTGTTTCGACGTAATTTTAAAGAACCAGGTAACCAAAAAGGGCACGGTTCTGACCCAGATGTCGAAATTCTGGTTCGACATGACAAAGGATATCCTGCCTAACCACATGATTTCCGTGGACGTAAACGACATGCCCGAGTTTTTCAGACAGGAAAAATTTGACGGCAACAGCATGCTCTGTAGGAAACTCAATATGCTTCCCGTCGAGTGCATCGTCCGGGGCTACATCACAGGCAGCGGCTGGGCAAGCTACCAGAAGGACGGTACCGTCTGCGGCATCACGCTTCCCGAGGGGCTGAAGGAATCGGACAAGCTGCCCGAGCCCATCTACACCCCTTCCACCAAGGCGGAGATCGGCGACCATGATGAAAATATCTCCTACGAGCAGAGCGTGGATTATCTGGAGAAACGTTTTCCCGGCAAGGGTGAAGAATACGCCGCAAAGCTCCGTGACTATACCATCGCCCTCTATAAGAAGTGTGCGGAGTACGCCCTGACCCGCGGTATCATCATAGCGGATACGAAATTCGAGTTCGGGCTGGACGAGGAAGGCAATATCGTTCTGGGAGATGAGATGCTGACCCCCGACAGTTCCCGCTTCTGGCCCGCGGAAGGCTATGAGCCGGGGCACAGCCAGCCCTCCTTCGACAAGCAGTTCGCAAGAGACTGGCTGAAAGCAAACGAGGGGCACGACTGGACGCTTCCCGAAGAGATCGTGCAGAAGACGATTGATAAGTATTTGCAGGGGTATGAGCTTTTGACAGGAAAGAAACTGTGACAAATCTAGCGCCCATGCGCTCGATTCAAAGAATGCTTCACATTCTCCACAGAACGGCAGCCGATTTCATAACGGCTGCCACTTTTTATGCCCACGGGCACCCAGAGGAAATATGTCAGCATGCGCTGACGGGTGCCCGGTGCGCAAGTAGAGGCAGATAGCTCTTCCCTACTCGATTGCGCAGCCCCAACCCGCCGCGCTTCCTCACCTTGCCCGCAGCCGCTCCGCAATATACAAAACCCTGTACCGAACCGATACCCGCTCCCGTCTTGCGATCTCCGGGTAATGCCGCCGCAGCGTATAGCTGTTCGGCAGCCAGCGGGAAATCTTTCTCTTGAGGGCTAAAACGGCTTTCTCCATTTTTATTCTAGGTTTGACCAACCCGGTCACTCTCAACGTATCTCCGTGAAACAGCAGCTTTTTAAGCGCTGCCGGAAGCTCCTGCTCCTCCGGCGGCAGAATCTCCAATTCGGAAATGCCCCAAACCGCGCCCTCCCACGACTCGATCCGAAGCGTCACCTCCCGCACGCCTTCCCGCGGCACAAAGGTACAGAGATTTCTTTTCCCATCCGCCCTGATCTCCATGCTGACAGGCTCTGCATCCGTATCAAAAGAAAAAACAGCGTTCACACGGTCCGTCTCCCTGCCGCCCGGCGCATAGGCCGCGATCCGCCCCACAGTCTCCGGACGCGAAAAACGGATCCGCACGGTTCTCTCCGCATCCCTCTCCTCCGGCTTCCAGCCGCATTCTTTCAGAACGAGCTTCCTCTCCGTCACATCCCCGCAGTCAAATAATTTAAAATCCCGCAGATATTCCGGATTTCCGGATGATGCGGTAAGCGACGCGGTGTACAGAAGATTGTCCGCACTTCTCCGAAAGAACACCTCGTCAATATTGATGATCTCGTCGGCCTTCTGCCATGCCTCCTGTGTGCGATGCCGCCGCAGCGCCCGATAAAGAGCGTTGCGTGACAGATAGGGCGTGGCGCAGTCCTCGGGCATGGCAAAGCGCAGCGCTTCCTCCGGCCTGTAAGGCGTCCGTGAAAGTCCCGCAAGCACGGTTCCCCGCCTTGGCAGCTCAAAAAAGTCCGCCCCGCCCTTCCACACACCGTCATAGGCAAAACGTTTGAGCACCAACGGCCGGTAGGAGGCATCCTCCCTAAAAAGCTCTCCCAGACATTCCTCCGCAAGCAGAGATGCCGCCCTGTGGTCCGCGTGCTTGTCAAAGTCCACCACCAGCAGAAGTTCTGCCCGCACTCCGGCAATCACATCCTTTAAATCCTGTTTGAAATCCGCCCTCCGGTACGCGCTGTGCCCGCCCGACCTCGCATAGCGGTAATCGCCGTGTCCGTCCGTCCCATAGGTTTCCGTTCTTCCCGCCATCGAGACAAGAGGCTCCGCCCCCGCTTGGTGGTAGATATGGCCGCCGTCCTTCCAGCCGTCCCCGTAACCAAGAAAGAAAATATGGCTTTCTTCCATTCCGGCAAACTCCGTCAACACGCGCACAGCTTCCCCCAGACGCACCTCTGCCTCGTGTGGAAAGAAATCACCGTTGGTCGTGTAGACCGCATAGGCCTCATAATCGCCGCCCTTTGCAAGCGATCTCAAAAGCCCGCCGCCCACGAACAGCTCGTCGTCCTGATGCGGCACAATTAACAAAACCTTCTGTTTCAACTTCAACCTCCCTGTCACAACTTAACCATGACTCAAATCCGTGCGGAGAATGCCCGTATTTTGGGCATTCTCTTATGCGAAACTTAGTACTTCTTGGCATCTCGTCCTATGGCGAGACGTCTTTAGAAGTACTTTTCGCATTTCTCACGCCAACCTCCATGATTCCGCTCTGCGGAATTTCAAATCAGTGCGGAGAATGCGCGTATTTCTGGTGGTGCTCTGCAGCAATCGGGACGCCGGTTCCTCACAAACTCGACGTTCCGCCAGAGCTGGATATCTGAAAAAGCCGGGTAATTTCCACAATTGGACTTTACCCGGCTTTCTGTTTATTCTCCTATTGCCGCTTCTCCGGAATCCGCATCACTGCACAACCCCGTCGCCGCCGCGCGTCCAGACAACGTTATCCCGGATCATCTGATCGATGTCCATGCCGATAATCTCCGATGCGCGCGCCTTGGCAGCGCCCTCGCTGCCTGTTCCAAGCTGCTTGTAAATGTCGTAGGCAGGCTTGTGGCTGCCGTCCAGATTCGTGAGCCCCAGATTCAGCTTGCTCTCCATCTCGTGCGCGTCGTCCTTAAACCGGAAGAGCATGAACGCATCCACGTCCGGCAGGGAAGCCGCTTTCAGATAGCCGTAAGCTACCGATGCCTCCTGGTTCTCATTTCCAAAATAGGAAGTGTAGCCGATCTCCGCCAGCGAAATACTGCGCACCTGCCCGGCGGGATTTAAAAATTTGCCCTGGTGCATATAATCAATGAGCACATCAATATTCTGCATGGTGATATAAGGGGTTGAAACGCTCTGCTTCACCCATACCGCTGGCCCGTTCCACGCATAAGGATCATAGAGCGGCGAGTTGTAGGGGTGGTAGGAAAGTCCCCAGTCAATATTTCCCTCTCTGTTTATATAGTAGTTGAACTGATCCAGATAATCCTTCGCCAGAAAACTTCCGGGATTCGACTTGCGCCCCCACTCCTGGTCGATGGAGTTGTAAACCCAGACATTTGCGTTCATTCCTTTTAATTCATTATAGAAAATCCGGAAAGCCTTCACATAGGCGCTCACATTCACATCAAGATTACTGGAGTTCATATACCACCATGAAGTTCTGGCGTTGACCTCATTGCCGAGAATCCAGTTGTCGATCTGACCGTTTCCGGTCTTTCCCGAGTACCGCTGCCCCAAAAAGGCACAAACTGCTTTCAGGTGATTCACGCCGCCTTCCTCCGCCACATTCAGGGCATAACTGGGGCACTCTGCTCCCGCTGCCTGGGGATGCACCAGATCCTGCGACCCTGCAGTGCCGCCCCTGTTTAGCAGCACCATGGTCACCTGCATTCCCTGATTGTTAAAGCCCTTGACCATCTGATCATAGTGGTCAATTCTGCCGTGGCTGAAATAGTAGGTCTGTCCGTTGTAGGCAAAGGGAAGCGTTCCCGCATCGCCGGGCGCCGCGCAGATTTCATCCAGATAGATATTGTAAACCACCTGCTGCACGCCGAGATCCTTAAGCTCCCCGCTGTTGATCGCGGAGATCTCCGGCAGAATCCCCTTAATGCCGCGGGTCATGCGCCCCGAGGTAAACGCCGCGACTGCCTCAGGGTTCGTGATATAGTGCTCATCGCTGACCTGCATCATCTGTCCGCCCCGCTTCACCGCCACAAGAAACTTCCGGCTTAAGTTGGAGTCCGGCGTGTTATAGTTCAAAGGAAAGGAGACCGTCACGGAAGTCCCGGCGTCCACAGCAGCCACCATCGTTCCCACGGGACCGTCCTGATAAACTTCGTCCGCGTAAATATAGTATTTGCCGTCGTCACCTGACGGGACGCTTCCCGCCGTCAGCGTACAATTCACATTGCCTCCCGCAATCTGACAGGAACTGATGGAGACGGGACGTCCCGCCGCCTGCACGTTTCTTCCACATACGATGACCGATACAGTCAGTGTCAGCAGAGCCACAAACCCCTTCCATCTCTTTCCGATTTCTCTTTTGCAAACATTCATAATAGTTGACTCTCCTTATCTTCCCCTTAAACTGTCGGGAGGCCTGCAAATCCTTTCGCAAGATCCTCTTCCGTCGGAATATAATCCGACATCTCTCCGTCGTGAAACTTCCCGTAAGCCACCATGTCAAAATATCCCGTGCCGGTCAATCCAAAGACAATCGTCTTCTCCTCGCCCGTCTCCTTGCATTTCATCGCCTCGTCCACCGCTGCCTTGATGGCATGGGCGCTCTCCGGCGCGGGCAGGATACCTTCCACTCTCGCAAACTCCTCCGCCGCCTTAAAGACTGCCGTCTGCTCCACACTGACCGCCTCAATCAGCCCGTCGTCATAAAGCTGCGACACAACGGAACTCATGCCGTGATAGCGCAAGCCCCCCGCATGGTTCGGAGCGGGCATAAAGCCGCTTCCCAGCGTATACATCTTCGCAAGCGGACACACTTTTCCGGTATCACAAAAATCATACACATATTTTCCTCTGGTTAAACTCGGGCAGGATGCGGGCTCCACCGCGATGATCCGATAGTCCGCCTCCCCTCTGATCTTCTCTCCCACAAAGGGGGAAATCAGACCGCCCAGATTGGAACCGCCGCCCGCGCAGCCGATAATCATATCCGGCTTAATGTCATATTTCTTAAGCGCCGCCTTCGTCTCCTCCCCGATAATCGACTGATGCAGAAGCACCTGGGACAGCACGCTTCCCAGCACATAGCGGTAACCTTCCCTCTCACCGGCCGCTTCCACCGCCTCGGAGATGGCGCAGCCGAGACTGCCACCCGTTCCCGGGAACTCCTCCAGAATTTTCCGCCCCACTTTGGTTGTGTCGGAGGGCGACGGCGTCACCTGCGCGCCGTAGGTGCGCATCACCTCACGGCGAAACGGCTTCTGTTCATAGGAAACCTTTACCATATAGACATGACAGTCCAGATCAAAATAGGAGCACGCCATGGAAAGCGCCGTGCCCCACTGGCCGGCCCCCGTCTCCGTGGTAACGCCTTTCAGTCCCTGCTGTTTCGCGTAATATGCCTGTGCAATGGCGGAGTTGAGCTTATGGCTGCCGCTTGTGTTATTTCCCTCAAACTTATAATAAATCTTCGCCGGCGTATCCAGCTTCTTTTCCAGACAGTACGCCCGCACAAGCGGCGACGGGCGGTACATCTTATAGAAATCCAAAATTTCCTGCGGAATGTCGATATAGGCGTCCGTATCGTTTAATTCCTGCCTCGCCAGTTCGTCGCAAAACACCTGGCTCAACTCCTCGAACGTGATCGGCTTCAAGGTGCCGGGATTCAACAGCGGCGCAGGCTTATTTTTCATATCGGCACGGACATTGTACCACTGCTTGGGCATCTCCTCCTCTTCCAGATATATCTTATACGGTATTGTTTTTTCTGACATAATTCTTTTCCCCTGTTTCCTTTAATGTTTCAGTTTAAATCTTCTCGTCTGCGTCTGCAGCCTGTTCACCTGCTCATACAGCTCCGCGCTGACTGCCGCGGACTCCTCGCTGTTGGCAGTATTGGTCTGCACCACGCTGGAAATCTGTCCGAGCGCCTCGGACACCTGTGAAATCGCAGTCGCCTCTATCTGCACCGCATCGGCGAACTCCTCCACAGCGCCGTTTGACTCTGTGACAAGCGTGAGCGTCCTCTTTAACGACTCGGACACTTCGTCCACAATCCTGCTGCCTCTCCCGATCACCTGAACGGAATTTTCTATCAGATCCTTCGTCGCCTTCGCAGCCGTATCGGACTTCGCCGCCAGATCGCGGACTTCCTTCGCCACGACCGCGAAGCCCTTGCCTGCTTCGCCTGCCCGGCTCGCTTCCACCGCCGCGTTCAGCGCCAGAATGTTTGTCTGGAAAGCAATATTCTCAATCGTGGAAATGATGTTTTCGATCTCCTGCGACGTATTGCTGATATCCGTCATCGCATTGACAAGCTGCTCCATCTGCTGGCTGCTCAGATTCACCTGATCGCCTGTCATCCGCGCGTTATCCCGCATCTCGGTCGCCATCTGCATATTTTTCTCTGCACTTCTCGCCAGATCCTCCGTCGTGGCAGTCAGCTCTTCCACCGCCGCCGCCTGATCGGTCGCGCCCTGCGCAAGCATCTGGGAACTGCCGGACAAACTCTGCGCGTGCCCGAACACCTTATGCTCCACATTGTTGATATTGGACATGGCCGAAGAGAGAGATGCCGTAAAGCTGTCTATGGAATCAGAAATAGAGCGGAAATCACCGATAAACGGAACCGACGCTGCCACGTCAAAATTACCGCTGGAAAGCTGGCTCATGATACGGTTGATGTCCTCTATATATTGATTAATCCGGTCAATAGAATCTTTCAGCGTTCTGGAAAGATCGCCGATCTCGTCGTTGGCATTATAATTCAGTTCCACCTTCATGCAGCCCTCCTGCAGCGGGCTGGTTTTCTCCGTGATAAACAAAATCGGCTTCACCACGCGCTTGATGATATAAATAACCAGACTCAGGAGGAAAAATAAAGTCAGCAAAAGCCCTACGCCCGTGACAATGTGCATGGTGGACACCGTCTTTTCCATATTCGCCTCGCTGATCTCGTTAAGCTCCGTGCCGCGCTCCACGACCTGTTCCAGAAGCCCCACCAGAACACTGAGATTGCTCATAATGGTTTCCTGATAATACGCCTGCGCCTGCGCGGGATCATCCGCATACAGCTCCAGCACATAGATAGCCGACTCATGCAGCTGCTTGTGCAGAGGCTCGAGCTGGTTTCGCAGATCAAGAATCGTCTGATCCTCCGTTCCCGCCTCCCCGTAGAGCCACTGTCCCAGCACACAGCCCGTCGGGTCTGTGCTACCCGTAAATTCCGAGCCGCTGTACAGCGCGTTGCTCAAGTTGGAAGACCACTTGTAATGAGCCGCCTCCGCCTTCTGCGCCCTCTGTAAAAGAGCGTTCACCGCGATATTGGCTTCTGAGGAATCCTCCATTTTATAAATATTTTGGGTTGTCAGTATACTGAAGAGTATCACCGCCAGCAAAGCTGCCGCAACCCGGGTTCCAGCCATAATCTTAATACTTTTCCGCATCCTCATTTCTCCTTTGACATGTAATATGTATGACCGTTGCCAGCAATACTATAGATAACGAAATTGTAGCATAACTGCCGCTTTATTTCAATCGTTTAAAATAAAACTGTATTCCAAAATCTGTATTCCAAAAGGCTGCGAACAAACAAAAGTGCTAAGCCACAACTTCTGACAAGCGGCTTAGCACTACGTTTTATTCGTTTCATTTTAAAAATCCGGCGGTACCGTTTCCATTTTTGCGGTCACTTCTCTCACTTTTCCATCAGACGCCCATACATTTCCGGCCTGCGGTCCCGATAAACGCCCCACTGCCTGCGCTTTAAATCTATCCCGTCCAGATCAAAGGCGTGAACGATCACCGACTCTGTCTCCCTGTCAGTCTCTTCCACAATCTCTCCCGTCTCATCCGCAATAAACGAGGAGCCGTAAAATGTCATCTCCGAATCGCCCTGCCTCTCCGTGCCGATACGATTTGACGCAAGCAGCGGCATGATATTGGCGGCGGCGTGTCCCTGCATCGCATGCTGCCAGTGCGCTTTGGAGTCAATTCCAAGATCCGGTTCGGAACCGATTGCTGTCGGATAGAGCAAAATTTCCGCCCCCATAAGCGCCATGCACCGCGCCGCCTCCGGGAACCACTGATCCCAGCAGATGCCGACTCCGATTTTTGCGTACTTTGTGTCCCAGACCCGAAAACCTGTATCCCCCGGCGAGAAGTAAAACTTCTCCGCGTAAGGCGCGCCGTCCGGAATATGCGTTTTGCGGTAAACACCAAGCACGCTGCCATCCGCGTCAATGACCGCCACACTGTTGTACATCACATTGCCGGCCCGCTCAAAAAAACTGATCGGAAGCACAACGCCAAGCTGTGCCGCCACCGTTCTGAAATGCCGTACCGCCCGATTCTCTTCTGCCGGAGCCGACAGTTCCATATGTTTAAACTCGTGTTTCTGGCAAAAATAGGGCGTCTCAAACAACTCCTGCAGCAAAATAATATTCGCCCCCTTCGCCGCTGCCTCCCGCACGAGCGCATCCGCCCTGTGTAATGTCTCTTCCCTGTCCCATGTACATGCCATCTGTGTGGCCGCCACCGTCACCTTTTTCATGCCTCTCCTCCCTGCTTTCCGCTCATATGCCGGATTTTTAACTCCCAGACTGTCAAAATCTCCCACACACGGTCAATCTCCTCTTCCACGCCGTCCATAAAGCCGCCGCAAAACCTTTCCGCGAACGCGCGGATGATCCGGCGCTTTTTGACAGCGTCCGCTATTGGAGCAGCCTCGCCAAAAACAATTATACTGCAAAAATCTGTTGTATATTTCTCCGGCAGCAGTATATCGCGTGCAATCACACACATGGATACCCTGGCATCCTTCGCAATCGCATCACCTTTATGCCCATTCTCTGTTCCATGAAAGTAGATACATCCGCCGCGGTACATATAGTTGACCGGCACGGCGTAGGGAAATCCTCCGTCGCCGGTCAGCGCCAGTGTCCCCGTCCCGTTTTTCTCCAGCAGAGAAACACATGTTTCCTCGTCGAGCGCCTGTTTCATTTTTCTCACGGGACGAAACCCCGTCTGCTCCTTTTTTATCTGACTCACTTTTGATCTCCTCCACAATCCGCCGTGTGCATACCACATGATTTATGCCTTCGCTCCGTCAAATTTCCTTCTGACCAGTTCTACGAGATATTCCGCCGTCCCTTCTACCCCGAGCAGACTGCTGTCAATCATGATGTCCTTATGGCTCTTGTCGTCGGGATAATAACCCGCATAATGCATGTGATAAGAATCTCGCGCCTCGTCCACATCAACAATCAGTTTGCGCGCTTCCTTCACATCCATTTTAAGATCTGTCACACAGTTCTCCACCCGCTTTTCATAAGGTGCATAAATGAAAATGTGCAGCGCATTCTCCTCCTCGGACAAAATGAAATCCGAACAGCGTCCGACGATGATGCATGTCTCCTTGTCCGCCAGAAATTTAATTATATTCTGCTGCGCCTCAAAAATTTCATCCTGCCGGCTGTTTGTATTTTTTCCGAGCGGAAACTGCATACGGCGCAGATAAAACGGCGTGCTGATTTTTGCGCTCTCCTCCTCCTCGTCCACCACGGACTCCGGGAGATTCAGCTTTTTCGCCGCCTGATCCACCAAATCCCTGTCATAAAACTCAATGCCAAGCAGTTCGCTCATCCTCTTTGCAATGGGCCGCCCAAGGCTTCCGAACTGCCTTGTGATTGTAATGACATATTTGCTTTTACTCATGATATACCTCTCTTCCTTCAAAGTAGTTGACAGCTACCCTTGTGTTCCGTATCCGTTCCGTCGGAATCTCAAACAGATTATCCGTCAAAACAAGCAGATTGGCAAATTTTCCCGCCTCTATCGTCCCCATCACCCCATCCGCGTGGTACACCCGCGCCGCCCCCTGTGTGTACGCCTTCAGGATAACTGGCAGCGGTAACTTTTGTGTGTCCGCGTTGCAGCCGGTCGGCAGACCGGCATCATCGCACCGGGTCGCCGCGGCGTAAATCGTCGCGAAAGGATTGATCGTCACAACAGGATAGTCCGTACCGATCGCAATACGACCGCCGCAGTCATAGATTGACCGAATCGGAAATTCCAGCTGACATCGTTTTTCGCCAAGCCTCCACACCTTGGCCCCGTTGGAAAGCGTGAGATGGTATGGCTGCATCGACGCAATCACATCCAGAGCGGCAAAGCGCGCAAGGTCATCGGGATGGATGTTTTCGATATGCTCTATCGTGTTGCGCAGATCCTTTCTGCCGTTTCGCCTTTCCGATTCCTCATACATATCAAGCGCCATGCGCACGGCGCCGTCTCCGATGCAGTGCAGCCTCACCTGTATGCCTGCCGCATTCGCCGCCGCAATCTCCTCCTGCATCCGTTCCCGCGGGTGTAACGGCAGTCCTTCCCCACATGTCCCTGGACGGTCGGTGTAGGGTTCCAAAAGGAGACCTGTATATGTCTCCGTCACGCCGTCGATAAACCCTTTGACACCGGCAATATGCACATGCGCCGATTTTACCTCACGCTGCATTGCCGAGAACAGCGTAAAGTCCGTGTAGTCAAAAAGTTTCGTATAGAGAAAGGTCTGCGCCCGCAGTCCCTCTGCCCGATCCAGTCTCACCAACTGCAGATATCGTTCTTTTGTCTCGTGCGTATAGTCGTCCGCAAACATTTCGCTGACCGCAGAAATACCGCAGCGTGCCAGTTCCTGCTGGAAATGACGGTGAATCTCAAGCATTTCCGATGCCGAAAATTCCATATATTTTTCCATGGCTGGCGCATAGGCCGCCGGTTCGATAAACAGTCCTGTAAGTCTTCCCTCCGCGTCCCGGCAGACCTCGCCGTTCTCCACGGCAAAGCTTTCCGAAAAGCCCGCCTCCTCGATGGCCTTTGAGTTAAGCCACATGCTATGCGAATCCGCGCATAAAAGATATACCGGGCGGTCGGAAATCACCGCGTCAAGACTTCTCTTATCCGGCAGCGGTGCGTCGTTCCACGCGCCCACAAACCACCCGGCTCCACGAATGCGCCGCTGGTTGGGATGCTCCTTGGCATAGGCCGCAATCCGCTCCGCGCACGCGGCTTCACTGCCACACTCCCCGAGCGTGTCACAAACATAATCGCTCGCATCCACCGCGCCGGAGAACATGTGCGTATGCGCATCCAGAAAAGAAGGGATAATCAGCGCGTCCCCATAATCTTTCACGGGCAGTCCCCCGCAGTCCGGGAATCCTTCATAATCCCGCGGCAGCACCTTCTCAATCATCCCGTCGGCCACGACGATGGCCGCCGGCTGCGGACATTCGCGCAGACCGGTAAACACCTGTCTGCTCCTTATGACATATCGTTCCATGAGCGTTCCTCCTCCGCAGTTATTCTTCCATAACACATGTTATCAGTCGCACCCGCGCCGGATCTCGCGCCTGTCCGGCATTCTCCGCACTGATTTGAATGAAAATCCTCTCATTTTCCCCGCCGCCGCAGACGGCGTACTGCGTCTTACAGCAGGAAACCGCAGATCAGGAAACTGACAACGGAAAGTCCGCTTGCCAGCAGCACGTAGGGAAGCTGCGACATGGTGTGCTCCATATTGTCAATACACGCGCCGGTTGAAGCCAGAATCGTTGCGTCCCCATAAAAGCAGGCGTGGCTCCCAAAAGCGCCGCCGGAAATAATCGCACCCATGACAAGCACCGGATTCGCGCCAAGGGCCGCTGCCAGTGGAAACACAATTGGCGTCACAACCGCGCACATGCCCCAGAAAGAACCTGTCGTGAAGCAGAGCGCCGCAACAAGGACAAACGTGATCATCGGGAAAGTCGCCGCACCGAGAAGCGGGGTCATCGTCTCAATAATAAAATCAGCCAGCCCCATCTCCTGTGTGAGCGCCTGCACCGCAAAGGCCACAACGAGCAGCGTGCACACCGGAACCATATCGGCAAGCCCTTTTGTGACAATATTGAAAAATTCGTCAAAACTCACTACCTTACGGGGCACATACATGACAAAGCAGACAAGAATCGCCAGCACAACCGCCAGCAGCACGTCGCTCGACACGATTGCCATGCCCACCAGCACTGCCATCGGAATGATAAAGTCCCAGATATTGCCTTCCTCCTCGTACCCCTTATACTCCTCGTGATTATATTTCCTGCTTGCGTCAGAGTAAACCTTCCCCGTCTGTGCCACCCGCTCATAAGCCTTTTTCATATCTCCCATCTTCGGCATAACGCCAAGCGCAAAGAGCAGTACCACAAGAAGCGTGATAATCGGGTAAAAGCAAAATGGAATCGCGTGTATATAGGCATCCATGCCGGACGAAAAACCCGCCTGCACAATCATGTCCTGCTCAAAAAACATGCTCGAATAAAACACGGCCCATGTCGAGAAGGGAAGCAGCACGCAAACCGGAGCCGCCGTCGAATCCAGCATATAGGCAAGCGTCTCTCTGGGAATCTTTTTCTTGTCGAAGACACCTTTCATACAGACACCGATTGAGAGAACGTTCAAGTAATCGTCCACAAAAATCAGAATGCCGAGAACAAACGTTGTAAACAAAGTCTTTTTTTCACTGTTGCAAAGCTTTTCCACCAGCTTGGAAAAACCAAAACTCCCCTTCGCCTCCTGAAGCAATGCAATCAGGCTGCCAAACAGGCCACAGATAATGACAATCCACACATTATCCGCAAGCGCCGTCTGTATCTGCGCGCACCACTGCGTCAGAAAACTGCCGTGATAGAGCACCACCGCCGCTATCAGCGAACCTGCAACCAGAAATTCCACGCACTTTTTTGTCGTGATCGCCCCGACGATGACAAACAGAATGATAAAAATCGCAATTAGTCCAGTGTTCATATCTTTACCTCTCACGCGTCAGCAAAGGGCGCCTACCCGTCGGATATGCGCCCTTGCATCTGTTGTATAAACTATAAGTTAAATGTCTTCTTCGTATCGGATAACGCCTCCCGCATCCTGCCGATCACATCTTTGATATCCTGCTCAGACAGCATCGCCGTCGGTTCGAAACGAATGGTCTTGGCATTGACAAGCGTCCCGGCAGTCATCACCTTTCTGGCAAACAACCCCTTCGATGTCTCATAGCCGAGCTCACAGGAGTGGAACTCCACCGCCAGCATCAATCCGGTTCCGCGCACCTCACGGATGATCTCGGGGAACTGATCCGCCAGCGACTGAAGTCCCGCCTTCAGAACCTCTCCCTTTTGCGCGCACACGCCCGGAATATCGTGTTCAAGCATATATTTGATCGTCGCAATCGCTGCCGCGCAGCACAGCGGGTTACCGCCGAACGTCGGGGAGCCGAGCAGCCACGGATTGTCAATCAGATCCTGCGTCCACATCTTCGGCCTGCAGATAATGCCCGTGATTGGCAGGATGCCGCCTCCAAACGCTTTTCCGAAAGTCATGATATCGGGAATTACGCCCTCTGCCTCACAGCGCCACATAGTTCCCGTACGCCCCATCCCTGTCTGTATCTCATCAAAGATAAGCGCTACGCCTGTCTCATCGCAGATCTCTCTCACCTTTGTCAGATATCCTTCGGGCGGAATGATGACTCCTGCCTCTCCCTGAATCGGCTCTAAGATGACCGCCGCCACCTTTTCCCCGACAGCCTGCAGATTGACAATCGCCTTCCGCATATCCTCCGCATTGCCATACTCCACGTGCTGCACCTGCTGAATCATCGGTGTATACGGCACCCGGTATGTTCCCTTGCCACCCATAGAGACAGCTCCCATAGATTTCCCGTGGAACGCTCCCACGGTCGATATGTACCAGCGTCCTCCCGTTGCGATACGCGCCAGCTTAAGCGCCATCTCCACCGCCTCCGCGCCTCCGTTCGTAAAGAAGCACTGCTGTAAATCACCGGGCGTAATGTCAGCCATGGCCTTTGCCAGATATCCCCGGAGAGGATCAAGCAGCTCCTGTGAATGAAGCGCCTGATGGTCGAGCTGTGCTCTCACGACATCCAGAATCTCCTCATTTCTGTGCCCGCAAGTAAAAATACCGAAGCCGCCCAGACAGTCAATAAATTTCTCATCGTTCAGCCCACAGCAGTAAGCGCCCTCATCATACCATTCCAGCACCGCGCCGCTCTCCGAATCCGAAGAAACCGATTTGCGGTATTTCAGCCACCCCGGACTGACATAACTGTCAAAATAATGTAAGGTATCGGCTACCATCTGCTTTTTTTCTTCGGGTGTAATTTCTTTGGTATCACGCTTAATCAGACTCACCACTTTATTTAAATCTTCAATTACCTGTGTCTTATCCGCCATCTTTCCTCCCGCCTTTCCCTGATAAAATGTCCTGCTGCACAATCGAGTAGGGAAGAGCCGTCTTCTCCTACCCGCCGCGCGGCCCGTATACTGTGAAACAGCAACCTTCCATATGCGGACCTGCGCATAAAAAAAGGTGCGCCCGTGACACGTCTGTCACAGATACACCCTTGTACCCGCTCTCATCTGAGCTGTTACCAGCATAACACGGAAATGTCGTATTTCCTATTACTAATTTCGACCATTTTCTTATTATATAAAATGATTTCTACTTGTTTTTAAGTATTTTCTTAACTATAATAGACAAAAAAAGGAGGGCTACCCTGTGGAGAAGAATATTTTTTTAGTCATGAACGATCTCATATACGACATATACGGCTGGCAGAATTTATTGGATATCAGGGACGACTTTTTCCAGCGCCTCAGGATCATTATCCCGTTTCAATACGCCAGCATTCTGTTTAAAGTGAGCGGAGACGCGCAGCACGTCACGCTCGGTCATCCGATCTGCTTTCCGCAGAGCTTCCTTCCGGCTGAGCAGGCATACCTGGCCAGCGAGCAGGACACAGACTATCTCCTGTGGAACCTCTACGCCAAAGAGTCCAAGCTCCTTCGCGCGAGCGATGTCCTCGATGAAGAAAAACGGCTCAACTCGCCGCTGTACGTGAATTGTTACAGAAAGTTCAATGTCTACGACGATATGCAGCTCACAATCGTCTCGCAGGGCGAACTGCTCGGACTGC
The DNA here is from genome assembly GCA_910584725.1 of uncultured Lachnospiraceae bacterium. Classification (GTDB taxonomy): domain Bacteria; phylum Bacillota; class Clostridia; order Lachnospirales; family Lachnospiraceae; genus UBA3282. Next base: position 24,258 of record CAJUBE010000040.1, on the reverse strand, counting down.
TTACGCTTTACCGCACGCGCGAGGACGGCGCTTTCTCCTCCGAGAATATGTTTTTTCTGCGCGCTCTCGGCATGCATCTGAACGCGTCCATCCGCCGCATCCTTATGCCCGATGCCGGCATCTCTTCCGACAGAGACAATCTGACATTGAGCGGACTGCAGAAGGATTGCGGACTCACACCGCGCGAGACTGAAATCCTGCGGCATCTGCGCCTCCTTGAGACAAATACGGAAATCGCGAATGCACTCGGCATTCGCGAAAGTACGCTGCAAAAACATCTCCAGAACCTGTTCCGGAAACTCAATGTAACCTCCCGCTGGGAAGTGTTACGACTCTTTGCCAAAGCTCTGTAGGTGTCTGTCTACCCGCAGTCCGGATCCTCCGCGTCAAACAGCTTTCCCGTGGCAAAAGGGCTTCCCACGTCGCAGCGCCCGTGGTGGTACGCTTTCTTCCGCTCTCCCCCGTGAAGCTCCTCCGAGGTTTCCACCTTAATGCGGCTAACCCCGTCTTTGGTCAGATTGTCCAGCATTTTGATGACATCGTCAATTTCACTCATCCGTTTTCCTCCTTATGCTCCTATCCCTTATTCTGTCCCGTTCTCATCCGCATATTCCGCACGCCTGTTCCGTCCGCCCCGGCCGACGCACACAGCCACCGCCTCGCAGGTCTCCCCGATCAACTCGTCCGAGTGGGCGTCCGACACGAACATGGCCTCAAACTGTGACGGTGCCACATAGATGCCCCGCTCCAGCATCCTGTTGAAATAAGCCGCAAACGCCTCCCTGTCGCACCGGCACGCGTCCTCGTAATTTTCCACCCGCCGAACCCGATCCCACTGTTCCTGTTCTTTTCCCGCCCTTTCTCCCGAAACCCCGGAGACATCCGCCTCCCGCCCGGGAGGCCAAACCCCCGCCGCAGGCAGCGGCGCATCAAGCAGGCAATCACCTGGCTCGCTGCTCGCGGGGACAAAAAACGCCGACAGCAGCGAGCCCGCCCGGTTCACCGTAAGCCCCGCGCTCCGATAAGCCGCCGCCAGCTTCCGCGCCCGCCTGTCAATCCGCTCGTAGATGCCCGGATCGTCCATCAGTATTTTCAGCGTTGCGATGCCCGCCGCCACCGCCACCGGATTTCCCGACAGCGTGCCCGCCTGATAGACAGCCCCGAGGGGCGCAACGCTTGACATGATATCCCGCCTGCCGCCGTAAGCCGCCAGAGGCATCCCGCCGCCCACAATTTTTCCAAACGTGTACAGGTCGGCATGCACGCCCATATATTCAGACGCGCCGCCAAGACCCAGCCGGAAACCCGTAATCACCTCGTCAAAAATCAGGAGCGCACCTTGCTCTTTTGTCATGCGGCGCAGAAATTCCAGAAACCCTTTTTTCGGCGGCACCACGCCCATGTTTGCCGCCACCGGCTCCACCACCACCGCCGCCACCTGTCCGTGGTTTTCCTCCATCAGCGCACGCACGGATTCCTCGTCATTGTAGACTGCCGTCAGCGTGGAAGCCGCATATCCCGACGGTACGCCCGCGCTGTCCGGCACGGACTGGGTCATAAGTCCCGAGCCCGCCTTCACCAGCAGTCCGTCGGAATGGCCGTGGTAGTTTCCTGCAAACTTGATGATTTTTTCCCGGCCCGTGAAGCCTCTGGCCACGCGAACGGCGCTCATCACCGCCTCCGTGCCGGAGCTGACCAGACGCACCATCTCTACATCCGGCACACAGGCGCCTATCAGCTCCGCCAGCTCCACTTCCCCCGCCGTGGGCGCGCCGAAGGTAAGCCCACCCGCACACGCCCTCTGTACCGCCTCCACCACCTGCGGATGCGCATGTCCCAGAATGCCGGGCCCCCAGGAGCAGACATAATCCAGATACCGGTTGCCGTCCACGTCATAGAGCCATGGGCCCTCAGCCCTCTCCACGAAAAAGGGGTGTCCGCCCACCGCGCCAAACGCCCGCACGGGGGAGTTGACTCCGCCCGGGATCAGATGCCGCGCCTTCTCAAAAAGCTGTTCTGATCTGCTGCTCATACGATCCCCCATTCTACTGCCTCCAAGGCGTGATAGGTAATGATGATCCTGGCGCCCGCGCGCTTCATTGCCGTGAGATTCTCTGACACAATCCTTCTCTCGTCGATCCACCCTCTCTCTGCCGCCGCCTTTACCATGGCGTACTCCCCGCTCACATTGTACACCGCAAGAGGCATGTCAAAGGTGAGCGCCGCCTCCTTTAAGACGTCCAGATAGGCAAGGGCAGGTTTCACCATCACAATGTCCGCCCCCTCCTCTATGTCCGCGCGGATTTCCCGCAGCGCCTCCTGCCCGTTGGCAAAATCCATCTGGTAGCTTTTGCGGTCACCGAATCCCGGTGCCGACTGCGCCGCATCCCGGAACGGCCCATAGTAGGCGGAGGCAAATTTCGCGCTGTAAGCCATAATCGGCGTCTGGGCAAATCCCGCCTGATCGAGCCCCTCCCGTATGGCCGCCACCCGGCCGTCCATCATATCAGAAGGAGCCACCATATCCGCTCCCGCTTCTGCAAGGCTCACCGCCATCTTCACCAGATACGGCAGCGTCTCGTCATTGAGAATCTCCTCCCCGCGTACCATCCCGCAATGCCCGTGGGAAGTGTATTCACACAGGCACACATCCACCACGATATAGATTTCCGGGTACTTCTCCTTAATATGGCGGACCGCCCTCTGGGTGACGCCGTCGGAAGCATAGGCCTGGCTCCCCTGCGGATCTTTGTGTGCAGGAATGCCGAAAAGCATAACGCCCCCGATGCCCGTCTCTCTCACCCGGTCTAAAATTTCATCCAGACAGTCGATGGAGTATTGAAAAACTCCCGGCATGGATTCCACCGGATTCTTCACGTTTTCCCCCTCTGTCACAAAAATCGGATAGATAAAATCCTTAGGATGCAGTCTCGTCTCCTGCATCACAGCGCGGATTCTCTCATCCCTTCTCAATCTTCTGAATCGATACATGGTTTCTCTTCCTTTCTACTGTAAGCAACAGCATTGCACAGGCAGTCAACAATGGCGCCCACATCCGCTTTCTCCGCAATCAGGGGAGGATCCGTCACATACTTTCGCACTTCCTTTGCGCACTGTTCTCCGATGCACACATAGCGGCTCTTCGTGTTCCGAGCGCCTCTCCTCTCCATTTCCTCAAAATAAGCCTTTGCGCCCATGGCGGAGCCAAACACAAGGTAATCCGGCTCCTTTGTGATCACCGCGTCCCGTTTTTCCTCCTGCACACCCAGCTCATAAAGGGGATATTCCGCATATGGAATACCTCGCTTTCGGAAGGTATACGGCAGAATATCGCTCCCCTGCTTTGCGCGCAGGAGCAGCACGGAGTGCCGCACGCTGTCCATTCTCCGGCACTTTCCGCCTGTGCCCGTAGCTTCGGCGCTGCCGCCCTCTTCGTCTCCGCCCGCACATTTCTTCCCCGCATCCCTGCATGCTTCCGTGCCGTCATATCCGACCTGCGCCCGACCTGCTGTGAGCATGTCCGCAAGTCCCCCTGCCAAATGTGCCGCGTCATAGACCTGCGGCATGTAATCCTCGTAAATCCCGGCCTCTTGGAGCGCCAGCGCCGTCCCCGGGCCGATCACCGCGATTTTCTTATCGGCAAGCATTCTCAAGTCCCGCCGTTCCCACCGCATTTTATCCAGAAAAACCCTCACCCCGTTGGGACTGGTAAAGACAAGCCATCCATAATCCGTGAAATCCGGCAGTGGCTCCTGCGTCGGCATGATTTCCATAAACTGCATATCCCACGGCTGCGCGCCCTTTTCCCGGAGCACGCCGGACAGCCTGTCCGCAAAATGCGCCGTCCCGGTCACGCCGACGGTGATTCCAGAAAGGGGCATGTCATACACCCCTTTCTCCATACAATCCGCCGCTTTCCTCCCACTCTCTGCACCGTATGATTCCTTACCTTCCGCCTCCGCAGTTTTCTTTCCTTTCCTTTCCGCTCCGTTCGTTTCTGTCTTCTCAAAGTGAATGAAAGTTTCCCGCTCTGCCTCTGTTTTTCCTTCTCCCGCCATGATGAGTTCCAGCTTCGCCACCGCGCCGACCACGATCACCGCCGGGGAGGTAATCCCCCGATCCGCCGCCCGCGCTGGCAGTTCAAAAAGCGGCGCTCTCACCACTTTCTGTCTCTCCGTCGTTCCTTCCATAATAACAGCGCAGGGCGTAAGTCTGTCCTTGCCCGCCGCCAGCAGCCCAACCACAATCTCCGCCAGATGATGCATCCCCATCAGGATCACAAGCGTTCCCTTAAGCTGTGCCAGCGTGTGAAAATCCAGCTGCAGTTCCTCTCCGCCGCCTGTCTTTGCCGCCGTTCCCGTCACCACCGTCACGCTGTCCGAAAGCCCCCTGTGGGTCACGGGAATCCCGGCCGCCGTCGGAACCGCGATGGCCGATGTAATGCCGGGAATCACCTCACAGCGGATGCCCGCGTCCCTCAGCGCGATAAATTCTTCCCCGCCTCTGCCGAACACATAGGGGTCGCCGCCCTTCAGGCGCACCACCGTTTTTCCTTCCCGCGCTTTTTTTATGAGAAGAGCGTTGATTTCAAGCTGTCCCTTGCTGTGGCATTGGTATCGTTTTCCCACATAGATTCTCTCACAATCCGATCTCGTCCACTGCAGAAGCTCCTCGGACACCAGACTGTCATAGACCACCGTGTCACATTTCTGCAGAGCCTTTATTGCTTTCAGCGTCACAAGTTCCGCGTCGCCGCAGCCACCGCCCACCAGATATACCTTCCCCGCGCTCAATCTCACCCTTCTCCCTAATTCCACAGCCAGTCTGCTGATTTATAACTATGTTTCCTTTATAATCTGCACACCCGCCGTTTATTTTCCTGTTCCTTTATTCCCGCAAGCAACGAGCCAAGTGACTACTTGCAGGCATTTGGCGACTGCCGCGAGGGTTTAATACCCCGCAGCTTGCTGCGCATTTAAGCTATAATGCCCCGTAGCTTGCTTCGGGGTATTTCACTGATTTTGACTGCACACCGCCTTTTCCTTCTGGCTTTTTACTTCCTGCGCCGCACATCGCGCCAGCCGTCTGCCTTCCACCGCACTGACCGGTCCGGTCATGCTGACCCGTCGATCCGCATACATGACATCCAGCAATATGCGCTCTTCCGGACATGCTGTTTCCGGCACATATGCCAAGGCTGCATAAGCCGATTCCGGACGCCACGCTGACAACTGCCGTACCGGCGGTCTATCCTGCACCGGCGCCGATACCGTGTATGCTTCTTGATCCGGCGATACACGCCTGCACCACGCCGCCGCTGCCTCGCTGCAGTCCGCCGAAAGCTGCGCCAGCGCCTCCCGCTCAACCGCATAGCAAAGTTCTGTCTCCGCATCCGAAATCTCCTTGCAGATTCCGGCCGCCAGGGAGCCCTCCACCGTCTCCACCGCTATGATACCCTGACAGGCCGCAGGCAGAAACACTTCCGGGGAGAGCGGATAAAAGTCAAAGGCCTCTTCCCTGTCAGACCCTATTCCCAGCCGATCCAGTCCCGCCTTCGCCAGAATAATGCCATCGTAACGACCCTCCTGCAGTTTGCGAAGCCTGGTGTCCACATTGCCGCGAATTTCCTCACAGATTACGTTCCCCCAGATTTTTCCGGCGAGGAGCTGCCGCCGCCTGCTGCCGGTACCAAGGCGGAATATTTGGCTGCTGTCTCCCGGCATTGCCCGCGCCGTACTCTCTTCTGCCTGCCTGCCTTCGCATCCCCGGCAGGCTTCCCGCCCTGCTCTCGATTCCGTCCGGTCTTTCTTCTCCGTATCTTCTACCCTCACCAATTCGCGTTCCTCATATAAATTCTGCCGCAAAACCGGTACTCTGCCTCCCTTCGGCACCACAAGCGCGTCCCGTACATCGGCCCTTGGCAAAACGGCCGCAATGGCCAGCCCTTCCGCCAGCCTCATGGGCAGATCCTTCGCGGAATGCACCGCCAGATCAATCTGCCCGGCAAGCAGCGCCTGCTCCAGCTCCGAAGCAAACACCCCCTTGTCACCAAGCGCCGAAAGCGGCCTATCCTGAATCCGGTCTCCCCTGGTGCGCAAAATGACCAACTCAGTCACTACGCCGCCGCACGCCCGAACCAGGGCTTCCTGCACAAGCGCCGCCTGTCGCAAAGCCAGTTTGCTCCCTCTGGTGCCAATTCTGATTTTGTCCATGTTTCCGGCATTCCTTCCTCTGACTTTATTATTTGCCACAAATCAGGCGCGCCGTCCCCGTTCCCATTTGGAAACCGCCGCCTGTCCCCAATTCTAAGCCGCCTATCCTTCATACCACACTTGAAATATTACTTTTCAGACGTCCCCTGGGTTAAATATTTTTTCCATCCGGTCTTAACCAGATTAGTCAATTCCTCCGCAGTTACGTTCTTTTCCCTCTCCGAACATTCCATACAGTAGAAAAACAGCTGCTCAAACAGCTTTTTCCTGTCTTTTTCCTCCGCTTCCAATTCCAATACCACAGGGCGGACTTGACCTAATAAGTCAATCGTTTCTCCGATTGACTCCGGCAGCATTTCCGCAATCTCCCGCCGCACCCACGACGCCGCAAACGGGCTTTTCCCGTCTGTGGAAATCCCCACGGTAAGCGGTCCGTCCTTGATGAGCGCGGGAAAGAAAAACGTGCATTTTTCCCCGTCGTCCGCCACATTGACCGGGATCCGCCGCACTTTACAGTAATCCGCAATCTCTCCGTTCAGCGCCGCATCGTCCGTGGCCGCAATCACAAAATCCGCGCCGTCCAGATCCTCCATCCGAAAAAAGCGTTCCTCAAAACGAAGGGAACCCGCCGCGTCCTTTTGCAGCAGCTCCCCCTGTGTCTTCACACATGCCTCTATATTAGGCGCAATCACCGTCAGTTCCGGTCCGAACGCGAGCAGTTTCTCCACTTTTCTTGCCGCCACCGTTCCGCCGCCCACAATCACGCCTCGCTTGCCTTCTAACTCTATAAAGAAAGGAAAATATCCCATGCGAACGCTCCTCTTATATGACTACATCAGTCAAAGTATTGCCAGTCCCGCTCAATGCCATGGGCAATCTCACAATTCACACTCACGGCAAATTTCGCACGCATTTACAACTAACCGGTGTGAATGACTACAACCCGGCGCAAGCAGCTACGTCAATGCCTTCAGAACCGCCGCGAAGGAATCGCTGTCCAGCCCGTCCCGCAGCAGATAGAGCAGTTTTTCCGCCGAACAGTCCGCGTACCGCTCCTTCCAATGCACATCAGCCTCGGTAAACCGGTGGAACGCCAGCGCTTTACAGAGCTTTTCCAGCTCCTCCTCCAGAATCTCCTCCGCGTCCGCAAATGCCTGCTGCTTGCGCCTGTTGTTCTCCGCCGCCAGTTTTTTGATATCATCCAGAGCCACCAGACGGCAATGCGCCAGTTGCCCGATCTCCGCATCCAGATCCGGCGGCATGGATATGTCGAGGAAGAGCCGTTCCTTCTGCGTCCGTACCGCCTCCCTGACCCGCCCCGCCGTCAGCGTATAGTGGGGGCTGGCGGTTGCCGAAATAATGGCATCCGCCTCCTCCAAGGCAGCGTAGCGGTTCTGATAATCCACATGTTCCACCTGCTCACCGCCGCTTTGGCAGATGCCTTTGTGCGACCGCACCGTAGCGATGACACGGACATTTTTCTGACTGAGCAGATTCTTCAGTATAATACTGCCCATTTGTCCGCTGCCGCCCATCAGCAGCACCGTCTTACGAGGTATCGGCAGATGCGCTACTTCATTGACTGCCAGAGTCGCCACAGAAACCGCCGTCCTGGAGATCATCGTCTCCGTCTTCACCCGTTTGGCGCAGGCGAGCGCCGCCTGAAAAATCGTATTCAACTCATACCCGGTATGCTCGGCTTCCTTTGCGTAAAGATAAGCTTCCCGCGTCTGCCCAAGAATTTCGTCCTCCCCGATGACCATGGACTCCATACCGCACACCACGCGGAAAAGATGGTGTAATGCCCTCCTGCCCTGATACCTTCTGGCAAGACTTCTGATCTGTTCCCCATCGCTTCCTGAAATCATTTCGAGGGCTTTCTCCAATTCACGGAAACGATTTTCCTCCCCCGACACATAAATTTCCGTGCGGTTGCAGGTGGAGAGCAGCACACACTGTTCCGCCCCCGTAACCGCCCGGATTTTTTGCAGGAAATCGCCTGTCTTCTCTTTCGGGATATAAAACTTTTCTCGCTCCCCGGAATCCGCCGTTTTATGACTGATACTGATACACTCCATTTTTTCTGCCGCTTACTCCTCATAACATCTTCAGCCGGAGAATTTGACCAAGCCGGTCATTCTTCCTAAGCATAACATAGTGATACGCAGACACCATGTATCAGATGTCTGAATATCACTTCCTATCCTCATTAGCAGGTCGCACCGCCTTTCAGATGTACCTTTGCCCCGAGAATCGCTTCTTTCCTCGAAAGCAAATCATCCGCCATGAGCTGCGCCTGCACGTTCTCAAAGCCAAGCCTGCTTATCGTATCCGCAAAACGCTCTCCCGTATTGCCCTGCTCGCGGAACAGCAGGATTGCCTTTTCCAGAACGGAGAGCACTTCCTCTTCATCGAGGAATATCTTATCCAGCTTCTGCCCGTGCGCCACTCTCTTGCCCCAGCGCCCACCGATGTAGATGCGGTAGCCGTACACGCTCTCCTCCGACGCCTTGAAGGGGCATTTGCCCACGCAGCGTCCGCAGTTGTTACATTTGTCGGGATCGATCACCAGCTTGCCGTCCACCACCTGCGACGCCTCCACCGGGCACGCCAGCGAAACCTGACAGATCTTACAGCCCCGGCACTTCTCCAGATCAATTGCGGGCACCCGCTGTCCCACGATGCCGAAATCGTTCAGATCCGGCTTCACACAGTTGTTCGGGCAGCCGCCCACCGCGATCTTAAACTTGTGCGGCAGCTTCACGGACGCGTAGCCGTGGAAGAACCGCTCGTGTATCTTGTCGGATAAAGCGTAGGAGTCTAACAGCCCATACTGACAGGTCGTTCCCTTACACGCCACAACCGGGCGCACCTTGGAGCCGGTTCCGCCAGTCTCCAGACCTTCCTCCGCCAGAAAGGCACGGATGTTCTCGATCTGGTCAAAGGGCACGCCCACGATCTCCATGGTCAGGCGCGTCGTCATAACCACGTCGCCGCTTCCGAACCGCTCCGCCGCCTCCGCGATCTTTTTGTGCTCCGCCGTGGTAATCTTGCCGTTTCTCGTGATCACACGGACGTTAAAATTGTCTGTCCCCTTATTGTGCAGACAGCCAAGCGCCTTCACCCGGGTAATCTCCTCCGCAGGCACCGTCACCACGCCGGGCTTGCTGTCCACTTTCACCACGTTGAAGAAGGAGGAGCCCTCCAGCACCTTCGTGTTCGTGTAGCCGTAGCGTTTCAGCCTGTTCTGCAGAAGATATGCCCGCTTGCCCTTGGCGCAGACAAGCAGAAGCTTCTCGTCCTTGGAAAGTCCCGGCACCTCGCCCTTTACCTTGAGCAGATCCACGTAAGTTGCCCCCGCAATGGTCGGTCCTGCAGGATTTACGTCGATCACGCGGTACCCTTCGGCTGCTCCCGCCAGATATTCCGCGGGCGTGAAGCTATCCATATCGCCCGTTATTTTATTCAGCAGCATATGTACCGCCTGCACAAACGGATGGATCGCCGTGGAGAACGGCGGCGCGTAAGCCAGATCCAAGCACGTCATCTGTTCTAGCGTCGCCCCGAAGGTCACCGCCATCACGCCGATATCCGTCACCTTATCCACCGCGCCCGGTCCCAGCACCTGTACGCCAAGCAGCCTGTGCGTCGCCTTGTCCGCCACCAGCTTGATTGCAAACCACGCGCTGTCGGGGTAGTAGTGCGCCTTGTCGTCCGTCACCGCCAGCACGCAGACCGGCTCGTACCCAGCCGCTTTCGCCTGCTCCTCGGACAACCCGGTCCTGCCGCCCGAAAGCCCCGGCAGCTTGACCACGCCTGTCCCAAGCACGCCCGGATATGCCACATCCCTGCCGCCCAGTGCCAGCGCGAGAGTGCGTCCCTCCATGTTGGCGGAGGAACCCATGGGCGACCACTGTCTCTCCCCTGTGAGACGGTTCTTTACCATAGCGCAGTCGCCCGCCGCGTAGACGTCCGCCACGTTCGTCGCCATCCTGTCATCCACAAGAATCGTTCCCTTAAACATCTCTATCCCGGTATCCTGCAAAAAGCCCGTGTTCGGGCGGATGCCGATGGAGAGAATCACCACGTCCGCAGGGAGCAGCCCCTTGTCCGTCTGCACCCCTTCCGCTCTCACGTCCCCGGTCACGCCTTCCAGCTTCGTAGACGTCATCACTTTGATGCCTTTCTTCGCAAGATGCCGCACCGCGTAAGCCGCCATCTCCGTATCAAATCCCGGCATGATCTGGGGCGCCATATCAATCAGCGTCACCGAAAGCCCTTTTTCCAGCAGATTCTCCGCCACTTCCAGTCCGATGAAACCGCCGCCCACTACCACGGCGCGCTTCACGTCGTCACCCGCTATGTAATCCCTCGTTTCAATCGCGTCGTCCGGCGTGCGCATCACGAAAACGCCCGGCAGATTTAAGCCCGGCAGAGGCGGTACCACCGGGGAAGCCCCCACCGCCACGATGCACGCGTCATATTCATAAATCTCTTCCGCGCCCGTGCGCAGATTCTTCGCCACCGCCTTCTTTGCGTCAGTGTCAAGCGACACCACTTCCCGCTGGGGATAAACCATGGCGCCGGTGAGAGAACTGTATTTCTCCGGCGTATTGACAATCAGCTGCTCCTTCTCCGGGATCGCCCCGCCCACATAATAGGGAAGCCCGCATCCCGCGTAGGAAATGTCCTTGCCTTTTGTGACAATGGTCACCTCCGCCTCCGGGTTTACCCTCTTGAATTTTGCCGCGGCTTTCGTCCCCGCCGCCACGCCACCAATCACAAGTAATCTCATAGCATACCTCCTTTTTCCTGACAGCAACCAACCGTCCCATTTCATTTATTGTAGCACAAAGTCCCGCCCGGCATCAACGGTCCGCCGGACGGATTTGGCGGTTTTGACAGTTACTGGAAAACAACTGTTGACAAATGCCCTTTTTGATGATAAATTTCTTTTAATATCATTCCCATGGGGGAGTAGCAAGCGTATATCGTAACAAGTCAACATACTGACCGTCCGGTCTGGCTTGTTTTAAATTGCGAGACTCATGTATAGTGAAACTATACGTGAAGTCTGTGTATTTTTAAACATATTCCAAGTATAGTTTCCGAAACTGTACTTGGTTTTTTTTAACTATTCAGCCTTTATACGTTCTTATGGCTGAACTGTTCTATTTTTTCATGTCTCAACGCAGGAGGAACGAAAGATGGAGTGGGATTACTTGTTTTTCTTTAACAGCGCGCTGCTCGGCGTCGGGCTTTCCATGGACGCCTTTTCCGTATCGCTGGCCAACGGATTGCACGAGCCGGATATGGCGCGGAAAAAAATGTGTGGCATCGCCGGCGTGTTCGCCTTTTTTCAAGCGGCAATGCCACTGGCGGGCTGGGTCTGCGTCCACACCTTTATCCGATATTTTACCGCCTTTCAAAAACTGGTGCCGTGGATCGCTCTGGCGCTTTTGCTTTTCATCGGCGGCAAGATGTTTGCGGACGGCATAAAGGGCGGCAATGACGAGACAGAAAAGCCCGGAACAGACATGACTACCCTCCTGCTGCAAGGGATCGCCACATCCATAGACGCCCTGTCCGTAGGCTTTACCATTGCGAAATACGGGTTTCCCATGGCGTTTGTCTGCGCCCTTATCATTGCGGCGGTTACCTTTGTGATCTGCATGGCGGGGCTGGATATCGGAAAGAGATTCGGGACAAAATATGCAGACCGGGCGACCATGCTTGGCGGCACGATCCTGATTCTGATCGGCATTGAGATTTTCGTGTCGGGCGTATTTTAAAATAGCATGTTCGAAATCGACTCTTGTAAACAAATATGCCCTCCCCAAAAACAGATACGCTCGTAAAAACAGTTTGAGATATGGCACGGGATTGTTTATAATAAGAAGTGAGAAGGTAAAACGCAGGCAACATCAGAAAGGGGGACGCATTTATGTATAACATCATCACAATCGAGCGGCGTTATGCCAGCGGGGGACACGAGATCGGAAAAAGACTGGCGGAATCGCTGGGATATAAACTCTATGACCGAAATATCTTGTTGGAGGCGGCGCAGAAACTTGACATACCGTTTTATAACATTGAAACGCTTGAGGAGAGCAGCTCCGGCAATGTCCTTTTAAACCTGTCCAAAACCCCTCTGGGCGGACTTTCCGGCAATAAGAACCTGCCCCTTGCGGACCAGCTTTTTCTGGAGGAAAAGCGCATCATCGAAAAGGCTGCTGAAGAAGGAAACTGCGTGATTGTCGGAAGAGCCTCCGGCTATATTTTGAAGGATGTGGAAAACGCCCTGCATGTGTTTGTCTATGCCAACCATGAAAAACGGATACAGCGTGCAATCGAGCGGGAAGGCATCCAGAAGACGGAAGCCGAAAACGCACTGAAAAAGAATGACAAGAGAAGAAAAAATTTCTACAACGCGCTCACCACCCACGAGTGGGGCGATCCGAAAAATTATGACCTGTACATGAATGCCGGGAATCTGGGAATTGACCTCTGCGTCAGGATTCTGATGGAGGCGGCGAAAGGGTAAACCGGTAAACGCTATGGGGCGCAGATTGACTATGTAAGTCAGTCTGCGCCCCTTCTTATCCGGATAAGCCTAAGGACATCTTTGTACAGATCGTCTTCATCCTCCAGATCAATCATCAGCCACCGCTGCCCGTTTCCCTCCTGCGTCTGTTGATAAATTTGCCGCAGCTGCACCGTACAAGCAGGAAGCATCTCTTCCACAGCCGCCTTTTCCTTTTTGCCAACCACCACCAGAACGGTAAAATACCCTTCTCTCGGATAGACCGTGCACAATGATTTTCCCGCTTTCTTCCACTTCACGTTCCATCCCTTCTCCCAGCTGCAGGAGCTGTACTCCATTTTTTCCCCGCACTTATAAGCACTCTTAATCTCCGAGCAAAACTGCGTGAAAAGGGGATTTCTGACATATTCGCCCAACTCTTCCATGGTGGGGCATATATTTTTATCCTGCAGGTCGATCATATTTTTTGTCCCTCCAAAGCATCCCTGCTAGTGTACTGACATATTCATTTTCAGCCTAATGGCGCAGAATGAATTTTCAGTCTGCAAGGCGGCTGAATGAGACGATGCGGTGGTATCGTTGAATGAAGCCAACGCGGCAGATGGAAATTCAGTCAAGTCATTTGGCGAAATTTGAATGTGTCAGTACACTACCCCAATTTGTAATCTTCCCTTTGTACCAGCTCGTAAAATGCAGCGGAAATATATTTTTTGCTTGTATGCTTTTCCCCCGCATACATCGGATTTACAACAAAATGCGCAAACTCGGTATAGGGAGCCACCTTCTTTACAACACGCACCAGCTTATTGTATACTTTTGTGAGCATGTCCGGGCGGGGAATCCAGTCGCCATCATCCGTATAGCGTCCGGTCACAATGTAAAGCCTGTTTTTCACAATCTCCTGTTTTCCCGGAATGCAAAAACCCGCTTCGATCACGCCAAGCCACGCTTCGTCGGCAACATATTCATTTTGGGACGCCCGAGTCACATCAAATCCCCCGATTTCGGGAAAGTGAAAATAATATTCGCGGCAGTCCGGCTGTACCACATCCAGCGTAGTTCCCGGAATCAACCGCCATCTGCCGTCCTCATATGCATGTCTGTAAATGACGCAGCCGCTGTCCAAAGCAGCCTGCGCAACAGACAAAAAATCGTGATATCCCATGTAGTAATTGATCTGCTTTCCCATATAATTACGCGCTGTTCTCCTAAAGCTGTATTTCAGTCAAGATCCATGAACGTATCGTTTTCTTCATAGTAAAGAATCGCCTTATACAGTTCTTGTACCGCAGCGTTTTCTTTCTGATCCAGCGCAGACATAATAACATCCTGCAGCATATCATGCGTATAAACCACGTCAAGACCATTTTGCACAGCCAGTTCAGGAAAGGTCTCCTCATCTGTCTCCACATCATACGCGGGATAGGGAAGCACATAACATGCAGATTCTAAATCCAGATCCGAAGATTTTGCATAGACACACCATTGGCTGTCCGCACACAATTTTGTCTCGCCTTCCTCTAAATACACTTCTTTAATTTCTTCAATAATTTCTTTAAATAGATACTCCGTTTTTTTCATTTTCCATGCCTTCCTTTCCTCTAAAAACAAGATTTGCCATGACGACCACAAATTACAGCGCATCCATTCTTTGTTTCCTGCTGTAAAAAGGGGGCTTGTCGAGTAACACTATATATATGTTACAGATATCCCCGTCTCCCCGCCTCTTCCATGAGCCGTGGCTGGATATCGGGATATGTCAGCCCATCCGGCAGTTTATCCATCAGCGCAATCTGCGCAATCTCGCTGTGCAGTTCCTCCTCAAAGCGCGCAATCTCGGCAAAAAACAGCATACCGAAAGATTCCTCTCCATGACCGGCATGGTCAGACGTCGTGACGGAATATACAAAGACCGGGGCTATCTGAAATTCCAGAGCGCCTGTCTCCTCGTACAATTCCCGCTTTGCCGTTTCCAAAATATCCTCCCCGGGTTCCCGATGCCCTCCGGGGATTTCCCATGTTTCCCTGTCCCTGTGTCTGCAGAACACATATTTATCCTGTGCCTTGGACAGTATGACCGCAAACGCAAGCCGTTCGTCCGCTATCTCTTCATAAAACTTAACCTCTGTCATTTCCGTCGTTTCTCCTTAAACTGCGGTCCACCGGCGTACAAGCCTGCTGTATATTTTTGTAAACATGTCCGAACGGAGAGCCTAGTCTCCATAATCTATATACCGTTCGGTTACCATGTAAAGCTGGTTTGTGACAATCTCATATTTTCCAAGAACGGAAAAGTCCACTTAAAAATAAAATAATTCCTCAAACTTTTTATTAAGCGCGATACACAAAACCAACGCTAATTTAGCTGTGGGATTAAACTGTCCCGTTTCAATTGAACTGATCGTATTGCGGGATACGCCAACCAGTTCCGCCAGTTGGTTTTGTGATAACTTCCGCTCCGCCCGCGCTTCCTTAAGACGGTTTTTTAATACCAGTTTATCGTCCAAGCCATCACCGCCTTACAAAACCAGAGAGGATGCAATCAGACAATACACATGATATCCCGACATTACCGATACCATTACAGTGTAGACGACTGCCATGGCAAGCTCACGTTTATGTCGGAATCTCATGTATTTTACCCATAATGTCACCATCTCGGGCGTAAAAGAAAGCGCCCACAGCCCCCAATGTATACCGCCGCCGAGAAGCATCTGTACGATAGTAAAGACTCCCACAAGAGCCATCATTACGATGGTCGCTTTCGCACTTGCCTGTTTTAAAATCTCAAGCTCATAGATGTCCTTATTTCTATTTTCCGCCCTGCTTCTCTCCAAAATTTCTTCTCTGTCCACAGAAAAACCCCCAATCCATATTGCCAAGTTTTCTTGTCATATTCTCATTATAATGTTGCCAAGTTTTCTTGTCAATATTTCTGAGGCGTTTTTCCGAAAGTAACAGTTACATACCTATTCCAAAATCAAAACCCTACGCCAGCACCAACGCCTTTTTCGGACAAAGCTTTGCACATTTGCCGCAGCCGATGCACTTGTCATAGTCAATCTTGGGCGCTTCAAAACCTTTCTGGCTAAGCGCGCCCACCGGGCAAACTTTTACAGCCGGGCATTTGTGGTTTTGAGGACAATGCTCCACTACAATGCTTAATTTTTTCTCCATAAAT
Organism: uncultured Lachnospiraceae bacterium; assembly: GCA_910584725.1. Lineage (GTDB taxonomy): Bacteria > Bacillota > Clostridia > Lachnospirales > Lachnospiraceae > UBA3282. The sequence continues at coordinate 8,321 of CAJUBE010000040.1, read as the reverse complement.
CGATTCCCTCCTTATCCAAATTCAACGCTCTGTCTGCTCCGTCATAATTCCCCAGCGAATCCCAAACTTATCGACAAAAACAACCCGGCAGGAACTGTAAGGCGTCGCTTCCATCTGATATATTGTCTTACTGCCTTCTTTCATGATTTCATATGCCCTTTGTACTTCCTCTTTTGTATCATACATAATCGTGAGGAAATTGGAATAGCACGTTTGAAATTCCAGATCCACATGGTCGCTCATAATGATTCTTTGATTGTCCAATACAAGTTCCGAATGGTATATGTATTCCTTTTGCTCTTCTTTCAGCAGCGGATTATATGCCGGGTCATCCGCTTCCCCATATGTAATGATACAACTGATCTTTCCATTATATGCCTTTTCATACATTTGAATTGCCTCGCGGCAATTCCCTCCGAAATTCAGCGTAGGTACAATCTGCATGTCTGCTCTCCTTTTCTGTCAGATGCTGCGTCTTTCGGTTTCTCTGCAAACCGAATGTGCAGAACCATTTCTTATATTATCAATCAGCCAGATATTCGATCAGTCCTTTTGCGTATTCAGCACTATTCTCATGCAAATACTGACCATGACCCATATTTTCAAATACTATATCTCTTAAAGTGGGAATATACTGTCTAAGCAGCGCCGCGCTTTTCTTCGGATACTTTTCATTTGCCCCTCTCCAAAATAGAACGCTTCCCTCAAAGTCACGTATTTTATCTGGAATGTCATACTTATAAACAAATTCACAGGCGTTTTTTATTGTTTTTGACGTAATGTCTTTATACAGCATTTCCACTACGCTTTTATTGTCCTTTCCCATAACAGAATCCATTAGAAATTTGGGAATACGCTTTCCCCTATTTAGCCTTCCGATGGATTTGCAGAAAATAAACGTATAAGGTTTTGTCAATACCCCCATCTTTATTAAAAATGCCGCATCCAAATGAAGTTTATTTACTTCTATATTTCTTCTTCCTATGAGTTCAACCGCCATCGTTGCTCCCATAGAAAAGCCCGACAGACAGTATAACCTGCCGCCCAGATTTTCTTTCACATACTTCTCTATCTCATCACAGCATTTTGCAAGGCTTTCCAGTTCACCCACAGCGGGACTATGCCCATCTACTTCAGCCAATATAACATAATAATCCTTCAAATATTTCAAAATCGGCTCGTAACAGAGCATAGCCGAAGATGCCATTCCATGAATAAATAAAATCGACTTCTTTTTCCCGTCACCGAACGTCAGAAAATTCATAACAACCACCTCAGTTTGCAGACTGTATTTTGTATACACAAAGATTTTTAGGATAGTAATGCAATCCCGCCTGCCACTTTCTGTTTTACTGCAAAAACCGTATCTGTAACCGAGTGCATATGTACGGATTTTTCCAGATTTGATTTCTTTGCAATGATCGATGCCGTTGTAGATTTTCCCGTTCCCGGCGAACCTGTGATTATGATAATTCTTCCCTGCTGCATCTATGCTTTGTCTCCATAAATCCCTTGATAACCGAAAACTATCCTTTCACCGCCGCCAACATAGTTGTATTCTTCCTCTCCGATTGCTTATTTTATTATACCCTACTAAAAATTTCATAGCAAATACAATTTCCGCCATCCCTCTGCCTTGCTTAAAAAGCCAGATATGCTTATATTATAACCATACAAAGGAACAACCTCCCATAAGGGGGGAACCATTAACGTGATAGCCCCCCCCGCAACAATTACAAGCGGTTCATTGCAGACACCGACTTCAGCAGGATGAAGGTCCGAGTGATCGGTTAAAAGGCAATGTACCGCCGTTGCATAAAGGAAAGGCTGTAATGGATCGCATCAGTGCAGGCTTACACTGCTAAAACGACTTGTATCCAACTGTATCCAAAAGAATCCTCTCAGAAGTGTCTCCAATGGGAGCCACTTCTGGGCAAAAAGAAAGCGGAAAGCCAGTAAAATCAAGGCTTTCCGCACTCTTAAAGGTAATAGCGAGAGGGGGACTTGAACCGCTCTCGCAAAATAAAAATCCAGTAAAGAAGGGAGGTTCAGCACATCGTCACGCCTCTGTCTTCAATTTGGATTCAAAACCGATGTCATATATTGTAAAAAACTTGATTGTATTTCGTTTTTTTCAACTCACTTGCATAAAATAGCCAGATATGATATATTATAGGCATAAAAAGGAACAACCTCCCACAAGGGGTTGACCAGAGGAAAAGATAGAAACTCCACCCTTTCGACTCGCCAAAGTTTACAAGGGTGGTTTTTCTATCTAAAAGTTAGAAAAACGCTACTGACTAATCAAAACGATCAAGGTCAGCAATGCGAGAATGAACATTCCGAAAGACATCAGATCTTTGAAATCATATTTCATCCGCACCACCTCCCATCATATGTAATAGGAGGTCAACGCCTTGCAGTGACACGGTTGTTCCCGTACCCCAATCTTACCACATCACGCAGGATTCAGCAAATACTTTGTCTTGTTTTAGTCAGTTTTCTATCGAAATAATCATACTGTCTACCATATCGTCTGTTCCTATCAGCGTAAGCTTAACTTCTCTTCCATCTCTATCAATCCAGTCCATCACAAGGTTGTGGACATCATCATGCCATATAATATGGCATTCACTGTTTTCACCAAATTGCGACTCAAATTCAAGAAAAGCATCTTCAAACGCATCTCCCTGTATGCCCATCGCCGTAACGATATCCCGAATCCCCAACGCGTCTACTGCTTCTGCAAAAGTGACTTTCCCCGGAACAATCGGACTCTGTACAACATTCGCCTCTGCTATGGTCTGTCCATCGGTAGTGCAGAAAAAGATCTTCGCCTCTCTTACATCATTTGAATAATATGCCAACGCCACGTTACGTTCTGACGCATGTACCCAAACTCGCACTTCTTTATTTTCCTCGTTATTCTCTTTATACCACGCCCCCTCACTGCCGCTAAATCCTTTTTGATCTGGCAGATCTACCGCCTCATACATTTCGTCCACAGTCTTCCCATCGTAAATACTCAACTCGCCGATCGTAAAGTCCTTCGGAGAAAACCCAACCTTATAATACGGCAGTCCCGACTCCCCGATACTACCCTGCGCACGGCTGTCATCGACCACCGCGCCGTCCGAGGTACTGCCCGATGACGCGCTGGATGCGGCGTTTGCGCCAGTCATGATAGCGGAGTCCTCGCTTCGATTGATGCGGAAATATTTAATGCCCTCGACATAATACTCATCATTTTCATCCATAGGGGCATATTCCGCTTCTTCTACACCACTAACCGTCTCTGTATCCTCACTATCTTCTGTATATTCCCTCTTTGGAATAGCAGCAAACACCAATCCATCATAACCCTCTGGCACTTTAAACACATAACTGGAAATGCCTTTCAGATTTGATGAACCATTTCCTGCATCATCATGCACCCAGTCATCCTGTTCCCACTGCAGATCCTTTGTATATGAAACATCATAACTGTCTCCACCTATCTCCAGTGAAATAATATACTCAGAGGCATCATCATCTTTCATATTACGAGCCGGGAGCATCCGCCCAGTATACCAATCATATACCGCCAAACTCAACCAATTCCTATAATAGTCTCCACCCTCTGCCGCATCATAATAAAGCTGTGTTGTGTTGACCATTTCCAGATGGACCAGCTGATAGCCATCCTCATCAGCAGGCTCCGTATAACAATCAGTCTGCTCCCATACGCAATCTACCACCCTCTGGAACTTTTCGGGATTATCTGGATTATAAATCACAGCATCCACCGTACACGACACAGGCGCGTCTGGCACCTCCACCCCATGCTCCTCAAAATATGACTGCGTCCGCTCCCCCTCTGTCTCCCCACACAGGGTGCAGGTCTTGGGAGCCGCGAAGGTCGCCTCCGCCCAGACATGATCTAATGTTGTCCCCTCTGTCTCTCCACATTTACTGCAATGCTTCGGTTCTTTGCAGGTGGCGTCTACCCACTCATGCGCACATTCTGCCTCTGTGCTTTCCGAGGTCTCCTCGTTTCCCTCCACGCTCTCGCTGATCACAGGCTCTGCCTTTGCTCCGCACCCTGCGAGCAGGGATGCGGACATTGCCGCCGCAAGTACATAAGTTAAAACTTTCCTTTTCATCCTATCGTATCCTCCTCATTTTCGTAATCCTCGTGGGATTCATCATGCCCGTCTGCCACAAAATACTGGAACGCTTCACATCCAACGATCCCGTTAAGGACTTTCCGAAGCCGATCCAGCACATCCCCGTCATAAGGATATTCGTCATACTCCAAAAAATTGAGACTGACATAATCATCCCCGATGAAATAGTCTTCGCCTTCATAGATTATGCCGCCCATATAGGTATTGATAAAACTGGCAACGGCTCCCGTCTCATCCTCCCCGCCTGCAAAGACATCCGCAAGCATACCCTGCTGTTCTTCCGAGAGGGTGTACCCCGATCTACAGCGGAATATCACGCAATCCATAAAGACTGGCGGTTCCGCCTGTGCCGCCTCTTTTTCGACGGCATCGTCCAATTCGGTTCTGATCCTGCCATACTCCTCAAGGGTTATCTTCTGGTTGTGATAATCTTCGATCCCCTTTCTGACCGCAGTCAATGCCCTGCTAAGCGATTGCCCACACACGGGAAGCGGTTCAATGATATCGGGCAGATTTTGGGTAACAGCTTTCGCAACGCTCTGGATGAGTCCATACAGATCGCCGCTTTTCATCTTACTGGTTGTTTCCATGCCATTCCTCCTTCTCTGGTGTACTTTCCGAAGCAACAAAAAAAACTACGACAGCGCGACAACTAATCGTAGTTCTTTCAAACTCCGATCTCTCACAACGAGTATCATCAGCGGCGGCAGACTGCTCCGCCGCTTCCGATACCCATGTGAGAAACCACGAACGAGGTGTAAAGTATGCGTCCACACTTACACCCCGTGTATATTATGAGGCGCAGACTGAGCCTGACCACACGCAAAAGGCATTGTTTTTTACACCCAATTACCGTATAATAAATCTTGCGTGTATCGCAGACTCGTTCTGCATCGTGTGGTAGCCTAGATACCATCCCTTGCCCCAGAGAGCGCCAACTCTCTGGGGTGGTACACCGTATTCCGTCCATTGATTTCTCAAGACACATTTTAGCATACCCGCCTACCCATGACAAGCGAAAAAACAACAGCAGGCAATCCCCGCCTGTTTTCGCTGTCTTTTTAACCGACTCCGCCGCCCTGCCCGCAGGCTTTGTCCGCCTCATACTCCCTCACCCGCCGATAAAAGGTGGACGGTCTCATATTTAACTCCCGCATTGCCGCCACTCCCTTAATCTCCCCCGCTTTCCATCTTCGGTACACATCTTGAAATTTTTCCCGATCCACGGCGATCGGCTTGCGTCCTTTGTATTTTCCGTTCTGCCTTGCGATTTCGATCCCTTCTCGTTGACGGTCAAGGATGTACTCGCGCTCCAACTGTGCCATTGCGCCAAATACGATGAGCATGAACTGTCCAGACGGTGTGTCTGTATCGATCTGCTCTTTACGGGACTCAAACGAAACGCCCTTCTCCTTCAGCCGCTCCACGATCTCCAACAAATCCTTCGTGTTACGCGCAATGCGCGAGATGGACTCCACCACAACCACATCCCCCTCACGGACAAATGAAAGCATCTCCTCAAGCTGATCCCTGCCGCGCTGTGCCTTACCAGACACTTTTTCCAGAAAAATCCTCTCCACTCCCAACTCTTCCATATGCGCCTCCTGTCTGGCGGTATTCTGTTCTTCTGTGCTGACTCTGACATATCCGACTTTCATGGTAACCTCCTGCCTCTGCGGATGCTGATCCGCAGGATCACCCAAATTTACGCTACGCAAAGGTTAGGGCGGCATCCAAAGTGTGCCAATAGACCTGCCCATCCCGATGGAACATCCCAGAATAAAGAAACCGATCTCAGTGGCAGGGAAAACGGCGGCAGGAAACCATGCCACATGGGGATACCCCAGAGAAGCGGAACGTGGGCGCGTGTCGCGCCCGTACACGCCCCAGAAATGGAAAAAGCACCCGTACTGCCTCCCCCGCCGCTAAATGGACGTATGGGGACGGTACGGATGCTCCCGACCTCAGAAATGGATCTAACCTCAGTTACCCTTTTTACGGATACCGTTATTGTTAAAGACGATCATAAGATCTTTGAGCGATTCAGCCTGCACGCGGTTGATCAGCGGAACCTTGGCGGCATCGGGCAATTGGCTGTTCTTCACCCACTGCACGAACTCTACCTCACGCGCCGCGAAATTCTTCAGCGTTTCCACGGTCACTACGGAAAGTGGCTTGATGGATGAAAAATTAAGATAAAACTCATTTCCAGACTGGAACTCGATCCCACGGCTCGCCAGAAACTGGAGCTTGCAGAAAAGATCGTATGCGCCGCCCGAAAAGGACGATACCGTAGGAACGCAAAGCGTATCCCCCGCAAGCATACGATTGAGCAAATCACCCAGTGCGCCTGCCCCAATGATATTATCCTCTGATACCCCCATCTTTTTGAGTACGTGCGACTCCCCATTACGGCAGATTACCCCGTACTTTTTTGCGCCCTGCCGCGTCCCCCGCTGACTGCCGCCCCGCTGACCGCCTCTTGAAGCTGTGCTTTTCCCCTTGTTTTTTGTCTGTGACATAATCCAATCCTCCTCAAAATTTTTTGATGGAAAATATACGCGCCGATCCCGCTGACAGGCAGGAAATCAGCCGCCGCCGAGTGGCGGATCGAGACAAAATATGTCGTATTGGGACAAAAAAGTGTGTTTTAGAACAACAAAGTCTGTCTTTCATCACTTCTATCTCTCAAAACTCTCTGCACTCTCTCAGACAGCAAAAACTGCTCCCGCAAAATTCCAAAATCAATCCCAACCGATCCTGCCGATTTTTTACCCCTCCATGAAAGCCGCATAAAACCGCGCTTTTTCAGGCATCCTCTGCGCTGTTGTTCTCTTTTGCCCTCCAAAAGCAATCCGATTTTTAATCAACAAAAGTATGCAAAGCCAGAAAGCAATCAAGCTTACGGTGTGTTTTTCGCCGTCCCTGTTTAACGTATCGTGGAATGTCAGCCCCGTCTGTACAGCGTCGTGTTGTAAAAAAGACACCGCCCTGTCGCGCCAAACGTGACAAAGCAGTGTCTTTTTTGTCTGGAAGTTTCGGAATCAGATCTGATTTCCCGAAAGCAGATAGGGCGAAACCTCCAGTACCCCCGCAATCCGCAGGACGGTATCGGTACGCGCCCTCTGGATGCTCCGCTCCCCGCTTTCGTATTTCTGCAGGGTCTTTAAGGAAACTGCCGCCGCATCCGCAAGCTGTGCCTGTGTCAGCCCCCGCTCCCTGCGGTAAAATTTGAGCGGATTATGCATGGCGGCATCCGCCTCCGCCGCCCTCCGCCATGCCTCGCGCAGTTTCGCCTCATCCAGATAGAAGAAATGGTATCCAGACTGCACCGCCTCAAAATACCCCTGTGACGGGAGACAGGGAACTGCCCTCGGATTCATCACATACACGAGTCCCGTAACCGTCTCCTCCGCATCACCATCCATCCTGACCTCCATCCACTCCCTTCCATAGTGCGTGGGATACCCCTCGTAACGGTCGAGTGCCGCCTCGTCCCGCCTGCTGATCTGCCAGACCGCCACGGGGACTGACTCCCCCGCATATGGCTCAATAGTGGCAAAGGCGTTTGATCCCAACGCCTTGAACGCCAGTCTGTAATCACGGATCACGCCCGTACCGACCGCCTCCGCATCGGGACAGCGGTGCGCCATCTGCCCCACATTAAGGTTACTGCCATACGCGATGTAAAGTGTGCTTTTTCCCATATCTTATCTCCTCCTTCTATGATATTAATGGTGTTTGAACCTACCCCCGACAGAGGGATGCGCCTAAGCGCACCGCCCGTGCCTCCAAGCCGAATCACCTGTCAGATTTTTTGTCATATGATGGCGGCAGGTCTTGAACTCATCGCCATTCAGACCGAGCCTTAACAGCCAGCATCTCATGCAATACTTTTCATTGTCTGTGACGCTCCTGCGGCAACTGGCTTTTGACTGCTTCAGAGCCTGCTGACTCAGTGCCAGACAAAACTGGATGTACCCCTTGATCTCCCCTGCATGGGTGGTCGAATTAAACAGCCTAAACTCGATCGTACCCTTGGTGAAGGTGGCGTGCAGGTTCAGCCCACGGTAGCGACTCGGATTATAGTGGGCGGTTCTGTGTAACGCGGCGAAATAAAGTACCCATCTACTGCGACTTTCCTGCAGATTAAAT
>CAJUBE010000039.1 GCA_910584725.1 uncultured Lachnospiraceae bacterium | reverse complement strand
TAACAGGCCCTTATAGGGCCAGAACAAACCACCGGCTAAGCCGGTGGTTCTGATTATTCGCCTGATACGGCGGGTCGGCGGGATATCCGCCCTTCAATTTCTGCATACCGCGCTGGATGGCGTCCTTTGAATTTTTCCAGTCCGCGTCCTTGTTGCGGTAGTCGAATTTTTCCACGAGCCAGGAGACGTCCTCCGAAAGCCGCGCCATATTTGCTTCCATCAGAGGGAAGACCATATCGTAAAATTCTTTTTTCTCCTTATCGTTCAGACGGCTGTCCGCTGCCTCGCACAGATCGCCGAAGTGGTGCAGACAGAAGCCTTTGCTCTCCTTTACCTTTGCGCGAAATTCGGCATCCTTTTTGAACATGACAAAAAAGGTGTCCAGATAGCGCTCGTAGGTGTCCGCATAGCGTTTACAGATATAGCAGGACGTGTCCTTTTCCGCGGCCCAGATGCCGATGGCGTTGGTGCGCTCGGTCTGCTTCTTAAACTTATCCTTCAAGGAAGTTTTGCCGGGCGAGAAGGCTTTGATTTTTTCGTGGAGTTCCTGATTCATCTTCTGGTAATGCGTTTTCAGAATCCAGGCGTTGCCAAGCGTGTTGCCATAGTCAAACATTTTCTTGAAATGATTTCTGCAGAAACCCTCCCTATCGGTCTGCTCCCGCACATCGCTTTCCATATAGGAAGAGCCGGAGCCGAGGGCAAAATCCAAAAGATCCTGTTCCACGTTGCGTTCGATAAAGCAGAAAGGACATTCATCCTGCGCATTTATGGCGTCGTTTAAAGGGATGGTGTAGAGTTTTTCTTTCATAAGTGTGGCTCCTTTCGCGGACAACGGATTCCAGTTATTTAATTCAAGTATAGCACCCAGAGGGGGATAAGAAAAGAGAAGACGGATGTAAAATTCTTTACATAAAACTATATTTATAGTACAATTATGTAAACCACTATCGAGTGGAAAAAACGTAAAAGGGGAAAAACAATGAAAGTACAAGTGAAAAAAGAGGGAATGATCTGTCTCCCTGCACAGGCAATGGCAGCTTTTTCCATCCGCGAGCAGGATATTCTGGACTGCAGTCTCACGCAGACGGGTATCCTGCTGACACCAATCATCCTGGCGCAGAATATGGCCGGGCTGAAAAAAAATTGACGTACAGATTGAATGCTTTGGCAAATTCAGCATTTATCGAAACGGGCGCTATCATCCGATGAAAAACAGAAAAGCGGAAGAGCTGCTTTCCTATCTTTGCTGCAACGGCGGAAAGGCGGTCAGAAAAAGAATGCTGGAGGAGCTTATGTGGGCGGAGGCCGAACGGGGCAAAGCCCGGGACAGTCTGTATAAGGTGTACGCTTTTTTGAACGGGTGGCAGGAGAAGGAGGGGATCGAGCTGCCGCTTGCCATATACAGAGAAGAGATTTATCTGGATACGGAGCTGGTAGAGTTGGATCTGCAGAAGTTTTTCAAGTGTCTCGACAGTAAAAATGTGGAGGATTGGGAACATGCGGAACGGCTTTATACAGCTCCCCTTTTATTTGAGAACAGCTATGAGTGGGTGGAGGATTATGAGGCGGTCTATGACATGGCGTATTACGAAGTGCTTGGCAGACTGCTGGATTACTACGAAAAGGAGGGAAATAGGGAAAAGGCCCTCTACTATGGCAGGAAACTGAAAGGATTCCGATAACTTTCCGATTTGTTTACGGAAACTTTCCGAACCCTTGTGCTACACTTGGCTCATCAGACAGGAAGCGCAGCTGCAAAATGTTTGAAAAATAAAACAAAATGGAGGAAATGAATTATGGCAACACCCTATGTACTTAATGTAGACCACCAGGGAACATCCTGCGGTGATTTCTGCATTTATCAGACCTATGAGGACCAGGACGAGGATATCCGGTCTCTGGTATGGTTCAGCAAAACGGCTCATCCCGGAACCAAACTGAAATTTGGCTGGGATATCGACTACAGCTTCGCATGGTGCGAGGAGGGGTCGCTGGAACCCGGCGTGGTATTCCACGCATCCGAGGTGCGCAAAGCCGACCCTTCGGATCCGACGAAAAACTCCATCGCTTTCAAGCGGGAGAACGGCGCTTATCATTTTGTGGAATCCGATCACAAGACGACGCAGGGTAAGCTGGGAATCAGATGCGACGGTTCCATTCCTGCGGGCAAGGCGTCCATCGGTATCGGCATGTCCGGTAACCCTGTGTTCGCGAGACCGGCGGATCCCAACCTGCAGTATACCTTCGGGCTGCATCCGAAATACTGGATCGCGTTCGGTGATTTCGAGGAGGGCGAGGTTATTGATCTCAATCGCATGACGCAGAGATTTGAGATCAAGTTCCCGATCAATCAGTATGAGAGATCGATCAGGCTTACGCCCAACAATTCATGGGAAGCGATTGATTAAGAGGCGTAGTTTGTCGAAGGAATCAGGCCGGCAGAGCAACTGGACTGCCGGCCTGCCTTTGCTGCATGGGGAATTACGATGGCTTTTAAACGAAAATGAAGCAGATGGCGTCTTTGTGCTTCGGAATGGAGGAAACGATGATATTACAAAATGAGGATTACAGGGAACGCGGCGTTACGATAGCAATAGACCATAATATTCGGATGATGAAAGCGGATCGGAGGGGATGGTTTTATAAAAAGTGGCCCGGACTGACAATGGGGACTGGCAGGGAAGGCGAGCTGGAAAAGAGTCTGGAAAGGCATCTGAAGGAAGCGAAGGATCTCTACAGGGGAGCTTATGAGAGAGGCGTGATTCCCTATCCGACTGCCGTGCCGTTTACTACCTATAAAAAAGAGATGGATGGGTGGAAGGATGAGACGCAGGGGGAGGACACGCTGATGGATGTGATGCGAAGGCTGCCAAAAGGCGGACTTCTCCATGTGCACAGTGCTGCTGCGCTCTCCGCGGACGGGTTGATCGAGCTGCTGCAGGAGTGGAAGGGACGTTCCATCTATATTGTGACGGATGGACCCGGGGAAGGAAATATGAATTATCTGCCGGAAGATCAGCCGCAGGTTTCCGGAAACGAGATGATGTTGGATGACTTTTGGAAAGTAAAAGATGCGAGGACGAGGCTCAGGCAATGGCTGACTGTCGGGGAACATACGGACACGGCGAAGTATATCTGGGATGAGTTCAATAAAAAGTTTATCAGAACCGGCGCGCTGTTTGCGGACAGAGACTTCTATTTTGAGTACCACCGCAGGTTTTTCCTGGAATGTCTCAGAGACAGGATTGATTATGTGGAGCTTCGATGCGGTTTCCAGGATTTTGAGGGAGGGCAGGACGGCGTACAGCACGATGTCATTCTGGATCAGGCTCCGGATTTTCTGGATGTGCTGGAGGATGCGAGGAAAGCGGCGGCGGATGCGTACAGGAAAGAGACGGGGGAGGGCGGCTGGAATCCCCCTTACGGAGAATTGGGTCTCGGGGTGATCCTGTGTGCGAGGAGAGATTTAGATACGGATAATCCGGAGCAGCGGCTGAAACTGATGAGAAAGCTCGATACGGCCATAGCATGGAAATTAGGGCCTTACGGGAAACTGATAAAAGGGTTTGATTTCGTCAGCGAGGAAGATCGCGGAAAGACGAGCTATTCTTACTACAAGGATATCATTTACGGCGAGGTATTTGACGGGTACGAGGAGGGCTCTCCGGAGGAGGCGGCATTTAAGCCCTTGAAACTGCAGCATAAACTGATCGGCGTTTCCAGGATGGAGACGATCGAGTTGATGCTTCATGCGGGGGAGAGTCTGTGGATGGAGCAGGAAAATATCATAGATGCGAAGATTGCGTCAAAGAGCAGGATTGGGCATGGATTCCAGATGCTGGAATTTCCGTCCGCGCTGATGGATTATCTGTTCGGAAGAAGTATGGACTCTCCCGCAGGCCCCGTGCTTGAGGTGTGCCCGATCAGCAACCAGATGCTTCGGTATTTTCCGGACATCAGAAACCATTACGCGCTGATGCTGATGAAGATGGGCGTGCCCTGCGTGCTTTCCAACGACGATCCGCAGATATTGGAAAACCCTGGCCTCTCCTATGATTTCTGGGAGATGTATATGGCGTCGGACGGCGGGCTGATGATGGTCAAGGGGCTTGTGTTTACGGCGTTTGTATTTCAGTATCAGGACAGAAAGAGCATCCCTTTGAGTGAGTGGGAAGACGGAATTTACGCGGACTGTCTGCAGGATTTTAAGGAGAAATACTGGATGCCTTTTCTGGAAGAGATGGCGAAATATTTTGAGGACGAGGTGTGATAACGGAGGGGCGGCGGACCGCTGCCCATTCCGGTGAAAGGGAGGAGAACGATGAAACCGATTAATATGATGATCAGCCAATACAATTTTACCAAAGGAGACGCATCCCGCATCCGTTATATTGTCATTCACTACACGGGAGGCTTCGGCACGGCGGAGCAGAACTGCCGATATTTTGCAGGAGGGGACAGAAAAGCGTCGGCCCATTATTTTGTGGGATACGACGGGGAGATCTGGCAGAGTGTGGAGGATGAAAATATTGCCTGGCATTGCGGCGCTAAGACGTACAGACACCCGGAATGCCGCAATGCCAACAGTCTGGGAATCGAGCTTTGCGCGCGAAAGAAGAACCGGGACAGCAAAGCGTCAGAGGATAAGGACTGGTATTTTGAGGATGCCACAGTCGAGACGGCGGTGGAGCTGACCCGATATCTGATGGATAAGTACGACGTGCCCTCATCCAGAGTGCTGCGCCATTTTGATGTCACGGGAAAGGTGTGCCCGGCGCCCTTTGTGCACAATACGACACAGCATACATGGGAAGAATTTCAGAAGAAGATCAGCAGTAAAGGCGGACATGAAAAAGGCGGCCTGTTGTATCAGCTTCTTGCGTGGCTTGGAAAGCCGCGTGGAGAGCGGCAGGAGAAAAAAGAAGACGGCGGAGACGGGCTGCATTCGATTATGGGCAGACCCAGTGTGACCGCGGAGCAGATTGCCTCTTATATCAAGGGGAAGAATTCTGACATGTCGGAGTGCGCGGAAAGGCTTGCGCAGTTGTACATAGAGGAAGGACTTTTTGAGGGTGTGCGGGGAGACATCGCGGCCGCGCAGGCGATGGTGGAGACCGGCAACCTGACCTTTCAGGGATCTGCGGTGACGTTTGACCAGTATAATTTCTGTGGGCTGGGCGTTACGACAAGGGGGATGACGGGGTGCAGCTTTAAGACGGTGCGGGACGGGGTGCGGGCGCATATTCAGCATCTGAAAGCCTACGCCAGCAAGGAAGAGCTTGTGAACGGCTGCATTGACCCGAGATACGCTTATGTGGAAAAGGGCTGCGCGCCCTATGTGGAATGGCTTGGTCAAAAGGAGAATCCGCATGGGAAGGGCTGGGCCTCGGGGGAAGGATACGGCGGAAAAATATGCAGGGTTCTGGATGCGATGAAAAAGCAGAAAGGATAGAGAAGGAGGAGGCGCATGTTCGGAAAAAAAACGGAGTTTGCCCAGTATAAATTTCTGGTGGACGGGCTGAGTGACGAAATATTGAAGAAGCGTGTGGAGACAAGCCTCCGCTTCTATATCACAAGGGCCAATAAATATCGGAAGCGGGACGCCTTTCTGGGAATGGCCAGCATTGTACTGCCGGCTTTTGCCACGTTTGCAGCCGCGGCCGCCAGCTTCTATGAGGAGCAGTATCCGTCGCTCGATCTGGCGGTGCCGGTGATTACGCTGATCGCTACCGTGACGGCGGGCGTGATTGCACATTTCAAGTTTTCCGAGAAAAAGCAGAATTACAGGAATCTTGCCGAGAGCATGAAGAGCGAGGTGGCGATGTACGAGTGCCGGGCGCAGAAATACGGCAGGGAGAAGACGGAAAACGAGGAGCAGGCAAAAGATATTTTCCTGCAGGCCATCGAAAAGATCATAGAGGACGGCTATCGGAAGAGCAGGGAAGTGGAGACCGCCGAGCAGAGTATTGCGGAGAGTAAAGGGTAGATGCTATACTAATAATATATAAGTATACAGAGGATACGATTATGCATACAAACATTCCTAATGTAAACGAAGACCCGGAGGGCATCCTTTCGCGGGTGAAATGCTTTGCGCTCGATATGGACGGCACCATTTATCTGGGCGAGCGGTGGATTGACGGCGCGAAGGCGTTTCTGGAGCGCATAGAGGCGTCCGGGAGAAATTATGTCTTTCTGACCAATAATTCTTCCAAAAACGCGGCGGTCTATGTGGAGAAACTGGAGCGGATGGGACTCTCCGTGGGGGAGGAAAAAATCGTCACCTCGGGACAGGCGACGATCCATTACCTGAAACGGCATTTTCCCGACAAGAAAGTTTTTCTTTTGGGCAATGCGCTCTTGCGGGAGGAGTTTTTGCGGGAGGGCATTGTTCTGGAGGAGGAGAGTCCGGATGTGGTGGTGACGGCCTTTGACACGTCTCTTACCTATCAGAAAATGTGTAAGGTCTGTGATTTTGTGCGGGCGGGGCTGCCTTACCTGGCGACCCACCCGGATTATAACTGCCCAACGGAGGACGGTTTTATTCCTGATGCCGGGGCCATCCACGCCTTCATCCACGCCTCGGCTTTCCGTTATCCGGACAGGGTGATCGGCAAGCCGAATGGAGATATCATAGATTATTTGACTACCAGGGTCAACACCGAGAGAGAACGCATTGCCATGGTGGGAGACAGGCTCTACACGGATATTGCGGCGGGAAGGAACCACGGGTTACAGAGCGTGCTTGTCTTGAGCGGCGAGGCGACCCTTGAGGATGCGCGCAGTTCAAAGATAAAGCCGCATCTGATTTTTTCATCGGTGCAAGAGATGATCCCGCTTTTGTAGGAAGAGCGTATTATTTCCGCGGGCAACGAGTCAAAGTCGTGCCTGCATGAGCTTGGCGGCTGCCTGCGGCGGATTTTTGGTGGAACGCGAAAGAACGCGGATTCAGAATCGCGGCGGGCGGTCAGACGGGAGAAAGAGGAACGATTTATGAACATACAGGCGCAGATATGCGGAATTATTTTACTTGCCATCATGTTTTTGTTTTACAGGAGGTACGAGTCGCTGCGGCTGAATACCCAGATCGGGTTTCAGGTGCTCATGCTGTGTATGCTGCTCTGTATCTTTTTGGACATGCTCTCCATCTGGGCGATCGTTAGGCTTCTTCTGGATCACAGAGGGGCGGTGTATGTCATCTGTAAGGCGTACCTGATGTCCATTGTGCTGGTAGGTTTCGCCGGGCTCTGGTACGAGTGCACGGATGTGTATGAGGATAAGAAAAAGCTTCGGCGGGTGGCAATAACCGGGAGCGTGGCATGGCTGTCGGGGTGCTGCGTGATCGCAGGTCTGCCGCTTGGCATTTACAAGATGGGCAGAGTGGTTTATACGGCGGGACCCGCCGTGATGGTGACCTATTTCTTTACAGGCATGTTTATCCTTGTGAATATCGTCTTTACGCTGGCAAAGCGGAAACAGGCAAACCACAGGAGAAGTCAGGTGATTCTGTCATGGCTGGCACTTTGGCTGGCGGCGGCGGTGGTGCAGTTTTTCAACAATGAACTGCTGCTTGTGGGTTATGCCGGCGCGTTGGGTGTGCTGGTGATCTTTTTCAGACTGGAAAATCCGGAGTATCTGACCGATGCCGTGACGGGGCTGTTTAACCAGGATGGTCTGCTTCTCTACGCGAGAAAGCTCTATAATGAACAAAAGCCTTTTTCCCTCATGTCGATCTGGTGGAATCTGGGTGTCAGCCAGGCCGATGAGGGAGCCAGAGAGCAGGCGGTGATGGCGGCTTTTGCAAGGAGACTGCCGAAACTGGACAACACCAGAGTGTTTAAGATGGCTGACGACGAAGTGTGGATGATCTTTGAGGATATGGAACACGTGGATGACACCGTCGAAAAAGTCAGAAGTTTCGTGGAGTACGGCAGAAGGGAGCTGGGCGGCATGGCGCAGGCGGCGTTCACCTATATGCCGGACGCGGCTATGGTGGGCGACTATCAGGAGATGGTACATCTGATGCAGTACGCGCGCTGGAAAAGCAGCGACCACAGCGCCACCAATTTCAAGGAAGTGGATTTCGATTTCGTGGAGCAGATGCGGAAGGAAAAGAGCATGGAGCAGATGCTTGACGAGGCGATGAAGGAGGACCGGATCGAAGTATATTACCAGCCCATTTTTTCCACCAAGGCGAAGAAGTTTGTGAGCGCGGAGGCGCTGGTGAGAATGCGGGACCGGGACGGGAATCTGGTGCCTCCGGGCGCATTTATCGCCGTGGCTGAGGCGAACGGCAAGATTCTGCAGCTCGGCGAAATCGTGTTTGAGAAAGTGTGCCGTTTCTTTACGAAGGAGCAGCTGGAGCAGTACGGGCTGCATTATATAGAAGTAAACCTGTCGGTTGTCCAGTGCGGCTATCCGGGGCTGGCGGACGATTACATAGGCATCATGGAGAAATACCAGATCGACCCCAGATACATCAATCTGGAGATCACGGAGTCCGCGTCCATGGCGGCGAAAAAGACTCTTCTCGAAAACATGCGCAGGCTCATGGAGTACGGGGTGTATTTTTCGCTGGATGACTTCGGCACGGGGCAGTCCAATCTGAACTATATCGTGGATATGCCGGTCAACATCGTGAAGTTTGACCGGGAGATGAGTCAGGCATTCTTTCAGGATGAGAAGGCGAAGTATGTGATGAATGCGGCAATGCAGATGATCCACGGCATGAAACTGAAGATCGTGTCGGAGGGAATCGAGACCGAAGAGCAGTATCTGGCAATGGAAGAGCTTTCTATCGACTATATTCAGGGTTACTATTTCTCAAAGCCGTTACCTGAGGCGGCGTTTCTGGCGTTCCTGCAGAGCAGGCAGTAGTGCATTTGTGCAAAGTGCATAAACTGCCTGCATAATTTCTATCCAAAATGGCAAAAATGGAAACAAATAGAAAAAACAGTTGCAATCTATGTGGTAAGGTTATATACTTAACCTAAGCAAACGGAAACGTTACCGGGGACGATACCGAAACCGTTACCGCAAACGTTTCCAAAACAACTAACCAACATTTCAATTACTGAAAGGGAGAGGAAAAAACAATGAAAAAGAAACTTGTTAGCACGATGCTTTGTGCAGCGATGATCACGACCATGTTAGCAGGCTGTGGCGGTTCTGACAACGGCGGCGCACAGGCACCTGCGGCGGACGATTCCGCGGCAGAGGCACCCGCGGCAGACGATTCCGCGGCAGAGGCACCCGCGGCAGACAGCGGTGATTCTGGTGAGGCAGCTGCTCCGGCAGCAGGCGGCGGTTCGGTTTACTGGCTGAACTTCAAGCCCGAGTCCGACGAGGTATTGCAGGAGGTTGCTTCTGATTACACGGCAAAGACCGGCGTTGAGGTAAAGGTTGTTACCGCGGCTTCCGGCACATACTCCACCACACTGTTATCCGAGATGGATAAATCCGCGCCTCCGACACTGTTTATCATCGGTAACTCTGCAGGCGTAAAGGACTGGAAAGATTACGCGCTTGATCTGAACGGCACGGCGATCGCAAACGAGCTGAACACAGACGCTTACAATCTTTATGATGAGACAGGAAAGTTAGTTTCCATCGGTTACTGCTATGAGTGCTACGGCATCATCGTAAACCCGGATCTGATCGAAAAAGCAGGTCACACCATGGATGAGATCAAGAACTTCGACGGCTTGAAGGCGGTAGCAGAGGACATTCACGCACGCGCAGGCGAGCTTGGGTTCGACGCTTTCTCCTCCTCCGACATGGATGATTCTTCCTCTTGGAGATTTACGGGTCATATGGCGAACCTTGAGTACTACTACGAGCAGGAGGGAACGGCTTGGACAGAGTGCCCGCCTACCATCTCCGGCAAGTATATGGATAACTTCAAGAACCTGTATGACCTTTGCATCAACAACAGCCTGACAGATCCCAAGGAGCTGGCAACCGGCGGACATGACGCAGAGAACGAGTTCAAGACAGGGCAGGCAGCGTTCTTCGTAAACGGTTCCTGGGAGTATGAGGCAGTTAAGGCAGATGTGCCGAACGCAACGATGATCCCTTACTACTGTGGCGTTGCAGGCGAGGAAAAGGCAGGTTTGAACTGCGGTACTGAGAACTGCTGGGCAATCAACAGCAAGGCTTCCGCAGAGGATCAGCAGGCTACCATGGACTTCATGGTTTGGTGTGTGACAGACCCCGACGCTTCCCGCAAGCTGGTTGACACCTTCGGCGTTATGCCTTACAAGTCCGCAGCAGAGTCCACCAACGGATTCCTCGCAGCGGCTGACAAGTACACCTCAGATGGATGTTATGTTATGAACTGGGCAACCAACTTCCAGCCTAACGTAGATTCCTACCGTGCTACGCTGGTGAGCGCTCTGAACCAGTACAACGCAGACCAGTCTGACGCAAACTGGGAGACCGTCCGCACAGCATTCGTAGACGGCTGGGCAGCAGAGTACAACGCAGTAAACAACTAAACAACAAGCCAATCATGAAGTAAATTTATAATGATGTATTGCAAAGGCGGCGGGGCGGTGATATCCGTCCCGCCTTCTTAAATGAAATTTTACATGTTAACAGAAATAAATCAGGGGGTGACACCATGAAAAGCAAGAAAATAACCGCCACGAATTCTCTTCAGAAGGCGACGAAACGCTGGGGATTTCTCTTTATGGGTCCTGTACTTATTGCATTCATCATCGGATTTGTCTGGCCTTTCATCCAAGGTATCTGGCTGTCCATGTGCCAGTTCCGTTTGATATCCGACGCGAAATTCATCGGCTTTGATAACTACATCAAAACTTTTCAGGATGCTTCTTTCCGGCACGCATTCTGGTATACGGCAATGTTCGCCATTGTATCGCTTGTCTTTATCAATGTACTGGCGTTTATCGTGGCGTACATTCTGACATTGGAAATTAAGGGAAGTAATCTGTTCCGTACCGTGTTCTTTATGCCGAACCTGATCGGTGGTATCGTATTAGGTTATATCTGGTCAATGATCTTTGACGGTATTCTGGGACGTTATCAGACTTCCATTCTGTTAGATAGCAAATACGGTTTCTGGGGACTGATCATCCTGATGTGCTGGCAGCAGATCGGTTATATGATGATCATCTACGTTGCCGGACTGCAGAATGTGCCCGGCGATATTCTGGAGGCGGCGCGTATCGACGGCGCGACTTCCATGCAGACACTTTTCAAAGTGACGATTCCGAATGTAATGAGTTCCTTTACGATATGTATCTTCCTGTCTCTGACAAACGGCTTCAAGCTGTTTGACCAGAACCTGGCGCTGACCGGCGGACAGCCGTTTGTCATCCAGCCGGGCGGAACGACTGTCAAGACGACAGAAATGCTGGCGCTCAATATTTACAACACCTTCTACAGTTCCAACACGACTTCTCAGGGTGTGGCGCAGGCGAAGGCAGTAGTCTTCTTTATTCTGGTGGCGGGACTTGGACTGCTTCAGTTGAGCTATACGCGTAAGAAGGAGGTGCAGCAGTAATGAAAAAGAGTACAAAAACCATTCTTTCCGTGATATTGTCTGTGGTCAGCATTATCTATGTGCTTCCTGTGCTGGCGGTTGTGATGAACTCGTTTAAACAGAATACGTTTGTAAAGACCGATACCTTTGCACTTCCCACCGGGGAGATGAGCGCCGGTTTTGACAACTTCATAAAGGGTATGACCTTCGGTAACTATCCTTTTGTGAACAGTGTGATGTACAGCGTTCTGATTACTTTGCTCTCCACATTTTTGATTTTGCTCTGTACATCCATGGCGGCGTGGTATATTGCGAGAGTGGATTCCCTCTTCTGCAAGGCGATTTACTTCCTCTGCGTGTTCTCCATGGTGGTGCCTTTCCAGATGGTTATGTTCCCGCTCTCCAAAACGGCGGATAAGCTGCATCTGAACACGCCCCTGTCGATCTCGATCGTCTATCTGGGGTTTGGCGCCGGGCTTGCCATCTTCATGTTTGTCGGATTTGTAAAAGCGATTCCGCTTGAGGTGGAGGAGGCGGCATCCATCGACGGATGCGGGCCGGTGAGAATCTTCTTCCAGGTGGTGGTGCCGATGTTAAAGCCGACCATGATTTCCGTGGGCATTCTGGAGATCATGTGGGTGTGGAACGATTATCTGCTGCCGGTACTGGTGCTCGATATCAATAAATACCGCACGATCCCGATTCATATCCAGTATCTGAAGGGAAGCTACGGTACGGTGGATCTGGGCGCGACGATGGCGCTGATCCTGATGAGCATTATTCCTGTTATCATTTTCTACCTGTCCTGCCAGAAGTACATCATCAAGGGCGTGGCTGCAGGTGCAGTCAAAGGTTAGAGTGAAGATTATGGGGAAGCGCTGATTCGTTCACCGCTTCCTCAGATTATATCAGGGAAAAATTACTGAACGAACTTGCCAATTTCGACAAAATATTGTAGAATTTTTTATAGAAATCGATTTCCGAACGGATTCGGAATGGTTGACAGGAAAGGAAATGTGGATATTATGAGAAAGAGCGGTGTTTTGCTGCCTGTTTCTGCCATCCCGTCAAAGTATGGGATCGGCGCGTTTTCCAGAGAGGCATATACCTTTATTGATCTGTTAGAAGAAGCGGGGCAGTCCTATTGGCAGATTCTGCCGCTTGGTCCCACGGGCTATGGGGATTCTCCCTATCAGTCATTTTCCACTTTTGCAGGAAATCCTTATTATATTGATCTGGAGTCGCTGGTTGAGGACGGGTATCTTACGAAGAAAGACTGCGAGCAGTATGATTTCGGTGATGACGACGCTTATGTCGATTATGAGAAGATTTATCTGTCCCGGTTCAAAGTGTTAAAGACGGCTTTTGAGAACAGCCAGATCGGGAAGGACGAGGCATATCAGAAGTTTGTGGAGGAGAATGCCTACTGGCTGAAAGACTACGCCCTCTATATGGCGGTGAAGAATGCTTTCGGCGGAAAGAGCTGGGCAGAGTGGGACGAGGATATCAGGCTGCGAAGGCCTGAGGCGATGAAGAAATACGCGGAAAAATATGCGGAGGAAGTGGCGTTTTACCAGTTCCAGCAGTATCTTTTCGCGAAACAGTGGTTTGCGCTGAAAGCGTACGCAAATCAGAAGAAGATTGAGATTATCGGGGATATTCCCATTTATGTGGCGTTTGACAGTTCGGATACGTGGGCGAATCCCGAATTATTCCAGCTGGATGATACGCTGACGCCCGTGGCTGTGGCGGGATGCCCGCCGGATGCCTTTTCCGCTACGGGACAGCTCTGGGGGAATCCGCTGTACCGCTGGGAGTACCATAAAGAGACGGATTACGAGTGGTGGATGAAGCGGATCGGCTACTGCTATAAGCTGTATGACGTGGTGCGTATTGACCATTTCAGAGGGTTTGATGAGTATTATTCCATTCCCTTTGGCGACGAGACGGCAGAGTTCGGGCACTGGGAGAAGGGTCCCGGCTACGATATCTTCCAGACCATGAAGGCAAAGCTTGGGAAGAAGGCTGTGATCGCGGAGGATCTCGGATTTTTGACCAAATCGGTCATCAATCTGGTGAAAAAGACGGGCTATCCCGGCATGAAGATTTTGCAGTTTGCTTTTGACTCCAGAGAGGAGAGCGATTACCTGCCTCACAATTATGTGGCGAACAGCATTGTCTACACGGGAACCCACGACAATGATACGACGCTGGGCTGGTATGAGAAGCTGAACCGCAGGGATAAGGCTTTTGCAAAGAAGTATCTGAACATAAAGACGAATAAAGACATCCAGTGGGAGTTTATCCGGGCGGCGATGGCAAGCGTGTCCGATACCTGCGTGATTCCGATGCAGGATTATCTGGGGTTTGGGACAGAGGCGAGAACCAATATGCCTTCCACGCTGGGGACGAACTGGAAGTGGCGGATGCTGCCCGGGCAGTTTACGGAGGAACTGGCGGTGCGGATTCTGGAGATGACGAAGCTCTACGGCAGGGCACAGTGTGAGAAGAACTTCTAGCCACTCACAGCAGCGGCAGTTTCGTGGAGAAGTTCTTCTCACACGGGAGAATGCCTAAAACAAGGCATTCTCCGCATTGAATTGAGATGGCGTAGAATACGGCGGGGGATGCAGATGGCGGAAATTACGATAAAGGACATAGCGAAAGAATGCGGCGTGGGCGTCAGTACGGTCTCCCGTGCAATCAACAATCATCCGGACATCAATCCGGAGACGAAAAAAAAGATTCTGGAAGTGATTGACCAGACGGGGTTTATTCCGAATAACAGCGCCAGAAACTTAAAGAGGACGGATGCCAAATGTATCGCCGTGCTTGTGAAGGGAATTACGAATCCGCTGTTCAGCGGCATGATCAAGATTATCGAGGAGGAGACACAGCGGAGCAGATATGCGCTTGTCCTCAGGCATGTGGAAGAGCAGGAGGACGAGATCGACGTGGCATTGGAACTGGAGAAAGAAAAAAGGCTGCGGGGAATCGTGTTTCTGGGTGGTCTGTTTGAACATACGGAGGAAAAGCTGGAAAATCTGAAGGTGCCTTTTATTTTCAGTACCATAGGAGTCAATATTTCAGACCGGGTCGGCAAAGTGGATTTTTCCAATATTGCGGTGGATGACAGGCGCGAGAGTGAGAAGATGACCGGGTACCTGTTAGGGCTTGGGCACAGGAAGATTGCCCTGATCACGGAGGAGACGGGACCCATCGGGAATCTGCGGACGCAGGGGTACCGGGAGGCTTACGCGAAGCGGAAGCTTGAGGTGCCGGAGGAATTGATCTGCTATGTCCGCGAAGACATGGATCACTATTCCATGGAAAACGGCTATCTGACCGCGAAGAAACTTCTGGAATCCGGCGCGGAGGTCACAGCGATTTATGCCGTGTCAGACTCACTTGCAATCGGCGTATGCCGCGCCGTGCTGGAGGCAGGCAAAAGGATTCCCGAGGATATTTCGGTTGCCGGGTATGACGGTATTGAGATGGGGGAGTATTACAATCCGAAGCTGACGACGATGAAACAGCCGGTGGAGGAGATCGCCAAAAAGACGATCCGCCTTCTTCTGGATGTGATCGGAGGACGCAAGGAGCACCAGCAGATCGTCCTCCCTGCGGAACTGGTGGAGAGGGATTCTACCGGGCCTTGCTCAGATTAGAATTATGATAGGCGGGATCGTTTGTGACGTCTTGACTAAACCAGTCGAGAGGGAGAAACGCTTCCGCCGTTTCTTTGTCCGGGAACTCCACTTCCGCGATGATAAGAGGGGCGAAGGGCGGCTCAAAAATATCCAGTTCCACACACAGACTGAGTTGGTCAATTGAATTTCCCGTTGACGACACATATGTCGGGTTAAACTGCGGATGCTCTATGGGAATGACATACCGTTTTTTGGAGATGATATTTCCGTCCGCCTTTTCCCGCAGATGATAGTAGGACGCTTCGTTTAGGGGGAGATTGTACTCCTCTCTGGCGAGCAGTCCTTTTCCTTTGTAGGTCAGATAGTAGGAGTCGTCCTCCCTGCGGATTCTGACAACCGGGTCAGTGTTCAGATAAGCCTGCTCGATGATGCGGCAGGGGTAGGAGGATAGATTGACCGGCAGGGTTCTGACTGTGAATTTGCGTTCGATTTCCATTGTGGGGTCCTTTCGGTTCGGCTGTTTTATTTCATACCTCTATTTACAAATGTTCATTAACGGTCTCTATTATAAGGGGATTCAATGACGGTGTAAAGTCCTGTCTGTTTTCTGGATTTTTCATGTGGCGCTTGGATATAAACTGGTAGTTTGTGTGAAAAGCGCACAGTTGTATGTGTCGATCATATATGTTAGGATAATGGAAATAACTGTTGATTTTCCATAGGGAGGTATACGATGTATATTGCAGACGAAAAGAGATATGAAACGATGCCCTATCGCCGCTGCGGCAGCAGCGGACTTCTGCTTCCGGCGGTTTCTCTGGGCTTATGGCATAATTTTGGTTCCAATGGAAACTTTGAAAACATGGAGGCGGTGTGCCATACGGCTTTCGACCATGGGATCACGCATTTTGATCTGGCAAATAACTATGGACCTGTGTACGGTGCGGCGGAGGAAAATTTCGGAAGGATTCTGAAAAAGAGTCTGGGGATTTATCGGGACGAGCTGGTGATTTCCACGAAAGCCGGATATGATATGTGGCCGGGTCCTTATGGAAACTGGGGAAGTAAGAAATATCTGGTTGCAAGTCTGGATCAGAGCCTGCGCCGCATGGGTTTGGAGTATGTGGATATCTATTACCACCACAGACCCGATCCCGGGACGCCTTTGGAAGAAACGGCAAGAGCGCTGGACGGCATAGTCAGAAGCGGAAAGGCGCTGTATGTGGGCATTTCCAACTATGACAGAGAGCAGACGGAGGCGGTTGCCGTTCTTTTTAAGCAGATGGGAACACCGTTTATTATTAACCAGAGAAGATACTCCATGCTTGACCGGGAGATTGAGAAGGACGGGCTCAAGGACTATGCGGCGGCTCACGGGATTGGTGTGATCACCTTTTCGCCGTTGGCACAGGGGCTTCTCACAGACCGCTATCTGCATGGTATTCCGGAAGACAGCCGGGCGCGGGCGGACGGGCGCTTTTTAAAGGAGAGCGCCATAACAGAAGACATGCTTCAAAAAATCGGAAAACTGAATGCGCTTGCCGCCCAGAGAGGACAGTCTCTGGCACAGATGGCGCTGGCGTGGATTCTCAGGGACGGTGATATCACCAGTGTACTGATCGGCGCGTCCCGTCCGTCGCAGGTGCTGGATAATATCGGGATGATTGGGAATACGTCTTTTGGTGAGGAGGAGAGACGGGAAATTGATGAGATTCTGGAGGGGTAATTTTCTTCCGGATTTTCCCGGTGAAATGCTGTAACGAATGGGAATGCATAAAGAAGGGTGTAGAGTCTTACCGTAGGATAGGACTTTACACCTTGGTTTTGGGGTTATGCTGCGTTTAGCTTTCTATGCCTTCGTTTACCCTTGTTAAATCGCGTTCCAGTTTCTTTTCGAGTTTTTCATATTCTTTGCTGCGAAGCATTTCCAGTTCATCTTCGATGCGGATTCGTTCTTTTCGCAGGTGGTCTTTGTATTGCAGATCAGTTGGCACTTCGTACATCCTTTCACCCTCCTTGCAGACAGTTATTTTCAAATATTCATCAATTGTCTTTATTATAAAGGGATTTGATGGTGGTGTAAAGTCTTATTTGTTTGTCAAGGTACTGATAATCATACGGTAAATCGTTTACATGGAAATTCTCGGCGAAATGCCGTGACAGATATGGCACAGGACAGCCATACAGACCAAATGTAAATGATGGATATAGCGTAGCATGATGCGGGACAATGTGTCAAAAGGGTGCGCTGTTGAAAAAAGGAAGTTATGATGGCAAATTGGTGTCAGTTTTTGTATGTTCCGTGTTATAATGTTTTGGGAGTGAAATTGGATGATTTTCTTGGCTTTTTGGATGAGGAATGCGTTGGACAGATTATTCTGAAAAGGGATTGGAACGGGTATGCTGGTTTTCTGGTAATTGCTGTTTTAGAGAGACAGTGTCGGTATAAGATGAGCGTATAGAGATATGATAAATCAAGATTTGACAAAAGGTAATGTGACAAAATCGCTGCTTGTGTTCGCGGCGCCGATGATTTTAGGAAATCTGCTGCAACAGTGCTACAATATAGCGGACACGTGGGTGGTGGGAAAATTTGTGGGCGCGGATGCGCTGGCGGCGGTGGGTTCCTCCTACGCGCTGATGACGTTTTTAAACTCTCTGCTGATCGGTCTTAGTATGGGCGGCGGCGCTGTCTTTTCCTATTATATAGGGAAGGGAGACAAAGAGAGGGTGCGCATCTGCGCGCAGACGGCTTTTGTGCTGATCGGTGTGTTGGCGGTGGTGCTCACTCTGGCTTCGCAGGCGCTGATGCACCCGATTCTTACGCTGCTTCGCACGCCGGCGGAACTTTATGAAATGACGAGGGAATATCTGGCGGTTGTCTTTTGGGGGATTTTCTTTATCTTCCTATATAATTATTTTGCTTTCCTGCTGCGTGCGCTTGGAAATTCCGTCGCGCCGCTGTACTTTCTGGGGGCGGCTTCGGCGCTGAATATTGGGCTTGATTTATTTTTTGTGTGCAGTTTGAAACGGGGACTTTCCGGGGCGGCGGAGGCGACGGTGATCGCGCAGGCGGTTTCCGGGCTGGGACTCGGCGTTTATCTGTGGAAGAAGGAGCCGTATTATCGGTTTTCTTTGAAACATTTTTTGCGGGAGGAGAAGCCGGTTGGGGAAATCTGTGGCTATTCCCTGATGACCGGGGTGCAGCAGTCGGTGATGAATTTCGGCATTCTGATGGTGCAGAGCCTTGTTAACAGCTTCGGTCCCGCGGTGATGGCAGCTTTTGCGGCTACGGTAAAGATTGACACGTTCGCTTACATGCCGGCGCAGGAGTTCGGCAATGCCTATTCCATTTTCATTTCGCAGAATTTCGGCGCGGGACAGCGGGAGCGGGTAAAGCAGGGGACGAGGAAAGCGATGACGGTTTCCGCCGTTTTCTGCGGGGTGATTTCGGTTCTGGTATTTGCGTTTGCAAGGTTTCTCATGCTGATTTTTGTGGATGCCGGGGAAACTAGGATCATAGAAATCGGTATGCAGTATCTGCGCATCGAGGGCGCTTTCTATATCGGCATCGGTATCCTGTTCCTGCTGTACGGGTATTTCCGGGGTGTTAACAGACCGGGCGTGTCCCTTGTGCTGACGGTGATTTCTCTTGGAACGCGGGTTGTGCTGGCATATATTCTGGCGGCGGTTCCGGCGATCGGTGTGCTCGGTATCTGGTGGGCGATTCCCATCGGCTGGGCGCTTGCGGATGTGACGGGAATTGTGTTGATGCGGCGGGGCGGTACATACGGTGAAAAATAAATGGGAGGGTTTACGGCATTGGTTGACGCTGACTTTAAAGTGATTCACAAGGAAGATTCTGTTCATGTCATAAAGGAGACGGGGACGGAGGTAAATTATTATATTTTTGAAGAGGCGGAAATTCATTTGAACAGGATTATGCCGCACACGGTTCAGGAATGGCATTTCCATCAGAAGATAGGCGAAAATATTTTGATTACAAAGGGAAAACTATTGTGCAGATATATAGATGACAGTGGAGTCGAAAAATCCTGTTATGCCATAGAAAATGATGTGGTAAGAGTTTTTGACAGTGTGCATACCTTTGAAAATGATACGGATGAAATAACGGAATTTGTAGTATTTAGGTATGTGCCGGATGGAACGGATAAAAGGGAACTAATAAAAGGGGATAAAGTAAGTGTCCGGCGTGAAAAGGGGTCTGAGTGAGAAAGAAGCTTTGATATGTTGGTAACACAAATATTATAGAAAGCAGGGGGACAAAAACCCCGGAACGGAGGAACACATGAGCAAAACAGCAATTTTTTTCGCAACAGGTTATGAGGAAATCGAGGCGCTGACGGTAGTGGACATCCTGCGGCGCGCGGGCGAGGAGATCACCATGGTGTCCATCACGGACGAGCGGCGTGTCGCAAGCTCCCACGGCGTGGAGGTGACGATGGACAAAGTCCTTTCGGAAGTCAATTTTGACGAGACGGATGTGATCGTCCTGCCGGGCGGGATGCCGGGCACGAAAAATCTGGAGGCGTGTGAGGCGTTGATGGAGCAGGTGGACGCTTTTGTGAAGGCGGGCAAGACTGTGGCGGCTGTCTGCGCGGCGCCTTCGATTCTGGGACACCGCGGACATTTAAAAGGAAAGAAGGCGTGCTCCTTCCCCTCTATGGAAAGCCAGTTAGAAGGTGCGGACGTGAAGCAGGAGCCGGCTGTAATCGACGGCAATATCATCACGGGGCGCGGCATGGGCGCGGCGATTCCCTTCGGGCTTGCCATTCTGGAAAAGCTGCAGGGGAAAGAGGCGGCTGAAGCGATGGGCAAAAGCATAGTTTATATGTAAAAAGTTTCCATTATATTTTCTTTTCATCCGAACATACTAACATCAAGATAAGCGGCAAACAAAGTGTGCTTTAAGCGGACAATACCGTAGACAGGCGCACGGAGAATGCGCTTGTCTCAAATATAGATAAAGAATCAAAAGATTCAAAGTATTTCGGAGGTGAAAAGAAATGGCAAGCAACAAGACCAATAGAGTAGAAGTTCCTGAGGCAAAGGCAGCTATGGATCGTTTCAAAACTGAGGTTGCGTCTGAGCTCGGTGTAAACCTGAAAGAAGGTTACAACGGCGATCTGACATCCAAGGAGGCCGGTTCTATCGGCGGTGAGATGGTTCGTAGAATGATCAAGAAGCAGGAAGAGCAGATGAAGTAACAGAAGCGAAAACGAAGGCGCCCCGTTTGTGAAGACACAGACGGGGCGTTTTCATATTTTTATCTAGCATTTTCAAAAGCCCTGTGCTATAATGTTTGGGTGACTGTAGCTGAAAGCCCGCAGGGGCATTATATTATTTATGAAAGTATCGATGCAGGACAGGTTGAAGCATTTACTGCTGAGACCGTAAGAAAATGATTCGAAAGTGCATAGTCCCATCATCGAGGAAGATTTGGAATGGATTTTGCACGGAAACTGTGAAGGAACTGAACAGTTACGATACAGGAATTGAAGGAGGAACCCATAACATGAGTTTACAGGTGGAAAAATTAGAGAAGAACATGGCGAAGCTGACGATCGAGACTGGCGTGGAGGAGTTTGAGAAGGCCATCGAGAAAGCTTATCAGAAGCAGAAGAGCAGAATCAGCATACCCGGTTTCCGCAAGGGCAAGGTGCCCCGCCAGATGGTAGAGAGAATGTACGGCAAAGAAGTCTTTTTCGAGGAGGCGGCGAATATTCTGATTCCCGACGCGTACGATAAGGCTCTTGACGAGTGCGAGGAAGATATCGTTTCCTCTCCCCAGATTGAGGTGACCCAGATTGAGGCGGGCAAACCCTTTGTCTTCACGGCTACGGTTGCGCTCAAGCCGGAGGTAAAGCTGGGCAAATACAAGGGCGTAAAAGTGGATAAAATAGATACGGCGGTGGCTGACGAAGAGGTTGACGCGGCGATTGAAAGAGAGAGACAGAACAACGCTAGGAATATCGCGGTGGACGACCGTCCCGTGCAGGACGGCGATATGACTACGCTGGATTTTGAGGGATTTGTAGATGGCGTGGCTTTCGAGGGCGGCAAGGGAGAAAACTATCCTCTGACCATCGGCTCCGGCGCTTTTATCCCGGGATTTGAAGAGCAGCTTGTGGGCGCGAAGATCGGAGAGGAGACGGAAGTAAAGGTCACTTTCCCCGAGAATTATCAGGCGGAGCATCTGCAGGGCAAGGAAGCGGTCTTTAAGTGTACCGTGAAGGAGATTAAGGAGAGAGAGCTCCCCGAATTAAACGACGAATTTGCAAGTGATGTTTCCGAGTTTGAGACGCTTTCCGAGTACCGCGAAGACGTGAAGAAGAATTTGGAAGAACAGAAGATAAAGGAAGCGAAGGAAGCAAAACAGGAAGCGGCTGTGAAGGCTGTGGTGGAAGCTTCCGAGATGGAGATTCCGGAGGCGATGATAGAGACCCAGCAGAGGCAGCTGGTGGATGAATTTGCGCAGCGTATCACCATGCAGGGCATTTCCATGGAGCAGTATTTACAGATGACCAACACAAGCTACCAGCAGATGGTGGATCGCGTGAAACCGCAGGCGGAGGAAAGAATCCGTTCCAGGCTTGTGCTTGAGGCGGTGGCGAAGGCGGAGAAGCTGGATGCGACTGACGAGGAGTATGAAGAGGAATTAAAGGTCATGGCTGACGTTTACCAGATGGAGGTGGATAAGGTCAGAGACCTTATGGGCGAGCGTGAGAAGAAGGGCATTTTACAGGATCTGGCGGTCAGAAAGGCGGCTGAATTTATCGCGGAAAATGCCAAGGAGAGCAAAGCAAAATAAATGTAGCGGTTTAGCCTTATGCTGATCTGCGGGATAATTGGATTGTTTTATTTAATGGAGGTGTAATACATGGCTTTGATACCTTATGTCATTGAACAGACGTCTAAAGGTGAACGTTCCTATGATATTTATTCCAGACTGTTGAAGGAGAGAATCATCTTTCTGGGCGAGGAAGTAAACGACGCGAGCGCCAGCGTGATCGTGGCACAGCTCCTTTTTCTGGAGTCCGAGGATCCGGAGAAGGATATCAACCTTTACATTAACAGCCCCGGCGGCGTGATTACTGCGGGTATGGCGATTTATGACACCATGCAGTTTATCAAATGCGATGTGTCCACCGTCTGTATCGGTATGGCGGCCAGCATGGGCGCGTTTCTCTTAGCGGGCGGCGCGAAGGGCAAGAGAATGGCTCTGCCGAATGCGGAGATTATGATTCATCAGCCGGCGGGCGGCGCACAGGGACAGGCCACCGAGATCGAGATCACGGCGAAGCACATTCTTGCGACAAAGGAAAAGATGGCAAGAATCATGGCAGAGAACACGGGGCAGGATTTTGAAGTGATTATGGCGGACACGGAGAGAGATAACTGGAAGAGTGCGGAGGAAGCGCTTGCCTACGGTCTGATTGACCGCATTATCACCAGTCATGCCAGCACCGAAGGCCAGGGTGAAAAACGCGAGAAGAGCTTCTAAAGACGTCTCGCCATAGGACGAGACACCAAGAAGTTCTATATCTCGCGTAGGAGAATGCCTGAGAAGAGGCATTCTCCGAGAGTTTAAATGCTTGGAAATGAGGATGAAAATGGCAGGGAAGATTTCTGAGGAAAAAGTAAGGTGTTCTTTTTGTAATAAGACGCAGGACCAGGTTAAGAAAATGATTGCCGGTCCCGGCGGCGTCTATATCTGTGATGAGTGCGTGGATATCTGCGCGGACATCATAGAGGAGGAGTATGAAGACGAGCCGGAAGTGGAGGAGATGGAGATCAATCTCTTAAAACCGGTGGAGATCAAAAATTTTCTTGACGAGTATGTGATCGGTCAGGAGGAAGCCAAGAAGGTGATGGCGGTTTCCGTCTATAACCACTATAAAAGAGTGATGGCTCCCAAGGACGATGACGACGAGGTGGAGCTGCAGAAGAGCAATATCATTATGATTGGTCCTACCGGCTCCGGAAAGACTTATCTGGCGCAAACGCTGGCGAAAATCATCAATGTGCCCTTTGCGATTGCGGACGCCACTACGCTGACGGAAGCAGGTTATGTGGGCGAGGATGTGGAGAATATTCTGCTCAAGCTGATTCAGGCGGCGGATTACGATATCGACCGGGCGCAGTACGGCATCATCTATATTGACGAGATTGACAAGATTACAAAAAAGGGAGAAAATGTGTCCATTACCAGAGATGTATCGGGCGAGGGTGTCCAGCAGGCGCTCTTAAAGATCGTCGAGGGAACGGTGGCAAGCGTGCCGCCGCAGGGAGGCAGAAAGCATCCGCATCAGGAGCTTCTGCAGATCGACACGACAAATATTCTCTTTATCTGCGGAGGTGCATTTGACGGGCTGGATAAGATTGTCGAGGAGCGTCTGGATCGTCACTCTATCGGCTTTAACGCGCAGGTGGCGGAGAAAAGCGGCAAGGAGATCGGCGCGATTTTAAAGGAAGTAACGCCGCAGGATCTGATGAAGTTCGGGCTGATTCCGGAGTTTATCGGCCGTGTGCCGGTGACGGTGGCGCTGGACGGACTGGACGAGGAGGCGCTGATCCGCATACTGAAAGAGCCGAAGAACGCATTGATCAAGCAGTATAAGAAGCTCTTTGCCTTTGACGAGGTGAAGCTTTCCGTGGAAGATGACGCGGTGGTGGAAATCGCGAAGCTTGCCCATGACAGGAAGACCGGGGCGAGAGGGCTGCGGTCTATCGTGGAGAAAGTGATGATGGATGTGATGTATGAGATTCCTTCGGATGACAGCATCGCAGAGTGCATCCTGACGAAAAAGGCGGTGGATGGTGAGGAGAAGCCGCTTGTCAAATACCGCGACAGATTATTGCAGGCAAAATAACAAATCGAACAAGTTCGATTGCGAGGACTGTTTTGCAGCCTCGGTCGGATGAGTTGAAACAGATAAGCGCCGCCAGAATTTTGGCGGCGTTTCTGGCTCGAGAGAAAAAAGCGACAGTATGAAACCAAAATCGAGCGCGCTGACGCTCGATTTTTGACAATTTAGAGGGATGATTTTATGGATAACTGGAATCAACTGGAGAGCGGAAAGGGAAACTCGGATGCGCTTTCCATTTTGCGGGAGGACATCCTTCCCGCGGTGACGCTCAGGGGGCTTACGATTCTGCCGGGCATGGTGATTCATTTTGATCTCAGCAGAGAGGCATCCATGGCCTCTGTGGAGCAGGCGATGCTGGGAGACCAGAGACTGCTTGTGGTCAGCCAGAAGGATTCGGGGAAAGAGAATCCCGGCATGGAAGATATCTATGATGTGGGAACTGTTACATTGATCAGGCAGGTCAGCAAACTTCCCGAACATATTTTGCGCGTATTGGTGGAGGGCGTTTCCAGAGCGCGCATTCATGGTCTTTCCGAGTTGAACGGTGCGATAATGACACAAGTGTCGTATGAGCGGGATGACAGTGCGGACATCGATGAGATATCTGCAGAGGCAATGACCAGAATGGTCAAAGAAACGTTGGAGGCCTACAGCGCCTGTTTCCCGAAGGTTGGGAAGGCAGTGCAGGATCAGATTGATGAGGGTATGGAGCTGGGAAAGCTCCTGGACAGCATTACCATCAATATGCCCCTGACGGTTGCCGATAAACAAAAGATTCTGAGCGCCATATCGGTGCGGGAGCGGTTCGCGCATCTGACGGGCATACTCACCCGCGAGGTGGAGGTGATCCGCATTAAAAATGAGCTGGCGAAGAATATCAGACAGCGGATTGATAAGAACCAGCGGGACTATATTCTGCGGGAACAGCTGCAATATATCAAGGAGGAGCTGGGGGAGAACAATACCGACTCCGATGTGGAACAGTTTCTTGCGGAGGCGGAGAGGCTGAAGGCGAAGCCGGAGGTAAAGGAGAAGATACGCAAAGAGATCAGTCGTTATAAAAACGTGGCGGGAAGCGGTTCGGAGAGCGCGGTAGAGCGCGCATATATCGAGACGCTTCTGGAGCTTCCCTGGGATAAGGCATCCAAGGACAGCAGAGATCTGGAAGGGGCGGAACGGATTTTAAACGAACAGCATTACGGGCTGGAAAAGGTGAAGGAACGGATGCTGGAATTTCTTGCCGTCAGAATGCTGACGGGGAAGGCGGGAAGCCAGATTATCTGTCTGGTGGGGCCTCCCGGCACGGGCAAGACCTCCGTGGCGAAGAGTGTGGCGGAGGCGCTTAAGAAAAAATATGTGCGGATATGCCTTGGGGGCGTGCGCGACGAGGCGGAGATCAGAGGGCACCGCAAAACTTATGTGGGAGCTATGCCCGGACGTGTGGTGGCTGCAATTAAGCAGGCGGGCGTCAAGAATCCGCTGATGCTTTTGGACGAGATCGACAAGCTGGGCAGCGATTACAAGGGAGATCCGGCTTCCGCGCTCCTGGAAGTGCTGGATGGGGAACAGAATTATGCGTTCCGGGATCATTATGTGGAGATTCCTATCGACTTGTCGGAGGTATTTTTTATTGCCACGGCTAACAGCCGCGACGGGATACCGCGCCCGCTTCTTGACCGCATGGAAATCATAGAGGTGAACAGCTATACCGCCAATGAAAAGTTTCATATTGCCAGAGAGCATCTTGTGGCGAAGGCGTTTCAGAAGAACGGAATCAGAGAGGGTGAAATTGCCTTTTCCGATGAGGCGATCCGCGACATCGTGCGGTTTTATACGAGAGAAGCGGGCGTCAGGGCGCTGGAGCGTCAGATCGGCGCGGTCTGCCGCAAGGAGGCGAGAGCCATTGTTGACCGGCGAAAACAAAAAATGACCAAAGAAGTCAATGTAACGTCTGAATGTTTGGAACACTATCTGGGCAAGCCGAAGTACAGACAGGATAAAGTCAATGAAAA
The DNA here is from genome assembly GCA_910584725.1 of uncultured Lachnospiraceae bacterium. Taxonomy (GTDB): domain Bacteria; phylum Bacillota; class Clostridia; order Lachnospirales; family Lachnospiraceae; genus UBA3282. The sequence goes on along the minus strand of CAJUBE010000039.1, from coordinate 16,903 downwards.
ACCGGAGGTCGGTATTGTCAGAGGATTGGCATGGACCAGCGTGGGCGGGGACACGCTTCAGATTGAGGTCAACGTGATGCCCGGCGAAGGGAAGATTGACTTGACTGGTCAGATGGGGGATGTGATGAAGGAATCCGCGCGGACGGCGTTAAGCTATGTGCGTTCCGTCAGCGGGAAGTACAAGGTTGCGGAGAATTTCTATAAAAAGAAGGATTTTCATATCCATATCCCGGAGGGAGCAGTGCCGAAGGATGGACCTTCTGCGGGAATTACCATGGCGACGGCGCTTCTGTCGGCGGTGACACATACGCCTGTGCGGGCGGATCTGGCAATGACCGGAGAAGTCACTCTGCGGGGCAGGGTGCTTCCCATCGGCGGATTGAAGGAAAAGATACTGGCGGCGAAGATGGCGGAGGTGAAGACCGTACTTGTGCCGAAGGAGAACGTGAAGGATATCGAGGAGATCACGGAAGAGATCAAGGAAGGTCTGGAGATCCTCTTTGTGGAGACAATGGAAGAAGTGGCGGATCGGGCGCTGATATCCCAAAAGACAGGCGGGTGAGTTGCCGCAGCGGCAGATGTGTGTAGAAATGGGCTTTGAGATGCCGTGTGCAGTTATTCCGCGCAATGATTGAGAATGGAGCAACGTATGATTATTAAGAATGTAAATTTGGAGACCGTGTGCGGCGTTACCAGCAAGCTGCCGCAGAACAGCCTGCCGGAGTTTGCTTTTGCGGGAAAGAGCAATGTGGGAAAGTCTTCTCTCATTAACGGCCTGATGAATCGCAAGTCGCTGGCGCGCACCAGTTCCTCACCGGGAAAGACGCAGACTATCAATTACTATAATATTAACAACGAGATGTATTTCGTGGATCTGCCGGGTTATGGCTACGCCACCGCCAACGAAAAAGTAAAGGCGACGTGGGGCAAGATGATCGAGGATTACCTGCACCAGTCAAAGCAGATCCGCGCGGTGTTTCTTCTGGTGGATATCAGACATGCGCCCTCGGAGAATGACCGGATTATGTACGACTGGATTCTGGATCGGGGATATCAGCCGGTTATCATTGCCACGAAACTGGATAAAATCAAGAGAAGTCAGGTGGCTAAGCAGTTAAAGCTTATTTGTGACACGCTTGACGTAGTAGATGACACGATTGTCATCCCGTATTCTTCGCTCAGTAAGCAGGGCAGGGAAGAAATCTATGAACTGCTGGATGGGATGGCAGGGGATACGAGGGCGTAGAAGATATGGGGAAATAAAGAGGGTAAGAGGGAGGAAGGTTTATGCGTATGAGAGATGCGTTAAAAATATATTTGAAAGTGACGATGAATCTGTTTACTGCGCTTGCGATCGTACTTTTATGCATTTTTCTTCTCCCCCGGTGTATCTGGTTTTTCATGCCGTTTATTTTGGGATGGATTATTTCTCTGATCGCTTCTCCGGTGGTTCGCTTTTTTGAGGAGAAGCTGAAGGTTAAGAGGAAGGCCATGACGGCGGTGGTGATTATCGCGGTGCTGGCGGCGGTGGTTCTGTTGGTTTATCTGCTGATTGCCAAGCTGGTCAGGGAGGGCGTTAATTTTATCAATGAGCTGCCCAATATCTGGAATACGATTTTGGCGGAGCTCAACAAGGTTGGGGCAAATTTGCAGGGTGTCTATGACAGGATGCCGACGGATATGCAGGCTACGATTGATAATATAATCCTGGAAATGGGGGATTATATGAGTAATATCATGGGCGAAATTGAGCTGCCTTCTTTCAAGGCGGTGGGAAACGTGGCAAAGCAGATCCCGGATATTTTTCTGAGTGTGGTGATGTGTCTGCTCTCCGCTTACTTTTTTGTGGCGGATAAGGGATATATGGCGGCAGCGGCGGAGAAGTTTGTTCCGACTTCGGTGCGGTATCATTTTGACCTGATCCGCAGAAGCTTCCGCAACGCGGTGGGGGGATATTTTCGGGCGCAGTTTAAGATCGAGTGCTGGATATACATCCTGCTGGTGATCGGCCTGATGATTCTGGGAGTGGATTACGCGTTTCTGGTTGCCTTCGGCATCGCAGTTTTAGATTTCCTGCCGGTTTTCGGCACGGGAACGGTGATGGTGCCGTGGGCGGTGATCGAGCTTTTGTCGGAAAATTACAGGATGATGTTCGGCCTGATTGCCATATGGCTGATCGGGCAGCTTGTGCGTCAGGTGATCCAGCCGAAGATCGTGGGAGACTCGATCGGGATGGATGCCATACCGACTTTGTTCCTGCTCTATATCGGCTACCGTGTGGCGGGTGTGCTGGGCATGATTCTGGCTGTGCCGATCGGGATTATTCTCGTGAATCTTTACGAGGAGGGCGTTTTCGACACGACAAAGCAAAGTCTGCGCATTCTGGTGGCGGGCTTTAACCATTTCCGCAAGATACGGCCCGACGATATGGCGGTTGTGGAGGAATACGAGAGAGAGACAAAGAATATATACAAACAGGAGACCGAGCAGGAGAAGGCGGCCAGAGAACAGTTTCACGAGGCATCTCAGATCAAGCTGGAGGAGCCGCTGATTATCAAAAAGATTAAGGATAAGAAAAAATCAAAGTCATAGGCAGGCAGCGGGGAGAGCGCGTGCAAAAAAGAAATTGGTGGAAACTCTTTTTTGCTATTTACATTTTAATTGTCATAAAGGTTATCATCTTCAAATATCCCTATGAGGAGCTTCTGGAAATCGCGGCTTTGTGGCGCAGGGACGTCATATTTGAGGGATTGGGCACGGCGAATTTCAAGCCCTTTAAAACAATAAAAATGTATATAGATTATTCGTATAAGCTGAACAGCGTGGAGAATCTTGCCGGCAATGTGCTGGTGTTTGTGCCGCTTGGGTTTCTCTTTCCTTACGTTGCGAAGGATGGGGAACGGTTTTTTGTGATGCTCTTAAACGCCTTTGTATTTGTCTTAGGGATTGAAATGTTTCAGCTTTTCAGCGCTTTTGGCGCTTTTGATGTGGATGATATTTTGTTAAATTGTCTCGGCGCATCCCTCGGTTTTGGCATTTACCGCCTGATGCAATTTTGGAGAAAGAAGAGAAAGGGGCTTTGTGATGGAAAGTTTACTGAAAAAGATTAAGACGAACGTGGTGGTATCCTCCGCCCTGTGCGTAATTCTCGGTCTGGTGCTTGTGTTCCGGCCGGGACTGTCCATGCGGATTGTCTGTACGGCCGTGGGGGTGGTGCTGATTGTATCCGGCGTGATGCGGATGATAGACTACTTTACAGCCAGGGACGGCAGTTTGTATTCGCAGGCAAATCTGATCTTCGGGATCATACTGGCTGTGGTGGGTGTCTGGATTGTGATGAAGCCGGATAAAGTGATGGCGATTATTCCGATTATTGTGGGAATTGTCATTGTCATGCATGGTTTACATAACTTACAGCAAGCGCTGGAGTTATGGCGGGATAAATATGACAGATGGTGGGTGGCCCTTATTTTGGGCGTGCTCACGGTGGGATTTGGCGTGCTGTTGATCTGTCGGCCTTTTGCCGCCATAGATACGGTGGTTATGCTGATCGGCTTCTTTCTGATCTATGATGGGCTTTCCAATGTATGGATCGTTTCCAGGATTTATAAAAACGCCAAGATGATGAAACAGGAGATGGAGGCGGTGGACGTGGAGATTGTGGATCGGAAGAGATGAGGCGCAATCTTTAAAATTTAGTCTTGTATATTTGCGCTGGAAGTTTTATTATAAATAGAAAGAGCGGGACATTCCGTATTTGAGACAGAGCCTCAAATGTGCCTTGATCGCAGACGAGAAATCGCCTTCGCGAATTTCTCATCGCGTGTCATAGCAGTAAACTGCTCTGACATGGAGGAAAATATGAGAATCGGAGCAATCAGTTTTCAGCCTTATGTATATAACGTGAATGCAATCAGCCCGGCCAGCATGAATAAGCTGTCCAGGATTTCGGACAACGTTCTTGACAAGAAGACAGACTTCAGCGGGCTTGTGGAAAATGAAAATCCGCTGAGGCGGGGGCAGACCCTGAATTTTCAGGATATGCTGGAGATGCAGATGCAGCGCGGCAGGAGTGCGGCGGCGAGAATGATCAAACCGGCGCAGGCTGCACAGGAGCAAGAAGGTGCAGAGGCGGCGCAGACGCAGGACGCGGCGGTGAAGTTTAACAGGGAAAATGCAGTGAACGTCGTACGGACGGAAAAGGAGACGGCGGACAATGCGCAGAATGTACAGACAGCGGCATTTGATGGAAGCGGCGCGGAAAACGGTGTCAGCAATTTCCGCATGCAGCAGGCGATCAGTGCCTATGCGATGTTTATGACAGCTTAGAGGGGTTCTCTGGAATGGGAGACCCGTCACGCGGCGGACAGAGGGAAAGCAGGCTCTCTGCCTAACGGAAATATATGAAAAATAGGAGCCCTCACCGATCAGACAGGTGGGGGCTCGTTCGTATATAACTGCGGGCTTTCGTCCCTACGACAGCGCCATCTTTTTGACGGCAGCGAGACCGCTGCTCACAGCGGGGACGAGAATCACCGCGCAGGTGATTGCGCCTTCCGCAAAGATGTAAATGCCGTTATAGACAAGGGAATAAGGCAGCGGATGCCAGCCTTCCCACGCGTACTCGGCAAAGAAAATCCAGCCCGACAGCACCGTGAACACATAGCGCCCGAAAATGCCGACCAGATACCCTTTGAGCAGTCCCCTCTTAGCGCCTGCAAACAGACCCGAGAGTCCCAGCGCGCCGAAAGCCAGAATGTAGTCCAGCACAAGCTGCATGGGGAAGAGCACATAGGGGTTGAACAAAAGCTGCAGCACGCCATAGGCGATACTGGTCATCAGTCCTGCGCCCAGCCCGAAAAGATAGCCCGGGAGACAGATGACGAGCATGGACAGCAGCGTGGCGGAGCCGCCCCATGGAAAGTCGATGATTTTGATTTCCGAGAGGATGGTGCCGAGCGCGATCGACATGGCGCAGAAGGCGAGCTGTTTGACGGTCAGTTTTCCGCCCTTTTTGGCGGTTCCTTCCGGCTGTGGATTCTGTGCGGCGGCGTACCGTCTCGCGAAAACGACGGCGCCGGCAAGCAGAACTGCCAGAAGTACGATTATCAGCGCATTGCCCAGAGTGGTAGGAACATAAGTTCCGTCAACAATAGTGTAGAACATAAAAAACCTCCTTTGTCTTTAGAATAAGCAAGGAGGGGAACGGTAACAGAATACGGCACAAGAAATCTATGACAGATTTCTGTTACCATCGCTTCCCTACGGCGGTGCTAACCGCATCAGGTAATGAGGGTTAGAGTCCCGGCATCCTGTGCGCGGGCTCAATCTCAGCAAAAGCTCCCCTAGCAAGTTATTCAGTTATGCGGCATGAGCCGCGGCGGATGTATCCGCTTTTTTAACTATAGGGTCTGGCAGGGGAAATGTCAAGGAAATTTTAGTGACAGGGAAGCCGAAGGCTGAACCGTTACGAATTTTATGGGAGAGTGACATGGGAAAATTGCAAAAGGCGTGGGAGGTATTGCTTCCCTATCTGCTATATTATCTGGTATACAATGTGGCTTATCTGGTTCTTGCTTTAGTGTATCAAGTCTCGATACGGAGCATAGAGGGGATATATTGGCAGTTTAGAATGACCCATGCGGTCACTGTTGCGGACGTGCTGGCTATTGGTTGTCAGTCTGTTCTTTTTGCCAGTAACATTTATGCATCCACCATTGCGGGAGTGATGGGGGGACTGTGTATGCTGGCGGGTATTTTGCCCGTCGTGCCGATGTTAAAGGAGGAACTGCGTGGGCGTGGGGAAACGCTTCGTCCTGCGACGAAAAAAGAGACGGGGAGCGTCATTTCGGCTGCGGCTGTCGGGGCAGCAGGAGGAACAGGCAAAGTGGAAGCATGTGAGGATGCAGCAGGGAAATTGACTAAATTGGTCAGCAAGAACGCGCGAAGAATGGCTGTGCTCACCGTGATCCTTGCTTTCAGTGTTTCGCTGGGGTTCAACGCGCTTCTGACACTGACGGGATTTGCGGACAGTTCCCAGACCTACCAGAAGGTGGCGGACAGGCAGTACGGCGTGACTTTTGCGTTGGGGCTTGTTCTCTATGGGCTGATCTCCCCGCTTGCGGAGGAGGTCGTTTTCCGCGGGGTGATTTACAACCGTCTGCGCCGTCTATACAACTCGGCCATCGGGATTGTCGCTTCCGGGCTTCTCTTCGGCGCGTTTCACGGCAATCCGGTGCAGGGCGTGTACGGCGCGTGTCTGGGAATGCTGATGGCGTATCTGTATGAGAAAAGCGGGAAATTCGGGACGCCCTTTCTTTTTCATGCGGTGGCGAATCTGGCGGTGTATACGACGGCGCGGATGGAAGGCGTGCAGGCGCTTTTGCTTACACCGGCGGGGTGCGTGGTTTTATTGGCGGTCTCTGCGGGGTGCGTGCTGGCTGTACAAAAAACTACTTGCAAAATGAATACGGTTGGTTTATTATAAAAATCACATTGACAGATTTCAGGTCTGTCTGTGTAGAAATCTAAATAAAAGGATTTCTGTCTTAAGATTCTTTCCGGCTATCGGAAACAATCCCTTACTTGTAAACAGACTGGAACGGGGTAAAGTCATAATCCTCTTGTATTCAGTCGCGCAAAACTGTATAATGGAGGAAAATCTATGGTAAAACGAAAAATAAGGCGTTGGTTCAGGCATGGTAGCTGGTGGAGAAGGCTTAGAAATAACAGCAAGTACAGGGATGTGCTTTTTCGGTATCTTTTTCGTGACAAGCAGGATCTTCTGGATCTTTACAATGCTTTGAATGGCAGTACATACCAGAATCCTGAAGAACTTGAGGTTGTCACCATGGAGGACGTGATCTTTATGAAAATGAAGAATGATCTGTCCTTTATGATCGGGAACACGCTAAACCTCTATGAACACCAGAGCACTTGGAATCCCAATATGCCATTAAGGGGGATGCTCTATTTTGCGCAACAGTTTGAGGGACTGCTTGCATCCCGAGGCGATGATTTTTATGGCACGAAGCGGGTAGAACTGCCCACGCCCGTATACATTGTTTTCTATAATGGTGGCAGAATGCAGAGCGACAATCTGCTGCTCTACCTGTCGGATTCGTTTCCCACAGGGCGGGGGAGCGGCTGTCTGGAATGTACCTGCGAGGTGTTGAACATTAACCGTGGTCACAATCAGGCGCTTATGGAGAAATGCCACAGATTATGGGAGTATTCGGAATTTTCTTCGGAGATTGAGGAGAACATAAGGCGGGGAATGCGTCGGGAAGAAGCCATCCATACGGCGATTGACACCTGTATCGAAAAGGGGATACTTAAGGATATCTTAGTAAAACAGAAGGCGGAGGTGCTGCACATGTTGTTGACGGAATATGATGAGAAAAAGCATTTCAGGACACTCTTTCGGGAAGGGAAAGAGGCAGGATTGAAAGAAGGAAGAGAAGAAGGAAGAGAAGAAGGAAGAGAAGAAGGAAGAGAGGAACTCCTTCGTGAACTAGTTAAAAAGAAATTGATTAGGGGAAAAACTATTCCCGAAATTGCAGAGGAGCTGGAGGCGGAAATTTCTGAAATCCGGGATATGATTGATCATTCTGGGTTAGATATCCATGATGAAAGGAAGGGCGAAAGCCTATGAACATCACAGACAAAAATATAGACGGTGGCAAGGCGTTTGACTGGGGAAAAACCTCGGCGGACTATGCCAGATTCCGGGATATCTACCCGCAGGAATTTTATGATAAAATCATCGGACGGAACCTGTGCGTGGAAGGGCAGAGCGTCCTTGATCTGGGAACGGGGACGGGCGTGCTGCCCAGAAACATGTATCGGTATGGCGCGAAATGGACAGGCACGGATATATCAAAAGAGCAGATTACGCAGGCGAGGACGCTGTCGGTGGGCATGGATATTGCATATTTTGACGTGTCTGCGGAAAACCTCGATTTCCCGGACGATTCTTTCGATGTGGTCACGGCATGTCAGTGCTTCTGGTATTTTGACCATGTAAAGCTGGAGCCGGAGCTTGTGCGGATGTTAAAGCCGGGCGGGCGCATCCTTCTGCTGTATATGGCGTGGCTGCCCTTGGAGGACAGGATCGCGGGAGCCAGCGAGGCGCTTGCCCTGCAGTACAATCCGGCATGGAGCGGCGCGGGGGAGACGGTGCATCCGATTGTGATCCCGGAGATTTACGGGCAGGATTTCGAGCCAGTTTACCACGAGGAGTATCTTCTGCACGTGCCCTTTACCAGAGAGAGCTGGCATGGCAGGATGAAGACATGCCGGGGAATCGGCGCGTCGCTGAACGAGCAGGAAATTTTATCTTGGGAACGGGAGCATATCAGACTGCTTTCCGAAATTGCTCCCGCTGCGTTTACGGTGCTGCATTATGGAGCGGTGGCGGAGCTGAAAATGGTCAGGTAGGAGGTATTTTTGGGATAGCAGCAGGCACTTGAAGTTCTTTCTGCCATCCCACTTATTTTAGGTATTTTTTGGTTTTCTCATACCTTTCAGCAGAATTAGGGAAAGGATCAGTATCAGCGGGAAAACGCATCCCACGAGCATCCCTTTTCTTAAGTCATTGCCCGCATTCTGGGTGATATTTCCCACCAGACTGGGACCGAACGCGCCGCCCAGATCCCCCGCCATGGCGAGCAGGGCGAACATGGCGGTACCGCCCTCCGGCAGCTTCCCGGAGCAGATACTGATCGTGCCGGGCCACATGATGCCCACGGAAAAACCGCACAAAATACAGCCGACCAGCCCGATCACCGGGTTGTCTGAGATGGATGCCGCTATGTAACAGCTCAGACAAAGGACGCCCGAGCCGAGCATAAACCGCATCAGATCCAGCCTGTCGCCATATTTTCCGAATATGACACGGCTGATGCCCATGGTGATCGCAAACATGCACGGACCGGCGAGATCGCCCATCGCCTTTGAAAAGCCAAGCGCCGATTCCGTGTAGGCGGAAGCCCACTGTGCCATGGAAAGCTCGGAAGCGCCCGCGCAGACCATGAGTACAATGGATATCCAGAACAGCGGAACCCGGAGCAGACGTCCTGTGCCCATGCCGCCGCCGGCTTCGGTCGTATGTTCAATGGGGCAGGTGGCGAAGTTGTAAATATTGTACAGAGGAATGACAGCCCAGATGCAGGCAAGCCATTTCCAGCTGTCAATACCAAATACCGCGAAAAAGACGGTGGACAGAAGGATGACGCCCACAGATCCCCAGCAGTAAAAGGAGTGCAGCAGACTCATCACGGCTTCCTTGTTGTCGAAGGGACATGCCTCCACAATGGGGCTGCAAAGTACCTCGATCAGCCCGCTCCCGATGGCGTAGACAATGACGCTTGCGATGATACCGACCAGCGGATTGGGAACAAGGTCCGGCAGAAAGGCGAGTCCGACCAGACCAGCCGCCGCGCACAACTCCGAGGCAACGACACACTTGCGGTACCCGATCTTGTCTGCAAAATAAGAACAGAGGATGTCCACAATGAGCTGGGTCAGAAAAAATACGGTGGAGATCAGCGCGATCTGCCCGAGCGGTATCTGATATTTATTGTGAAACGTTAAAAACAGCAGCGGCGCAAAATTTGCGCAGATCGCCTGTGTGATGAAGCCGAGATAGCAGGCAATCAGTGTTTTCTTATAATTTTTTGACATGACATGTGTACTCCTTTCATCGGTTTCGTGCAGAAGGGATTGACTTCTGCAACGAATTGTATTATATAGTAGTCAGATGCAGACATCAATGCAATATATCCCAATATTATTACACAATATTACAGTTTAACCTTCGGCTTCACAGTAAGGTTTGCGGTACAGCCAAGGATTCTTCCATAAGAAAGTCACTTGGCTCGTTGCCCGCGAGAATAAAGGAGCGGCATGATATGAAAACAAATGAGGGATACAGCAGGATCGTAACCGATGAATCGCTGCGGGAGACCATTCCCCACGGAAGCGAGGAGTATCCGTTCCGATATTATCTGGAGGATATCTGGCAGTTCGATTTTCACTGTATAGACTGGCACTGGCATTCGGAAGTGGAATTTGTATTGATCAAAGAGGGGACGGCGGATTTTCTGATCGGGAGCGGGAGATATGTTCTGGGAGCCGGAACGGGCATTTTTATCAATTCGCAGGTCATTCACAGGTTCGAGGCGGCGGAGAGCGTCATTATTCCAAACATGGTATTTTCCCCGTCCCTGCTTGCACCGGAAGACAGTCTGATCTATCGGAAGTATGTACAGCCGGTTCTGGACTCGGCGGCAGAGTGTCAGATCTTTTCCGCAGGCGATTCCGCGCAGGCAGAGATACTGCGCACGCTGGCGGATGTATTTGCCGTGCAGGAAATGGAAAACGGATGCGAAATAAAGACAGAAGAACTGCTTTTAAAACTGTGGCGTCTGTTGTATGATAATATGGATATCACAGAAAATACTTCCGCGCCGCAGGCACCGGCGCGGACGCAGGCACAGCTCCAGATCATGCTGCAGTATATTCACAAAAATTATCCGAACCAGATATCGCTTGACGATATCGCGGAAACGGTGGCTCTTGGCAAAAGCAGTGTATTCAGTATTTTTCACAAAAATATTCACACCTCGCCCATCAGCTATCTGGTGCATTACAGGCTGAAACGGGCGGCAAAGCTGCTCGTGACGACGCAGGACAGCGTCGCCGCCATCGCCCGCGACACCGGGTTTGAAAATGTCGGCTATTTTTGCCGGAAATTCAAGGAAGTGTTTCAAGTGACGCCCGGCGAGTACAGAAAAGGAAAGGCATAGAGGAATGGGACAAAATGTGATACTGGAAACGGAAAGATTATATTTGCGGGAAATGACGCAGGACGATTTTCCTTCTCTGTGTAATATCTTGCAGGATGAGGAGACCATGTACGCCTATGAGGGGGCGTTCACTGATTCGGAGGCGCAGGAATGGCTGGACAGACAGAGGGCGCGCTATCAGAAGTGGGGCTTTGGCTTATGGGCAGTTATCTTAAAGGACAATGGGAAAATGATCGGACAGTGCGGACTTACCATGCAGCCGTGGAAAGAGGAGGAAGTGCTCGAGGTCGGCTATTTATTTGAAAGGTCGCATTGGCATAAAGGGTATGCGACGGAGGCGGCAATGGCATGTAAGCAGTACGCCTTCGACGTATTGCAGGCAAAGGACGTCTGCTCCATTATCCGGGACATCAATACGGCATCCCAGCAGGTGGCGGTCAGAAACGGTATGACCATCGAGGATACTTGGACGAAGCACTACAGAGGTGTGGATATGCCGCATTACCGTTATGTGGTAAGGCGCTGATGAGAGCGGAAAAAGATGCCGCAGGAGCGGCTGGCGGATAGTATGGAGGGAAAACAATGGACTGTTTGGGACACCAGAGTGGAGTGCAGAGCGTTCAGAATCTGGAGAATGTCATCAATGAGGGGCTTCGTGCCGCCCTGCTGGCGGAGACGCCGGACCAGTCTCTGGATGTGCTGTTACAGCATCTGGGGATGGCGCTTAATGGGGAACGCACTTACATATTTGAGCAGAACGCGTCCGGCTGTGACGACAACACGTATGAGTGGGTGGCGGATGGAGTGGAGCCGGAAAAGGAGAATCTTCAGAATGTGCCCCCGGAGGTGTGCGCGAGCTGGTATCGGAATTTCAGCGTCGGCAGGCATATTGTGATAGAAGATCTGGAAGACATACGGGAAACGGAGCCTTTGCAGTATGAGAATTTGAAGCGGCAGAACATCCGCTCTCTTGTGGTGGTTCCCCTTTATAACGGGGAAAAGATTATTGGCTTTTACGGGGTGGACAACCCGCCGGCGAAGTCGCTGGAATATGCGTCGAATATGCTCCAGACCGCGGCATATTTTATTGTATCATGCCTGAAACAGCGCAATCTGTTCCGGGAACTCCGGAAGCGCAGTTACAATGTCCTGCAGGCGCTCAGCGTGGATTATCTGGGCATCTTTCAGGTGAATTTTGATACGGACGAATGCGAGGTATATCGGAACAGCGAAAAGATGGATATGGATTGGGGCGCCGGCTTTGCGGACGGCTATCAGGCGGCTGTCGGACAGTATATTTCCCGGTGCGTCGCGCCCAGAGACCAGAAAAAACTTACTTCTGTGACAAAGAAGGAGTATGTGCTTTCGCAGCTTCGGACAAAGAAGAAGTTCTATGTGCGCTATCAGGTCAATGACAACGTTTATGGACTGAAACATATGGAGATTCATTTTTCTGCTACAGAGAAAGCGGAGGAAGAAAACAGCGCGATTTTTGCTCTGCGGGATGTGAACGCGGTGGTGGAGCAGGAAGAGAAGTACAGGCTGGAGGCGAGGCAGAATCTGGAGGACATTCTGGAGGGCGCGAGAACCGGCATTTGGACGATCGAGCTGGAGGAGGGATGCCAGCCGAGGATGTATACCAACCGGGTCATGCGGATGCTGCTTGGCGTGTCGGATGAGATCGAGCCGGAGGAATGCTACCGACACTGGTTTCAGAATATTGAGCCGGACTATGTGGAGATGGTGCAGGAATCCGTGCGGGAGATCGTGGAAACCGGGCGTTCCGAAGTGATTTACCCGTGGAAGCATCCTGAGCTTGGGAAGATTTATGTCCGCTGCGGCGGTGTGCCCGACAAAACATTCAAGAAACCGGGCGTCTGTCTGAATGGGTACCATCAGGATATCACGGAGACGATGGTGGCGAAGAGAAAACAGGAGCAGGCGATCATGGAACTGCTGGAGAAGGTCAGACGTGCCAATTCGGCAAAGAGCGAGTTCCTTTCCCACATGTCCCACGACCTGCGCACGCCCATCAACGGCATACTGGGGATGCTGTCCATCATAGAGAAAAGTCAGGACGACCCGGAGCGGCAGAAGGATTGCCGCAATAAAATACGCGTGTCAACGGAGCATCTGCTTTCTCTGGTCAACGACGTGCTTCAATTCAGTAAGATGGACAGCGCAAGACCGACGGAAGCGGAGGAATCGTTTGCGCTTCGCGATGTATTGGAAAACAGTATCGCGCTTCTGGACGAGAGGGCAAAGGAGCGGGGCATACGGCTGACACTGGAGGAAGCTTACATACAGCATGGCAGGGTGATTGGAAATCCGCTGTATCTGCAGCAGATTCTGATGAATATGATTGACAATGCGATAAAATATAACCATCCGCAGGGAGCCGTCTCTGTGCGGGTAAAGGAGACATCCTGCCGGGGTGACACCGCGGACTATCAGTTTGAGGTCGAAGATACCGGGATCGGTATTGGGGAGGCGTTCAAAAAGCATATTTTTGAGCCCTTTACGCAGGAGCATAAAAGCGCGAGAACCCACTATAATGGCGTCGGTCTCGGTATGTCCATAGTGAAGCAGCTTGTAGACCAGATGAAGGGACATATTGAGGTAGAAAGTCAGATTGGCAGCGGCAGTCTGTTCCGTATTACCCTGCCCATGCAAATCGACGGGGTGCGCGATGCGCAGGCTGTGGATGAAGGGCAGAATGAACCGGACACCATTGCCGGGATGCGCGTCCTTCTGGTGGAGGATAATGAGATCAACTGTGAAATCATTGAGTTCATGCTGAAGGATGCAGGCGCGGAGGTCGTGACCGCGAATGACGGAAAAGTTGCCGTGGACGCGTTTGCTGCATCTGCTCCCGAAACATTTGACTGTGTGCTCATGGATCTGATGATGCCGGTTATGAGTGGATATGAGGCGGCGCGCGTGATTCGCGCCATGGACCGGGCGGACGCAAAGACGGTTCCCATCATTGCGCTGTCAGCCAACGCGTTTGACGAGGATGTGGCGATGGCAAAGGATGCCGGGATGGACGAGCATCTGGCGAAGCCGGTGGATATGGGGAAAATGTTCCGGGTGATGAACCGGCTCAGATATGGGAAACCGAAATCTTCGTGAAGCCGAACCATGGGGCAGCGATGCCGGGACAGGAAATACAGGAGGAACCGTATGGATATGGACTATGTGAGAACAGACGGTAAAAACGAAGATTTCATCGAAAACTGCAGACTCCTTGACATGGATCTGGACAGGCGTGTCGGAAAGCAGATCAAGAGAGAGAAGTACGCGAAATTTAACCAGCTTGACGAGATACGGGAGGCGATCGTCGTTTATGATGATGGTAAGCCGGTTGGCGGCGGCGCCATCAGAAGGTACGACGATGAGACTGTCGAGCTGAAGAGGGTGTTTGTACATAACGAATATCAAGGGCAGGGGATCGGGAGCAGGCTCGTTTCCTTACTGATCGAATGGGCGGCACAGTTGGGTTACCGGCGGATGATTCTGGAGACGGGCGAGCTGCTGGTGGAGTCCTGCGCGGTTTATCGAAAGCTGGGGTTTACAGTCATTCCCAACTACGGACCGTATGCGGATATGCCGGAGTCTTTGTGTATGGCGAAGGCAATTCAGTGATATTTCAGGATTTAGCGGAGGGAGCTGTTATGAACGCACTGGTAATCAACTGCAGCCCTGTGAGGACAGGCGCCACGGCTGAGATTGTAAAAATCGTCTCCCGAAAATTAGCAGAGAAATACGGGACAAAGTGCATCTGTATAGACGATTATGATTTTGGATTTTGCAAAGGATGCAGGACGTGCCATAGCACGGCGGCATGTGTCCAGAACGATGATATTCCGCTGATCGTCAGTGAATTTGAGCGTGCGGATCTTATCGTGTCCGTCTCGCCGTCCTATTGGGCGGATGTTCCCGGACAGTTCAAAGCATTTATCGACAGGTGCACGCCGTGGTGCAACACACACGAGCCCCATGCGGCGGTCAGCGGCGGAAAAAGAGGGTACGCTATTGCCCTGCGGACGGGACCGGGGATGAAGGAATGTGAGAGAATCATACAGAGCATAGAACATTTTTACGGGCATCTGGAAATTACGTGCTGCGGTAGTCTGGGGTTGTGCTCCGTGGAATATAGGGAAGATGTTGCGCCGCGTATGGACGAGATCATAGCGTTTTGCGAAACGATGTAGAAACCCCAAGGGCAGGAGGACGGAAAGATGGAAAATGAATTGTTTGAGAAATCGCCGGTGCCGAAGGCGTACTTCAAATTCGCCCTGCCTGTTGTGCTCAGCATGGTAGTTTCGTTGGTCTACAATATGGTAGACACCTATTTTATTGCGCAGACAGGGAACACGAATCTGGTGGCAGGGGTATCTTTAAGCGCGCCGGTTTTTACCTTGATGATTGCGCTTGGGGATATTTTCGGATTGGGAGGCAGTTCCCTTATTTCCCGGCTGTTCGGAGAGAAGAAGGATGAGGACGGGAAACGCTTAAGCGTTTTTTGTTTTTATGCGGCGATTGTGTGCGGGATTTTGGTGACGGCGGTGATGATGATGCTTCGCGAACCGATTCTGTATGTGCTGGGCGCCGATGCGGAGACGCTTTCCTATGCCTCCGGCTATTATACCTATATCGTGCTCGGCGCGCCGTTTATTATTTTGTCCTTTACGCCGTCCAATCTGCTGCGGACGGAAGGGTTTGCGACGGCGACCATGACGGGCAGCATATTGGGCGCCGTCGTCAATATGATTCTGGACCCTGTCTTTATTTCCGTGTTGGGGCTGGGTGCGGCAGGCGCGGCAATTGCGACTGTGATCGGAAACATTTTCGCGGATATCTTTTATGTCTGGTTTCTGTTAAAAAGAAGCAGACGGCTTTCCATCAATCCGGCGGGATTTCATATTCATATCGCAGAGGTGGGGCAGATACTGGCAATCGGGATTCCGGCGTCGATTACGAATCTGATGCAGAGCATTGGCATTGCGCTGACGAACCGGTCGCTTTTGCCATACGGCAATGATAAGGTTGCGGCAATGGGAATTGTGATGAAGGTGAATCTGATTGCCGTTCTGGTTCTGGTGGGCTTTGCCTTTGGCGCGCAGCCGCTGGTCGGGTATAATTATGGCGCGAAAAACCATGCGCGTCTCAAGGAAATTCTGCGGTTTTCATACAGCTTTGAATGCTGCACGGCGGCGGTGCTTGCGGGAGCGCTCTCCCTTGCGGCGCCCGCCATGATCGGGATGTTTATGCAGGATGCGGCTATCATCGAGATCGGAGTCCCCATGCTCCGTATGCAGCAGATGGGAATGGTGTTTACGGCGGTTGTGCTTGTGACGACCTGTACCTTCCAGTCGGCAGGAAAAGCGGTGGGCGCTTTTCTTCTGTCGGTCAGCAGGCAGGGGGTGCTTTTTGCAGCCGTTCTCTTCATCGCCTCCAAGGCGTTCGCCTACCAAGGGGTCTTGATGGCACAGGCGGTCTCCGATCTGCTGACGGCGGTCATGGCGGTTATTCTGTTTGAGATTCTGATACGGAGACCGCTTTATCGTTGAAAAAGGGCAATGTGCGTGTAACTTCTTGCGCAATGCAAGCGTTCGTTTCTGGTTATTGACACGTATCACTGATACAATCAGTAGCAGAAAGGAGGAACTACTTTTGAACAGAGAGCAGACGGATACGACGATGGGAAAGCAAATACGTCATTTGCGAACACAATCGGGAATGACGCAGGAAGAATTAGCCGGTAAACTAAATGTGACCAGACAGGCATTATCGAACTGGGAGCGAGATGTCAATGAACCGGATCTGGTTACGTTGAAAGAGATTTGCTTTCTTTGTTGGCGGTTTTATGACAATGACAGGTGCGGGGTGGGGCGCATCCCTGTTCGGGGGAGGCTGCTTTTCCTTTGTGTTTGGGCTGGTATGTCATGCAATTATCACTTTGAAAAGAAATGACAAAGAGTGACGCGGGAAAGCGTGGAACGCAAAGGAGTGCAGGATGCCTTCTTTGCGTTTTTTATTGTATAGCAATCTTTAAATAAACCACCTGCTATGCAGGTGAGATAACAGCAGCT
>CAJUBE010000038.1 GCA_910584725.1 uncultured Lachnospiraceae bacterium | reverse complement strand
CTGGCGGGGAAGGAAATCCGGAGCAGGGCGGCACAGAGACACCCGGAGAGGGAGAACAGCCTGACGGGGAAGGAAATCCGGAGCAGGGCGGCACAGAGATGCCTGGAGAGGGAGAGCAGCCCGGCGAGGGAGAAAATCCCGCGCCCGGGGAGACGGAGACGCCCGACGAGGGAGAAATCCCCGCGCCCGGAGAGGCGGACGCGCCTGATGAGGGAGGAGAAACGCCGCCCACAGAGGGGGAGCAGCCTGACGGAGAAGAAACGGATGCGCCGACGGCAGAAGAGCAGGAAATGCCTGACGGGGAAGAGGAGCCGACCGTATCGGAGAATACGGTTTCCGAAAATACGACGGAGGAAGAGGAAAATCTGGCTCCGGAGGATTGGAATGGAGAGCCGACGCTCGGAGAACCGCCCCTGCTGACGGAGGCGGCAGGCAGGTATGCGGCTTATTCCGATCAGGGGATATCCTCCAGGGTGACGGGCTCCGGCCATCAGACGCCGGGAGTGGGGGAGATCATTGACCGCTACAAGGCATACCCGTGGAGTCTGGATGTGGCAAACGGTTATAGCGTGACTCCTTCGGTCAGCGCTCCTTACGCGGCGGGCCATCTGAATGACAACAGTCTGGAAAACGCCATGAATCTGTTGAACTTTATCCGTTATGTGGCGGGGGTGCCGACGGACGTGACGCTGAGCGAGGACTATACGGAGAAGGCCCAGGCAGGCGCGCTGTTAAACCGCGTAGGCGGCAAGCTGGATCATAAGCCGGGACAGCCTGACGGATTCCCGGACGATCTCTATCGAACCGGATATGCGGGATGCTCCCACGGCAATATTGCAGCGGGCTATGGCAATATCGCCAAGAGCCTGTTAAACGGCTGGATGTATGACGGGGATGCCTCCAATGTCAACACAATGGGGCATCGGAGATGGATTTTAAATCCCTCCATGTCACAGACCGGATTCGGGGCGGTGGGTTCCTACTCGGTGATGTATGCCCATGACAGCAAGGGCAGCGGGATTACGGATTATGTGGCATGGCCCGCGCAGAACATGCCCATCGAGCTTATGAACGGCTCCGGGACGCCGTGGACGCTGAGTCTCGGCAGCGATTATAAGAAGGCGAGTTTTCAGAATGTAACCGTGACGCTTAAGGATATCACCAACAATAAAAGCTGGTCTTTCTCTGGTTCCAAGGCAACCGGCGTTTTTAAGGTGAATATTGAAGCTTATGGGATGCCGAACTGCATTATCTTCCGTCCCAGCAACGTTAGTTATAACAAAGACTCCCAGTTTCAGGTCACGGTCAGCGGTATTAAGCTGGAGGATGGCACAGAGAATGGAAAGGACACGACGCTCAGCTATAACGTGGATTTCTTTTCCCTGAAGGATGAGCCGGCAGAGGTGGCGAGTATTACCTTGAATAGAGATTCGCTTCATCTGCTGAAGGGTGTGGAGGGAAAGCAGGAAGAGACATTGTTAGCTGCGGTACAGCCCGGCAATGCCAGAGAAAAGAAGCTGACCTGGGCGAGCAAGGACGAATCGGTTGCCACGGTAGATCAAAACGGCAAAGTCACGGCTGTGGGCGTGGGAACCACGGAAATTTCCGCCACGGCGAAAAACGGCGTGCAGGATGTATGCACCGTCAAGGTGTCGGATTATTCTCTGCAGTCGGATGCGAAAGGATTTTCCTCGGAAAAGGAGACGAAAACTTATCAATTGGCTTTTGATCTGACGCTGAATGCAAAGCATGGGCGGCTTGTTGTTATGGACGGTGATCCGGCGGACAAGGGAGTAGAAGCCACGGACGCGATCAGGTGGATCAGCGAAAATGAGACGGTGGCTGCGGTAGATACGGATGGCACCGTCACGCCGCTGTCTGTGGGGGAGACGTTAGTCTGGGCCGATGTGGATAACGGGCTGGAGGTACTGCAATGTGTGGTGACGGTGGAGGACTCTAAGCTGCCCCAGATAGAGATGCAGGAGACGGCATATACACTGACTATAAAGAAGGACGTTGACGGAAATACGCAGAAGGAAAGCAGGCGGCTTCGATTATATTTTTCGCCGTCGGACAGCAAGTGGGTGAGCGGGGGACAGAATTATGTGAAATGGACATCCGCCGACCCGACGGTTGCGGCATTTGAGACGGATGCAGCACCGGGCGTAAAAGATGTGACGAATCCGGAAGAAGGGTCGGACACAGATGGGGGAACGAACCCGGAAGAAGGGTCGGGCACAGATGGTGGAACGGATACGGGAGAAGGGCCGGACACAGGAGAGGGAACGAACCCGGGAGAAGGGGCGGATACGGAAACAGAGTCAGGCACAGCGGCATCGACGATCAGTGGGAACACGGTGGTGGTGACTGCTGTCGGTGCGGGCGAGACGAAGATTTCGGCCTTGATTGTGAATGAGGAAGGAAATCCGGTGACGGACAGCGATGGGAAGACCATTGCGGAGGCTTCGTGCGCGGTGACGGTGCAGGAGGAGGCTTACCTTGCGGATCGTGAACTTCCGCGGCCTGTTGCGCTGACCAACACACAGACGACCTTGAAGGACGTGACCCTTCCCGACGGCTGGAGCTGGAAGGAGCCGGACACGGCGCTTGCGCAGTTTACGGGGGGAAAGACGAAAAAGTTCGCGGCGCTCTACAAGCCTGCCGGGGCGGGGGAGAATATTTTGCCTGCGGAGCGGCTGCTGGAGGTGCGGTTCCTGACGGTGGAAAACATTTCTCTGGGAATGCGGACGGCGGAAGGGAAGGCGCAGGAGGACGCCGTACTTACCAAAGGGCAGAACCTGATAATTTATGTAAACCATTCTGCTGTGGATGCTCTAAAGCAGCTTGACGAGAACGAGGATTACAAAGATAACGATTGTTATAAAACGCAGCGGGATGCTATTTTGCTCGACATGAAGAAAAATATCATTTGGAGCAGCAGCAACGCGAACGTGGTTTCGGTGGAGCCTGCGGCGGCCGGCACACTGACTGCAGAGAATGCGGGCAGCGCGAAGCTGACGGCCAAAGGCGCGGGCAGCGCCACAATCAAGGCAAGCTATAAGCTGGGAAAGAAAACCTATCAGGCCGGCGTGAAGCTCACCGTCATGGAGACGGCCGGCACGCTGACGGTAAAAGGCGTGGAAAACTTTACCCGCGTTGGCGGCGCGGGGCAGGCGGAGGAGAGATATACGGGTCTGCTTTCCGCTTTTCAAACAGAGAAGCCAAATCAGGTCAACAGCCAAATCACGCTGACGCTGCCGGGAGCTGCCAAGGTGACTGCGAAGAGCGGCAACGCGAAAGTCGTGGCGGTAAAATCGGCGGCTGCGGAGGGGGATGGGTTTGCGGTTTCCCTGATTGTCAAGGCGGCGGGCACGGCGCAGATCACATTGACCGGCAATGATGCGGCGAAGACTTCCCGGACGATTTGTCTGGTTGTGGGGGATGCGGAGCCGGGCTTGAGCGACGAGAGCGTTACGGTGAACGTCCTGCAGACCACGGGGACAGAGATATCCCTGTACCCGGCGAAGAGCCCGGACGGGATTCTCTATGAAATAACAGGCGCTGCGATGGGCACCGACGAAAAGAGCGCAGGGTTTATGCTGCAAAAAGGGATACCGACGCAGAAGAA
The DNA here is from genome assembly GCA_910584725.1 of uncultured Lachnospiraceae bacterium. Lineage (GTDB taxonomy): Bacteria > Bacillota > Clostridia > Lachnospirales > Lachnospiraceae > UBA3282. The sequence continues at coordinate 39,956 of CAJUBE010000038.1, read as the reverse complement.
CAGTTATATCATAAAGGCGAAGAGCGGCACGAGGACGGGAACCTACAAGGTGAAAATCCGCGCCGCAGCGGGCGGGAAGACCTATGAGCTGCCCCTCACGGTAAAGGTAGTGTCGAAGAATCCGGTCTATAAAGTGAAACAGGCGCAAAAGTTGAATCTCTTCTATAAAAATGACGAAAGCCTGTTGCAGATCGATACGGACGAGATTCTGACAAGGATGGAATGCACCGGTCTTGCAGACTACATTTTAGAAAAAAAGGACGGGTGTTATTATATAGGAGCAGAGAATGGAGCGACTCTGAAAAGTGTCAAAAAGGGAACCCTGACGCTTTATTTTTCCGGCTGGCAGGGGTCGTATACGACATCCTTTACGGTGGGCGTGGAGAAAAAGACGCCCAAAATTACCTGGGATACGAAAAAGGTGACGCTGTATCCGCAGGCGGGCATTCAGAGCCTGTGGATCGGGATCAAGAATCCGGAAGCCGTTTCATGGGACTCGGTAACGGCAAAGAAGAGCAGCGGGAAGGCAAAAGGTAATTATGAGGTGGAGGTGGACCGTGAAAAGGGCGGTCTGCTTCTGAGCGGAAAAAACCTGAATCAGACAGACAGCTTTAAATTGCAGATTTTCTTAAGCGATGCGGAGAAATGGGCGCAGAACGAGACGGTTACCTATACGCTGCAGGTCAGAGTAAAGATGGGACAGCCTGCCATCGCTCTGGAAAATAAGACGTTGCAGCTCAATGCGGATGCGGCTTACAGAGGGTATGATGCGGCTTCCACCGCAGTGAAGTGGAAGGATGGCGGTATGCTCTGGGAATCCGATGGGGCCGGGGAGAACAAAAAGGACAGGATCCGAGTGAGCGTCTACTGTGACCCGAAGGACGTAAGGGCGAAGGCTCTGGTGCAGAACAGCAAGGTGATTTTCTCCGTGACGAGAGAGAACGGCAGCTATCATGTGGCGGCAAGGCTGAATAATAAGGCGGTGGACGCGGGCTCCTACAAATATATTGTGCAGGCGGCGAAGGACGGAAAAATCTGGAAAACACCGTTGATCTTAAAGGTCGTGAACACCGCTCCGGCAAAGGCGGTGAAGCTTACGGCGAAGGGCAGTATCGACGTGCTGAACAGGGAAGGCAGCTTTATGACGTTGACGCCCGCCCTCAAAGCGGTGAGCGGCGAATTTGCAATCCCGGCGGATCGGGAAGTGAGACTGGCAGGCCGTGACGCTCATTTGTTTGAGGCGAGATGGCGTGAGGATGGCAAGGCCATCGAACTTCGGGCAAAAAGAAACGAAACACTTGTTATTAAATATCAGTATACGGTTACGCCGATCCTTACTTTGCGGAATGTGAATGGAGAGACGGTGGAAATTTCCGCTCCTGCCGTGAAGTTTAAGGTGAAACAGGGAAGCGTGAAAGTGAGCGCAGCGCCGAAAACGGCTCTCGTGTACAGCGGCGCTTACAATTCCGTGAAGATCGACGTGAGCGCGGTCATGAAGGGGGCTGACGCGCCTGCGATTGAAAATGTGACTCTCGTGGGAAACACGGATGCCTTTGCTTATGTATATAATAAAGAGGGAACGGGGACGCTTACCATGAAAGACACGGGACGCGCCGTCAAGGGGAAGAGCTATTCCTTGCAGTTTAAGGTTTCCTTTGCGGAGCAGGCGGATAATGTGAAGCCTGCTGTCGTCAGGTGTAAAGTAAAGGTGAAATAAGGAAGGACAGACGGCATATGCAGTTGCTTGCGGGATTATTGATTCCCTTTGTGGGAACGACCCTTGGGTCGGCTATGGTATTTTTTATGCGTGGGATGCATAAGAAGATAGAAAAGCTTCTTCTGGGCTTTGCCTCGGGGGTTATGATTGCGGCCTCCGTCTGGTCGCTTTTGATTCCGGCCATTGATATGGCGGGAGAGCAGGGGCAGGTCGCGTGGATTCCGGCAGCAGGGGGCTTTTTGGGCGGCATGGCGTTTCTGCTCGTGCTGGACAGTCTGATTCCCCATCTGCATCTGGAGAGCACGGAGCCGGAAGGCGTGGAAACCACGTTAAAAAAAACGACCATGCTTGTCCTTGCGGTGACGCTGCATAACATTCCCGAGGGCATGTCCGTGGGTGTGACCTTTGCGGGAGCGCTGATCGGCGATGCGGGCATTACCATGGCGGGGGCCTTTGCCCTGGCGGTGGGGATAGCCATCCAGAACTTTCCGGAAGGGGCGATTATTTCCATGCCTCTTCGCAGCGAGGGCGTTTCCAAAGGGCGTGCCTTTGTCTACGGGGCGCTGTCCGGCATCGTGGAACCTATCGGCGCTTTTGTTACGATTCTGCTGGCGGAGCAGATCGTCTCGGCGCTTCCGGTATTTCTGGCCTTTGCGGCGGGGGCGATGATCTATGTGGTGGTGGAGGAGCTGATTCCCGAGGCGCAGGCCGGGGATCACAGCAATGTCGGAACCGTGGGTGTGGCCATCGGGTTTGTGATTATGATGATATTAGATGTTGCCTTAGGTTAGAGTGAAAAGAACTTCTAAAGCTCAGCAGCAAAGGCTGCTTCGCTAAGAAGTCTCCGTATTAAATGATAGAAGGAGATGAAGAATGGAAATGAAAAAACTGGGTTTCGGGCTGATGCGTCTGCCCCTACATAATCCGAATGACGCGACGAGCATTGACTTGGAAACGACAAAGAAGATGGTGGATACTTTTATCGAGAGGGGGTTTACCTACTTCGATACGGCGTGGATGTACTGCGGGTTTAAGAGCGAGGAGGCGGCGAAGGAGTGTCTGGTGGACAGACATCCGCGGGACAGCTATACGCTGGCCACAAAGCTGCACGCGAGTTTTATCAGGACGAAAGAGGATCGGGATAAGATCTTTGAGGAGCAGCTTAGAAAAACAGGTGTTACGTTTTTCGATTACTACCTGCTCCACGATATTGGGTTCGGTCACTATAAGATTTACTCGGAGCTTGACTGCTTCAACTGGCTGGCGGAGAAGAAAAAGCAGGGGCTTGTGAAACATATGGGCTTTTCCTTCCATGACAATGCGGAGTTTCTGGATCAGGTGCTGACGGAGCACCCGGAGATGGAGTTCGTGCAGCTCCAGCTCAATTATCTGGACTGGGAGAGCAGCGCGATCCAGTCCAGGCTCTGCTATGAGGTGGCGGTGAAGCACGGCGTGCCGGTGTGGGTGATGGAGCCTGTCAAGGGCGGTACGCTGGCTAAGGTGCCGAAGGATGTGGAGGAGATGTTCAAAAACTACGATCCGCAAATGTCGGTGTCTTCCTGGGCGATCCGCTTCGCCGCCAGTCTGGACAATGTAAAGATGGTGTTAAGCGGTATGAGCAGCATGGAGCAGCTTTTGGATAACACCAGCTATATGAGCGAATTCAAGCCTCTCACGGAAGAGGAGAGGCGCATGGTGTACCGGGCGGCGGCCATGATTAACGGGAACATCGCCATTCCCTGCACGGGATGCTCTTACTGTACGGAAGGATGTCCCAAGAATATCGCGATCCCGAAGTATTTCTCGCTCTATAACGCGGAGATGCAGGAGGTTGAGGGAAAGGGCTGGACGTCTCAAGGCGAATACTATGACCGTTTGACAGGAACCTTTGGAAAGGCGGGGGACTGTATTGCCTGTGGTCAATGTGAGAATGTCTGTCCCCAGCACCTGCCCGTGATCGAGCATTTGAAGACGGTGGCAGGATATTTCGGAAAGTAAGGTACGGAAGATGGGAGAAAACAATCTGACGGATGGGAGCGTGGGAAAAAACCTGATACGGTTCGCGCTCCCGTATCTTTTGGCGTGTTTTATGCAGACCTTCTACGGTATGGCGGATCTGTTTGTGGTGGGGCTGTACAACGGTTCCCGGACTACGACGGCGGTGGCGGTGGGCAGCCAGGTGATGCATATGCTTACGGTGATTATCGTGGGCTTTGCCATGGGCGCTACCGTGCGGATCGGCAGATATGTGGGGGCGAAAGACGAGCGGGCGGCAGCGAAGACAGTTGGCGCGTCGGTTGTCTTTTTTGCGGCCTTTGCCGCGCTGCTGACGGCGGTGCTGTTGCTTTGTACTAATTTCATAACAAATGTTATGCTAACGCCTGCGGAGGCGGTGGAGGAGACAAGGCTGTATCTTGGCATCTGTTTTGCGGGCGTGCCCTTTATCACGGCATACAATGTGATCAGCAGCATTTTCCGCGGGGCGGGCGATTCCAAGAGACCCATGTATTTCGTGGCGGTGGCATGTGCGGTGAATATCGTGCTCGATTTTTTTCTCGTAGGCGGCGGGATGGGCGCGGCGGGTGCGGCGCTTGCAACGGTATTCGGGCAGGCGGTAAGTGTGGCGTTCGCGTTTTTTATGCTCCGCAGACGGGATCTGGGTTTCCGGGTGACAAAGGCGGATGTCCGCGTAGACAGGGAGATATTCGCACAGATTCTCAAGGTGGGCGCGCCCATTGCCTGTCAGGACGGGCTGATTCAGGTGGCGTTTATCGTGATCACGGTGATCGCCAACAGCAGGGGGCTGGTGGTCTCCGCGGCTGTTGGGATTGTGGAAAAGCTGATCGGCTTTCTCTTTCTGGTGCCCTCGGCATTCCTCTCCGCGATTTCCGCCATCACGGCGCAGAATATGGGGGCGGACAAGCCGGAGCGTGCAAGGGCTTCGCTGGGTTACGGTCTGCTGATCACCATGAGCTGGGGAGCGTTCTGCGCGCTCTACAGCCAGTTCCTGCCGCAGACGCTGGTGGGACTGTTTACGAGGGATGCGGCGGTGCTGGCGGCGGGCTGCGCCTATCTGCGCTCCTACTCCTTTGACACGCTCTTTGCGGCGGTGCACTTCTGCTTCAGCGGGTATTTCTGCGGAGACCAGAAGGCGGGGATATCCTTTATCCATAATATCATTGCGATTGTGCTGATCCGCATACCGGGCGCCTATCTGGCGGGTGTGTACTTCCCGGACAGCCTTTATCCGATGGGATGGGCGGCGCCCCTCGGGTCGCTGCTGTCGGCGCTGATCTGCGTGGGATTCTATCTTTATTTTCGCAATGCGAAGAGTGAAGATTAGGATTTGATTTCCCGCCGCAGCGCCCACAGCGCCAGCAGGTTTGGCAGCGCCATGATGCCGTTGATCAGATCGGTGCATTCCCAGACAAGGTGCATGGGAATGATGGCGCCCAGATAGATCATTACGATGTAGCAGAGTTTGTAGAGCGGGACGCTGCGGTTCCCGCCCAGATACTCCGCTGCCTTCTCCCCGAAGTAGGACCAGCCGATCAGGGTGGTCACGGCAAAGGCGCACAGGGAGATCGTGAGAAACGCATCCCCCACATAGGGCAGATGGGAGAAGGCGGCTGCGGTTAAGTCCGTCTCGGCGGCGCCTGCGACAGAGGCGGGGTCGTAGAGCATGTTGCACACCACCACAAGCCCGGTCAGCAGGCACATCACTACGGTGTCCCAGAAAACGGCGGTCATGGACACATACGCCTGTATTTTGGGATCGTCGGTGTGGGAGGCGGCTGCGGCGATGGCGGAAGTGCCGATCCCTGCCTCGTTGGTAAAAAGCCCTCTGGCAATGCCGTACCGCATGGCGCTCTGTAAGCCGGCGCCCGCCACGCCCCCGGCAAGACTGGTGAAGGAGAAGGCATCCTTTATGATCCAGACCACGGCTGTGACAAGCTGGTGACGGTAGAGGAGGAGAAGAACCGCGCAGCCAGACAGGTACAGAAAGGTGATGGCAGGTACAGTCCGCTCGCAGAGGTTTCCGATGCTGCGGATGCCGCCTATGATGACTGCGGCTGTGACCACGGCGAGGGCAACGCCTACCGGGTGGGGAGAGATGCCAAAACTTAAGGTGGTCGCCCTTGTGACGGAGTTTGCCTGCGTGGTGCAGCCCACGCCGAACGCGGCGGCAAGGGTGCACAGGGCGTACAGACTGCCGAGTTTTTTGTTATGTAAACCATTTTTTAGCACATACATAGGTCCCCCGACGTAGAGTCCGTCCTTGTTCCGCTGGCGGTGGAGGACGCTTAAGTAGCATTCGCCGTAGGCGGTCGCCATGCCGAGTATCCCGGTGATCCAGCACCAGAAGATGGCGCCGGGTCCGCCGAGGGCAACGGCGGTGGAGACGCCGATAATGTTTCCCGTGCCCAGGGTGGCGGCAAGGGTGGTGGAGAGCGCCGAGAAGGGGGAGAGATTCCGGGCGGTCCCCGGCGCGGCGGAATGGTTCCCGGAAGCGGCTGCATTTTTCGCGGAATGAGATGCCTTATCAGGGGGCATATCTTCCGCGGAAAACAGAGAAAGGCGGATGGCGCGGAAAAGATTTCTCTGGGGAAACCGCAGCTTGCAGGTGAAATAAATATGCGTGCCCATAAGCAGGAGTATCAGGGGAAGACCCCATAAAAGATTGTTGATCTGTTCTAAGAGAGCCATAGAAAACACGTCCCGAAGTTACTTAGGACATTTTATGTGGAGGGACGGAGAAAAAGAACAGGCTGGGGCGGGCGGATAAAATATCAGCGTAACGATACGATTGTTGGAGGATATTTGCTTATGAATAAGGTATGGTCAGAACTGAACAAAACAATGCAGACGCAAGTGGATTCATAAGTGCAAATTTTTATTACCAACTTTATTCCCAACATGTTATAATTAGAAAATTGGGAATAAAGTTGGTAATAAATCCGTATTAAGGAGATTGTCAATGGATATAAAACAGATTGTATTAGATTTATGCGCCATGAATGATGAACAGGAATGGTTTGAATTTAAAGAGAATTGGTTTCAACCGGAAGCATTAGGAGAGTATGTTTCCGCATTATCCAACGCTGCGGCGTTTCACTATAAAAAATACGCTTATTTTATATGGGGTGTTAAAGATGAGAATCATAAAATAATTGGGACAACATTTAACCAATATTGCGACTACAATAAAGAACCATATCAGAATTATCTGGCGAGAAATCTTTCTCCGAGCCTGAATTTTTCTTTTGAGGAAATCCAGATTCAGCAAAATAGAGTTGTCGTATTGGTCATACCGGCGGCGTTTGAGATACCTACTGCATTTAAGGAGAGGCGGTATATAAGGATTGGATCATCGAAATGCAATATCAAGGACTATCCTAAGAGGGAGATTGAACTTTTTAAGATACTTGATGGGAGAACAGAAACCATAGAAACAATTCCGGCAAAATATCAGGAACTTACTTTCCAAAAATTGTTTGGATATTATGGTTCAAAAGGAATTGTTTTAAATGATAAAACTTTTATAAAAAATTTAGGTCTGCGCAATGAAGAAGGACAATTTAATCTATTGGCGCAACTGCTTTCGGATGATTCTCATTTTCCCCTCAGAGTATCTATATTTGAGGGGAAAACGAAAGGAACAAATCTGTTTTCAGTCAGGGAGTTTGGGAATAACTGTCTTTTATACAGTTTGGATGAATTATTGCGGTATGGCGACGTGCTCAATATCATACAGGCAGATGAAACAGACCGGATTGTGGAAAGGAAAGAGGTGCCGCTGTTTGATAACAAAGCATTTCGGGAAGCAATCATAAATGCTGTCCTGCATAACAAATGGACCGAGGGAAACGAACCGATGATTTCTGTTTTTTCTGATAGGATAGAAATCTTATCGAGAGGATCCCTACCACCGGCACAGACAATGGAAGGCTTTTATCTGGGGGAATCGGTCCCTGTGAATGAAAAGCTGTCGGAAATATTTCTGCAATTGCATATCAGTGAAAAATCAGGGCGGGGAGTTCCTAAAATAACGGAAATTTATGGTAAAGGGGCGTTTGCATTTCGAGAAAATTCAATTGTTGTTACAATACCATTGAAAAAAATAAAAAAAGCTTCAAATATAGTTGGAAATAAAAAGCCATTAAATGAAAGAAGAAGGACAATTCTGACAGAAATGAGGGATAATCCAAACATAACGGCTGAAGAACTTCGCAAAATCTTAGGAATTAGCAAAACAGCTGTAGATAACAATATTTTATTTCTACGTGAAAATGGCTATATTGAGAGAGTAGGATCAAAAAAAGCAGGATATTGGAATGTGTTATAGAGTATGTCACAGGTTTTTCTTTCCCTTATTTTTGCCCTTATGAGAGTTCGCAACATGAGGGAGAAGGATATAACACAAGGGAAAGTAAGTTTAGTCAGTGTCAGAAAGAGTGAGGAAGGAGGAGCGGCAATGAACAGTGAGGAGAAAACGAGAGCCTACGCGTGGGCGCGCGCTCTGTGCCACTACGCCGGCGAGGACGAGGCGTATCTGGAGCGGTTTTTTGGAATGCTGACCGCTTCTGCGGGTGTGTCGAGGGAGTTCCTGTACTATTTGGAGCACGAGAACTTCCTGTGCGAGTACAAGGTGGCTGGCTACAGTCTGGTGGATATTATGGTATGGCAGATGGACCACTTCAAGGCGCAGCTGGACAGGGACCGCACGCAGATGAAGAGCAATGGGGATAAGATGCTGCTGGAGGCGTTTCACACCATGCTTCTGATGGAGCGGGATCCGCAACATTATGTAAACTTATTGCTGACCGAGACCGGGACGGACTATGTTGGGAAGTATAATTAATTTTACAACGGCGCTCCCAAAACACCTCGTTAAGCGTTGACAGTTTTAAACTGTTTCCAAGGGTCTGCTTATGGTTATGCTATTTGCACAATTATCGTAAGGTTGTGATGAGTTTCGCAATTACATATATAGATAATGGCACAAAGGAGGAATATACATAGAATGAACAAAGAGGACATCAGAATCAAACATGTGATTGTACATATCTTGGACCCAACAATCGGGATGCCGGTGCTCTCCGACACGGAGCTGGAGTTCGGCTCGGAGGTGGCGGAGTTTGTGCGGGAGCACATCGGAAAAATCTGCGCCGGGGACGACGCGAAGGAATGCCGCTTCTACGAGCGGGAGTCGGAGGTCTGCAAGCTGCTGACCGGATATGAGGATGAAAATTTTGTGGCGGTCAGTCAGGAGATCGCTGGACTTTTGTTTGAGATTATGAGCGGCAATATTGACATTCCGCCGGCGGATCTGATGGTGGTGCGGTTTCGGGAGGGGGAGGAGGAGTATCTGGCCCTCCTCAAAATGAATTACAAGACGCTCTACACCCACAGGACGATGCCGCTTACGGAAGGGGAGGGGAACAGCAACGAGCTGATTCGGCACAAGTCGATCCTGCCTTCCCAGACCCAGCGTCTGACGGAGGCGGCGGTGATCTGCCTTTCGGATCTCTCCCTGCAGGTGGTGGAGAGAAAGTATGAGGTGAACGGGGAGAAGACGGATTATTTTTCTTTTCTTTTCTTGAAGTGCAGCGCCCATCTCTCCCACAAATCGAAGCTTTCCATCGTGGGACGCGCCGTGGAGAGCGTGCAGAAGGAGGGCTTTGCGGAGAGTGAGCGGTTTGAGAGACAGATGCGGGCCAAGAGCATCATGCAGGAGGAGATGGAGGAGAAGGGCGGCTTCGTGGTGGAGGAGATTGCGGAGAAAATCTTCGAGGGCGAGCCGGAATTAAGGACGGCGTTTCAGGATAAAATGGAAAAGTACAATATGGTGAAGGAGACCATAGAGCCTAAGAGCGAGAATACAACGCGGAAATTCCAGAGCCAGCACCTTTTTACGGATACGGGCATCGAGATCAAAATTCCCATGGAGCAGTATAAGAATCCGAAGTGCGTGGAATTTATCACGAATCCCGACGGCACGGTCAGCGTATTGATTAAGAATATCGAGCATCTGGAGGCAAAGATATAGAGACGGAGAGCAGGAGCATCTGACGGCAGATGCAAAATAGTTCGGAGTGCACGCTTGCGTCATGGAGGCAAAAATGGGGACAATATTAGACTATCTGAAAGAATACGGGGATTACAGCCTGGAGGAGAAGCCCTTTGGCGATGTGGACAGTCTGGTGATCAGCCAGCTCTCCTATCTGAAATTTGATGGCATTGTTCCGGCTCCGGAGGAAGAGCGTGCTCCGATGAGTATTAGGGAGATCGCGGCTCATGCGGATTATGATCGCATCTATGGGGATGAGCGCTACCGCAAGGACAACACAGCGCTCTTTACGGGTATTTTAAACAGCAGGCGTTTCGGAGAACTGCGTTTGTGGAATTATGTAAACTTAATTGAGCCGGAGAAGGAGAGCCAGTTTTCAGCCGTGGTGTGCGGCATGCCCGGGGGACTTTCCTACGTGGTGTTCCGGGGGACGGACGAGAATATTGTTGGCTGGAAGGAGGACTTAAATCTGGCCTTTTCAGAGCCGGTGCCCGGGCAGCTTTACAGTGTGCCTTATCTGGAGCAGGCGGCGCGGACGATCGACGGCGGTTTTTATGTGGGCGGCCATTCCAAAGGGGGGAACTTTGCGGTCTATGCGGCCATGCACTGCAGCGCGCCTATGAGAGCGCGGATAGAGAGAATTTACGACCACGACGGGCCGGGATTCCGACCGGAAGTGAGAGAGCGGGGAGCGTACAGGGAGATTGAGGGGCGGATTCACAAAACCGTGCCGCGCTCTTCGCTGGTGGGAATGCTCCTCTATACGGACGGCAATTACCGGGTGGTGGAGAGTAAAACCCTCGGGCTTGCCCAGCACAACCCTTATACATGGCTTGTGAAAGACGGTGATTTCCGCGTAGTGGATGAAATCCGGCCGGGGCGGAAACGCATGGATCAGACGCTCAACGAGTGGATTTTGTCGCTGGATCAGGAGCAGATGCACATTTTCGTGGATACATTGTACAGGGTGGTGCAGGCGTCGGAGACAGACAATTTGATTGATTTTACGGCGCACGGGTTTCAGAGCATACAAAAGATCGGCAGGGCAATCAACGAGGTGGATGAGGAGACGGCGAAGGTTGTGATGCAGATCATGCGCGCTCTGTTCGAGACGATTTTCCTCCATGCGAAGGAGCAGGCGCAGGGCAGGCGTGGAGCCGGAAGACCGAAACGCCCGGATTGGAAAAACAGATGGGAACTCCAGCGGGAGAAGTTTGAGGAGGGCATGGCGCAGTTAGAGAGCCGTCTGAAGCGTCAGCCAAGCGAGAAAAAGTAGGAAAACAGCGATTCGCCCCCACCGTCGGGAAGGCGTTCCGGGTGCCACTGTACGGCCAGAATGGGGAGGAAGCTGTGAATCAGTCCTTCGACCACATTATCCCCGGCGCGGCAGACGGGGATCAGCCCCCTGCCCATGTGGTTTATGGCCTGATGGTGGGCGGAATTTACCTTGGCGCTGTTTCCATAGAGCTGGTAAAAGAAATCGCGGCGGCCAAGGTCGCAGTGAAAGACATAGTGAAACTGGTCGCGTCCGACCCATCTGTGGTTTTCGGCGGTGTCGATATGCTGTGTGATGTCGCCGCCGAAATGGACGTTGATGAGCTGAAGCCCCTTGCAGATACCGAGCACGGGCTTTTTTTGTGCCGCAAAACGGGAAAGAAGCTCAAACTGCAGGATGTCAAGCCCGGTGTCCACGCTGCGGGAGCCGTGGTCGGCCTGGCCGAAAAAGGCAGGGGTGATGTCGCCGCCGCCCGGGAGAAGGAGATGCGTGGCGTCATCTGTCTGATCCGGGTCGAGACTGACAAAGCAGGAAACGCCCATCCTTCTTAATGTGTTTTCATAGTTTTTGGTGTTCTCGGAACGACCGGCGATTAGTACGGTGGGAGCGGACATGGCGGATTCCTTCCTGCGGGGAGTTACTTTATCTTATGCGGTTACAATTCACACGTACGCCAGATTTCGCATCAATTTACGATTATTCCGTGTGAATTGCAACAATGAATGCACCGGCGCTGGCTCCGACACCATGCAGCAAGTGCATGGTGCGGGTGTGAAACAATGTCAGTTAGTTAAGAACGTTGAAAATCGAATAAACGGTCTGAATATAGGAATAAAAGGTTATTCTGGAATGGATCCTGAAACAAACGGCGTGGTTAAAGCCATTTGTTGAGTAGTGCTTTGGTTTTATTGCATGGCAAATAAGCAGGTATGAAAAATACCTGCCGTGTGGTACAATGATCCTGTCAGTCAAAAACGGTATGTAAAGCTGACTGGTACTTGGAACCTTTGCTGGCGGGCAAAGTTCCTGGAGGGCCTGACAGGAAGTGTGTGCTTTCTGATCAGGCCTTCTACATCAGGTGGTTCTTCGCCGGAATGTAGCCGCAGGAAATGGCGGCAGGTCTTGAATGCAATCGAAAAATCAACCTGATGCATATGCTTGCGTTTCCACTTCTCAAATGTGACCTGCCCTGTTATGTAAGAACAGAAATTAAACAGGATGAGCCTCGCCCATATCTCATGGGTTATCATCTGCCTGCTTTTTGAGTGGAAGTTCACGGCAGCTATTGTATGTTTCAGTGTGCAAAATGAAGTTTCAATGCCCCACCTGAGGCGGTATATTTCCTTGATCTCTTCTGCGGGGAATTCCTTTTCGGGAAGGTTTGTTATGAGGTTCTCATATGCGCCGTTCCCGATGGGGAAACGCAGGACACGCAGGGATATTTCGTATTCCCCATAGCCCTGTGCCGGAAGATAGTCAAAAGCGACCTCTTTGCAGATGTACCGGTACCGGTCTGCTGATCCGGGATGCAGATATTTCCTTTTTGAGAGGCTTCTTGTAAGATACCTTGTCACCCTGATGTCAAATATCTCCTCTTTTGGGAGGTCGGCTCCAAGGAGCCGTTTCATTTTTGCGTCAGTTGCCCGGATAACAAAAAAGGCATTGTTCTCAATGGCATGTGCAAAAACATTGTACGCATGGAAACCCCTGTCGGCAATGAATACAGGTACTGTGCCACTGCTGGGGGTGTGCCTGTCGATCAGCTCATATAATGCGGCGAATTCATTTCTTTTGCGCATGGGCTGGATGACTGCATCGGTATAAACCTTATTGAGCAGGTCATACAAAGGGACGAGGTACATCTGGTTATAGCCTTTTTGGGAGCGTCCGCTGGGGTTATAATAGCTTTCCGTGTCCTTTGGGTTTCTGGTAAAGGTAAAGCCAGAGCCGTCACATGCGAGAAGCTGGTATCTGCCTTTCAGCAGGCATTCTGGCTTGAAGCAACTGTTGAAGCAGTAAAAAAGTTTTTGGAAGGCATCATCGGAAAGCTTGGCGCGCTGCTGGTAAAATGCGGAAAGCGATGGTGCTGCAGCATCAAAGTCAAAATATTTGAGCAGTTCATGGTTGACGGAGCCGCTTTCCATGGAAATCTGGAAATGAAGAAGCGTATCGAAAGGAATTTTCCTGTCACGGGTAAAATCAATTCCGGGGTGCCGGCAGAAATCCTCGCGGTGCCGGTTCATTTTCTCGATTTCGGACAATAGGATCTGTTTGATTTTTTCAGGGTTGTTCATAGTGTGCCTCCTCTGGTCAAAAGTGATATTATCCTTTGATCAAAGGGCCGCGCTCACTACCTCTAAAATTCATCAGTAGTGAGCGCGGCCGCACATTTAAACGTTTTTGTCAACTACATTTTTGAATCTGTTATAAAAATTTGGGTTAGACCCCGAAAACAAAATCTAACCGAATACTTAACTAACTGACATTGGGTGTGAAAAGTAACCTTATGCGCACAGTTTGAAACGGTTATGAAAATTAGGGTTGCTTTATTGGGAAAAACCTTGTATAATTTTAGATACAATTAAAATAATTTATATAAACAAAAAGTGACTATGGGGGAGAAGCTCCTCAGCAAAGAACGCTTCGGAAAAGAGGGAAAAAATGAGCAAACTATTATATAACAAACCGTGGATACTGCAGCGTGCGGATCCGTATGTGTACAGGCATACGGACGGAACCTACTATTTTACGGCTTCCGTGCCTGCCTATGACGGAATCGTGCTTCGCAGATCGGACACGCTTGCGGGACTTGCGGACGCGCAGGAGACGGAAGTCTGGCACAAGCATGAGTCGGGGATTATGAGCTGCCATATCTGGGCACCGGAACTGCACTATATCAACGGGGCGTGGTACATTTACTATGCGGGCGGCGACAAGGACGACGTCTGGCAGATCAGGCCTTATGTGTTGGAGTGTAAGGATGCGGATCCAATCACCGGCACATGGACAGAGAAAGGAAAAATGGGAAGGGCTGACGACGACGTTTTTTCCTTTGAGGCTTTTTCTTTGGACGGCACCGTGTTTGAGAACAAGGGTAAATGGTATTATATCTGGGCGGAAAAGGTAGGTGTCGGAAAGCAGATTTCTAATCTTTACATAGGAGAGCTGGAGACACCCTACAAGTTAAAGACCGTGCAGGTGCTTCTCACCACGCCGGATTATGACTGGGAGCGGGTGGGCTTCTGGGTGAACGAGGGCCCGGCGGTTCTCAAACGGAACGGCAAAATATTTATGACCTATTCCGCGTCGGAGACAGGCATCGCCTATTGTATAGGTATGATGACGGCGGACGAGGACGCGGATCTGCTTGATCCCCTGTCATGGAAAAAGGAGCGCTATCCGGTGCTTCAGTCGGACGCTTCCCTCGGTGTCTACGGGCCTGGGCACAACAGCTTTACCGTGGACGAGGAGGGCAATGACATTATGGTGTATCATGCCAGGACGGAGACGGAGATCGTGGGCGACCCGCTCTACAATCCGAACCGCCATGCGATGCTGATGAAGTTTGGATGGGAGGACGGCAGACCGGTATTTAAATTTAATTGAGATGAAGAATTTATATCATTTAGATTCTGGCGCAATGGAAAATAGTTCATATAATTTTGACCTTGATACGATGGCAAAAAAGTTAACATAACATAGCGTAGCGCTCGATAAAAATAGTTTACATAATGCAAGATTGCACTTGCAAAATTTTAGGAGAAAAGGAGAGGGCATGGCAAAAATATTAATCAATGAGAAGAACAAAAAGGGGCACATCAACCCGGAGATCTACGGACATTTTTCCGAGCATCTGGGCAGATGTATCTATGAAGGGCTGTATGTGGGCGAAAATTCCGATATTCCGAACGTGAACGGGATGCGCAGGGACGTGGTGGATGCGTTGAAGGAAATGCAGATCCCGGTGCTGCGCTGGCCCGGCGGGTGTTTTGCGGACGAGTATCACTGGAAGGACGGCATCGGCCCGAAGGAGACGCGCAAGAAGATGATCAACACCCACTGGGGCGGCGTGGTGGAGGACAACAGTTTCGGCACGCACGAATTTTTTGAGCTCTGCGAACAGCTTGGCTGTAAAACCTATATAAACGGAAATGTGGGCAGCGGCACGGTGCAGGAGATGAGCGAGTGGGTGGAGTACATGACCTTTGACGGCGTTTCCCCGATGGCGGATCTGCGCAAGAAAAACGGGCATGAGAAACCTTGGAAGATTGATTATTTCGGCGTAGGTAATGAAAACTGGGGATGCGGCGGCAGCATGACGCCCGAGTATTACGGGAATCTGTACAGAAGATACCAGACTTATGTGCGCCATTACGACAATGCGGCACCCATTCAGAAGATTTGCTGCGGCGCCAATGTGGCTGATTATTTCTGGACGGAGGGCGTGCTTAAGACCTGCTTTGAACTGCCACAGCCCAACAATATCCCCAACGGTTACATGGACGGCTTGTCCCTTCATTATTATGTGCATCCGGGCGGATGGGACAACAAGGGCAGCGCCACGGAGTTTGACGAGGCGGTTTGGTATACGACCATGGCGAAGGCACTTTATATGGAAGAACTGATCGAGCGTCACGGCGCGATCATGGATCAGTACGACCCGGAGAAGAAGATCGGCATGATCGTGGATGAGTGGGGCGATTGGTTCGATGTGGAGCCGGGTACGAACCCGGGCTTCCTCTATCAGCAGAATACCATGCGCGACGCGCTGGTGGCGGGCGTTTCCCTGAATATTTTCAACAAGCACTGTGACCGGGTGAAGATGGCATGTATCGCGCAGATGGTCAATGTGCTGCAGTCCGTGATATTGACGGAAGGGCCGAAGATGATCCTGACACCCACTTACCATGTCTTCCATATGTATAAGCATCACCAGGATGCAGAGCTGGTAGAGAGCTGTATTGAGGACAATAAGATGATCGGTACGGCTGCGGACAATCAGGTGCCGTTCCTCGACGAGTCCGTTTCCGTGGACAAGGATGGATATGTGAATGTGACGCTTGCCAATCTCTCCACAAACGAGGACGCGCCTGTGGAAATGTCCTTTATGGAACTTGCGCCGAAGGAGATCACGGCGGCGGTTCTTAAGGGTGAGATGCACGCGCACAACACCTTTGACGAGCCGGAGAACGTGAAAGAGGAAGCTTTCGACGCATACGAAGTGAAGGACGGGAAGGTATGCTTTACCGCACCTGCGGGCAGCGTGATCAGTTTCCGCGTCAGATAAAAGCCTGATCCGCACGGGAAGACGCGTTACGCGGACGGGTGCGGAACGAACAACAGGGGAGAGGAAAGCAGAGATGGAGCAGAGACGAATCTGCCGCAAGTGTCTCACCAGAGACATGGACGAGGCGGCGTATTTTCAAAATCTGCACGACTACATTGCCAATCTGGATGAAGATGTAAAGATCCGGGAGCCGCTTTATGAGAAGCGGCTTTCTCTCTGCAAAGAGTGTGATCTGCTTCTGGACGGTATGTGCAGGGCGTGCGGATGTTTTGTAGAGCTGCGGGCGGTGATGAAGAAAAACCGCTGTCCCTATGAAAAATGGGGCGCATCTTACGAGTGACATAAAATGAATATGTTTATGTAATTTTAAATATTTCAAAAAAAACTAAAATAATTCAAAAAGCTATTGACGTATCCTCCTTGCTATTGTACAATATGAACATAAGATAACCGCAAAAAAAAAAAAAATGTGCAGGTTGCTTAATTTCTTCAAGAAAAAAGAAAGCGGATGTCACATTTGAGAATGCAATTTGTCATATATTTTTATGGAAATATATGACAGGATGACTAAAGTATTTTAGAGAAAATATTTTGCGGTTATCAAACAGTACATTCATAACAAGGAGGAAAAAGAATGAAAAAGAAAGTATTGGCTACTTTGTTGACAGCAGCAATGCTCGCTACTACACTGGCAGGATGCGGCGGCTCAGATGCCGGTTCAGCTCCCGCAGCGGACGGCGGCGTGGCTGAGGAAGCTCCCGCGGCGGACGCAGGCTCCGATGACGGCGCGGCAGCAGACGACGGTGCGGCTGAGGAAGCTCCCGCAGACGATGCGGCAGCAGAGGAAGAGATTCCCACCGCTACTTTTGGCGATCCCAACGGCACACACATGGAGATGTGGACATTTGTGGAAATCCACGGACAGCACTATGGCAACATGGTTGAGAAGTGGAATGAGCAGAATCCCGACAGAACCATCGAGATCACCTGTACTACATATCCTTACGCAGACATGCATACAAAGCTTTTGACTTCCCTGAACGCAGGTACAGGCGCACCTGATATCTGCGACGTGGAGATCGGTCAGTTCCCGAACGTGGTAGCAGGTCTTGACACATGGCTTGTTCCCCAGAACGATGCGGCAGCTCCTTACCTTGATACCATGGTTCCGGCGAGAATGGCTGTCTACTCCGGATCAGACGGAAATAACTACGGTATTCCTTACCACGTAGGCGCTACCGTAATGTACTATAACGTAGCGGCTATGGCAGAGGCTATGGGCATTTCCAATGACGACGTAATCGCTAAGATCGACGCTGTTACCACATGGGATGACTATGCAGCGCTCGGTAATGAATATCTGACGGCTCTTGGCAATCCGGAAGATAAGCACTGGACTTCCGTTGATACGGCTGGCTGTGACTGGCAGTGGATCGCTATGGCTGAGTACGGCGAAGACTGGACCGGCGGCATGGGCGGCACGGCAAATGTACAGCTTGAGTCCGTTAAGAAGATGTGCACCATGGAGCAGGAGTGGGTTAACAGCGGTCTCGCAATGGTATCTCCCGACGGTCACGTTGACTTAGAGGCAGGCTTCCAGAACATTCTGGATCACAACATCGTTTCCTTCCCGAAGGCGATGTGGTACATGAGCCGTTTCACCAACTACATGCCTGAGGAGAAGGGCAACTGGTATATCGCTAAGTGTCCTGTATTCGAGGCAGGCCAGAAGTGCTCCGTAGGTATCGGCGGTACCGGTACTGTTGTGACACAGCAGGCAGGCGACAAGGATCTTGCTTCCGAGTTCCTCTGCTGGGCTAAGATGTCCGAGGAAGGTGAGCAGCTGATCTGGGATAACCTTGGTTTCGACGTATGTAACACCGTTCTCTGGAACGACGACGCATTCGCACATGACGACAACAACCAGTACAACCAGTTCTTCATCAACTATCCTTACGATGTGCTCTACAGCATCAAGGACGATATCGGAACGGTTTACACGACAGCTATCAGCCCGACCATCAACGAGCAGATGTGCAACGTGACACTGAATGACATTCTCGAGAATGGCATGGATGTAGACGAGGCGCTGCAGGCAGCTCAGGATGTGGTTGATCTGGAACAGTAGAAAATCCCTGCGGGTATTAACCGCAGTAAGTCCTTGCAGGACTAACTGCACGAGTTTCGCCAGAGGGCGAACCTTGGTATGGGAGAGCTAAATTGAACTGAATAGAGGGGATTGTGAATGCAATCCCCTCTTTGTTGTAAGATGGGTGTATAGCAAACAAAGATTGGGAGTGTGTGCGTATGAATAAATTTAAAAAATTTTTCTATTCACAAAAGGCAGCGCCCTATGTGTTCGTGCTTCCTTTTATTATCAGTTTTCTCTTATTCTGGATTTATCCTTTATGCAGTACGATTACTATGAGTTTTCAGGATATCACGCCTACCGGTACAGAGTGGGTGGGGACGAAAAACTTTGCGAAGCTGTTGAAAGACGGCATTTTCCACACGGCAATTAAAAACAGTTTTCAGTATATGATCATGACACTGGTTCTGCTGATTCCGTTCCCGATGTTCTTTGCGGTGCTGATGGATTCCAGACTGGTGAAGGCGAAAGGCTTCTGGAAGGCATGCCTGTATGTGCCGGCGCTTACTTCAGTAGTTATCTCCGGTACTTTGTTCAGATTGATGTTTTCCGAGTATCCGACCGGTCAGATGAATGTGATTACGACGGCACTCGGGCTTGGCACTTTTAAGTGGCTTAAGATGAAAGCAACCGGTCTCGGCGCCCTCCTGCTTGTAGCGTGCTGGAGATGGACCGGCGTAAATATGCTCTACTTTATTTCAGGATTGAAAGCGATTGACACTGCTATGTATGAGGCGGCAGATATTGACGGCGCGACCGCATGGCAGAAATTCAGATATGTTACCATTCCTCTTTTGAAACCGACCACCGTTTACGTGCTGACGATCAGCGTGTACGCAGGTCTGGCGATGTTCATGGAATCCTACATGCTGTGGGCAGGTCCCGATTCACCGAACAACATCGGTCTGACCATCGTGGGATATCTGTACAAGCGCGGTATCACCAAGAACCAGCTCGGGTACGGCAGCGCGGTAGGTATCGTCCTGCTTGTCATCGCATTGGCGATCAATATCGTACAGCTTGTTGTGAACGGGACTTTAGGGAAGGAGGAAAAATAATATGGCAGAAACAACCTCTGTAAAAGGCGAAGAAACTATGGGAATGAGAACGAAGAGAAACATTTTAACCGTGTTCGCTACGGCGCTGTTTGCGGTTCTCTCCTTTCTGATCGTATATCCTCTGTTTGCCGGGCTGATTGCATCCTTCCGGCCCGGCACGGAGCTGATCCGCCGGGGACTTAGTATCAACCTTGATTTTAGCACCATGACGCTTGACAACTACACTTACCTGTTTGGCAATAACGTGGATGGACACAAGTATTTTATGTGGTATAAAAACAGTCTGATCCTGATGCTTGTCACCGTATTCCTGACATTGCTTGTATGCTACATAGTGGCTTATGGTCTGACCATGTATAATTACCCGCTGAAGAATTTCCTTTTCTTCCTCGTAATCGCAACCATGATGGTTCCCTTCGAGATCCTGATTCTCCCGCTCTACAAGGAGATGATCAACCTGAAATTGGTTGACACCATCTGGGGCGTGATGCTGCCGGGTATCTGTGGTGCGTCAACGATCTTCTTTTTCCGACAGTATATGTCGGGACTGCCGAAAGACCTGCTGGATGCGGGTCGTATCGACGGCGCTACCGAGTATGGTATCTGTTTTAAGATCATGATGCCGATCACAAAACCTGCATTTGCGGCTATGGCGATTCTGTGTGCCATGGGTTCATGGAATAACGTGCTCTGGCCGATGCTTGTATACAGAAGCGCAGAGAAGTTTACGCTTCCTATTGGTTTGAACACCCTGCTTACACCCTACGGAAATAACTACGATGTGCTGATCGCGGGATCCATGTTTGGTATCTTGCCGGTATTCATCATCTTCCTCTGCTTCCAGAGGTACTTTATCGAGGGTATGACGGCCGGAGCGGTCAAGGGCTAGGGACTTTACTTTCGGGCATACACTCCATTGCCAGGGGCTGCTGCGACGCCGGTTTACCGGCTATAGCAGCAGCCTCTTATGTGGTGCGAGGGGGAAATCATATGAAAAGCTTATTCGACGATTTGATTGAACGGGCGAGAGGTGAAAAAAATACAGACTATCTGACGGGAATGATGAACAGGAGAGGGCTCCATGAGATATGGGATGCACTGCCGGAGGGCGCGCGGGTTCATTGCCTCTATATGGATGTCGATAATTTTAAGCTGGTCAACGACGTGTACGGCCACGCGAAGGGCGACGAGCTTTTAGTATTTGTGAGCGAGCTTTTACAGGACGTGTTTCCCGGACAGCTCGTGGTGCGTCTTGGCGGCGACGAGTTTGTGGTGATCTGTGATGCCGGCGTGTTGGCGGAGGAACCGAAAGAGCAGTTCGCATTGCTGCAGCACAGGCTGAAGGAAGAATTTGACGAATCTCTGCGGGAGGTGCTTTCTTTCAGCATCGGTTTTGTTGCCGGGTGCAGCGGTTCCGAAAATCTGTCGGTGGTCTTGGATCAGGGTGACGAGGCGATGTACTTTGTCAAAAAGAACGGCAAGGGAAGTTATGTAAACTATGAGGTCATACGGGAACAGCTTGCCGGGCAGAAAGCGATGAAGGACAGGGCGCTCACCGCGTTTCGCGAGGAGGAATTTGAACTGCGTTTCCAGCCCATGATCTATCTGCAAAACTCTGATGTCTATGCGGCGAAGGCAGCGCTGTACTGGCATTTTCCGGAAAAGGGGATTCTCGAGGAAGAAACCTTTATTCCTTTGTTGGAACAGTACGGTGTGATTACCCGGCTGGATAAGATGATGTTTGAACAGATCTGCCGCTGGAAACAGAGATGGCAGGATACTGTCTTTAGGGAATTGCAGATTTATGCCCGCATTTCCGCCAGAACGATTCTGCAGGCGGACGGGGTGGAGCATATCAGGAAATGTTTGGAAACCTATCAGGTTAAGCCGGAGGAAATCAAACTCTGCATCGAGGAGGAGAGTTTTCTCGGGCGGGGAGAGAAGATTGTATGCGCGGTGGAAGTCCTGTCTGAGATGGGCTTTGAGATCGCGATTGACAATTTTGGTTCCGCCTCATCCTTCAAGGTACTGCAGCAGGTTCCGGCAAGCATTTTGAAACTTGACCCAAGACTTCTCAAGTCGGATAAAGGCAATGACAGACGACCGCTTCTTCTGTTCCGCAATCTCATAGGTCTCGGAAGAGATCTGCAGTTTATGATTGTGGCACAGGGAATTGAAAACACGGTGCAGGCGGGCGCGTTAGCCAATTACGGCGCGCAGCTGGGAGTGGGTGACTTTTACGGGGTGCCACAGCTGCCGGAACGGTTTTTCGAGATGTATCACGACCGCTATTTCTTTGTCAGCAACCGGATTCCCACGGTTTATTCTTTTGACCATCATCTTAGGGATGCGGACGGAAAGAACGAAGGACAGATGGTGGGAGAGGGCATTACCTACGATGCCGGTGTGGTGGCGGATCAGAAGGCGATTTCCTTCCCCGGAGGAAAAGTAGGGGAAAATGTTGTTGTGTTGCCGAAAGCCGTTATGTACAGTGAGAGCTATACGATTTGTCTGTGGGTCAACACGGCGGAAATGCAGGCATGGACGAGTGTATTTTATGTCACTTATATGGACGGTTTCATAAGTCTGGTGCCGTCGGACGCGATCTGCAGCTGTGTGTTTCGCATGAAGGATGACAGGGAAGTGAACGAGTGGTTCGATATTTTTGGCAGACACGCGGTACCGGGGGAATGGTCGTATATGTGTGTTTCCTGTGACGTGATTACGGGGCTTGTCAGACTGTATTTTAACGGGATGCTGATCGGCAGCAAGAACCTTGCGCCGAATCTGAAAGTGCCGGAGCGGGTTGTCATAGGTGGGGACGAGTACCAGAAATCTTTCCACGGTAAGGTGGCGGGACTGGAGATTTATCACTGTGTTCTGCCCGAGGCGGAGATTGCGCGGAAGTTTCAGGCATTTCAGAATGATCCGACCTTTTTGGGGACGAAAGGGAAAAAATAGAGAACTCTCCCATGGCGGGAGAGTTCTTACTCTTTCCTTTGGTTGAAGTGATGGTTAACCGGCATTATAGTCGTCAATAATGGGGGGAATCTGAGACATCATATTGTCGATGTCCTCATACATCGCGCTTTTGGTTGTCCCCATGTTACTGACGCGGTTGATGTGCCGCATCACTGTATCATAGTGATTTTTCATCTTTTCAAAGAAGCTGCTCAGGGTGTGGAGCTTATTCTTTGAGGCGTCGATGACCCCTGAGATTTCTGTCTGCACGGATTCCGCGCCGTCGGCTGCCTGCGTGATCTTGTCAAACATGGCATAGGTTTCATCCACTTTTGTGAGACTTTCCTCCAGTGCCTGGTGTGAGGTCTGAATGCTGGCATGGAGCTGGTCGGTGCCGTGCTCCACCTCCCCCACGCTGGAGTCCACCATGGCTACAAGATTTTTGATCTCTTCGGACAGGCTCTTGATCTCACCGGCTACGGTGGCAAAGCCTTTTCCCTGTTCCCCCGCCCTTGCCGCCTCGATCGAAGCGTTGAGGGAAAGAATGTTTGTCTGGTCTGCGATAGATACGATTCTTCCCATGCATTTGCGGATTTCATTTAAGGAGAGCTGAAACGTCTCGAAGGTGCTCTGCATCTCCTCAAAATGGTTTGCAACCTGGAGGGAACTGCTTTTCAGTGTCTCCACTTCTCCCTGCACCTGACTGACGGACTCGAAAATATTGTCCTTAACAGAGGCAAACTGTCCGGATACGGTATTGATGCTGGAAAAAGTCTCTTCAAAGTCCTGAAGGGAACCCCTCAGATCCTCCGAGTCCTGCAGCACGCTGCCGAAGGAGCGGCGAACCAGGCTCAATTCGTGCAGGGAATCCACCTCGTTTTGGATCAGGGCGTTGCGGTAGCCCTGCAGACTTTCCACTACATATACGATCGGATCAAGGGTTTTTTCTTCCCGCTGGGATTTTTTTCTGAATTTCATCTTCACACCTCCCTTACTCAAATACCACACAGGTCATGGACTGGTTGACAAAGCGGTTGTTGTAATGCTCGCCGTATCCGACCAGACCGGCATGGCTTCCGAGCGTGCTCATGTCCACCAGATAATCTTTCATGTAATTGTTGTCGGTGAAGAGCAGATAGCGGAACAGGCAGTTTACGGAAAATACTGCCGAAATTCTTTGGAAATCATTTCTGATCGTCTGGATCGTGTCCCTTACAATCTGTCTGTAGTCGCCAAGTTCCAAAAGAATCAGCACATCGGAGTCGTTTACCTGCCGGAAGCAAGTCAGTGAATTGCCGCTGACCTCCTTGATGGAGATGATGCATGTGTCGTTTCCGTTGATTTTTCCGAAAGGATTCTTGAAAGTCTGGGTGGAAATCTGCTCCTCCGTCACGTGGAGAATATTCTGGTAGACCTGTTTGGCGGGTTTCCCATTTAACTGCCCGAGACGGTAGTTCGCCTTGTCCGTCCCTGACGCGACAAAACGGTAATTTCCAAGCTGGTGGTAAATATTTTCCTTGTATGCCTTTACCTTGCCGTTCAGGTTTTTAACCAGCGCATAGGCAACCGCATCCTCATAAACCCTGCCGTTTGCCGAGATCTTGCCGCCGTCGCCGGTTCCGCCGACCAGCGAAATGTTGCTGCGCTGTAAGGCGCTGTAGATGGTCGTTAACACGCAGGCGTCGTTCCCGGAACAGAAATCGATGCATACCGTGTCCCTGCCGGAGCTTTTGATGGCGCGTATGTCCTGCTGCAGCCGTCCGATGTATTTCACGGGCATGACGGACACGTTTTCCAGCACGTTTGCCACGGCGTTTACGCCGTCATAATAGGCGATGACGCCTACCCCCTTTTCAACGACACGGACGTCGTAGCTCATGCCGATACATCCGATGCTGGGGACACCCGGAAAAAGGGATTCTAATTTTTTAACATGGGCTTCAAACTGTTCATTGTTGGACATAAGCATAATCAGCTGCGGGCTTTTCAGACCGCGAACTGCTTCTTCCAGATTGCCGCTTGGGCTCATACCAAAAAACTGTCTCAAAATGTTGACCTCGCTTCCTTATGTATTTTCTTTATGATGTACAGGTAAAATTATACTTGATGTGAAAACAGTACGTCAACGGTTATTCTTTAAATGACGGGTCTGTTTTCATTGCGCCATTGTCTCGGTGAAATGCCATATACATTTTTAAATGCTCTGGAGAAGTGGAGCTGGTTCGGATAGCCTACCGCGTTCCCGATATCGGCCACGGACAGTTCGGTCAGTTTTAGCAGTTCCGCCGCCTTGGTCATGCGGTAGGAGATCAGAAACGCCTGTGGAGATTTGCCAGTGTTTTCGTGAAAAATTTTTCCGAAATAGCTTCGGTTCAGCCCGCAGGAGGCGGCGATATCTTCCACGGTAATGTCGTTTTGGAAGTTCTGTTCGATAAAGGAGAACGCTTCCTTAATATAGAAGTCACGGAGGCTGTTTCCCTTGCCGATCTGCGTGGAGGTGGAGGCGCGGACAAAACTGTCTATGAAGAGATACAGATGCCCGATCAGATGAAACGGAGATTCATCCTTGTGGTTTACGATGTAGAGCATTTCGTTTTTCATCGTCTCGGCAATGTCTTTGTATCGCGCTTTATAGACCGGCTGGTCGGGCGTCAGCCCGGCAAGCTGCACGGTCTCCCTGGCGCGCAGCCCGTCAAATTCAATCCATGTATATTCCCATGGGATATCATAATCTGCAATGTACATGCATACTTGATTAGGGAAGAGCATAAAGCCCTGTCCGCTCTTGATCTGGTAGCGCACGGATTCGCCGTGGGAATTATCGGCGAATAGGGTACCCGTGCCGGAGAGACAGTAGTGGAACAGGTAATGGTTTCTCGCCGCCGGACCAAAGGAGTGGGAAGGCGCGCACTGCTCCCAGCCAAACTGATAAAGCCCTAAATCTACAAAATTTTCACTCGGAAAAACCGAGAAGATAACTTCGCTCATGGATAGCCTCCGTTTTCAGAATTAGGTTTATGCTGCTTATGCTGTAAGCTGCTGGAGTTTCTTTTCACCCAGTATGAAAAACGCCCGCTTTTGGCGTTTTTCGAGGTGAAACGGAGTTGTGAAGCAACTCCTAGAAGTTCTCCGCGAAACAGCCTCTGCTGTGAGCGGCTAGAACTTCTTTTCACCTTAGTATATACCAAAATGCGTGGTCATTTCAATATATATGCAAAAAACGCGCATAAAGATATAAAACGAGCAAAACGACGCTATTTTTGCAAGCATTGGGGCATGTTACAATAGATAAAACGAATCAACTTAGATCTGCTTTTGACACGTTATATTCCAAAAAGGAAGGAGAAGGGCAATGAAGAGAAAGGGATTTAGGAGTCTGGCACTGACGGCATGTATGACCGCGATAGTGCCATTCGTCTGGGGATGCGGCGATTCCTCGGACGGAAAGATTGAAGTTGAGATTGTGCAGTATAAGCCGGAGGCGGCGAACTATTTTAAGACAGTGGAGGATGCGTTCAACGCCTCCCATGATGACATCCATTTGACCATCAGTTCGCCTAACGACGCGATGGCGATTTTGAAAACGAGATTTATCAGGGAGGACTACCCGGATATCATCGGAATCGGCGGCGATATCAACTATTCTTATTTCGTGGATGCCGATATACTGGCGGACATCTCCGAGTATGAGGGTATGAAGGATGTCAACGAAGGGTATCTGGATATTGCCGAGGCACTGGAGCTGGTTCCGGTGGAAGGCACCTACATTCTGCCCTATGCGGCGAATGCGGCGGGCGTTCTCTACAACAGGGAAATGTTTGAGGAGCACGGCTGGCAGATTCCGGAGACCTGGGATGAATTGAATACGCTGTGTGAGGAGATTTCGGCGGAAGGCATTCTGCCTTTCTACTTTGGATTCAAGGACACATGGACCTGTCTGGCGCCGTGGAACGCGATGGCGGTGGAGCTTGCGCCGTCGGATACGACCAAGCAGGTGAATAAGGGACAGACGACATTTACCGACGAGTATGGCGAGCTTGCGGAAAAGTATCTGGCGCTTCTGCCTTACGGACCGGACGATCCGTTTGCCTACAGCTACAACGATGCCTGTACCGCCTTTGCCAGAGGGGAATCCGCCATGTATCCGATCGGCAGCTATGCGGTGCCCCAGATTCTGTCGGTGAATCCGGATCTGAAAATGGATTCCTTCGTGATGCCGGCCAGCGACGGGAAGGATGGCAGGACGCTGAACTCGGGCATCGACCTGGGCTTCTGTGTGACAAAGGACTGCAAAAACAAGGAGGCGGCGTATGAAGTGTTGGACTTCCTGTATGCAGATGACACTTTGCAGAAATATATCGACGCCCAGACGTCTGTTCCGTGCAAAAAGGGAAGCTTCGAGTTATCCACCCTGTTAGACGGTATGTCGGAGTTTATCGAGAGCGGCAACATGACGGACTATCAGGATCACTACTATCCGTCCGAGATGTCTGTGGATGCGCTCCTGCAGACGTTCCTCATCGAAAAGGATCAGGATGCGTTCCTGAAAAACTTCGATACAAGCTGGCAGAGATACAACAGGGATATCATACGTATGGTACAGGAGTATGAAGCCGCGCAGAAAAGCGCAGAGTAGGAGGGCAGAGAGAAATGTCGAAACATGAAAATGAGAGAAAAAGAACGTTTTTACTGATTACGATACCGATTCTGGCGCTGTTTATCTGTTTTAACACGGTTCCGTTAATTCGCGGCGCCATGTACAGCTTCACCAATTCCAGAGGGTTCGGAAGCCATGACTGGGTGGGGCTTCGCAACTATATTGACCTGTTTTCGGACGCGCGCGTAGGGAAATCCTATCTGTTCACGATCAAACTGGCGCTCGTGACGACGGTGGTGGTAAATGTGCTAAGCCTGATTCTGGCGCTGGGATTAAACAGCAAGATCAGGGCAAAGGGATTTTTCCGCGGTGCGTATTTCCTGCCGAACATACTCGGTTCGCTGGTGGTAGGTTACATTTTTAACTATTTCTTTACTTATATTGTGCCCGCGCTGGCGGAAATGACAGGCGTTACGTCGCTTCAATCCAGCATTCTGTCAAGCCCGAACAGGGCATGGATCGGCGTGATGATTGTCTGCGCGTGGCAGGCGATCGCCATGAATACGATCATTTATATATCAGGACTGCAGACGGTGCCCGAGGATGTCTACGAGGCGGGCGGGCTGGACGGCGCCACCGGCTGGAAACAGTTTAAGCATCTGACATTCCCGTTGATTATACCGTTTTTCTCCATCAACATGGTGCTGTGCGTGAAAAACTTCCTGATGGTGTTTGACCAGATCATCGCCCTGACAAAAGGCGGTCCGGCACAGAGCACGGAATCCATTTCCTTCCTGATCTATAATAACGGTATGTCAGGCGGACAGTTCGGTTTCCAGAGCGCCAACGCGGTTGTATTCTTTATTGTGATTGTAGTGATCTCTGTTGCGCAGATGAAATTTTCAAGTTCAAAGGAGGAGCAGCTATGAAGAAAACATCGACAGTCGGAAAATCGAACAGAACCGTTATGGTGCTGCTCATTCTCGGCCTTTCCACGATTATATTTCCGTTGTATATGACGGTTGTGATCGCGTTCAAACAGCCCTCGGAGATGACCAACAGCATCAGCGGCATTTTGTCGCTGCCTAAGGTATGGAGCCTCAACAATTTCAAGGAAGCGATGGAAGTGACGGATTTCTGGAACTCATTGAAGAACAGTCTGCTGATCTCCGTGCTGACGGTGGGGCTTTCCATCCTGATTCATTCTTTGATGGGGTATACCCTTGGACGTAACAAATCCAGCAAGTTTTACCGTTTTGTGTATCTGTTTATCGTCAGCGGTATGTTTGTACCTTTTGCGATCCTGATGATGCCGCTTGCAAAGCAGACGGCGGAGATGGGGCTTGCGAACTGGTTCGGCGTGATTCTTCTGTACGTGGTGTTCTACATGCCGATGAACATTATGCTGTATTCAGGTTATCTGACGAATATCCCGCTGGCGTTGGAGGAGGCGGCGAGAGTGGACGGTGCTTCCACATGGCGGACCTATTGGGAAATTATTTTTCCGATCATGAAACCGATGCACGCAACGGTTGCGGTTATCACGGCGCTTGCCGTATGGAATGATGTGATGACACCGCTCATCATTATGGCGGGCTCTTCCGAGAACACACTGCCGCTGGCACAGTTAAACTTCCAGTCACAGTTTGGAACCAATTATAATCTGGCATTTGCTTCTTATCTGCTGTCACTGATTCCGATTCTCGTTTTCTATGTGATCTGTCAGAAGCAGATTTTGAACGGGGTGGTAAACGGGGCGGTAAAATAACAGAGAGGTATAGATTATGGCGATTGGATTTCAGCAGGAAAGTCAGATTTTTACTTTGGACACGGCGCACACTTCTTATCAGATGAAGGTGGATGACTTCGGTTTTTTGCTGCATCTGTATTACGGGGGGCGCGTGTACGGAAATATGGATTACCTGCTCACCTGTTATGACAGGGGGTTTTCGGGAAACCCGTGGGATGTGGGGAACGACAGAACTTACTCTCTGGATGTGCTTCCTCAGGAATATCCGGTTATGGGCGTCGGGGATTTCAGAAACAGCGCCCTGATCATTCGAAATGCGGACGGTTCTGATTGCTGCGATTTACGCTATATCGGACACGAGATTAAAAAAGGAAAGTATGGGCTGCCGGGACTTCCGGCGGTCTATGCTGACGCAGGGGAGGCGGAGACTCTTGAAATTTGTCTGGAAGATAAGGTGAGCGGCGTGCGGGCGGCACTTCTGTACGGTGTGCTGGAGGATGCGGATATCATCACCAGAAGCGTTATTCTGGAAAATTGCGGAGAGAATCGTGTGACGGTGGAGAAAGCGGCGTCCGCCTGTCTGGATTTTGTCACGGGTCGTTTTGATATGCTCAGCTTTTACGGCAGACATACCATGGAGAGAAACTTGCAGCGGGAAGAGCTGCGGCACGGCACTTACGCGATCGGTAGCCGCAGGGGCACGTCCAGCCACCAGTACAATCCGGCGGTGATTCTGGCGGACAGGAATACCACGGAGGATGCCGGCGGGTGTTACGGCATGGTGTTTGTATACAGCGGAAATTTTCTCTGCGAGGCGGAGCGGGATCAGTTTGACCAGACCAGAATACTGATGGGGCTGCAGAGCGACCTGTTTCACTATACTTTGGAGCAGGGGGAGAAGCTGGTGGTTCCGGAGACGATCCTCTGCTATTCCGACCGGGGGCTGGGAACGCTTTCCGCCCGTTTTCACGACTGCGTCAGGGAGCACCTGTGCAGGGGGAAATTCAGGGACGATCCCCGACCCGTGCTGTTGAATAGCTGGGAGGCGGCTTACTTTACCTTCGATGGGCAGTCCCTGTTAAAACTGGCGAAGAGCACGGCGGCGCTGGGCATTGATATGATCGTCATGGACGACGGCTGGTTCGGGAAAAGAGAGGACGACAACAGCGGTCTCGGCGACTGGCAGGTCAACGAGAAAAAGCTGGGGTGCACCCTGCGGGAGCTGATTGAAAAGATAAACAGGGAGGGCGTAAAATTCGGTATCTGGATTGAGCCGGAGATGGTGTCGGAGGACAGTGAACTGTACAGACAGCACCCCGACTGGGTGCTGCGGATACCGGGCAGGGAGCCCGTCAGGGGACGGAATCAGCTTGTGCTGGATTTTTCCAGAGCAGACGTCAGGGACTATATTTTCGAGCAGATTTGCGGGATTCTGGATCAGGGAAATATCGAGTATGTCAAGTGGGACATGAACCGCAGTATTGCGGATGTGTTTTCGGGAGAGACCGCGCAGGGAAAAGTGACCTATCAGTATGTGCTGGGGGTATATGATTTTCTGGAAAGGCTGCTGCAAAGGTATCCGGATATTCTTGTGGAGGGCTGCAGCGGCGGCGGCGGCAGGTTTGACGCGGGGATGCTCTACTACACGCCGCAGATTTGGTGCAGCGACAATACGGATGCACTGGACAGGCTGCGCATCCAGTACGGCACTTCCTTTTTCTATCCGGCGTCCGCTGTCGGTTCGCATGTGTCGGCTGTGCCGAACCACCAGACAGGCAGGAGCGTGAGCCTGCACACGAGGGGCGTGGTGGCGATGGCAGGCGCTTTCGGCTATGAGCTTGATCCGGAAAAGCTCACGGCGGAGGAGAAGACGGCTGTCAGGGAACAGATCACACAGTATAAGAAATGGGAAGAACTGATACGGCGGGGCAGATATTACAGGCTGTCCGATCCGTTTACGGCGGCTTACACGGCATGGATGTTTGTGTCAAAGGACAGGAGCCGCGCGCTGCTCAGCGTGGTGATGTTAGAAATGCACGGCAATATGACGGTGAGCTATGTGAAGCTTAAGGGACTTGATGCCGCTTCGGTGTACCGGGATGCGGAGAGCGGCAGGCGGTACTTTGGGGCTGATCTGATGGCGGCGGGGCTTCCCATGCCGGTGGAGCAGAAGGAGTATCCGGCGTATCAGATCGAGCTAATCAAAGAGTAGTTGACGTGTCGGATTCAGATTGAGCAGAGAGAGTTGAGATTTCTCAGGAGGCGCATATGAGAGGCAAACAGGCAGAGACAATACAGGCAAAAGCTGCGAAGAAAACACAGACGCAGGAGAAAGTTTCAAGGGCGGAGGCGGTTTACCGCAAGCGTTTTGAGAGGCATCTGGAGGAACTGAAGTGGTTGTACATGGAGCTTTACGACAACGGATCCATGTTTGCGGAGCTGTGTGATTTTCTCCACCAGTTTTACGAGGAGCGGGGAAAAGATCTGAAAAAGAAAGACATCGAGCGGGAAAAGTGTCCCGATTGGTACAAGGGCAACGATATGCTCGGCATGATGCTCTACATCGACAACTTTGCGGGGAACATGCAGGGCGTGCAGGAGAAGCTGCCCTATATCAAGAGCTGTAATGTCAACTACATTCATCTGATGCCTTTTCTGGATACGCCGAAGGGTCGTTCGGACGGCGGTTATGCTGTTTCGGATTTTCGGAAAGTGCAGCCCGCGCTCGGAGACATAGACGATCTGGAGAGCCTGACGGCGGCGTGCCGGAAGGAGGGGATCAGCGTCTGCATGGATTTCGTGATGAACCACACTTCCGAGGACCACGAGTGGGCGAAGCGGGCGAGAGCGGGCGAGGGCGAGTACATGAGCCGTTACTTCTTCTTTGACAACGACGCCATTCCCGCGGAGTACGAGAAGACGGTGCCGCAGGTGTTTCCCACCACCGCGCCGGGCAATTTCACATGGCTTCCCGAAGTGGGGCACTATGTGATGACCTCCTTTTATCCTTACCAGTGGGATCTAAATTATCAGAATCCCCGGGTGTTTAACGAGATGATGTACAATTTCCTGTTTCTTGCGAACAAGGGCATTGACATTATGCGCATCGACGCTGTGCCCTATATCTGGAAGGAACTGCATACCCAGTGCCGCAATTTGAAGCAGGTACATACGATTGTGCGCATGATGCGCATGATCGGGGAGATTGTATGTCCGGGCGTACTCCTGCTCGGCGAGGTGGTGATGGAGCCGGAGAAGGTGGTCCCCTATTTCGGCACGGTGGAAAAGCCCGAGTGCCATATGCTCTACAACGTGACCACCATGGCAACCACATGGCATACGGTGGCGACGCGTGACGTGCGGCTTCTGAAGAGACAGCTTGACATTGTGAACAGCCTGCCGAAAGAGTACGTGTTCCTAAATTACCTGCGCTGTCACGACGATATCGGCTGGGGATTGGATTACGATACCCTGCGCCTCTGGGGCTTTGAGGAGCGCTCCCACAAGCAGTATCTGAACAATTATTTTCAGGGCTATGAGGGGGAAAGCGTAAGCCGCGGCGAACTTTACAATGCCGATCCCGTTTCCGGGGACGCCAGATTCTGCGGCACCACGGCTTCCATGTGCGGCGTCGAGAAGGCTGGCTTCGAGCAGGACGACGAGGCGATGGAGCGCGCTGTCAGACGTGACGTGACGCTTCACGCATACATGTTCATGCAGTCCGGGATTCCCGTGCTCTACAGCGGGGACGAGGTGGGACAGGTGAACGATTACAGCTATAAGGACGACCCGGACAAGGCGGCGGATTCCCGCTATCTGCACCGAGGAAAGATGGACTGGAAGCTGGCGGAGCAGGTTTCCGACAAAAAGAGCGTGGCGGGACAGATTTTCGGGCAGCTTGACCGCTTGGAAAAGATCAGAAGATCCAGCCGGGCGTTCACGGTGGAGGCGGACGCGAGGACACTTACGACCGGGGATGACAACGTGCTCGGAATCGGCAGGGTATTGGAAGAGGAAGAAATCCTTGGCATCTTTAATTTCAGCGAGTATAATAAGGAGGTATCCGTAGACGGCGTGAATGGAACGTACACGGATCTGATCACGGGTGAGCAGGTCTCCCCGGAGAAAATACCGCTTCCGGCGTATGGATTCTGTTATCTTGCCGGGAAGAAGAAATAGAGAAAAGGCCAGAAGGAGACAAACAGGCGTTTGCCCGTGGGTTTTTCGGGAAACGCCTGTTTTGGTGTAAAAAAATGGAAGCAGAACTGCAATTCAGACCGGCACGGCAGACGGATATAGATGGGATTTGCGCGCTGGTGGCATCCGCCATCACACACATGCAGGAACAGAAGATTTTTCAGTGGGATGAAAAGTATCCCACTAGGGACGACTTTCTGAGTGATTTGCAGGAAAACACATTGTCAGTGGGGACGATAGAAGGGAAGATAGCCGTCACTTTCACCGTGAACCAGACCTGCGATCCTGAGTACGAGGATGGGGACTGGCAGTATCCGGAGGAAACATACCGCATCATCCACAGGCTCTGCGTGAATCCCGAATTTCAGGACAGGGGCGTGGCAGGGTGCACGCTGCGGCATATAGAGGAAGAACTGCGCAGACAGAAGATCGGCGCCGTGCGGTTGGACGCATTTACCCAGAACCCGACAGCCGTTGCGCTGTATACAAGGAACGGTTATGAAAAGAGAGGCTTCGCGGACTGGCGGATGGGAAGGTTTTGGCTGATGGAGAAGAGGTTGTGAAGGGGCATTGTCATTTGTGCCTGTTTTTATAGAAATCAAATACTACCACTATGGTAGATTTTTCTTGCATTTTGTCGAAAATCCGAGGCGCAAAGCGTCTGCCGGGCACACGTCCATACAGGCGCCGCATCGGATGCACTCGGGAGAATCCGGCGTTTTCACGGGATCCACTTCCATGCCGCACGCCGCCTTGCACTTTCCACAGCCGACGCACTTGTGACTGTCCACTTCCAGATGGAACATGCTGATTTTGTTGAACAGTCCGTAAATTGCCCCTAAAGGGCAGAGCGTCCGGCAGAAAAAGCGGTAGAAGAACACGCAGCTGATCAACGTCATAACAAGAATCGCCATTTTCAGGGAGAACAGTGCGCCTATTGCTTTTCGGAGACTTTCGTGTGCCGCCAGAAGAAAGAGCCCGCCCTCTAACGTGCCTGCCGGGCAGATATACTGGCAGAAGGCAGGTTTGCCCATGCCCATATAGTCTGTGACAGCGACGGGCAGGATCAGGACAAAGACCACAAGGACAACATATTTGATATACAGAAATCCTTTTTTGAGTTTTCGTTTGGGCGAGGGGATTTTGTGGATCAGTTCCTGCAGCAGACCGAAAGGACAAAGCCATCCGCAGACTGCCCTGCCAAGCAGCACCCCGAAGGCAAGGAGCAGCCCCGTCACGTAGAAGCTGAAGGAAAACTGTCTGGAACCGTTCACAGCCTGCAAAGCGCCGATGGGACAGGCAAAGCCCGCCGCCGGGCAGGAGTAGCAGTTGAGTCCCGGATTGCAGAACTGTTTCCATTTTCCCGTATAGATTTTTCCGCCCTTAAAGTTCAGAAGATGCGCGTTGGAACAGCCAAAGGCGATGAATTGGAGCAATTTTCGTTTGATTGCATAGGTGATTTTCATATGTTATCTCATTTCTGCTCGATTTATCCAAGTCCGATACATTCCAGACAGATGTTGACGGCTTTATTTAGAACCACGCCTGCCTCGCCGCGCATCAAGCCATATATGATGAAAGAGAAGGCGGTGAGAAGTCCCGCTATTCTGAGTTTTGTTTTCATTCTGCCCTCCATGTCACAGTTGCACCCGTGTTATTGTCCATTCAGGTAATCCTCCACAAAGGTTTTATAGCCGTCCACATTCGCGCCCACAATCGGATCGCCCACGATATTGCCGTCACCGTCGATAAACAGGGTGGTAGGGACGCCGATCACATCCTTTAAGATTGGCGCAAAGTCCGCGTTGGCAATCAGGTTGGTAAAGTCGACGCCCGCCTGCTGTGTTATGTCAACCGCAAGATCGCGGTGCTCGGTGTCTTCCTCCCCGTTGATGTCGATAATCAGACCGACGATCTGTACGTTGTCCGGCATTTCTTTCGCCCACTCGCCAAGCTCCGGCATTTCCCCGATGCAGGGACCGCAGAAGGTGCCCCAGATATTGAGTACCGTCAGGTCTTTTTCACTGAAAATGCTTTCCGTGACTGTGCTGCCGTCCAAGTCTGTCGCCGTGAAAGCGGGAAATGCGGCGGGATCTGTCTGCTGTGCCTGTGTGTCTCCGTTTGCAGCGTTTTCGGCGGCGGGAGAAGATGTCGCGCTGCCCGTGCTATTTCCGTCGTTTGCGGATGAGCTTGCGCAGCCTGTCATGACTGCCATGGAAAGCAGGGCAGCGCACAGGGCGGCATATTTTTTTGTGCGATTTGTTTTTTGACTCATTGTTACCTCCATATCAGAATGTTTTCCTGTTATTTTTGCGGCGTCTGCTTCCACGTGACCTGCCCCAGAAGTTCGCCAAGTGCATCCAGATGTGCCTCATCATCGGCTCCGGCGTGAATGTCCGCATAAAACCCATTGCTCCTTACCCATGCTAGGAGCTTTTCGTCCGAATACATGACCGCGATGCCGTACATGTTGAGCTCTGACAAAAGATGATATGTTTCATTGCAGAAACGCTCCAATTCTCTTTCGATATTGAGGGCTGTCACGAAGCTGCCTTTGCATCTGCCCTTCCTTGTAGCGGGCTTGTTTTCCAGCGCGATGGTAAGCATTCTGCCCACACAGAACTGATAACAGCATACATCGCCCTGCTCGATGAACCATTCCTTTTTATAGTATCCTGCGAGGCATCCGCTCGCCATGTCATATCCGGCAACCGGCGTCCGCTTCTTTTTGAAGAAAACAAGGATTCCCTGTTCTGTGTAAATTTCATCCAGCGGCAGAAAATGCTCTGCGCCGGTAAAATATGCCTCATGGTTGTGAATCGCCGCGTAAATTTGTTTTAGTTCTCTTGGCAGGGAGAGCGAAAGCCGCTCCTCAGCGATGGAAAAATCAACCGTCTGCTCCGGGCTGACAGGAATAAACGATTCCATTTTCCGGAGCATCGTCTGTAAGTCCGCATACTCCGGCTCAAGTAAACGGTGATTGTCCCACAGACGAACCGCCCGGTCCTCTTCCTTGAACGGATGGTCTGTCTGTAAGCTTTCGGGTTTGGCTGCCGAAATTCTTGACCATCCCGAAACCTGATTCTCATCGTATAAGCCATAATAAATGCTGTCTCTATAACAGTAAAAACCCTCTTTCATGAAAGTGTCTCCTTTTTCCGCCGGATAAATTCTGGCAAAGATAGCAGCAACACCGAAATTATATCATATCTTCGGATAGGTTCACAATGATATGTTTTATTCCCGCGTGGTTTTTGACTTGAGAGATAAACAGATGGGGGGACGAATTTTTTATGGCGGGAAAGGGTGTATCATGATACTATGGAAAAGGAGGCACGGTGATGGAAAAGATAGCGGTATTATTTCTGACATTTTTTAAGATTGGCGCTTTTACCTTTGGGGGCGGATACGCCATGATTGCCCTGCTGAAAAATGAATTTGTAGCAAGAAAACGCTGGCTGAAAGAAGACATGTTTTTTGACATGGTTGCCATTGCCGAATCCACGCCGGGACCGGTCGCAATCAACAGCGCCACCTATATTGGTTATCATGTTGCCGGATTCTGGGGTGCGCTCGCGTCCACAGTCGCTGTCTGCATCCCGTCATTTGCAATTATCTTTCTAATCTCGCTGTATTTTGAAAAGTTTTTAGAACTGACATATGTCAGTTATGCCCTCGAGGGCATACAGGCATGCGTGATTTATTTGATCGGTTCTGCAGGGGTACAGATGGTCAGAACGGTTTGCGGCAGTCTGCGGGATAAAACGGCGGCAGCCGTTGTCTTTACGGCTATGATTGTGTTTTCGCTGTTTTCGTTCCATGTTTCGGCGGTACTCTATATTGTTATTTGCGGTCTGGCTGGCGTTGTGGCGTATCTTTACAAGAAAATGCGGGATGGGAGGGATAAATGGTGATTTATATGCAACTGTTTCTTGCATTCTTGAAAATTGGCGCAGTTTCCTTTGGCGGGGGTTATGGCATGATTTCTCTGATCAGGGAAACGGTTCTCGAGAACAACTGGCTGACAGAAAAGGAATTTATGGCTTTTGTGGCTGTTTCAGAATCTACGCCGGGACCGCTTGCCGTGAATATGGCTACTTTTGTAGGGTCCTCGCAGGGAGGGATCCTAGGGGCGTTTCTGGCGACTCTCGGCGTGATACTGCCGGCTTTTATCCTGATTTTGCTGATCGTTGCCTGTCTGAAAAATTTGATGAAATATGAGGGCGTCAAGGCGTTCCTCGGGGCGGTCCGCCCATGCGTCGCCGCCTTGATTCTGGCGACGGCAGTCATTATGGGACTGGATGTCTTTTTTGGTATCAAACGCTTGGAGGATGCCTTTGCCCCTCATCTTGGCAGAATCTTTGTATTTCTGGCATTGTCGGTCTGGGGTGTGCTCGCCGGAAAAGCGAGACGGAAAGCGCCATCGCCCGTCTGGATGATCGTGGTGTCCGCAGGGCTTGGAATTTTGATAAAATGTATTTAAACGGATATCATAAAAATCTGATGTCCGGGAGAGGAACGGTTAAGGAGCAATTATGTTTTGGGATAACGTGTCTGGATTGTATGATTTGTTTGAAACGGTTTATAACGGAAAAGTGTACCGCGGGCTTGGCAGAAAAGTGGCGGAGGAAATCGCGCCGGATGACGTGGTGCTGGAGTGTGCCTGCGGGACGGGCGCAATCAGCAGAACCATCGCCCCGAAATGCCGGAAACTCATGGCAACGGACTTTTCCGTGGGGATGTTAAAGCAGGCGGCAAGAAACTGCCGTGCCTTTGACAATGTCAGGGTAAGGCGCGCGGATATGACGCATCTGAAATGCCGCGATAACAGATTTGACAAGGTCGTTGCGGGAAATGTGATACATCTGCTGGACGACCCACGCGCCGCCTTGAAGGAGCTGGAACGGGTCTGTAAGCCGGGCGGTAAGATTATCGTGCCAACCTATATCAATGCGTCGGCAGGCGTGAATAGGAAAGCGGTGCGCCTGCTGGAACTGGCGGGCGCAGACTTTAAGAGGCAGTATGATATGCAGTCCTATCGGAAGTTTTTTGCGGACGCGGGCTATGAGAATGTCGCTTATTTTGTGGTTGACGGGAGGATGCCCTGCGCGGTGGCGGTGATTTCGAAAGAGCTTCGTGTTTTCTGAAATTAAAATTCCAGTTCCATATGCAAGCGCATAAACTGGAATTTCCTATAAAGATGCAACAGGAAAAAACAAGCTGTTTTTTCCTGTTGCGGGCTCAGTATAATCACATACTGCTCCTGCGAGTTTCATTCCCTTTTCAGAAATGGTATGATTGATTACCTCGTCAAATATTTCGCGATACCTGTTAGATTCAACGTCCACAACTATATATTTTCGCGCCGGCATAACCCATTTCGTCCATCCTTCAGGTGCAATTGTATCAGCATAAGTTTCGACACCCGCAAGGTATAATCCCCTTGTAAACTGATGCGTCCATGGACGAAAAGACCTGCTTTCATCACTCATTACTCCCCAAAATCCAACATATGTCCCATCCGGATTTTTCATGCCAAGAGCAGCCACCTCATCAAAATGAGAATTGGCTTCCTGCCATAACTGTTGCGCCATATTTTTTTCTGCTGTACATAAGCCTTCTTTTCCGATAACAGCAATCATTGGTAAATCTATCATCTTTATTTCCATAAACAATACCTTTCCTCTGCTTTTTGATTTAATTTAGCATACACATAGGTATCTTTCCAGATCGCATTTCCGGCTTCGTCTTTCCAGAAATATACATTTTTCCTAAAATGGGCTTCCCGCTGGAATCCTAACGCTTCAAGTAATTTCCATGAGTTCTTATTGTCGGGGTCGCATTCCGCATAGATTCTGTGCACGCCGTCTGCAAATGCCTGCTGGATTAAAGCCTTGCAGCTCTCGGCGGCATAACCGTTTCCCCAGTAGTTCCGATTAAATACATACCCGATTTCCAACGATTCAAAGTCGCGTTTTCCTATATATACATTGCCGATCATTTTGTGAGAGGTTTTCAACTCGACGGCAATCATTTCCTCTGTACTGATGCGCCACTTCAGATTATCTTCTGTCTCTTCAAAAGTCAGTGGTTTATAGGGTTCGTATTTCACCACTTCTGGATCGGACAAATATTCAAATAAGTCCTGTATATCTTCTTCTCTGTATCTTCTTAAAATCAACCGTTCTGATTCTGTTACAATTATTTTGTTTTCCATGTTAGTCTCCTTATACCATAAATGATTTTAAGTTGTAAAGTCCTTTATGCTTTTTATGTATCAAAAGTGGCAGGAAACCACCAGCATTTCTTCATACGGCGTTTTCCAACACTTCTACAGAATAGTATAATCTATATGAATGCTGTTGGGGGAACATTTTGCATTTATAATAAAAGATGTGCCACATTTTGACATGGCACATCTCCTTGTTATAAGTTCCTTGTTCTTTCCTGCCGTATAATTCTTTGAATACTTTTTTCCACAAGAAAATACTTTTGCGAGAGCTGTTGAATTGAGATGCCACTCATATATTCCTTGTAGATATTTGTATTTCTGGCAGAGAGTTCTCTTTTTGCCA
Organism: uncultured Lachnospiraceae bacterium; assembly: GCA_910584725.1. Lineage (GTDB taxonomy): Bacteria > Bacillota > Clostridia > Lachnospirales > Lachnospiraceae > UBA3282. The sequence continues at coordinate 318 of CAJUBE010000038.1, read as the reverse complement.
AAGTATCAACTTTCCGTCCCTTCTTCTTAGTTTCTGATTTAGGGATATAGATAAACTGACCATCTACATAGCATTGTATCTGTTTGATGATTTCCATTGGCAATACATCTTTTGCACTGATATAGTTCATATGTTGTCCTCCTAAAGAAATGATTTAGGATAAGCATGAACTATTACCTTTTTCGATTTTTGCAATAGCTCATGCTATGCAACTTTTGTTCTACTCATAAATCAATCCTGCCTTTCTTTTTCTAAAAGTATTATATAATCCCGAGTTTGACACTTGTGAAGCTAAAAAACGGCTACGAACCCAGTAGT